>NZ_JAKEVZ010000001.1:0-616356 GCF_021491425.1 Mariniradius sediminis | reverse complement strand
CACCCGTACGCCGCTCTAGGCAGTGTATTGCTACACCGCTTGCCGCCCGACTTGCATGTATTAGGCCTGCCGCTAGCGTTCATCCTGAGCCAGGATCAAACTCTCCATAGTATGTTGTCTCTCGGTATCCAATGCCCCGCATCGCGCGGAACAACGTACCATTATTATCCTACCGGACCGCTCCCAAAAGCAATCCGTTCCATCCTCATCGTTTCAATGAACTTCTCCCCGCGGATCAACCACGGGAAATGCCGGGAAACTACTCCCCCAGAAAGCGACCATCGATCTGCCCGCTATATTTCCCGTTTCTTCGAAATTGGACTGCAAAGGTAGCACTCAAATCCGTTGTGGCAAGGGGCCACCAAAAAAAATTGTAAAAACCGAAATGGGTTTTTACATAAGTGTCTGATTCACCGAGTCAAAATTTTGGGAACCATTCATTCAGTTTCCATCTACCCAATTAAACCTGACAAAAAAATCCCGCCAATCGAAACCGGCGGGATCTGTGACCTCGTCAGGATTCAAACCTGAAACCTCCTGAGCCGTAATCAGGTGCTCTATTCAGTTGAGCTACGAGGCCTAAACGGACTGCAAAATTAGAGATGTAAATTGAATTTCCAAGGCCAAAAACACTTGTTTTTTCCCCAATCCGATTCGAAACGCGATTTCCGTTAAGAATTATTAAGACAAAAAGAATCCCAATTCACATATGTTTTCATAATTTAGCCGCGGTTTACACACTACCAGCGTTTCATGAAAAAAATCGGCATCCTTTTATTAATAAGCCAAATCTTCACATTACAACAACTATTTGCCCAACAAAAGCCGCTGACTCCGATCGGCGGAAGACCGGACCTCAAAGGTGATTTGTTCCTCGAATTTGGGTTCAACACACTGAATAACAAGCCCGACGAACTAAAAACGGATTTTTTCAAATCCCGCACGTTCAATGCCTATTACTATTTTGAAGTAAAAATCCTCGGGGAAAACTCAGGCCTAACCTTCAATCCAGGCTTGGGTTTTGCATCCGACAAATATGCTTTCAGAAATGATCAAACCCTTTTTAACAATCCCGCTCTCGGTCCAAATTCCAGCCAACTTCTTCCTATTTCCGATGTGTATGGTGACGATATCTTGGTAAGAACCAATAATGTCACCACGAATTTTCTAGAAATTCCCGTGGAGTTCAGGTACCATTTTAATCGCAACAACTATAGGAAAAGCATAAGGTGGGCATTTGGCGGTAAGTTCGGCTATAATTTCCAATCCCAAACCAAAATCGCATATACCGACGGAGCCGGCCTTGACCGAAAAATCAAAGACCGCCAGTCTTTTGGATTTGCCCCCTTCAGGTATGGTGTTTATACTCGATTGGGATTCTCTGGATTCAATCTTTGGGGATATTATGGTTTGAACCAAGTTTTTGAAAAAGATAAGGGTCCATTCAAAACCCAAGCTACACAACTCAACTTCGGTATCTCAGTGGCGTTGTTTTAGGGACAAGCCTCTGAAAAAAATTTGGAACAGGTCTTTGGCCTGTTTTTTTTTGCCTCTACACGCGGAGCTCTTTATAGAAAAAGGAAAAAAGAAAAGAAGCAAATCAGAAAACCAAGCGCAAACCCGCCCAAAATCTCGATTGGCCGGTGGGCATTCAAGCGAAGTCTTGCTGACCCCACTGCCCCAGTGGCGACCACACTCACCAAGACGAGCGGCAACAGATCGACTGTTGGATATTTTACAGCAAATACCATTACTATCGCGGTAAGTCCAGCCATCCCTGTCATGTGTGCACTGATTTTCCAGAAAAATGTTATGCTAGCTAGGAGGGTCACACAGATAGAAATCGAGGCAAGCGTAAGAATGAATATCGGTTCTACATCCAGTTTTACATAAAACAAGTAAGTCGAAAGGATGTAGAAAAGGCTAATGGTAGAAAACGGGAAAACCCGGTCTTCCCTTGAATCAAGATGCAAAGAACCAATATGCTTGGTGAGCTTCATAGTCAGCAAACTGATCAAAGGGACGAGAAATGTGGTTACGAATACCATTGCCAAAATCAATACCTTATTGTAGTTATTGAGATAGGCCACCTGCGGTATGCCAAAAAGTAAGAAAACAAACACCAATGTCGGCATCAACAGCGGCATGAAAAGGTAGGAAAGGAACAAAGCTAAATTCTTGGCCACTTACAGTTCCTTTCTTAGTCTTGCCACAGGAATCTGAAGCTGTTCCCGATATTTTGCAACTGTCCGACGGGCGATGTTGTAGCCTTTGTCATTAAGCATTTTGACAAGCTTATCATCCGAAAGTGGCCTTCGTTTGTTTTCCGCTTCGACCATTGCCTGAAGGACGCTTTTGACCTCCTTGTTGCTCACGTCTTCACCAGATTCGGTAGCGATGCCTTCGGAGAAAAAGTACTTGAGTGGATAAATCCCAAACTCAGTCTGGATAGACTTGCTATTTGCCACACGGGAAACCGTAGAAATATCCATCTCGATCTTATCGGCAATGTCTTTCAGGATCATTGGCTTCAGCTTGGTCTCATCTCCCTCTCTGAAAAATTCCACCTGATAGTCCAAAATCGCCTGCATTGTCTTCAAAAGAGTCTGCTGCCTCTGTTTGATCGCATCAATAAACCACTTGGCCGCATCCAATTTTTGCTTTACAAAAGTGACGGTATCTTTGAGTTTCTTATCCTTCTTGTCGCTTTTGTCATAGGCATCAAACATCTCGGAATAAGACCTGCTGACCCTCAATTCCGGCGCGTTTTTGGAGTTCAATGATATCTCCAACTTGCCTTCGTTGTTGGATAGGATAAAATCCGGAATGATGTATTGTGTCTTGACCAACCCATCTGAAATACCTCCAGGCTTTGGATTGAGGCGGGTGATTATGTTGACCGCCTCCTTGATATCCTCGTCGTCTAGGTCAAGTTTCTTTTGGATTTTGGGATAGTGTTTTTTGGTGAACTCATCGAAGCAATCAGCTATGATCTTGATGGCATTTTGCACCAAATTGTCTTCCGGATGTTCCTTACGCTCCAACTGGATCAAAAGACACTCCTGAAGGTTCCTGGCTGCAATGCCTGCCGGATCAAAAGTTTGGATCTTTCTGAGAATCTCCTCGATTTCATCGACATCGGTTTCAATATTTTGGCTAAAGGCCAGATCGTTGATGATCGCCTCCAGATCTCTCCTGATGTAACCGTCGCTTTCAATACTGCCAATCAGTTGGCGTCCAATCAACTTCTGACGTTCATCTAATTTCAAAAAACCCAATTGGGTCATCAGCTGCTCGTGAAGCGATACACCGCTGGAAATCGGGATCTCTCGGTCCTCTTCATCTGGACTGTAATTCCCATCCCCCTGCATTTTATACCCACCATAATCGTCGTTGAGGTAGTCATCCAGGTTGATGTCCTTATCCTCATAGCCCAAATCCTCCTCGTAGGAATCCTCGAACTCATCATCTTCATTTTCTTTCTTTTCCTCTTCTCTACCCTCTTCAAGTGCAGGATTGATCTCCAGCTCCTCCTCAACCCTTGCATCCAATTCGGCAGTCGGAACTTGGAGCAGTTTGATAAATTGAATCTGTTGGGGTGAGAGCTTTTGGGATAAAACCTGACTTAGATGAAGCTTCTGCATAGGAACTTTACGAAAACACGCTAATTGAAGACCAGAATATTGATGAAATAGCGCCAAAACACTGGTTTCCAAATTTAGGAAAATCGAACAATTTTTTGATAAAAAGCTTATTATATCGTTCTTTGCATTCCTTTAGAAAATGCCCTTTTTGGGGCAAATTTCGAATTTTGAGCACAAAAAATATGGCCTTCAACAAGAGAATAAAGATCAAAGCATTATTGGAAGATAATCACCTTGGACAAAGTGTGACTGTCATGGGATGGGTAAGGACCAAGCGAAGCAACAAGAATGTATCCTTTATAGCCATCAATGACGGTTCGACAATCAAAAACTTTCAGGTGGTTGCCGACCCAAATCAAATTAGCGAAGATATCTTGAAAAAGGCATCCACCGGTGCCTGTCTGAAGGTACAGGGGCTGATTGTCGCGTCCCAAGGAAGTGGACAATCCAGCGAATTGGTGGCCCAAAATATTGAAGTCCTTGGAGAAGCCGACCCTGACACCTACCCGCTTCAGCCGAAAAAACATTCGCTGGAGTTCCTAAGGGAGATTGCGCACTTGAGGATTCGGACCAATACATTCGGTGCCGTTTTCAGGGTACGGCATGCCTTGGCCTTTGCGGTACATAAATACTTCAACGACAAGGGGTTTTTCTATATCCATACCCCAATTATCACTGCCTCTGACGCAGAAGGGGCCGGGGAAACATTTAAAGTAACGACACTTGACCTTAAAAACCCTCCAAAAACCGAGGACGGAAAGATTGATTTCAAAGCTGACTTCTTCGAAAGAGAAACAAACCTGACAGTCTCCGGCCAATTGGAGGGCGAATTGGCGGCGATGGGGCTTGGAGAAATCTACACCTTTGGGCCAACGTTTAGGGCGGAAAACTCAAATACCGCAAGGCACCTTGCCGAATTTTGGATGATAGAGCCGGAGATGGCCTTTTATGATGCCGAAGACAACCAGAACCTTGCTGAGGAATTTCTGAAATATGTGATTTCGTATGCCTTGGAAAACTGTAAGGATGATCTCGAGTTTTTGGACAAGCGCGCAGCGGAAGAAGAAGCTTCCAAGCCTGCCGACCAAAGAAACGAACTTGGGCTTTTGGATCGCCTAAAGTTTGTCGCCGAAAATGAATTCCAACGTCTTACCTACACCGAGGCGATCGATATTCTGAAAAATTCGAACCAAAACAAGAAAAAGAAATTTCAATATCTTGTCGAAAAATGGGGGGTCGACCTCCAGTCTGAACATGAGCGGTACCTGGTGGAAAAGCATTTCAAAAAGCCCGTTATTCTGACCGATTACCCAAAAGAAATCAAAGCTTTTTACATGCGCCAAAACGAAGACGGAAAAACCGTCGCGGCGATGGATATTCTTTTCCCGGGCATCGGTGAAATCGTCGGTGGTTCACAGCGGGAAGAGCGGCTTGAACTTTTGGTCAACAGGATGAAAGAAATGCATATCCCAACTGAGGAAATGTGGTGGTATTTGGATACGAGAAGATTTGGTGCGACGCCTCATGCCGGGTTTGGGCTTGGATTTGAGCGGCTGGTACAGTTTGTGACGGGGATGGGGAATATCCGCGACGTTATCGCGTTCCCACGAACACCGGGACATGCCGAATTCTAAAGGAAAAGCCGCTTCAAAGCGGCTTTTTTTTGGAATTACTCAGCTGTTACTTTTTTGATTGACAGATTCTTGGATTCACTGTCCAGGCTCGTCTCTATTTGATCGATATCTACAACCTGGATCCTTCTAGCCAAAGGAATACAAAGCAGACTCAAGAAAATCGCCAAGTACCCTACAATATTGTAGTGAAGCAATTCACCTCCCGCCCCTTCCGCCAATATCAAACCAGCCACGAAAGAAGCCAATCCCGCGGCAAGCTGCTGTACCGCCGAGTTGAAGCTCAGAAAGCTGCCGCGGTTTTCGGGGCGGGCCGTCCCTGTAATCAAGGCAGCGGCGGGTACCATCCTGCCATTTGAGGTCACAAAAAACAAAGTCGTCACCATCAGTACCAGTACAATTGCGGTTGGCCCCAAATGTGTGATCAATGCAATTGGGATGACATTCAATGCCATAAAAATGGTAAAAACCTTCACCTTGCCGTGTCGATCAGTTAGTTGACCAACCCATGGTGACGTGAAAATGGTAAATGCACCACCTGCCATATAGATGTAGGTAAGTTGCATTTCGGTGAATCCAACGTTGGCAACCATGTAAGGGCTGATAAAAGGGATAATCGTAAACTGCCCCAACATCATCATGATCGTGAGCGAAATCGCCTTCATTTGATTCGCGTTTCCGGTAACCCGTCTGATAACCTGGATGGGCGTTGGTCGATTGGATTGAACATGGAGATGTGCCGTGATGTGCGGAATGTACTGATAAATCATCCAAAGAATAATCAGTGAAAGAAATGCCAAGAAGAAAAACGGCGCATGCCAATTGGTCAAACTTGCAATAAACAAACCAAATGGTACCCCAACTACGGATGCAACAGAAAAGGCCGCCATCACCAAACCCATCGCCCTTCCTCTCCTGGAATCCGGTATTGCATCGCCAATAATCGCCATAATCAATGCGGAAGTGAGTCCTCCAAATACCCCCGAAACAATCCTTGAAATCAAAAGTATTGGATAATTTGGCGATAGCGCACAGGCTAGCGTCCCTAATAGAAACCCCACGAAAACCCAGAAAAGGATCATCTTACGGTCGTACTTGTCCAATACAAAGGCACCAAGGAAACTACTTATCCCGGCACTGAAAGTATAAGAGGAAACGAGCAAGCCAAATTCCCGTGGACTGATCTCAAAAATCCGCATCAATTGAGGACCTAACGGCATTAGGATCATAAAATCAATGATGTGGGTAAAATTGATGGCCGCAAGGGTCCAAAGTAAAAGCTTTTCTCTATTCATCAGTCAAATTCACTTGAAGGCTAACCCACCAAGCGAAGGTTAAGTTCTGGAGAAGTCACCATATTTCACTGTAATTTCATTTGCACAAAGGTCTCTGGAATCGATTCGATAATGTCGGATGCAATCAGCCCGCGGTTTTTTTTTGCTCCGGCCAAATCCCCTGCCATACCATGGTGGAATACGCCACAAAGCGCGGCCTGTTTGGGATGATACCCCTGTCCTAGAAATGAAGACAAAACTCCCGTCAATACATCGCCTGAACCTGCGGTTGCCATGAACTTGTTGCCGGATGAATTGAAATATTGGCTTCCGTCGGGGCAAGAAATCGATGTATATGCACCTTTCAGCACAATGTAAATTTGGTGCTTTCGCGCAAATTCCATTGCTTTTTCCAACCTATCTCTATGACATGCTACGCCACTGACAATCCTTTCAAACTCCTTCAAGTGTGGCGTCAAAATGCTCCCGGAGGGAACAAAGTCGAACAAACGGGGATATTTAGCCAACAAATTCAGTCCATCCGCATCTATCACTACAGGCCTTTTTACGGATCGAAGGATTTCTGCAAAATAATCCGGATCGATTTCAAGTCCCCACCCCGGGCCAATTCCTATCGCATCGTATTTTGATAAGTCTCTTAGCTCAGAATTATCCGCCACCATCGCTTCAGGTACTGAAATTTGAAGGATTTGCTTTTCAGAACTCGGTACCGACACAAACACCAAGCCACTTCCCGTCCTTAGAGTCGCTTTTGCCGCCAATACCATGGACCCGACTTTTCCGGTTTTTCCCCCGATCAACAAAACACGTCCAAAATCTCCTTTGTGCGAGAACTGATTGAAGCGTCTATGCATGGAGGGGATGTCTTTATACTGAACATATAATCTGCCTTCGGACATGCCTCCCAAAAATTGCTCAGGAATGCCGATATCCTTCAATAACATTTTGCCGACAAAAGCGGCATGTTCCGGAAATAACAGAGAAAGCTTGGGAAATTGAAACGTCACCGTATAATCCGCTTTAACCGCTTCCCCTTTTAAACAGTCGTCTGCAGGAATTCCTGAGGGAACATCTATCGCAATCTTGTCTCCAATCATTCGGTTGATGATTCGAATCCCCTCGAGAAAAACCCCCTCAACCGGGCGATTGATCCCAACACCAAATATTCCATCAATCACAATCGGGTTTTGAACGGTTTCTGATTGAAAATCCCTCCAGAAAATTCTTGAGACGCTATTTGGCAACCGCCTCCAATTGGTCTGATAGTCAGCGCTACATTTCCCTGATTCTTCAAAAAAGACTACCATGACGCACTTATATGTTTCAGAAATCAATCGAGCGATCGCAAGTCCATCACCACCATTATTTCCAGGGCCGCAAAATATAATCACCTCCCGTCCAAAATCGGGGAAGTTTTGCACCAGCCAATCTGCAAACTGATTAGCTGCGCGCTCCATCAATTGCCAAGATTCAATGTTTTCTGATGAGATGTAAGCCCTATCCAGGACCTTTACCTGCGTACCCGAAAGGATATTGAGCATTTTGCTAGGTGAATGACGGTTTAAACTCCAATTTCGGGATTCTTACCAAAAGCAAAAAGCCCAAACCCACCAAGAAGAACAGGCCAAGAAAAAGGGCGCTGTTCCGCATGTTTCCAGTAATCTGTTCGATAAACCCGTAGGAAAATGTCCCAAAGACCACCGCAAGCTTTTCTGTCACATCAAAAAAACTGAAGTATGAGGCATGTTGCGTTGTTTCAGCCGGAATCAGCTTCGCGTAAGTCGATCGTGAAAGTGATTGAATTCCTCCCATTACCATTCCAACAAAAAACGCCAGCGCATAGAATTGGTACTCATTGACAACATAATAAGCCGCACCACAAATAAGTAACCAAACCAATACCATGATTATGAGTGAAAGCTTGTTACCAAACATTTTAGACACATAAGCGAATAAATAGCTCCCCGCAATGGCCACTAATTGAATTATCAGAATAGTTAGAATTAGTTTATCTCCCGGAAGCATCAGTTCTTTGTCGCCGAAAGTCGCAGCTAGGTACATAATCGTTTGCACTCCCATACTGTAAAAAAAGAATGCCAGCAAAAATCGCCTAGTTACCACAGTCTTTCGGACAACTTTGAATATACGTTTGATTTCGCGATACCCCTTGAAAAAGATCGCCTTCTTGACTTTCCGGTGATAGGGATTATCCGGCAAGAAACGAAAGGCAATTTGAGCAAATCCAATCCACCAGATCCCTGTAATCAGGAAAGACCACCGCGCCGCCTCACCTCCATCAGTAAGTCCAAACACTTCGGGAACCTGCACCATCGCCAAATTTAACACCAGCAGTATTACGCTTCCGATGTAGCCAAGAGAAAATCCACGGGCACTTAAAAAGTCCATTTCATCCTCTGTTGCGATCTCGGGAAGAAAAGCATTGTAAAACACAATACTTCCAGAGAACCCAATACTCGCCATTACTGAACAAATTATCCCAAACTCCAAATTAGACCCATCAAAAAAGAAAAGTCCGACGCATGCCATTGAGCCCATATAGGCAAACAGTTTCATAAATGCCAGCTTCTTGCCACTGTAATCGGCAATTCCCGATAACAGCGGTGAAATTAGAGCAATCACCAAGAATGAAAACGAAATCGAATAGGAATATAGAACTGTGTTTACAACCTCTATTCCAAAGAAATTCACTTTATCCCCCAAATCCTCAGACTGCGTAACGCTGTTGTAGTATACCGGGAAAATAGTCGAGGTAATGACCAAACTGTATACAGAGTTGGCCCAATCATACATCGCCCAAGCATTTTGGACTTTTCGGGTGTTGATATTCTTAATGACCATAGTCTAAAAACTAAATGAGCCACCCAGCTTTAGGGTAGCTCATTTCATCTATTATTAACCTCTATCTCCTTTCTTATTGAATCTTGTTGGTAGATGCGTAGAGAATTTTTCTCGCATCCGCCTCCCTCAATTCAAATTGAACGTCGGATATCGGACCCATCTTAACCTCCCGGTCAGCTTTTAGTGAAATTGTTATTTGATCTCTTTCTGCTTCTGACAACTTGTCCTTTTCCTGGTTTACCCAAAGAATAATATCTTTGGTATTGATTAGGACATCATTAGCTTGTATTCTTGGTTCAACGCCGTAAAGTGCGGTATTTTTTGGCTTTCCAAGAAACAAATATGAAATCAAGGTTTTCTTTTCCAACTTTTGAAGCTGAGTGGCCTGTGGTAGCTTTTGCTCCACCAAGATGTCCTGCTCTCTAAGCACAGTTGTTACCATGAAAAAGAACAACAACATGAAGATGATGTCTGGCAAGGCAGAAGTTGGAATATTCTGCGAAGTTTCTGTTTTTTTGCTAAACTTTCCCATGTCAATTTCCTCCAATTTTATCTGGTTCTGCGATAGAAATAGCTAGGGGAATACCCTCCTTGCCCCTATCCATTAGCTCCTTTTCAGCGGGAGTCTTTCCAGTCAGTGCGCGATATTGGTCTGCAGTCAGACCAACCCTCTCCGCATAGATCTCGAAATACGCACGCTTCACCTGATCGAGAACCTCCAAATACTTTTCGTAGCTAGTTCCCCGGTTGGTCTTAATTGAAACCACAGCGCCCCCTACCATGGGGTGGTCAGATGATGCAGGATCTCTTTTTGCCATACCCTTTAGGGATGGTGGCAAACTGTTATAAAGGGCCACAGCATCTTCATCCGGATTTCCAAAGTTCAACAAGAACTCTTTTATCTGGTTCGAAAGATTATCCGTGTTGTCCATATACTCTCCCTCCACAAGGAGTTGGTCGTTAGCGTTCACCAGAATGTTGAAGATGTTACGCTCGTTCAACTTGATCTCTGGGGGAGGCTGATTTGGATCCTGTTTGGGAGGAAGTAAGTTTTGGATACCTTTATTAGAGGCAATGGTAGTTGTTACCAAAAAGAAGATCAAGAGGAGAAAAGCAATGTCCGCCATGGAACCAGTGCTGATCTCCGGTGGGTTTCTATTTTTGCTTCTAGCCATTACTTTACAGCTTTACTGATTTCTGCGTAAATGATCGCCACAAAACTAATTATTCCCAACAAGTAGGTAGCATAGAGACAACCTCCGATAAATTTAGACATTTCTGGTGTCAAATTGAAAGGATCTCCAGCAAACTTGGCGCTCACCTCTCCGTCGGAAATCAAGTAGGAAACGACCAAAATACCACCGATGGCCAAAACACCCAAACCTGATTTCACCAAGGAACCGGGATCATCCAAGGACTTGATAAGAGGAAGAACTATTGCCAATACAATGCCTACGATAAGCATGATATCAGCCACGTATAAAGAAATATCTATTAAATCCATATCATTTTGAGGATTAGGTTAACTGTAATCAATAATTGGTAAAAACCAGCTACAAATTACTTTGATAATTTATGCTTCACGAGAAGGTCAACCAATGAAATGGAAGCATCTTCCATATCATTTACCAATCCATCGATTTTGGAAATCAAATAGTTGTAGAAAAGCTGAAGAATGATCGCAACAATCAAACCAGCTACAGTAGTCAAAAGAGCGACTTTAATACCACTGGCTACCAGTGATGGAGAAATGTCACCTGCTGCTTCGATTGCGTCGAATGCTTGGATCATACCGATTACAGTTCCCAAAAATCCTAACATTGGGGCAAGGGCAATAAACAATGAAATCCAAACCAAACCTCTTTCCAAACGACCCATTTCAACAGAACCGTAGGAAATAATTGATTTTTCAACCATTTCAATACCCTCAGTGTACCTCATCAAGCCTTGAGTAAAGATAGAGGCAACTGGGCCTTTTGTATTTTTGGTAACATCCTTTGCCGCTTCGATACCGCCTTGTGCAAGTGCATCCTCTACTTTTGTCAACAGTTTTTTAGTATTTGTTGTAGCGAGATTCAAAGTGAATATCCTTTCAATGGCGATTGCCAATCCAAGAATCAAACAAATCAATACAGGAGCCATCCACACTGGATCACCCTCGATGAACTTTTCTTTGATAACTTGGTGGAAGGTTTTTTCCTCAGCTACGATTTCATCATCGACAACAGCAGGTGTGGCAGGAGCCTCTTCTACGGCCTCTTGCACGGCCTCTGTTGCTGCAGAATCTGCTGCTGCATCTTGAGCTTTTGTAATTACCGGGAAGGCTAGCATTCCGGAAAGCATGAACAAAGCGATCAACTTTTTCATAATGTAGATTTTAAATTGAATTTAGATAAAGGTTAAACGGTTTCTAACTTAATAATGAGATTTTAAAGTTATCATTTTTTCAAATGAATTTGCAAACGATATTTTCATAAATTTTTTCAATCTCTATTGCCAATTTTTTCAATTTGATAGAAACGCAAGCTAAATCATGAAAAAGGATCCATCCAAATCATTTATATGAATGGAAAGTCTTTCCCTTAAAAGGAGAGATTATTTGGGTTTTCGAAATTGCGATGTTCAAGGCTTCATCAAAGGCTTGGAAAGATGGAAATCATCTGAATTCGAAAATCAGGAAGAAACGCGTGATTGTCTGTCAGTTGTTTTAGCCATGTTGAAGTCCTCAAGTTCAAATCAACGCCGATTCATTTCAATTCAAGCTGCTCGATAGGCACTGATTTTGGGCCACGGATTTCATTAAACCTCTTGATCAACCTTTCCAAAAGTTCAGGCTCGCTGCTGGCAATATTACTTTTCTGGCTGATATCTGTTTTCAGATTGTACAACTGATATCCTTCGTCGTTTCCGAGTTCGATATTGACCTGGGTCTGGACAGCAGGTCCATCGTATGGAGGAATCATCACAAAATCCCCGCTTCTCAGGGCGGTTCTTGTGCTGGCTTCCAAAATCAGTTCTTCTCGTCCCATTTTGGAATCACCCATCAAAACTGACAGCATATCCATGCTATCGTCAGCGCGGATATCACTCCCCACTAATGTGGCCAAAGAAGTCAGCAGGTCCAGTTGGGAAACCATCGCGTCAGAAACCCCTGGCTGAATCCTTCCTTTCCAGTAAGTAATAAAAGGTACCCGAGTACCCGCTTCAAACAGGCTGTATTTGCCGCCACGGAGCGGTCCGGCTGGCGAATGCGTACCCAATTTTTCAACTGCATCATCGTAATAGCCGTCGTTCAAAACGGGTCCGTTGTCCGATGAAAAAATCACCAACGTATTTTCCAAAAGCCCTTCCTCCTCCAAAGTCTTCATCAACTGACCGACACACCAGTCTGCCTCCAAAATCACGTCTCCACGTGGTCCCATTCCAGAAAGGCCCTCGAATCTGGGATGCGGCGTCCTCGGCACATGTGGTTGCTGCATCGCATAGTAAAGGAAAAACGGTCTTGATCCATTTTTCTTTTCACGGATATATTTCTGGGCTTTTTCCAAAAAAACATCCGCCATTTCCTCATCGACCCACCTGGCCTTCTCCCCGCCTTTCATAAACCCAATTCGAGGTATACCATTGACAATGCTGTTGTTGTGTCCATGATGCCATTTCATTTTGAGCAATTCGGGATTTTCCAGCCCAGTGGGCTCGCCTTCAAAATTTTTATCATAATCCACCAAGATTGGATCATCATTCTCGAGCCCTGCCACGTAGCCGTTGTCGATGTAAATAGTCGGGACTCTGTCCTGCGTGGCTGCCATAATAAAGGCATAATCAAACCCAACCTCGTTTGGTCCAGGGGAAATCCGCTCGTTCCAATCTACGTGACCGGTACCAAGACCAAGATGCCATTTGCCGACGACACCAGTATTGTAACCTTTTGTCTTGAGCATCTTAGGAAGGGTCATTTGATCAACACCTATCAGCAAAGGAGCGGTACCCGGCAGAATCTTCGCATTTTCATTCCTCCACGGATAAATCCCAGTCAGTAAGGCATATCTGCTGGGCGTACAGGTCGCAGACGTGGCATACGCATTCGTAAACTTGAGCCCTTCATTGGCCAAGCGGTCTATGTTGGGAGTTTGTAAGGCTGTGGCACCATAGGCGCTGAGGTCGCCATAACCTAGATCATCGAGGTAAATGATGATGATGTTTGGCTTGTCGATAGTGCCGTTCCCCTCCGGTTTTCGTTGGCTACAGCCGAAAAGAAAAACGAACAACATGAAAACAAAAATCCTACCGGATATAATTTGAACCTTCATTTGAATTTATGATATGGGAAAGTTTTTGACACTGGTGAACGCTAAGTTTCACTCATGAAAGGACACACCTTTTCCAAAAATAAAAAGATGAGTCTATAGATACCCTTTTTGTCACCATTTAGATATGGAATTCCCCAAGAAAAAACGAATAGCAAAAGATCCAAGGGTCGAGTTTAAAAGAGGCTGGTCTCCAAACCTTTAAATTAAAAAACCCCGTCAAAATTGACAGGGTTTTTCGGTTTTGGCAGAGAGGAAGGGATTCGAACCCTCGATACCCTTTAGGGGTATACACACTTTCCAGGCGTGCTCCTTCAACCACTCGGACACCTCTCTATAAGTTGATTTTCCTGAATCGGAGTGCAAAGAAATGAATTTATTTCCCCGAGTGCAAACCTACACGGCAAATTTTAAGAAGATCGAATCAGGACATCTCCCCCACCATCGGTTCAGTAAGCTTTCTCCTGACTTCGGAGTCTTTGGTCTCGTTGCCGAGGAGGAACATCATCTTGGTAATCGCCGCCTCCGTGGTGATATCTCCACCGCTGAGAACCCCGATGCGCAAAAGATCCTTGCTCGTTTGGTACCGTCCTTGGATGACACGGCCGCCATTGCATTGGGAAACGTTCAGGATGATGATACCTTTTTTGATGGCATCGGAAAGGGAATCCAAAAACCACTTTTCGCTGGGGCTATTTCCCGAACCAAAGGTCTCCAAAATCACTCCCCTCAGGCCTTCGATCGCAAAACACGAATCCATGACCTGTCGCGTAATGCCAGGGAATAGCTTCAAAATAATCACCCGATTATCCAATTTGTTGTAGAATTTCAGCTTACTGCCAGTCTTCAGCGGACTTATTGCAGCAAAGTTGTAGTCAATGATAATTCCAGCCTCGGCCAAAGGTGGATAATTTTCGGATTCAAAGGCATCAAAATGCACACTTTGCACTTTTTTGGATCGATTCCCTCGAAGCAACATATGGTTGAAAAATATGCAAACTTCCGGGACGATGGGCTTTCCGTCCATCTTGGCTGTCGCAATCTCCAAAGCAGTCATCAGGTTTTCACGGGCATCGGATCGCATCGCCGAAATGGGCAACTGCGCACCCGTGAACACGACCGGCTTATTGAGTCCGTGCAGCATGTAACTCAGCATAGAAGCCGAATAGGCCATCGTATCCGTTCCATGAAGGATGACAAAGCCATCGTAGCTATCATAATTTTCATAAATGATGTAGCCCATATCCACCCAATGCTTCATGTTGACATTGGATGAATCGATCGGCTCGGGAAAGGAAATCACTGTAACGGCTATGTTCATACTGGTAAGGGTTGGCACCTTTTCCAATATTTGGCCGAAATTGAAAGGAACGAGGGCCCCCGATTCATCGTAGGCCATGCCCAAAGTACCTCCCGTGTAGATGATCAGCACGGAAGCGGTGGTTTCGCTTTTTGCACCGGTATTGAGTCGGACTATCTTGTAGTTCATCCTGGATAATGCTTGAAGATGGTTTGTACATTTTTTTCGGTAATTGCCGAAATATCCGCTAGGGAAGTCTGGAAAATATCTGCAACCCGCTGCGCAATGAGTGGAATGTATTCAGGTGAATTGCGCTTGCCGCGGTGTGGCACTGGCGCCAAATAGGGCCCATCGGTTTCCAACACGATTTTTCCCATACCGACTTCCGGGAGTACCAAATCCAATCCCCCGTTTTTATAAGTGGACACACCTCCGATTCCTAAATAAAAACCCAACTCCATTATTTGCCTTGCTTGATCTGAACTACCAGTGAAACAATGGAAAATTCCGAATAGGTTCTCGTCCTTTTCCTCACGGATGATCGATATGGTCTCATCCATGGATTCCCGACAGTGCAAAATGATCGGCCAATGCTTCTGCTTGGCCCATTGGATTTGTATTCGCAAGGCTTCTTTCTGCTGCACGAAGAACGTTTTGTCCCAATATAAGTCCAATCCTGTCTCACCGATTCCTGCAAACGCCCGCTTTGAGATCCATTCTTCCATGACATACAACTGCTTTTCGAAATCCTCCTTCACATCGCATGGATGCAGTCCCATCATGGGAATACAGATTCCCGGGTTTTTCGATTCAGCATCCAACATCGGCTCAATGGTATCGACGTCCACGTTGGGCATATATATATGGTGCACACCCTGTACTACCGCACGTTGGATTACGTCCTGACGGTCTGATTGGTACTTGTCAGAATAGATGTGGGCATGGGTATCGGTAAATCTCATCCGTATTTTCTTCCTTTCCAGTCGGTTTTGGAAGGCCAAAAATAATAAACTATCGTGGACCATGCCGTAGCGAGATAGTATAATTCAAAGAAGACAAAATCCCGTTTTTTCAATTTTTCACCCGTTTTGGACGCAAACAAGTAAATAAAGAATCCTTGTGTTGCTACTTTAAAAAGCCAGACCGCCAATCCTTCAAAAGGATGTAAAAAAACCAAAAACAAAATTGCTGGAAAAAAAGCAACCTGAAGCGCCAGGAGCAGCTTCCAAAACATCGGCAACTGCATAGCTCCGTACATCCAGCGCTTTCTTTGCCTGAGTAATTCCCCATAACCTTGTATCGCTTCAGTTTGGGCGAGATTCTCATTTGAAACGAGGTGAATCGATCTAAAACCTTTTTCTTTGATGGCTTTCCCGATTTCGAAATCTTCAGTCAGTGAAAAGGGAATACCTGCAAAACCGCCCACGGCTTCGTAGGCTTTTTTGGTGATCAACATATTGTTGCCCATGGAGGTGACGGCATTGCCCCAGTCGCTGATGACCTTGACCATCCCGAGTGTCAGCCACCAATCCATCCCCTGCATCCTGGCAAAAAGGCTTTTTGGAGCGACGGAAGTAATGCCTGTCACCACTCCAGCCTGCGATTCTAATTGTGCGCGGACCATTGATTTCACCCAAGTGGGCGGAAGAACACAATCTGCATCAGTAAACAAAAGCAGGCTTCCTTGACTTTTCCCCACCATTTGTGCGAGTGCATTGGCCTTGCCGTTCATTTCTTCAGGATTGCCCTCGGAGATTTTCATGATATGGACATGGTCCTTCTGTCTCTGCCAATCTTCCAAAATCTCCCAAGTACGGTCTCCACTCCTATCATCCCCGAGAATGATCTCCAGCTTATCGAGCGGATAGTCCAGCTTATTGACCGAATAAAGGCATCGTGGCAGGTTTTTCTCCTCGTTGCGGCTTGGAATCAAAATGGTGACGTGCGGCCATTCTTTGGGTATTTCTCCTCTGAAGCCATAAAAATTGAAAACCAAAAAGGAGCTCAGCAGGAAATCTTGGAAAACCAAACCGATCACAATCAATATGGCAGCAAACTCCATCACAGGACGCCGGTCTTGAAACCCTTGTCTGACAGCCAATCCAAATAGTTTGGCAGTACTTTCGGCAACATATCCTTTGTCTTTTCTTGATCATGGAATACGACGATGGATCCGTTGCGCGTGTACTTCACGGATTTTTGGAAACAGATCTTCGGGTCGAGCTTTGAGTCAAAATCCCCCGACAACACATCCCACATGATGATTTCGTAATCCTTGGAAATAATGCCGTGTTGGCTTTTTGTAATCCTGCCGTAGGGTGGTCGGAAAATGCGTGGCACTCTTTCAGTTTTTTCCAGCAAGATGTCCTGGCACTTTTTCAGATTTTCAAGGTAAAAATCATCCCGAGTCCTGCCTCCATTCAGATGGTTGAAGGTGTGGTTGCCGACTTGGTGTCCCGCGGCGATTACTTCTTTTGCCAAGGATGGATTTTTTGATACGTTATCCCCAACCATGAAAAAGGTAGCCGACATGTTCCTTTTTGCCAATTCTGCTAATACATAGTCCGTCACGCCGGGCACAGGCCCATCGTCAAAAGTGAGATAAACGATCGGCTTTTGACGGTCCTTGTGCCAAACAAAATGTCTGAATAGTCTCGGGACAACGGAGGGAACGTGGTGCATCCAAACCATCGCTACTGAAATCTAATGCTGAGAAGCGTGACATCGTCGGTTTGCTCGCTGCTTTCCGCGAACTGCTCCAATTCCTTGAAAAACAGTTCGTGAAACCGGTGCGGATCGATGCAGAGTTTTTTCCTCACAAATTGCATGAAGCGTTCGTCACCGTAGGGTTCCTCCGCCTTGTTGAACCGTTCGGTCAATCCGTCGGTGTAGAGGTGGACCGTGAAATTGGTCAAATGGCTTCTTTGGCCTGTTTCCAAAAATGGCAAAACCTCAAAGGCCCCGATTACCGTAGTACCGGCACCGAGGTTTTCGCTTCTTTGCTCTCCTTCCCAACACAACACGGCGGGATTATGCCCAGCGTTGACATATTGGAGTGTTCGGTTTTTGAAATGGTAATGACCGAGGAAGAAGGTGATGAAGCGTTCTCCTTTTGTGTTGTCATATATGGTGTAATTCAACTGCTCCACGATCATCTTTAAATCCCTTGTGCTCCGCAAGAGCGTCCGCAACGCAGCTTGAAAATTGGACATCAGCAAGGCCGCAGGCATTCCCTTGCCCGAAACGTCCGCAATACAAAAGAATACTTCCTCCTCTGAGGGCTGAATCAGGTCATAATAATCCCCGCCGACCGTCGAATGCGGAATGTAAGTGACCTTTGCACGCATTTTTTGGGAATCCGGCAAGACCGCGGGAAACAACATCCGCTGCACATTGGAAGCAATTTCGACCTCTTTCCGCAATCGCTCCTGTTCGAGTTGGCGCTTCGCAAATCGTTTGTTTTCCAGCGCGACCACCATGATATTGGTAAGGGCTTGGGTAAAGTCGAGATCCAGGTCTTCTTTTTCCTCCTTCTTTTTCAAAAAGAGGATCGCGAGCATTTTTTCTTTGTGAAAAACAGGCAAATAATTCTCCAGTTCGCTGAATGAATAAGGTGCTTCCACTTCGATATGCAATTGCCCGGAGTCCTTGTCATAATGGACTTTTCGATCGGAAATGATATCAGGAACCTTGTTTTTGACCCCGTGGGAGATACGCTTTTCGAAATGGTCTTGGTTGACCATGTACAAAAGAATCGAGCGGATATTCAAATGTACCAAGCAGGTAAATTTGAATATGTCCAACAGCACCGCTGCGGGCTTGTTCTCATTGATCGCTTGGGTAATCTCCAAAAGCGCCTTGAGCTCGAGTTCTTTCCGTTGGTATTTTACAATGGATTTTTCCACAGTTATTCAGTTTACTAGAGCGCATTGTGCTCCATGAGGCCTTTTTTGGCAGCGAGAAAGTACAAGTTGCGGCCCAATTTGAACATATCAAAACGCTCAAAAACCTCCTCATCCGGGCTGTAAAGACACTTGATGTATCCTTTTTCGCAAGCAGATTGGAGCGTCTCCAACAGCTTTTCCTCAGACCAGCCCAAGCTTTCCAGAAGGTAGCCAAATGGCTGGACAAAGTACAACTCGTCCAAAAGGTCAAACTCCGCATCCGTCATTTTATTTTGCATTTGCCCTTAAAATTACTGCTTGCGTCCATATTTTCGGTCCTTCCAGGTATAATTTAGAAAAAGCGTCCCTATCGCAGCGCCCAAAACATACCAAGGATGAATGATGCTGGTGACCCAAAAGCTGAGGGCCGGATTCAAGATCGAATAACTCTTCAGCACCTTTCCAAGTGCCAATTTTTCATACCAAATCTTCAAAAACCAAATAAAGAACAAAACCAAAATGCCCTTCCATCCTTGGAACAACAATACCAAAGATCCGACCCAAGCCAACTGAATGATTGCCGGAAATACGGCTGCCAACATATGTACGATTGAACCGTGCATGTTCCATTTGGATGCCCATCTGATTCGTTGGGAAAACATTTCCGACCATTTCGCTTGCGGTCGGGTCTTTACGAGGACATTTCGACTATTCATGTATCTTGCCGAAACAGCCCCAAATTGGCGGACGGTTTTTTTCAACAAAAACTCATCGTCACCGGTAGGAATGTGGGTATTGCCCTCGAAGCCATTCACTTGCAAAAACGATGATTTTCTAAAGGCCATATTGGCCGCACTGCACATGATCGGATTTCCAAGCGAAAAGCCAGCCTGCGTGACAAGGAGGATGCTCGCCCACTCAATCTGCTGAAATCTGTCGAAAAAACTACTTTGCCCCGAACTGATTACTGGTCCAGCGACCAAATGCACTTCCGCCTGTGAAAATGGACCAAGCATGCCCTCCACCCATTCCGTAGGAAATGCGCAATCTGCATCAGTCGTCAGGATGATGTCGCCACTTGCCATTTCTACGCCCTGTGCGATCGCAGCCTTTTTACCGTGCGATTCGGCTGCCACCGAGACCAGATGGATCTCACTCTCCAAAAACACTTCCCGGTAATCATCCACAAGACCCGCACCACCATCATCGCTGTGATCATCCAGCATGATAAGTTCCAACGGGCGGTGGGTTAGCTTCAATACAGAATCCAGCAAAGCCCCCAGGTTTGTTGCCTCATTTCTATATGCGACGACAATCGAAACATCCGTTACGCCTTTTGGTCTTGGAAGACCGGACGCCATATCCCCCCACAGCTTCCCCAAACCGCGAAGAAGCAAGGCATAAAGTATCCCGAAGAAAAGGTAAAAACTCAGCATGGAAATGGTTAAACTTGCGGTAATGGGTAAAGAAGAAAAAAAAGAGGGAAAGGAAAAAATTATTCTGGGAATCGACCCCGGCACCAACGTGATGGGATATGGGGTTATATTGACAGAAGGTAAAAAATACAGCCTGTTACAATATGGCGTCATTCATCTGAAAAAGTATGAATCCCACGAATTGAAGCTTAAAAAGATTTTTGAGCGGATCACGGGTTTGATAGAAGAATTCTTGCCAGACGCAGTCGCTTTGGAAGCTCCGTTTTATGGAGAAAATGTCCAGTCCATGTTGAAACTGGGACGGGCGCAAGGCGTGGCGATGGCAGCCGCGCTCGCCCGGGAGATCCCCATCACGGAATATTCGCCCAAAAAAGTCAAGCAATCTGTCACCGGTAACGGAAATGCATCCAAGGAGCAGGTTGCGGAAATGCTAAAGACTTTGCTCAAAATACAGGAAATCCCAAAGCTGCTCGATGCCACAGATGCCCTTGCTGTGGCAGTTTGTCATCATTTTCACGAAGGAAGGCTTCAAACAAGAGGTAGGTCTGAGGGTTGGAAGGCATTTTTGGAAGAAAATCCAGACAGAATAAAGCCATGATTCAAAAAAGTTGTACTTTTCGGCTGTTTGATTGTCGCGAAAAATAACCCATAAGCCTCTTGGAATCCCTACAACAGCTTTTCGGCAGATTCTTGGCATTGCCCCAAGAAAGCCAAAACAAACTGGAAAGTATTCTTACGGAAAAAACCCTGCAAAAAGGGGAGCTTTGGATTCAGGAGGGAGAAATCTGCGACAAGATCGGTTTCATTGAGCGGGGATTGATGCGTTCGTTCTATTACAAGGACAAAAAGGATATCACAATAAGCTTCAGCACAAAGGGTGAGTTTATTTCCTCAATGTCAAGCTTCATTTCGCGAATGCCTTCCTACGAAAGTGCCGAGGCGCTGGAGATCTGTCAAGTTATCGAGTTCCAATATGACCAATTGATGCCATTGCTCACGGAAGACCGTCATGTTGCGTACCTCTACCAGCGAATTCTCGAACAGAACTACATTGAGTTGGAGGAGCATTTGATTTTTTCAAAATTCAAATCTGCAAAAGAAAGATACTTGGAGTTGATGGAAACAAAGCCGTATATCATTCATAAAGCTTCGGTAGGTCAAATCGCTTCGTATTTGGACATGAGCCTTGAGACGCTCAGCCGCATACGTGCAACTATCTGATTTTTTGCCTTTGATCAATAATCTTAGCTGAAGTAAAGGGTTAAATTTGTAATATCCCATTATATTAAGGGTAGAGCAACCTCAACCATTGAAAATTTAAACCCAAATGAACTTCAAACTATTTCAAGCAAAAAACCTTCTTGCAATTTTTTCTCTCAGTCTGCTTTCAGGATGCAACAGCTCTACCAACGAGCAACTTTTTGATTCTTCGAAACTTAGCAGAGCAAGCGCCGAAGAAGTGGAAAAAGTGGTGGAGCAATTCATCCTTGCCGAAGACAGTACTGTGATCGAGATTCCAGCCGGATTCTTTGAACTCAAAACCCAACTTATCGTTGACAACAAAAACGACATCACTATCCGTGGAGCCGGAATGAAAGAAACGGTCCTTTCATTTAAAGACCTGAAAGCAGGCGGCGAGGGTGTGAAACTTGTCGGAAACCGCATCAAAATCGAGGATCTAACCATAGAGAATGCCCCAGGTGACGGCATCAAAGCCCAACATGCGGAGGACATTACCTTCAGAAAGGTCAATGTAACCTGGACACACGGACGCAAATCGGATAACGGCACCTACGCCATCTATCCTGTCCAATGCAAAAATGTCCTTATCGACGAATGCGTGGCCTCCCACTCCAAGGATGCCGGCATCTATGTCGGCCAATCGGAAAATGTTGTAGTTCGCAATAGCCTTGCCTTCGGGAATGTGGCAGGCATCGAAATCGAAAACTGTGACAACGCAGAGGTGTATGGAAACATCGCCCGAGACAATGCAGGCGGCATTTTGGTCTTCAACCTTCCCGGTCTACCGAAAGCAGATGGTAGGGAGACGAAGATCTACAACAACGAAGTACTTCACAACAACCATGTAAACTTTGCGGTGCCAATCAGCGATGAACCCAATGGTAACACCGTAACAATGATTCCTCCAGGTTCGGGAATCGTCCTTCTCGCAGCCAAGGATGTAGAAATCTACGGCAACAAAATCCATGAAAACAAAACGGTAGGCCTTGCCATCGCCAACTACCATATTACCGGTTTCCCGATGGACGCCCCGAATTGGTCGCCTTTTTCAAGCAATGTTTATATTCATGACAACGACTACAAGCGGACTTGGAGATTTCCGGACATATCGAAGGAATTTGGACAATTGATTACTGTACACAATGCGACGGGAATCGGGAGAACCCAAGATATCATCTATGACGGCTTTTGGGACAAAAATCTCGGCAACGAAATCAAGTCCAATCCCATGAAGATATGTATTGAAGAATCCCAAATGGCGGACCTTCACTTCTCCCTGTTTGACCTTTGGGAAGGTGAAGAAAACATCAAATCAAGCAAAGACTACAGTCCGTTTGTGTGCAAGGGCCAAATTACGACGGATGTGAGCGCCATTACAGATTTGAAATAACCATGAGAAAGCTGATCATTGTCTGTCTTCTGTCAATTGCCGCCTGCAAACAGGAAAAACCCGCAGAGACGGAAACCTTGGCTTCGGAGGAAGTCATTTGGGAGGCTCCTGCCGTGGATCTTGCACAGGTAGATTTTTCCCAAATACCTTTCAAAAATCTTTCGGAATACGGTTTTTTTCTCGGGCAAATGATGAAAATGATCCCGGCAGAGGGAGTGCTTTTGTACGAACCATCCTCTTCCCTATTTACCGATTATGCCCACAAATCCAGATTTATCTGGATGCGCAAAGGAAATTCCGCCCAGCTTCTGGACGATGTGGAAGGCAGCATGGATTTTCCGGATAAGACGATCCTGATCAAAAATTTCTATTACCCGGCGGACTTCAACAAACCCTCGGAAAACAGGAGAATTCTCGAGACCAGACTGCTGATCAAGCGAAACGGGACTTGGGATGCATTCCCCTATGTATGGAAAGACGACCAAACAGACGCAATCTACAAGGTCGTCGGGGCCGAAATCCCCGTGAAATGGACTGATGAAGCCGGAAACGAGCAAGTGATCAACTATATCGTTCCCAACAAAAACCAATGCAAAAACTGTCACAACAAACAGGAAACGATGGTACCGATCGGGGTAAAAGCCAAATACCTCAACCACGCCATCACCTTTGCTGAGGGAGAAAAAAACCAACTGCTGAAATGGCAGGAAGCGGGATACCTTTCCGGCCCGACGGATATTGCTTTATTGCCGTCCATGGTCGATTACCGGGACGAGAATCATTCACTTGATCTGCGGGCGATGGCCTACTTGGATATCAATTGCGGGCATTGCCATCGGGCGGAGGGGCCAGCCAGTACTTCGGGGTTGTTTTTGACCTATGAAGAAAAGGACCCGCTGCGACTTGGCATCAACAAAGCCCCTGTAGCAGCCGGTACGGGGGCAGGATCCTTCAAATACGACATCGTCCCCGGCCATTCCGACCAGTCCATCCTTACCTACCGCATGTCTACCAACAAAGTCGGCGCCGCCATGCCCGAAATCGGCCGCGTGACCGTGCATGAGGAGGGAGTGAAATTGATCAAGGCGTGGATAGATGGGATGAAATAAAAAAGCAGCCTTTCAGCTGCTTTTCCGTGATCAATCTTTATAAATGCTATTCGGCCATTTGTCATTGCCGGCATTGATGTCGGTGATGACTTTGTCTGGGTCGATTTCGACCGCGACGACTGGTTTGTCTACTTTGAGCAAGTGGTTCCATTGGTTGCCTTTGAACCAAATTTCGACGGGAAGCATTCTTCGCTCCTTTTGCCCGTCCTCATAGGTGATTTCCAACAGTACTGGCATGGGGATCTCTCCCAGATTGGCCAAGGAAACGACGTAGTTGGCACCGTAAGGATACACGCCATTGATGGCCAGATCGATGTTGCCATTGCTATAGAACCAGCCCTTCCAGAACCAGTCAAGGTTTTCTCCCGTGACGTTTTCCATGTGGTTGAAGAAATCCGTCGGCTGCGGATGCTTGTAGGCCCATGTCTTGATGTAGGATCTGAATGCCTTGTCAAACTTCTCAGCCCCCAACACATATTCACGCAGCATGATCATTCCGAGGGCGGGTTTGACGTAGGCTACCATTCCAAGGTTGTTGGATAGGGTACGGTCTGGGTGGGTAGCGATCGGCTCGCGGTCCTTGTTGGTCAGCCATCCTACATTCCTGCGGGTCTGGATGAGGTCGTTGGTATACTCACCTTTGTTGAAAGCCAAAAAGCTGTAGTAGTTGATAAAGGTATTGAAGCCCTCATCCATCCAAGCGTGGCGACGTTCGTTGGTACCCACGATCATCGGGAACCAATTGTGGCCAAATTCGTGGTCGGTCACACCCCAAAGGCTCTCCCCTTTGGACCTCCAATGACAAAAATTGACGCCCGGATATTCCATACCATTGATTTCGGCTGCGACGTTGACAGCCACTGGGTAGGGATATTCGTACCACATTTGGGAATAGTGCTCCACGGAAGCCTTGCCGTATTCGGTGGATCTCCCCCACGCTTCCTGTCCATCACTTTCAGCCGGGTAAACAGACTGTGCCATGGCCTTTTTCCCAGAAGGAAGGTTGATGCGGGCTGCATCCCAAATAAAGGCTTTGGAAGAAGCAAAGGCTACGTCCCTGGCGTTTTTGATCTTGAAATGCCAAGTCAAAGTGCCATCTTGTTTTGGACGTGTGATCTCGTATTTTTTGATTTCATCAGGCTTGACCAGGTACACCCGCTCGTCGCTGTTGGCGGCCTGGGCCATTCGGTTCTGTACTTCCTTCGAAAGTACTTGGCTTGCGTTGACCAATTCACCAGAGGCCACAACAATATGGCTGTATGGAACGGTGACTTTGTATTCGAAATCCCCATAGCCCAAATAAAACTCACCCGCCCCGAGGTATGGGTCTGTATTCCAACCTGTCACATCATCGAATACAGCCACCTTGGGATACCATTGGGCCATGGCGTAAATCGTGCCATCCTTGACATTGAGTCGGCCCATGCGGTCCATACCCTTCTCTGGGATCTTGTACTCAAAGTCCATCGAAACGGTAGCTTTTCCGCCATTTGCAGGAATCGGCTCGGCAAAACTCACCTGCATCCTCGTGTCGGAAATGAAGTATTCGCTTGAAATTGGCCTGTTTTTCCCGACAATTTGTGCCTTGAGGTTGGAGATTTTGTAACCCCCGTTCACATCTCCGTTGTAGCGGTTGCCCTGTACAGGGGTAGTCAGAGTACCGCGTGAATCAGCCATAAACCTGTTTTGCTCCAAATATAGCCACACAAAATCCAGTGACTCGGGGCTATTATTGTGATAGGTAATCGTGATTTTACCTTTTAGCATATGCTCCACGTCGTCCAATGCTACTTCAATGTTGTAATCTGCGCCATTTTGCCAATACATCGGTCCGGGCTTTCCTGACGCAGTCCTGTAAGCGGTCCCCTGTCGGTATCCAAATTCAGTAAACGCGCCGTCGCGGTTGTCTTTGACCTGCTGGCCATTTACAGCCAACGAAACACTCATGCAAAGCAAGAGTACCCAAATTCTCAATCCCATATTTCAAATTATTTTTAAAGTTGCCGAAAATAAGGAATCCGACTTGAAGAAAAAATCATTTTTGGCGCTGCTAGGTTTCCGAAATCAAAAAAGAAAGGTTTTCAGGCATTGACCCAATAAATATTTAAAGCCACCTCCCCTTTTTCCTTCAGCTGGCAGAATGAAAGTTTGTTGCTTGGGAAAAAATGGAAGTAATTTGTTTCATAACTTACCACAACTGATGATGAACAAATTTTGGATTTTATGTTCATTGATTGCCACGATAAATATTTCGGGGTTCAGTCAACAAGATACATCCACGGTTGATTTGGGGGAATTTATCCTTCAGGAAAACCGGATGGAAATCCCCTTTAACAAGACTTCCCGCAACATCAGCGTCATCGGGCGGAAAGCCATCGAGACCATGCCGGCCCGCAGCCTTCAGGAAGTGCTTTCCTTTACCCCGGGCGTAGACGTAAGGCAGCGCGGCGTCTCAGGCGTCCAAGCAAATATCGGCATCCGTGGCGGAAGCTTCGAACAGACCCTCATGTTGCTCAATGGCATCAAGCTCACCGACCCACAAACGGGCCACCATATGATGAACATTCCCGTCCCGCTCCAATCCATTCAGCGGATCGAGGTATTGAAAGGTCCAGGCTCGCGGATTTTTGGACAAAATGCCTACGCCGGTGCCGTCAACATTATCACGGAACTGCCAGAAACTTCGATGTTTAGGATGCAGGCCTATGGAGGCGATTTTGGGGCCTTGGGCGGACACATTATAACCTCAGCGCCGATTGGAAAGTACAAACAGACAGTGTCACTATCGAGAGACCAATCGAATGGCCATTGGTACAATTCCGATTTTAAAGTCAACAACCTTTTCTATGAATCGGGCATAGACATCAATGAGAAAAACGAGATTCGGACGATGTTTGGCTACACGGATCGGGACTTTGGCGCCAATGGCTTCTATACCAACCGCTTTCCCGACCAATGGGAGGCTACCGAAACCTACCTCGCCTCCCTCAGCCATACATACCGGGCCGAAAGGCTCCAAATTCAAACCCGTGGCTATTGGCGACGAAACGATGACGAATTCAGATTGAGACGACTTGAGCCGGAGTTTTTCACGAACCTACACACTTCTGATGTCCTTGCCTTGGAAACCAACGGTACCTATCAATCCAAATTGGGCACGACAGGATTTGGCTTGGAAGGAAGGCAGGAAAACCTCGAAAGCACCAATTTGGGCGCACGAGAACGGCAATTTATGGGCATCTTCGCAGAGCACCGCAAGGAAATCGGCGAAAAATTGGACTTCCGGGTTGGGATTTATTCCAACTATTACGATCAATACAAATGGCGGCATTTCCCCGGTGCGGAAGTCGGCTACCAACTCAGCCCCGCTTCCCGTCTGTATGCAAACTACGGTGCGAGTTTCCGGGTGCCTTCGTTTACCGAACTGTACTACCAAGACCCGTCCAACAGCAGCAATCCCAATCTCTTACCCGAAGAAGCCCAAACCTATGAGGCGGGATGGAAAGTGTGGAAGCCCCGACTGAGAACAGAATTGGTATACTTCTTCCGTCGCACCGAAAATCTCATCGACTACGTCCGCCAACCTTCGGAAATAGATCCAAACCCAAATCGATGGACTCCAGAAAATATCACGGCTATAGATTTCCACGGGATTGAGACATCCTTCCAATATTTCCTCAATTGGGGAAATGGTGATGCCAAGCTTCGTGAGTTCCAAATCAGCTATAATTACATCAACGCCAACCTCAACCAAGCGCCTGGCTTGGAATCGCGCTATGCGCTCAATTCCCTCCGCCACCAACTGATTGCGGGCATTCAGGCAGAGTTTTTCCAACGGGCAGAATTTACGCTAAAGGCCCGGTACATCGAGCGTATGGCATTGGATCCCTATTTCCTGATGGACGCACGCTTGGATTTCAACAGGTTAAAAAAATTCGGATTCTTCGTGGAAGTCTCCAACATCACTGATACCGACTACGTCGAAGCCGGCTGGGTTCAAATGCCGGGCAGATGGGCCAAGGCCGGGGTGACGGTGAATTTGGATTGAGAAAATTTACTGGTTCAAAATCAAGCGGTTATTTACAAAAGAAAAAAATTCAGATTTCTTTCTTTGCAGTCAGAAAAATAAAAAACATATATTTGCACTCCGTTCTGAAAGAGAGCGGTTTTCGGGAGTTTAGCTCAGCTGGTTCAGAGCATCTGCCTTACAAGCAGAGGGTCGGGGGTTCGAATCCCTCAACTCCCACTTCGAAGCCCCAAATCGGGGCTTTTTTGTTTTAATTCGAAATCAAAAAGGCCGCAGAGGGTCGGGGTCCGCGATGGCTATCGGGACGAATCCCTCAACTCCCACTTCGAAGCCCCAAATCGGGGCTTTTTTGTTTTAATCCGAAATCAAAAAGGCCGCAGAGGGTCGGAGTCCGCGATGGCTATCGGGACGAATCCCTCAACTCCCACTTCAAAGCTCCAAATCGGGGCTTTTTTGTTTTAATCCGAAATCAAAAAGGCCGCAGAGGGTCGGGGTCCGCGATGGCTATCGGGACGAATCCCTCAACTCCCACTTCAAAGCCCCAAATCGGGGCTTTTTTGTTTTAATCCGAAATGAAAAAGGCCGCAGAGGGTCGGGGTCCGCGATGGCGATCGGGACGAATCCATCAACTCCCACTTCGAAGCCCCAAATCGGGGCTTTTTTGTTTTAATCCGAAATGAAAAAGGCCGCAGAGGGTCGGGGTCCGCGATGGCGATCGGGACGAATCCCTCAACTCCCACTTCAAAGCCCCAAATCGGGGCTTTTTTGTTTTAATCCGAAATGAAAAAGGCCGCAGAGGGTCGGGGTCCGCGATGGCGATCGGGACGAATCCTCCAACTCCCACTTTAAAGCCTTCGGAACCTTATCCCGAGGGCTTTTCTGTTTTGCTTAACCTTCCACAGGTATTGAGGAAATCGACTTCGGTTGGATCTACTTCACTGATTTCTGGGCATATTGGCTCTTTTCGTCCGCTTCGCCCATAGGGCAGTCCTCAAATCTCAAACCTAATCCCTTGAGCAAGGGGGAGCGCTGTACTGTAATTGATCGTATTGGTCTGGCGGCGCATATAGGCTTTCCAAGAGTCCGAACCGGATTCGCGTCCTCCGCCGGTTTCCTTTTCCCCTCCAAATGCCCCGCCAATCTCCGCACCGGATGTGCCGATATTGACGTTGGCGATACCGCAGTCTGAACCCGCGGCGGACAGGAAAGCCTCCGCCTCGCGCATGTTTAAAGTCATGATTGCGGAGGATAATCCCTGCGGCACGCCGTTGTGCATGGCTATCGCCTCGTCGAGGGTCTTATATTTGATCAAGTACAAGATCGGCGCGAATGTCTCGTGCTGCACCATCTCGAAGTGGTTTTCGGCTTCGATGATACAGGGCTTGACATAGCAGCCTGACTCATATCCGGAACCCGTGAGTACACCTGCTGGCACGAGTTCATTTCCTCCTTGGGCTTTGACCTTTTCCACTGCGGATAAATAGGCCTTGACCGCGTCTCGGTCGATGAGTGGACCCACGTGGTTTTTCTCGTCCAATGGATCCCCGATCACCAACTTGGCATAGGCGGATTTGAGCCTTTCCTTGACCGTATCATAGACAGATTCCTGTACGATCAGACGTCTGGTCGTGGTACAGCGCTGACCAGCAGTACCCACTGCACCAAACAAAGCCCCACGAATGGCAATATCCAAATCCGCGTTTTCGGTGATGATGATGGCATTGTTGCCGCCTAGTTCCAAAAGTGACCGTCCCAAGCGGGCCGCTACGGCTTGACCGACAATCTTGCCCATGCGGGTGGAGCCGGTCGCAGAGATCAAAGGAATCCGCGAGTCTTGGGTCATCATTTCACCCACCTTGTAGTCTCCATTGATGAGGCAAGATATACCCTCCGGCAGTTCGCTTTCGCGGAGTACCTTTGCTACGATATGCTGGCAGGCCAAAGCCGAAAGTGGCGCTTTTTCAGAAGGTTTCCATATACATACATCCCCGCAGACCCAAGCGATCATGGCATTCCATGACCACACAGCAACCGGAAAATTAAATGCGGAGATGATTCCGACGATGCCCAAGGGATGCCACTGCTCATACATGCGATGGCCGGGACGCTCTGAGTGCATCGTCAGCCCATATAATTGCCTGGAGAGGCCCACTGCAAAATCACAGATATCGATCATCTCTTGGACCTCGCCGAGTCCTTCTTGGTAGGACTTGCCCATCTCGTAGGAAACGAGCCTGCCCAAGTCGGCTTTGACGACCCGGAGTTCGTTGCCAAGTTTCCTCACAAATTCACCACGCTGTGGCGCCGGGACTCTTCTCCAGGTTAAAAAGGCTTCCTCTGCCTTCTGGACCACCGCCTCATAGGTCGCCTTGTCAGTAGCTTGCACCGCTGCAATTTTATTTCCATCTACAGGTGAAAGGGATGAAAAAAAACCTGCCGATGTATGCAGCCAATTTTGGCCGGTTGAACTTCCTGGGTTTTGGTCCTTGATGCCGAGCGTCTCTAAGGATGCGCTGATCTGTGCTGGTAATGACATATTTGGGTTTGATTTTGATTGTTAATATAAAAAGGGGTCAGTCCTCTTTTTGCTTCTTGAGCTTCTCGGGTAGATACCGCTCCAAATCTACATAATCCAAGTACTTCTTCAATTTGGGTCCTACGTCAAATCTGTAAATAAAATTGATTCGGTAATTGCCCGTCATCAATTGGTTTGCGAAATCATCCACTCTCGGTAGTCCCAAATTTGCGTGTACATAATTAGCATTAATCGACCATACCGGGCCGTTGTACCCAGCAAATCCTCTCAAAAAAAAGGTGTTGGTCACATTCCATTGCGGTGAGGAGTCAAAATTCTGCTCCACATTGGAAAAACCAAAACTCATGCTGCTTGATACCAATCCTGTCAGGAAGAAATGCTTTTTGATCACCAATGTGGCGACATAACCAATGTTTGGGCCGAACTGCAAAAAACCAACCCGGGTAAACTCCCGACTGAGCGGGTTGTCTGGCTCAAAAGGAATCGGATACGGGTTCTCGGCATGTCCACCGTACATTTCAAAACCACCCAAAAGACTTCCTGCTGATTTTTTTTGCCAACCGGTCTGCAAAAATGAAGCCTTCAGCGACAACCTGTCACCATTGAAAAGGTATTGCACGTTGGCACCGAATTTCCTCACACGCATGTCTGGAAAGACCATGATATCCGGATCGTCTACCAATTGACCATTGATCCGCTGCAAATAGTAGCCGTTGTAAAACTGCCCGAAGAAATCGATGACAAAATTCCTAGGATAAACGTGTCCCTGCAGATCCAAGTAACGGCCGTCTACGCGATCCATATTTGGATTCATAAAAGGAAAGCCTACGGCAATATTCAGCGTGAAATCATTGTAGGAGGCACCCACTCCAAGGTTAAGGTTCGTGTTTGGTTCAAACCTCATACGCGTGTCACTCAAGTTGTCTTGTAACACCAAACTTGTATACTTCCTGGAAGTGTAAAGCCTTGTCGTCAGCATTTTCCGATAGCTTACATAATATGTCGTGTCTCCCTGCGCATGCGAAAAATCTGTTGCCAAGGAAAAGATTCCCGAAAAAAGCACGAAAACGATATAAAAGGAAAATCTCAACTTAATGTCACAATATTTCAGACCCAATATATCCAGAAATAAAAAATCCGCATTACTGCGGATTAGAATTTAAATGGAGATCAGAAAAAGTCATTCTCACAATAATCTCCATTTATTTAATCATCAAAAGTCTTTAGCAGAAAAAGTTGCTTAATCACCCGAGACAAATATAGCAAACAATGATTTAGAAAAACAAGAGTATCATCTAGGTTTTTTTTGATTTAATAATAAAATAATCATAATTGAGTTTTCACGACAAAACCGCACTTCTACCTATCAGACCGATTAAAGCGTTTTAGCAATGTATTTTTTGACAATCAATTCTTTGTCGATATCCTTAGGGTTTCCATAAAATTGAAAATTAACTCATTATTTTATTGATTTTCAACATTTTGATCTATACCGCTTCGATACAATATTCAACTAGTTTCCAAGATTATCTTTTAATTTTATCATTTAGTTGAAATCAACGAACAAAGTCAAAAAAACACGTTAGTTAAATTTTTCTTTGAATTTTCATATTTATTATCCACCCGTGAAGTCTAATGACAATTAACTATGGGGTAATAATCCAAGGATTTACTCTACGTTGGAGTGCGGATTGGCTTATTTGAAAATCCCTTCAAGCACTTCTATTGGGGATTTGTACAAAAAAAAATCCCCGAACCACAGGCCCGGGGATAGAATATGGGTTATCGTGTTTATGCAAGTTTGGCCAAGGCGGATTTCATTCGTTTGAGAGCCTCCACAAGTTCCTCGTCCGAAGCCGCATAAGACAACCTGACGCAGTTTGGTGCTCCGAATGCCTCACCAGTTACCAGTGACACGTTGGCTTTTTCAAGAATATATAAACAGAGATCGTCCGCATTATCTACTTTAAACCCGTCCGCTGATTTTCCGAAAAATGCTGTCACGTCGGGAAAGAAATAAAATGCACCCTCGGGAATATGCGTCTTGATACCAGGAATATCTTTTAAAAGACCCAAAACCAAATCCCTTCTGCGCAAATAGGCTTTTTCCATCTCTTTGGACGGCGTTTGGTCGCCAGTGATCGCCGCCAAAGCAGCCCTTTGGGCAATGCCCGTACCACCTGAAGTGAATTGACCTTGCATCTTCTCACAGGCTTTTGCAATAAACACGGGCGCACAGATGTAACCTACCCTCCATCCTGTCATCGCATATCCCTTAGAAAATCCATTCACCGTAATTGTTCTTTCAAACATCCCGGGGAGAGATGCGATGCTGAAATTTTTCCCGGTGAAATTGATCAGCTCATAAATTTCATCGGCGATTACAAAAAGGTTCTCCCTGCTTTTAACGATGGCTGCGATTTCCTCCAGTTCAGCCTGACTAAATACAGAACCGGTTGGGTTACAAGGAGAGGAATAAATCACCGCCTTGGTCCTATCCGTCAGCGCCGCTTCCAATTGCTTGGCTGTGGCTTTGAAGTTGTTTTCGAGGTTTCCTTCTATAAGCACGGGAACACCACCAGCCAATTTTATGATTTCGGCATAGCTCACCCAATAAGGCGAGTAAATCACCACCTCGTCACCTTCATTGATAAGACACATGAACACATTCGCGATGGAATGCTTGGCCCCCGTCGAAACGACGATGTTTTCGGCTTTGGCTTGGGAGATATTGTTTTCCTCACGCAGTTTCTTCGCGATCGCTTCCCTCAGGTCCTGGTATCCAGCCACTGGTGGATAGGCGAAATATTTTTCCTCATCGATTGCATCTTTGGCTGCCTTTTGGATATGCTTAGGTGTCTTGAAATCTGGTTCGCCCAAACTCAGGCTGATGATGTCAATTCCTTGGGCTTTCAAATCCCGCGCTTTTTTGGCCATTGCCAGAGTCGCGGATTCTTCCATCTGGTTGATGCGATCGGATAAAATAGGATTCATGAGGTTTGATTTTTAAAATTCGGCCAAAAATACAGATTACAATCATTAATTCTCAAAAAATCATTTGAATTGCTGATAGTTCCGTGTTTTTTTGGTAAAATAACGATCGCCCAAAATTCGTTGTAAAAACATGAAATCCCGGATTTTCCTTCTCGCATTGATTTATCTAATCGGCATACGTGTGTCTTTTGCCCAAAAGGACAAAAAAGAACAACAAACAGACCCTGATTCCTCAGGAGTCGTGACCGATAGGTTCTTGCCTACCTCGGCACCGATGCTGCTTTTCGAGGACTTAAACAAAACTGATAAAAAGAAAGAGAAAAAGAAAAAGGCGAAAAAGAACATCTACTTTGGAGTCAAGACAAAGAAGGGCTACACCAAACAGAACATTCGAGAATCGGTCCAATATGAGGTTTTCAATTATACAACCGAAACCAGGACAGTAGATCCCTATATTAGGGATATTTATTGGATCGACAATCGGGATAAGGTCATCCGCAGCCAAAACTTTGACCCGGCACGCGGATTTCTCCTTCACGGGCCGTATCAGCGGGAAGTTGGCGAAGTCGTTGTCGAGAAAGGCTACTATTTTTTTGGCACAAAACATGGCACCTGGCTTAAGTTTGACAACAAATCTGTACTTCTTGACAAACTCCACTACTCCGAAGGCTGGCCCAAAGATTCCAAAGTCACCTACTATAACCGCGAAAAACGCCAGATCGAAAAGCTTATCCCCGTGGAGTATGAATTAATGGAAGGCAATTTCTTTCATTTCCATGAAGACGGGCAGGTTGCCGTCACCGGGGAGTACCATTTCGGCGAAAAAGTCGGGCTTTGGACCGAATACTGGAATGTGAAAAACAGTGCAGTCCGCAAGCGGGAAATCCAATACCAAAGTGAGCCGTTCACGAAAAACTTCAGACCCTACATCCGCGCAGAATGGGACAAGGACGGCAATCTCATCTACAGAAGGGAAAACGTGAATTGATATTTACCTATATTCCCTATCTTTTTTATAGGTTTTTATTCGTAATACCAAAATCATACTTACATTTGTCATGCTAATTATTGGTATGACACAGGAACAATTCAGCAAGTACTCATTTCTACTCGATCGGACTGCCCGGCGTGTCAAGCAGTATGCTCAGCGAAAGTTCAAGCTGGAGGATTTCGATATCACGGTCGACCAATGGCTGATTTTGAAAAACCTATCTGAGAATGAGCTGATGAGCCAATCCGAAATGGCCCAAATCCTATTCAAAGACCAACCGACACTGACGCGCATCATCGATATCCTGACCAAAAAAGGCTATGTGGAGCGTGTCCCCCACCCCAATGACCGGAGAAGTTTTCAACTGGTACTTACGCAGACGGGCGCCGAAAAAGTAGAAGAACTCAAACCAAAAGTCTCTGAGATCAGACAAAAAGCTTGGGAAAACCTCAACGAAGGGGATTTTGAGGAATTTAAGCGGATCCTCAACAAGATTTATGACAACCTTGAATAGATCTTATCAAAATTGAGAAATTACTTGTCATACTAATTATATTTGTACGAACAAACAGCTGAAAAAGCTGTTAAATCTATTGATAAACCATTTTCATCATGATTACGACAGACCTTTGTATCATCGGGGCGGGACCAGTTGGTCTATTTGCGGTTTTTGAAGCAGGATTGCTGAAGATGCGCTGCCATTTGATCGATTACCTTCCGCAGGTCGGTGGGCAATTGTCGGAGATTTATCCCCAAAAACCGATCTACGATATCCCGGGCTATCCGGAGATCAATGCGCAGGATTTGGTGGACAACCTGATGTTGCAAATCAAGCCATTCAAGCCGACATTTACCTTGGGCGAGCGTGTGGAGCATCTTGCTAAGCAGGCTGACGGATCGTACATCGTCACCACAAATGAGAAAACACAAGTGCATTGCCAAGTAGTGGTGATCGCCGGCGGCTTGGGCGTATTTGAGCCGAGAAAGCCCGCTGTGGAAAATCTGGAGGCATTTGAAGGAAAAGGTGTCGCTTACATGGTAAAGAACCCAGAGACTTTCCGCAACAAAAAGGTTGTGCTGGCTGGTGGAGGTGATTCCGCTTTGGACTGGACGATCTATCTGGCCGATGTGGCTGAAAGGGTAACCTTGGTTCACAGAAATGAGACTTTCCGTGGCGCTCCGGATTCGGCGTCCAAAGTGTTTGACCTAGCCAACAAAGGGAAAATTGATTTGATCCTTTCCGCCAATCTCAAAGAGCTAGGTGGCAACGGGACATTGAAAACTGTCACTCTCGAAGGCAAATCCAAGGAGGAAATCGTATTGGATGCGGATTATCTAATCCCCCTGTTTGGCTTGAGTCCAAAGCTCGGTCCGATTGCAGACTGGGGACTCAGCATTGATAAGAATGCCATCGAAGTAGATACCCGTGACTATTCCACCGGCGTGGAACGCATCTACGCCATCGGCGATATCAACACCTATCCAGGAAAGCTGAAGCTGATTCTCTGTGGCTTCCACGAGGCGGCCATCATGATGCACTCTGCATTCAAATATGTCTATCCCGACCAAAAACTCAGCTTCAAATACACCACCGTCAACGGCGTAAACGCATTCTAATCAATCCCATGATATCATTTACCGTAGAAGACCAAACAGGCAACCGGCAACAAATCGAAGCTCCTGATGACATGGGGCTGAGCCTGATGGAAGTGCTGAAAGCATCCGAATATCCAATCCTCGCTACCTGCGGTGGCATGGCACTCTGCGCTACCTGTCACGTGGAAATCCTTGAAGGAAAGGATGGCCTCGGAGATGCAACTGATACCGAACTAGACCAGCTAGAAAACCTGCCCGAGTATTTCCCAACTTCGCGCCTTTCCTGCCAAATCCGCATCGGCGAGATTCTGGAAGGTGCAGTGATAAAACTGCGGGGCGAAGATGTGGTATAGTCAGATCCAAGCGGATTTGTGTAGACAACCTAATTGGCCAAAACTCAAATGAAAGAACGCCATCTGTATCCAGATGGCGTTTTCCTTTGCCGAGATTCTGGCAAAAGGCTTTTTTTACAAATTGGTTTTACATGTTTTAATGGGTATTTTCAATGCAAAACTCCAAAAACATGAAGCTATCATTCCTGATACTGGTGATTTTTCCGATAGCCGTCTTTTCGCAGTCCGAAAAATTACAGGAAAAAGAGAAAATCAAAACTCTCATCATGCAGTATTCGGAAGCAAGGGAAACACAAGACAGCATTCTCCTGCGTAAAATCCTGACCGAGGACATAGACCAACTGGTCTCAAACGGACAATGGAGAAGCGGGATTGCTGAGGCTACAGCAGGCATGCAGACAAGCACCCGTTCCAACCCAGGCACACGTAGCCTTGAGGTCGAAAAGATTAAGTTCCTCAGCGAAAATGTGGCATTGGTAGATTGCCGGTATATAATCACTAGTCCAAACGGATCCAAAAGGGAAATGTGGAGTAGCTTTTCTGTGGTTAAAACGGGTGAAAACTGGAGAATCTCCGCAATCCGGAACATGAATCCTTCAGCAGGAAACTGACTCCTCAGTTCGCTTGGCTATTTCTTCTTAAAAACCTTCCCAATCGCTTCGGAAAAATTCTCCAATGTATGGACGCTACCGGAAAGCAAGGGATTAAGGAAGGAGGTGCCTCCCGTTTTGGCGTAGGGATCCTCTAGATCATTTTGGATTGGATAGACCAGTATGAAATTGTTCTTGTTAAAATACTTGTTGAGGTATTTGGGCAGTTTCTGCATCACCGGATTGTACGATTCCCCACTTTTTCGACTCATGATGACCATCAAGGCATCATTTTCTTTTAAGTCCCTTGACAATATTAAGAAGTCTTCCCAGTCAGGAAACTCCGTGAATTGAGCCTCGATGCTAAACTTTTTCTGAACCTCTTTAATAAATTCCAAGGTTTCCGAATGGGCAAAGAAAGACAGTTTGGCCCCGGTATTTCTACCGATATTCCATACCCTCAGCAGCCAATGTATAAATCCAAGCTCCTTTTCGGCATTTTTGGGAATCACGACTACATACTTCCCGATCGTATTCAAAGGCTGGTAACTCTGGTAAATAAATGCCGTGACCTGGATTTTGGACAATACGCCCTCTGTAAGTTTGCCAAGAATAGAATCAGAGATGGATTGCTGCTTATGTAGCCCTAGGATGATATCCGTCGCCTTGTTTTCCTTGGCCACATTGGATATCCCGTTGACAATATTGCTGTCGTACCGGACAAGTTCGCTCAGGATGTTATCAGTCGCAGCAGCCGCCTTTGTAGCTTTTTCCAGAAGCTTCTTGGCATTCTTTTCCTTCGCTTCATCCGTGACATCCGAAGGAATGATGTTAAGGGCAATTAGAGAGTTCTTTGTCGATTTAGATTTGATCGTCACACCGAAATTGATCAGCTCCTCAATATTTTCCGGGTAATTGACTGGAATAAGTATTTTCTCCTCAAGTTCATTGGATTCTTTTTCTTCGGAAGATTCTTTTTCCTCCTCAAGGGCAAGCACGGTACCGCCCCTTTGGGCAACGAACGAGGCAATCGTACAAGTAACCAAAATCATCAGGATGGTCCCATTCAGAATACTGTCACCCAATAGTCGGATAGGCGTGCCGTCGGGATTTTCCCCGATGATAATTTTGTATCCTACGAGCACCGCCGCCAAAGTCGCCGCTGCTTGGGCATTGCTCAGTCCGAAGATCACGTTTCGCTGTGCCACGGAGAAACTGAAGGTTTTTTGAGTGAAATATGCGGCAAGGAACTTGGCAAGCGTCGCCACGATGGTCATGATGATGGCAACCTTGATCGTTTCGAAGTCTGAGATGAAAACCCGAAAATCGATCAACATACCAACGCCAATCAGGAAGAAAGGGATGAAAAGCGCGTTGCCAACAAACTCAATCCTGTTCATAAGCGGAGAAGTATGGGGTATAAGTTTGTTCAAAGCCAAACCCGCCAAGAACGCCCCAATGATTCCTTCGATTCCTGCGGCCTCAGCCAAAAACGCACCGAGAAACACGAGCGCCAAAACAAATATGTATTGGGAAATATTGTCATCGCTCTTTTTGAAAAACCAGCGGGCCAACATTGGAAATACAAACACCACAATGCTTGCGAAAATCAACAAGGAAATAAAAAGTCTCAGCCAGAAATTGCCTGTCATCTCTCCGGTAGACATCCCGACCACCACGGCCAATACCAAGAGAGCCAAGGTATCGGTAATCATGGTACCCCCAACGGTGATGTTCACCGCTTTATTTTTCGTCACGCCCAACTTAGAGATGATTGGATAGGCAATCAGCGTATGCGAGGCAAACATACTTGCCAACAGAACCGAAGTTGCCATTCCAAAACCCAAAATATAGAGACCCGAAAGCGTACCCAAAACCATGGGAATCACAAAAGTGTACATACCAAAGACGATGCTTTTGGTCGAATTCTTCTTGAAATCGGCCATATCGATTTCCAATCCAGCCAAAAACATGATATACAGCAATCCCACCGTGCCAAACAGTACCACGCTGCTGTCCCTTTCCAGCAAATTAAAGCCATTGGGTCCTATAAGCGCACCTGCAATGATCAACCCGATCAATTGCGGGATTTTTATCTTGTTGAGCAGCAGCGGCGCAAAAAGGATGATGAACAGGATACTGGAAAAAACAAGGACTGGGTTGGTCCAAGGAAGCTTAAAGTTCAATTCCGCCAAAAACATCATAGTTGACAAGTTCAAAAGAGACACAATTTAACTCTAAACTCCTCGCAAATCGATAAAATTCACCCAAACAACTCGGGACTAGTCCGGCAAAAACACATTATATACACCATAATTTGCCTCAACCCGCAATAAACCAACGGCTTAAAGAATCGATTCTAGGTCATCAATTTTTCCAAAATTTCCTTGGCAGCCTTGGAAATGACCGTCCCTGGGCCAAAGACAGCTGAGACGCCCGCATCGCTAAGGAATTGGTAGTCTTTTGGTGGAATCACTCCTCCCGCAATCACCATGATATCTTCCCTCCCCAGTCGCTTAAGCTCTGCAATCAGCGCTGGCACCAAGGTCTTATGGCCGGCTGCAAGGGAGGACGCCCCCACGATATGCACGTCGTTTTCGACCGCCTGCATGGCCACTTCCTCCGGGGTTTGGAATAAAGGTCCGATATCGACGTCAAAGCCTAAATCGGCAAAGCCTGTCGCAATGACTTTGGCACCCCGATCGTGGCCGTCCTGGCCCATTTTGGCAACCATGATGCGTGGCCTCCTTCCTTCCAATTCCGCAAAACGGTCAGCCAAAGCCCTCGCTTCTTGAAATGCTTTATCGTTTTTGGCCTCGCCAGCATACACGCCTTTGACAGATTGGATCGCAGCTTTGTGCCTGCCGAATTCTTTTTCCATCGCATAGGATATTTCCCCTAAAGTAGCCCTTTTTCGGGCTGCTTCCACGGCCAATTCGAGAAGATTTCCCTTCCCGGATTCGGCCGCAACCGTGATCGCGGAAAGTGCGGCGTCGACTTCCGGTTGGCTGCGCTCAGCTTTGAGTCGGTGCAACCGCTCGATTTGGGCTTCCCTGACGGCGTTGTTGTCCACTTCGAGAATATCAAACTCCTCCTCTGATTCTGTTTGATACCGATTGACGCCTACGATTACATCACGGCCGCTATCGATCCGCGCTTGCTTCCTGGCGGCCGCTTCTTCGATACGCATCTTGGGTATCCCAGCATCTATGGCTTTGGCCATACCGCCCATGGATTCAACCTCATCGATCAGAACTCGGGCTTTTTTGACCAATTGATCTGTGAGGTATTCCAAATAAAAAGACCCACCCCAGGGATCCACGACTTTTGTAATTCCCGTCTCTTCTTGCAGAAAAAGCTGGGTATTTCTTGCGATCCGAGCAGAATAATCCGTCGGAAGCGCGATCGCCTCGTCAAAAGAATTGGTATGCAAAGATTGGGTATGGCCCAATGCCGCTGCCATAGCCTCAATGGCTGTGCGTGTAACGTTATTGAAGGGATCTTGGGCCGTCAGGGACCAACCCGAAGTTTGACAATGGGTGCGTAGCGCCATTGACTTGGGGTCCTTGGGGCCAAATTGCCGCACGATTTCCGCCCAAAGGAGCCTTCCCGCCCTCATTTTGGCTATTTCCATAAAATAATTCATCCCAATAGCCCAAAAGAATGAAAGCCTCGGCGCAAAATCATCAATATCCAAACCTGCCTGTATGCCTGTCCTGAGGTACTCCAAACCATCCGCCAAGGTATAAGCCAGCTCCAAATCGGCAGTTGCACCTGCCTCCTGCATGTGGTAGCCCGAGATAGAAATGGAATTGAACTTAGGCATATGTTTCGAAGTGTAAGCAAAAATATCTGCGATGATTCGCATCGATGGCCCAGGCGGATAGATGTAGGTGTTGCGGACCATGAATTCCTTCAGAATATCATTTTGGATGGTGCCACTCAACTGTTCTGGCTTCACTCCCTGTTCTTCGGCCGCGACAATAAAAAAGGCCAAAATCGGGATCACCGCCCCATTCATCGTCATGGAGACAGACATTTGGTCCAAGGGAATCCCATCAAACAATACCTTCATGTCCAAAACAGAATCGATCGCAACACCAGCTTTGCCAACATCACCGACTACTCTGGGGTGGTCGGAATCGTAGCCTCGATGGGTAGCCAAATCGAAAGCGACTGAAAGCCCTTTTTGTCCAGCCGCTAAATTTCTCCTATAAAACGCGTTAGATTCTTCTGCCGTAGAAAAACCTGCATATTGCCGAATCGTCCATGGCCGCATCACATACATCGTACTGTAAGGTCCCCGCAAAAAAGGTGGAATTCCCGCCGCGTAGCGCAAATGCGACACGTCCTTCAGCAGTTCACTACCGATAACGCCGGGCACTGGAATCTTTTCGGCAGATTCCCAAACACCAGCAGATTCATTTTGACCACCGTTTTGATACTCAAATCGAAGTTTGGAAAGATCGGGCCTCATGCTGGATTTTGGTTTTGGTGTTCAAACAATAGGGTTTCACGCCAAGGTAACAATTGCCAGACCTGCTCTTGAGGCAATTCTACATTCGGCCGACTTTCATTCGGTGCAAATTTGTTGGTGCCGATTTTTGGAGACTGCCCCTCCAAAACCGCCACCATTGACATGTCCCGTGCCGCACGAATCTCATTCTGCATCTGTCCCGATTCGAATGCTTGCCACCAGCCGCCAATTTTCTCGATATCGATAAGCTTGGATTTAACTTTTCCCAAAATCTCCCGAATCAAAACCTCCAAATAGTAACTACCGGCGGCAGGATCGACCACTTTGTCCAAAAAGGATTCCTCTTTGAGGATATTGGAGATATTGCGCGCCATTCTTGTCGAAAAATCAGACTTCGAAAAATCATGTGTGACGACCGCGAGCGCGTTGCATCCGCCAAAGATGGCAGCCATCGCTTCGGAAGTATTTCGAAGCAAGTTCGTATTCACATCCCAAGTACTCTTGGTCCAATTACTTGTCCCGACGAATATTTCTACCATTTCTGGCTCCATCGATACGCCATATAAGGTTGCAAGCTGGTGAAAAATCACCCGAGCGGATTTGACTTTGGCTATTTCTCCAAAAAAATCACCCCCCACTTCTGTGCAGACGAAGCAATTAGAAAACAGGTCAGCCGGTGAAATTCCATGCTTCTCCAAACCATCCACAAGCTCAACCAAGCCACCGAATCCATATGCCAACTCCTGAACGGCCGTAGCGCCAGCTTGATGGTAATGGGAAAAGCGAATCGCAAGCGGCCGGAAGTCCGGATAAGCTTTTACCGAAGCGAGCAAAGACGCTGCATTTACATAAATGTCCTCCTTTTCCAAGCGGTATTGAAGCGCCTGAACAAATCCGTCCCAGATAATCCCTCCATGCAGCTCGGCCGGTTTGATGCCTGCGGCTTGAATCCAGGATTTGAAGCTTTCCCACAACTCAAGAACACTCCCTTCCGTCTCCAAATACACTGTAATATACTGAATCCCGACGTCCTTAAGCAGCGTTGCCCAATCGATCGGTCCATTTATCTTCAAATAGATCCCGTCAATCCCGTTCATCAAAGCATGAAGGATTTCCCGATTGGACACTTTTTCATCCTCGACCTCGAAGGTTCCAACATTAGCCCAAATCCGAGGGGGGATACCGGGAATTTCCGGATTGGGATGGAAGGCGTTGCGGTAACCCTCGAGTCCGGAGACTGAGTCCTCTTCCGTGTAACAAGGCTGAATCCTGATCCCGTCAGGATTCATGGTAGTAAGGGTGGCCTCAAAGTCTTTTCCTCTGATATCCTGCAAGACCTGTCGTATCCAGTCTTCCTTTGACGAGTGCGGAAAAGCATCAAAAGTGGTTTTTTTCATATTTGGGTTTATCAATCAGTTGTACTCAGCGCATGCCGTTAGTACGCAAGACAATACCCAAAAATAAGCGATCAGCAGGGATTTGCCACCACAAATAATCGAATGGAATCTCAACGCTGAATTATAATCCGGGGTGACACGCGGTTAGCTTAGGCCGAAAATCGAAAATTCTCCCGCAATCCTGTTGTATCCCTTACTTGAAATCGCACAAATCAGAAGTCAAAAACACATAATTTCAGGCGGCGAAATCAATCCAAATGGAATTGTCAGGCTTTAAGGAATTATTAAAAAGTCAAGCCGAATTTGATTTTTAATTTAAATTAAAAATCCACAAATTTGGAACCCTTCGAAAAGAGGTGAGGGTTTCCACAACAATTCATGTTTAGATATATTAAGTAGAAAATGAGTTCAGAGGCAAATGCAGTTTGGAACGAATGTTTGCGCGTCATCGAGCAACATGTCCCTGAACAAAGTTTTTCGACTTGGTTTAGGCCCGTCAACCCGGTGAGGTTGGAGGGCTCGACACTGACCATTCAGGTTCCGAGCCAATTTTTTTACGAATGGTTGGAAGACAATTACGTGAATGTCTTGAAGCTGGCGATCAAATCCACCCTGGGGCCCAATGGCCGCTTGGAATATGCCGTCGTGGTTGATAAGGGAAATTCCCAAAACCAGCCCTACGTCGTCAGCTACCCGCAGGTTGGAAATACACCATTAGCAAAAAAACCAGGAGCTCCAGAGGCAAAAAGCCCATTTGATATTCCCTCGATCAACGAGGAATGGCTGATGCAATCCAATCTGAACCCAAACTACACCTTCAACACCTATATCGAAGGTGATTGCAACAGACTCGCGAGATCGGCAGGATTTGCGGTCGCAACCAAGCCCGGCATTACCTCTTTCAACCCGCTGATGGTTTATGGTGGCGTGGGATTGGGAAAGACACACTTGGTGCAGGCCATTGGCAACGAAATAAAAAACGGACCTGAGGATAAGTTTGTACTCTATGTGTCCTCGGAGAAGTTCGTCAACCAGTTCATGGATTCGATCAAAGACGGCAATGTAAAGTCCTTCACCAATTTCTACATGCAAGTGGATGTGCTCATTATCGACGATATCCAGTTTCTTGCTGGGAAAGATCGAACGCAGGAGATGTTTTTCCACATCTTCAACCACCTCCACCAAAACAAGAAGCAGATCATCCTGACTTCCGATTGTCCGCCCAAGGACCTCAAAGGTTTGGAGGAGAGGCTTTTGTCCCGCTTCAAATGGGGCCTGACAGCAGACCTGCAGATGCCTGACTTTGAGACAAGGGTCGCAATCATCCGTAGGAAAATGCAATCCGAGGGTATTTACATCCCTGACGACGTCATCGAGTATCTTGCCTATACCGTTGACACAAATGTCCGTGAATTGGAAGGCGTGATGATTTCCCTGATCGCACACGCATCGCTCAATCGGGTAGAGATTGATTTGGCCTTGGCCAAGACCATCATGAAAAACATCGTGAAGGACATCGAAAACGAGGTGGGCATCGATTTTATCCAAAAGACCGTATCTGACTATTTCGACATTAAAACCGAGGACCTGAAGGCAAAAACCCGCAAAAAGGAAATCGTGACAGCCCGTCAAGTGGCCATGTATTTTTCGAAGGAATTTACCAACCATTCCCTCAAATCCATCGGGTACCATTTTGGTGGCAGGGACCACAGTACGGTCATCCACGCCGTTCAGACGGTCAATGACCTAATGGAAACGGATACTACCTTCAGAAATGCCGTAAACGATCTGAAGAAAAAACTGAAGATGCGGTCATACTAGAAAGTTGGGAGGTCCTGCGGTAAGGAAGTTCCGGGTCTCGGATGTGAAAAGGTATCAAGGTTTGATTTTATCTCTCTATTTGTTTGTAAATGCCACGATTCCAGCCAGTTCAGACAGGGGCAATTTGAGTTCGGTTGGACCCATGACATAGGGGCCGATTTCATAGGAATTGTAATAAAGTACCAGAGAATCGAGTTCGAAGCCAATCGCGGCAGGGAGAAAAAATTCATCTCTTTCATTTAGAAAAAATCGCCCATCATCCTTCAAGTTCATGTCCTCACCGACTGCATGGTACTTGCGAAACTCCACCTCTGCTTTGGAAAGTAGTGTCCTTTCCTCCAGAATCAACTCAGAATTTGTAATTCCTTGTCCCGTATTCTTGTCAAAATTCAGATAGGAGCGAAATGAATTCGGATGGGCGCCGCCTGTAAAGGAAAAACTGTCAAAGACCAAACTCAACAGAGAATCGCTTTGATAGGAAACACGAACTTCCATGGAATATTCCCATGAAATGGCATCGGGAAATTCTTTCTTCAAGGCGATATACTCACCTATAAAACCCTGAACCGCGGAATCCAAGGAAAGTGTTTCAGGTTGCCCCTCAAAAGACATCCCTTGGACAATGATCCGTTCTATCAGGGATTGTAGTTTTTCGTCCCCAAAAACCGGATAGGAAATATCAACAGAGACACACTCCTTCCCTGCGCAGGTTTTTTGCTCAATTTTTTTGATTTCAAAAGCCCATCGTTCTTGGGATTCTTCTGGTTTTTTGGTTTGGCAGGAAAAAACCAGTGCGGAAACGACAACAAACGCCAGAAGATGGTTGAATTTCATTAATATTCGAATTGTCATTTGGCACGGTTTAGAAATCCTTGGACAAGTTCCTCTGCTTGTTTGATTGGAGAAAGGTTTCCTGATTGGACACCTGGTAAAACCTCGGACAGTCGCAGTTTTACCCCGGGGTTTTGATAAAATTTTGACTCCAACAAATACCGGATATGGTCATCAAACCATTGGATTCTTTGTGACTGACGGTTTTGTTGCCAAAAGCCGTTTAGCTGCATCACGTTTCGGTATTCCTCTACGACGTTCCAGATTTTTGCTAGGCCTCTCCCCTCCAATCCCGAGCAGGTCATCACTTTCGGAGTCCAACCGCTTTCTTTTGCTTGGAACAAATGTAGCGCATTGGCATAGTCTCGCATCGCCAGCTTGGCTGCCTCGAGGTTGCTACCGTCGGCCTTGTTGATTACCAAAGCGTCGCACATTTCGATAATTCCTTTTTTGATTCCCTGCAGTTCATCGCCTGCCCCGGCGAGCATCAGAAGCAGAAAAAAATCCACCATCCCCCTAACTGCAGTCTCCGATTGGCCTACTCCTACGGTTTCGATCAATATCACATCAAAACCCGCCGCTTCACATAAAAGCATGGCTTCACGGGTCTTTGCACTCAGGCCACCGAGTGCCTTTCCTGCCGGACTGGGGCGGATATAGGCTCTCTTGTCCGAAGCAAGACTTTCCATCCTGGTCTTGTCGCCAAGTATGCTGCCGTGGGATTGCTGACTACTGGGATCCACGGCCAACACGGCAAGTTTGTGGTTGCTCTCAACGATTAATCCGCCAAACTTTTCGATGAACGTGCTTTTTCCAACGCCAGGAACGCCAGTGATACCGATCCGAATTGAGTTTCCCGAAAAAGGAAGAATTCCCTCCATCACCTGACCGGCCAAGGTTTGGTCTTCTTCCAGGGTACTTTCTACCAAAGTGATCGCCCTGCTCAAAAGCATACGGTCTCCGTTGAGGATTCCTTGGATATAAGTCTCTGGGCTGAATCTGCTCTTTTTCAATTTGGAATCAATTGGGCTTGATGGGTGAATTTAGCTGATTTAATCGAAAGGATTGCGCCTGAACTGCACCTGCGCCATGCTGTTTTTTTCATAAATAGCTATGCAGTAGGAGTTAAAATCAGGATCAAAATGCGGATTCTCAGCCCGTAATTCCCGAGGCGTACGATCCCGGCCTGAAAAAAAATACACTGTTGTCGTTCCGTATTTCGTATACGGCATGCGGTCGGCATAGGCCCGCATGTCTTCTGCGGTAGCATCTTTCACATAGACCGCATATATCCGGCGAATAGGACCGGTATTGTTTTCGTTTCGGTAAAAAGCCATTTCTTCCATTTTCCCGGACCACTGTTCGAGCCCAGGTTGGGATACACTTTCCCAAAAAAGCCAAGCAGCAATACCGATTGCTGCACCAATCAATAGGAGGTTGAGTTTATTTCGGGGTACTTTCACGGTTTTTTGATTTAATTTAGGGCAAAAATCACAAGATGGCTTTCGAATATATCAAGGCTTTGCATATCATTTTTGTTGTCACCTGGTTTGCGGGACTTTTTTACATCGTCAGGCTCTTCATTTATCAAACCGAAGCCTACGACAAACCCGAGGCAGAGCAAAAAATCCTCAGTCCGCAACTCAACCTGATGGCAAGTCGGCTTTGGTACATCATCACCTGGCCTTCGGCAATACTGACGCTCATATTCGGTTTTTGGGTCTTGTATTATCGATGGGGCTACATGCAGTTGGGATTTATGCACGCAAAGTTGGGCTTTGTTTTCGTATTGTATATTTATCACTTGCTGTGTCACCGCATTTTTCTACAATTGCAACGTGGGGAAACCAAGTGGACTTCCACCCAGTTACGTATGTGGAACGAACTGGCGACGATTCTCCTGTTCGCGATCGTCTTTTTGATCGTATTAAAAAGTATCGTGAGCGTTGCCTGGGGTATCGGCGGCTTGTTTGCACTCAGTATACTCATGATGCTGGGGATCAAATGGTACAAAAAAGTACGGGAGAAGAACAATAACTAACAAATGGAAATGGAAAGGAAAATGAGGGTTTGGGTTTTTGCCACGTTTATTGCAGTAGCATTCTCAAGTTGCAACGGAAATAACGCTGGGAACCAAAGTAATGGGGAGCTTCCCATCTTGGGCAATCGGGAGGTTCAGGAGTTTGAAATGGAAGGCAAAACAGTAACCGATACTGTTTACCACAAGATTGCTGACTTCTCCTTTACCAATCAGGAAGGCAAGACCATCACCAACGCCTCCATGCAAGGCAAGGTCTATGTCGCGGACTTTTTCTTCACGACCTGTCCCACAATCTGTCCGATCATGAAAACCCAGATGCTTAGGGTTTACGAAAAATTCAAGGATGAACCAAGGTTCCAGATTCTGAGCCATACATTAGACCCTGTACACGACACACCCGAACTACTCAAGGATTACGCATCCAAAATTGGCGTGGAAGATGACAAAACCTGGCATTTTCTTTCGGGTGATCAGGAAAAGATTTTCGAAATCGGGCAAACCAGCTATCTCACCACCGCCATGGCTGACCAAAATGAGCCCGGAGGTATTCTGCATTCCGGCGCATTTGTTTTGATAGACCAAGATGGCCATATCCGCGGCGTATACGACGGTACAAAAGAAGACCAAGTCGACAGGCTGATGAAGGATATCCCAAAACTCTTGAAATAACTGCCGATGAGGGAAGTCTTTTTATACTTGCTTTTTGCTGGTTTTCTGATTTCGTGTTCCGCCAATAACGACAAAAAAAAGGGAACGCTAGCTGACATTACCGACACAAAGGTGCTACAATACGCCATACAAGGAAAAATACTGTATGAACAACACTGCGCCAACTGCCATCAGAAAGACGGCAGCGGATTGGGTAAACTTATCCCGCCAATCAAGAACTCGGATTATTTTCTGGCAGACAAAGGTAGAACCGCCCGAATCATCAAGTACGGCCAAACTGGCCCGATAACTGTGAACGGAATTGAATACAACGAGGCGATGCCGGCTAACCCGAAACTCACGGATTTGGAAATCGCCCAGCTAATGACTTACCTATATAACATTTGGGGGGCGAAGGAAGGAGTGATAGATGCTTCACAAGCCGGGCAATATTTGAAGCATTGATTATTTTTCGCCGAATTTGGCCTCGTAGCGATCCATCGACTTTTTGATGTCGGCATTAACCTTCTCGACAAGGATTTTTTGTTCAAGAAGGTAATCCCGCACCTGCTCATCGGTCATGTCATCATAACTGGACTTAAACTGCCGCATCCACACAAACATTCCCTCAAAGGAATTGCCCAAATCACCCGCCATGACCTTCAAGTCAGCGACTTCCTCGGGGCTTATCCCCAAGGAGTCAGCTTGGCTAATTCTTTTTTCAACTTGCTTTTGATAGTTTTTCAAATCGCCCATCAGGGGCATCACCTCGTCATGAATGGCAATTACTTCTTCCTTCAGAGAATCATTTTCCTTCTTTAAGTTGTCGCCACAGGCGGACAGAAACCAAATGAGACTTACTAACAGTATCCAGCTTTTTTTCATTGGGGTTATTAAGTTTGGAAGCAAATAAAAGATATTTAAATTAAAAAAAGAAACTATTTATTATACGAATTACACGTTTTGTAATTTTTCCAATTTAAAATATGAAAAATAACCAATGAAAAGGATGCTGAAAGCGAAACAAAAAACATCCAATCAAATCGGTCGTGTAAAAGGATTGCAAAACAAAATACCGTCAACGAGGCCCATAACCCTATTTTTATAAAATCTGAATGTGTATTTTTGACCGCATTGATTACCGCCCAAATTGCAAATGCAATGAAGATGTAATCAAGCCAATGCCAAACGGAATGCGTGTGTTGGTATTTGGTCCCAAAGTGTCTCGGCGGGTTGCCGGGCCCTTTGACAAAAACCCCCAGCGAAACGATCAGGGGATAAACCGTACAGTGAACCATGCATAAAAATGAAGCCGATATTCCGATCAAATCCGGCTTATGAATTTGAATTCGCTTACTTATTTGCAACATAATTGCAAATATAGAAAAAAGATATTTAGACTGAGAAGGATATGAAAACTTACTGTTTTGCCAAGGATAGAATCCGCGAATCCAAGACGGCCACGATCCATCCGATGGACATAGGTTTGATCAGGGGATATGGGATTTTTGATTTTTTCAGGACCGCGCACTATGTCCCGCTTTTCCTACAGGATTATCTCAATAGGTTCATACGCTCGGCAGAAAAAATGCACCTCCCGCTTCCCCTGGACCGTGCGGGACTGGAGGATGTGATCCTGGAACTTGTTTCGAAGAATGAACTCGAAAACGGAGGAATCAGAATGCTGTTAACCGGTGGAATTTCCGACAATCATTTCTCTCCAAATACAGGCAGTCTGTTCATCTTTTGCGAAGCCCTGGATTTTCCACCGATGAGCAAATACGAAACGGGCGTCAAGTTGGTCTCCGCCGAACATGTACGTGCCGTAGCCGATATCAAAACCACGAATTACGCCTTCCCTGTATGGCACAGTGCCAACTGGAAAAAAGAGGGGGCCGAAGACTTGATTTACCACCAAAACGGCTTTATTTCCGAAAGCTCCAGGTCAAATATTTTCATCATCAAAGACGGAAAAATCGCCACCCCAGACCAGAATGTACTTCATGGAATCACTAGGATGCGGACATTGGAATTGGCTCCAGACACGGAGATCCGCCCGATTACCTTTGAAGAACTCCTCAATGCGGATGAAGTTTTCATGACAAGTACGACCAAAAAAATCCTCCCCGTCACCAAAATTGACAACCACGCCATCGGCGAGGGGAAACCAGGTAAAAAAACCATGGCCTTACTGAAGGATTTTTTGGAGATGGAGAAAAAAGTTGTCGGTGCGATGTCTGAAAACAAATAGGACCGAATAGCAAAATGGCCAAATTGATTGATTTGGCCATTTTGATTTAGTTCGCTAGAAGTTCTGCTTCTTTTAGGATGTACATCAGTTTTTCGGGATCCTTATCATTGAGTGTCAGCTTGCCCCGCACACGCACCCGCTTTGAAGTGTATTTGATTGGGTTTTTCAACATCACCTCCATGACAGTCTCAGGTCCTCCCGATCCACAGAAAAAGCACTCAGCCAAAGGCAGCGAGGAAAGAATGATATGCTCTGGTTTAAACATGCCTTCAAACGGGATGATGTAGCCATCTGCCTCCACGACCTTTCCTTCGAGGTTTTTGATTTTTGGACCGAAAACCGGGATATATAGCTCCCCAAATTCATCCTGGCCAATTTTATAGGTCACTTCCGACAAGTCCTTCCACACAGTTGTGGATTGTGAATAACCCATTTTGGCGAAGCCCAACAGCACAATGATCAGCAGTATTTTCTTCATGATTGAATTTTTTTTCAGTGAACGCGTCACGCCCGAAATTAGGATTTGGAAAGTTGTTTGGCAATATCAGTTTGATAAGCGTTGATTGCAGGAATAAGAGAGGCTACTACACCGACGAATACGGCGAAGACAACGATCCAAAGCTCCTCAGTCAAGAAAACCAAGGCGCTTAGGTTGCCGATGGCCCCCTGATCGTTTTGCATAACGAGGATGCCCAAAAAAAGGTGCCCAATGAGAATTCCCAAAATCGCTCCTATGAAGGTAAGAATCACCCCTTCCAACAGAATATGGATGAACAATTGACCGCTTGAGGCTCCAATCGTACGCATGACAGCGAGGTCGTATTTTCTCTCTTTCAATGAATTGAACAGTGCGATAAAGATGCCCAGACCCGCGATGATGATGATCACGATCGCAATTCCCTGAACGAACTTCACTCCGACCCCCAACAATTCAAAAAGACGGGAAATCTCAAACGACGGCGATGCAGCCTGCAGCGATGTTCTGCTGTTGATCTGGCGGGGAAGTTGGACGGCTGCCATCGGATTTCGGTATTGGAGCAAAAGGGAAGTCACCTCACGGTCCTCGCCTTCTGGGAAACCCGTCTTTGCGACTGGCGCCTGAAATTTGCCAGGATCCTCTTCTCCCTCGTCATGCGTGTACCACACGGATTCGATGCTCGTGAGCACCAATTTATCTAGTACGTTGCCCATCGGGGCCAAAATACCGGTTACGGTATAGGGATGTTCCCCATGGTCGTGGCTGCTGCTACCAATGCCATGGGAACCAATGAACGTATCTCCGAGCTTTAATCCCATTTTCTCTGCCACCGCACTACCGAGCACCACATCAAATGGAAGCTCCCAAGGTTTCCCTTGGGCAAACTCTGCTTTGTACAATTCCAGATAATCATGGTTGGTGCCCACGATTCTGTAGCCTTGGTAGTTGTCACCAAGCCCCAAGGGGATGATTTTTTTGACAAGCCTGTTTTTGCCGAGTGATTTGGCTTCATCCATATCGATATTTCCCGTTGGAAAATCGATGTGGTAAATACTCGAAAGAATGAGCTGCAATGGACTTCCCTTGGCGCCTACGACCAAGTCAATTCCTTCGGCATCCTTGGTCATCTTGCTTTCGAACTGATCCTGGATCAGCAAAAGCACCGTAATGATTGCCAATCCCAAAGCCAGCAAGAGGATATTCAATCCCGTACTCAGTGGCTTTGCAGTCAGGTATTTCCAGCTAAGTTTCAGTAAGTTCATATCAGATCCCTACGGTGATTTGGTTGGAAATATGGTTTTTAACCCGCTGATCGTGCGTAACAATCACCAAGGCAGCTTGATGTTTTTCCGCTTGATCCTTAAGCAGTTTGACGACCGCCTCTGCATTTTGGTCATCCAAACTTGCCGTAGGCTCGTCCGCCAAGATGATTTTGGGTTCATTGACCAAGGCCCGGGCTATCGACACACGCTGCGCCTCACCTTCACTCAGGTTATTAACCAATGACTTTCTCTTGTGCGCAATCCCCAAATCCTGAAGCACCGAATTGATCCGGTCGGTTTTCTTTCCAGCAAAATAATTTGCAAGTAAAAGATTCTCTTCCACCGTCAGAGGAGCAAGAATATGGGGTTTTTGAAAAATGATGCCGATGTTTTTCCCCCGAAATTTATCCAATTGGGTCCCCTTGAGCGTGTACAGCGATGTCCCATCAATCGACACTTCACCCGCCTTTGGCTGAAGCAGTCCCGCCAAAATATGTAAAATGGTGGTCTTCCCACTTCCTGATTTACCCAAAATCAACAACTGCTGTCCCCGATCCAATCGGATATCCGGAATCTGGAATGGCTGGTTGGCGTCGTAGTAAAACGAAATATTTTCGGCCTTTAGAATCATTAGTTCTGAATCGGAATTGACACTAAGAATGTGGTTCCTTTGCCTTGGGCGCTTTGGAAAGTAATATCTCCGTTGAGCACTTCGATGCTTTTCTTGACAATGGACAGGCCCAATCCGGAGCCTTCGATGATTCCCACGTTTTTTGCTCTAAAGAAGCGGTCAAACAACTGGCTTTGTTCCTTTTCGGGTATTCCGATTCCCTGGTCCTTGACACTTGCCTTCAGCTGCCCATCTTCCAGCCAAACCTTAAATTCCACCTCCTGGCCGTCTTTCGAATATTTCACGGCATTTGAAAGTAGATTCTCGAAAATCTGGTAGAGCAAATCCGAATCGGAGGTGATGGTCTTGGGCAGATTATCAAACTTCGTGTTGATCTTCACATCATTTTCCGAACCTGCCTTGACGACGTCCAGAATCTCGTTGAGCATGGCCGCGAGAAACATTTTCTTCGGCTTGTAGTCAATCTTATTGGCATCTGCTTTCCCAAAAAACAACACCGAAGTGAGCAGACTGTTTAGCGAACGGACAGAGTTTTCGATTTTCTGGGCGTGTTTTTGGATCTTCGCCTTGAATGGGTGCTCGCGCTCCGCATACTGTTGGAGCAATTGCGCTGAGCTGAGGATGGAGGTCAAAGGTGTCTTGAAACCATGGGAAACATTCAACACGATGCGAGACTTGAGCTCGCCGATTTCTCTTTCCTTTTCCAATGCACGGGTGAGTTCTTTGTTGGCCTCCGCAAGATCCTTTGTCCGCTGCCTTACCTTTTCTTCCAGCTCGTTATTGAGTTTCTGGAGTTCCTTTTCCTTACGGTCTTTGAAAATGGCCAATTCTATCACCATGTTCAGTTCCCTGATGTTGAAGGGCTTGATCACGTAGGCACTTGGATTGGTCCCGACTACCTTTGTGAGCGTTTCCGCATCGGAGCTCGCACTGAGATAAACTACCGGAATATCATATTTTTCATTGATGATCTCGGTGGTCCTGATTCCATCAAGCTCGCCAGCCAAATTGATGTCCATCATGACGATATCGGCTGGACTGGTTTCCAAAATCTCCAAGGCACGCTCCCCCGAGTCCGAAATCCCAATGATCTCATGGTTGTTTTTTTCCAGTGCTTTTTTCAACAGCAAGGCGGAGACGTGGTCGTCCTCAGTGATCAATATCCTTAGTGGAAACATGTGCGCTTTATGAATGAGGGTGCAAATTACGAGTTTTGTCCTTTTACGGAAATCATTTTTTACCTAGTGGAATACTCACCAAAACCTTCGTGCCCAAGTGTTTTTGGCTGTCAATTTGAATATCGCCACCCAAAATCTGCACAAGGTGGTGGGTGATGGCCAGGCCCAAGCCGGTTCCTTCATAACTCCTGCCATAGCCTTGGCTTTCCTGCTCAAACGGCTTGAATACGTTTTTCAAAAATTCCGGACTCATGCCAATGCCCTGGTCCTCCACCAGCAGTTCCAGATTACGGTCCACCTGTCGCAACCGCACGGTGATCATGCCTTTTTCGGAATATTTGATGGCATTGCCCACGAGGTTGTTGACGATCATTTCGAACAGGCGCCGATCAATCAGCCCTTCCAATGGCTGAGTTTCATATTTCGCTGAGAGCAACAATCCCTTTTTGACCGCCAAACCTTTGAGGGGCATGAGGATTTTGGAAAGAAACTCATTGACGTTGGTCTCACGGTAATGGACCTCGATCTTGTTGGCTTCGATCCTGGAAAGGTCGAGTATACTGTTGATGGTACCGAGCAGCCTTTCACCGGATTCCTGTATGATCTCCAATTGGGAAACGAGCTCTCTGTCATGTGGTCGCTGGAGAATGATGTTTTCGGTACTTCCCAAGATGCCATTCAGCGGCGTCCGGATTTCATGACTGATGTTGGAAAGGAAATTGGATTTGACCTTGCTGGCTTCCTCAGCCTTCTCCTTGGCCACCTTCAGTCCGCGTTCGTAATCCTTTTTCCCGGTGATATCCCTAAAAACGGATAGGATGATGTTTTTACCCTCATAGTCCGACCTCAGTCTGGAAACATAAAGCTCGATGTCACGGTCCCCTCCACGAAGTGGCATCCTCATTTCAAAGGTACCTGCATGTTTATTGGGATCATTGAGGGCACTGGCAATGAGCGGACGTGATTCCAGATAATATTCAGGTCTATAGAATAGGTCTTTGACGAAACCTTTTTCGAGTTCGGCAACTGTTTTCCTAACCATCTGCGCCAAGCTGGGGTTCACCGCTATGATTTTGCCACCTTCGACAGACAACATCAAACCGTCCATAGAACTCTCCCATACGTTTTTAAACTGGTCCTCAGTCTGCAATACCTGCTTGCTCTTTTGGTCAATTGTTCGTGTGAGCAACACTTGTCGGCGAATATTTTCCAAGACCGTATTGAAGAGATATCCCACCAGGAGAAAGAAAAGCAAAACCAGAATAATGAACCAGACCTGCAAATATATCGGCCTCAAAATCCTGAACTTCTGAGATGAAATTGGCTCAGAAAATACGCCACCTTCCAAGCCCGCTTGCATCAAAAAGCGGTAAGTGCCGTAAGGAAGATTACTGAATGTGAGGGAATTTGAACGTGGGCTCACCATTTCCTGCCAGTCATCATGATAACCTTCCAGCTTGTATCTCAGGACGAGATTGTTGGGCTGTTTGAATGTGACCGCATGAAAATTCACCTGAACATTGTTGATCCCGTAGGGAATGTTCTCGATGTCTATGGAATCTTTCTCATACCCGACTACAGCCAAAGAAACGATTTCCGTGAAAGGCTTCTCCAATAAGTCGGTTTCCTGATCGCTCAAATACACTGACAAACCCCGATTGGTCCCGATCAAAACCTGTTTCCTACTTGTCTCAAGTAAGGCGCCCCTATTTACCTCCAGTCCTGAAAGGCCATTTTTCTCGTTGAAATGATCCACCTTTCCATTTCGGATGATGTAGACACCGTTATCTGTGCCGGCCCAAAGATGACCATTCGAGTCCTCAAGCAATGAATACACGGAGCGGGTGATTTTCTCACCGTTTACTGTCAAATATTGTAATCCATTAGAATCCAGAACCCGGAGACCGTTTTCAGAACCAATAATCAATTCATTTCCTCTTTCCAAATAATCAAAACCGATCACGGTCAAATAGTTTTTACCCCGCCGAAAGCCCTCCTGCACCGTCGGATTGCCTCCGTGCAGCAGTATCAACCTGCCGTCCGAAAGCTTCCCGACTTTTCGAACATAGAGATCAAAAAGTTCCAGCTCGTTGAGAATACTAGAAGTAATGTCGTTTTTGAAATGTTGTCCTTTGCGATTGGAGATATCGGACAGGTAAAGCCTGCTGCGACACATGATAAACAGGCTGTCCCCTACCACATCCACACCGTTGGCAAATATTCCTTCCGGATGTGGCTCAAACTCCAGTTGATTTGTCTTTGGATCAAATCTCCCCAATCCCCGGAGATTGGAAGAGAACCACACGATCCCATTTTTGTCGGTCGTGAAATTGGTGATCCTGAATTTTGGATGCCCGACTATCTCCTTTTCTCCCAAGAGGGTCTTCACTTCTGCCCCATCAAAAACCTGCAGGCCATCATTGAACCCCACCAAAATGCTCCGATCTGGAAGTTCAGTCACCGCTGTTACCTCATCGTCCAAAAAGACCAAGGAATCAAAATTCATGAACGCCAGTGAATTGATATTGACCAAGCCTCGGTTAGTAATAATCCAAGTGATGTTTTCCCGGTCGACCAAAAACGAATTGATATGGTAGGCCTTTAGCATATCATAAGAATCAATTTCCAAACTGACCTTTGACTCTGGGTTGTGTTGGTAGAGCTGGGAGTTGTAGAAGAAAAACACTTTTCCTTTGGCCACCTGCAGCTTGGAAAAATTACTTGTGCTATAGATATCACGTGAAAACTTCCGGTGAATCACGGAGTCAATCCTGTCGAAATTTGCACCATAGCCGAACAAGTCTTTCCCCAAGAAATAATAACGTCCGGAAAGGGAATCAAACTTAATATGTTCTACATTCGGTATTTCTGACTTGGCCTGAACCTGAAAAGGAACCAATTGCATGTTGTCGACCCTGAAAGCCTGCTTGTTGTGAAAAATCACCAAACCCTGAGGCCCGATGGTATGGGAACTATAATGTCCAACTTGGTCAGGTTTGTAAGAAAAAGACTTCCAAATCTTTCCATCGCCTACGTTGATGAGGTTTTCGGTCTCGAAGACAAATTGGTATTTCCCTGAGACTTTTGCAGCTATGAATCTATAATAGCTTTTCATTGGACTACTGTCCAAGCTTTCGGGAATGTCAAATTCCTTCCAAGTATCATTCTCGAGAAAAAATACTTTGGGCTGTTTTACCTTGTTGGCGATCCAAATCCTGCCGTCCTCATCCTTGAAAATGTGGACCAGGTTCGCAAGCTTAGTCTGCACATCATCCGGAATGGGATAAGTCAAAAACCCATCCGAATAGTAAACGCCCAGCGCGGTGTTGAACCACATCCGACCTTTGTCATCCTGCACCGCCTCATATACAATTTCCGTGGGCAAATTGACCCCTTTGATTTGTTTGTTAAAGTAAAAAGTCTGGGCATTCCCTTCCTTGCAAACCAGGAAAGCCAAGATGAGCAGTAAATATTTTAGCATAGGGCAGGTGAACGCCGTCTAAATTATGAAAAGATATCAACAGTGTAAATTAATCCGATAATGTTTCCCAATTCTTTTGCGGTAGGGGTGAATCTTTTATTTTTGTGCGAAACTTTAAAAATCGCAGCATGAGTGTTTTAGTCAATAAAGATTCCAAAATCATCGTGCAGGGCTTCACCGGGTCGGAGGGTTCTTTTCACGCGCAGCAAATGATCGAATACGGCACCAATGTGGTAGGCGGTGTGACTCCCGGTAAAGGAGGAACAAAGCACCTGGAAAAGCCTGTGTTCAACTCCGTGGAAGAGGCAGTCCTCAAGACAGGCGCTAACACTTCCATCATCTTCGTTCCGCCGGCATTTGCCGCGGACGCCATCATGGAAGCTGCCGATGCCGGAATTAAAGTCATCATTGCGATTACAGAAGGTATTCCAGTAGCTGATATGATGAAGGCTAAGCCCTATATCAAGGAAAGAGGTGCGACGCTCATCGGGCCAAACTGCCCCGGCGTCATCACTCCAGGTGAAGCCAAGGTGGGCATTATGCCAGGTTTCGTCTTCAAAAAAGGCCGGATTGGCATTGTCTCCAAATCCGGAACGCTTACCTACGAAGCCGCAGACCAAATCGCAAAAGCAGGTTTAGGTGTATCCACGGCGATTGGAATTGGCGGAGATCCGATAATCGGAACTTCCACCAGGGAAGCTGTCGAACTATTAATGAATGACCCTGAGACCGATGCGATCGTCATGATCGGAGAAATCGGCGGTAACTATGAAGCAGATGCCGCCAGGTGGATCCGCGCCAATGGCAACAAAAAACCGGTCGTAGGATTTATTGCAGGACAGACTGCACCTCCCGGAAGAAGGATGGGTCATGCTGGAGCCATCATCGGTGGCGCCGATGATACCGCAGCCGCCAAAATGCGCATTATGGCCGAAAACGGCATCAATGTCGCCGAAAGCCCCGCAGAAATTGGTTCGCTGATGGCTAAGGTGCTGGGAGTGGAAGCTTAAGGAGATTAAACATTGAAATCCTAAAATTTGAACCGCCTTGGGAATCCGGGGCGGTTTTTTTAGTGTGTCTACACCGCTGTAGATCGAATACGTCAGTTCGCATTTGTTCAAATATCATCCTCCAAGACAATCCTCATTTTAGGGCCTTGCCCCAAATACTTCGCCTCGGAATCCTGCCGTTACCAAAACCAAGGCTTATCTAGTTTGAAAATCCCTCAATCTATCGCTTCAAATTCCTTTTCGAGTGTCTTATCTCCAACAAGTTGAAGCGTATACTTGCCCTTGGGAAGAAATTCTCTTTGATTGAGGAAATAGGGCAAGGGGCTCTTGTTTTCCCGAAGGATCAAATCCCAGCGGTACTGGTTCAATCCCTTTCGCCCATCTATTTTCTTCGACCATTGCAAGACTTTTTTTTCGTCAAGAATATTGATGGAGACAGTCTTTGCCTTAGGCAACCAAAACGAGATTGTCATTTTTTCCAAGTCAAAATTATGGAGCTTATCAAACCTTTCGGCAGGCAAAACGGTGACATTCCCTAGCGCTAGAAGCATTTCTTCATTGATCGATTTTTTGTCAAGCACCTCATACAGTGGCTTCAGGTTGACTTTGTAGATTCCACGACCATGGGTGGAGACGACCAAATCATGGCTGCGGGGTTCGACCTCGATATCCGATACGGCAGCCGGGGGAAAACCCTGTCCCAATTTTGACCAGGTTTTTCCCCGATCTGTGGATATATAGACCGCACGGTATAGCCCCGCATAAAGGACGTTCTCAAATACCGGATCCTCCTTGATGACATAGGCAACCTCGCCCGGTAAATTGCCTTTCAGGCTTTCCCAGGTCTTTCCTCCGTCCTCTGATTTGAAAAGATAGGTATTGAAATCGTCATAGTTGATGCCGGAAAGTGCCAGGTATACCCTTGACGACTGGTACTTAGAAGGCGTAATGCTGCGGACATAGGCATCTGGTAGACCCTCGGACCTGTCTGTCCAAGTCTTCCCCCCATCAGGAGTCGACCATAGCAAACCTCTATCTGTTCCGGCATACATCATCCCCTTTTCCAGCGGAGATTCCACCAAAGCACTGACTGCAAGGGAAGTTTTGTTGGAATTGCCGTTCTTAGTCAAATCTGGACTAATCACCTTCCAATCGTCGCCACGGTTTTCACTCTTCACCACATAATTCCCGCCGAGATAAAGTTCTCGGTTATCAAACTCCGAAAGAAAATAGGGAGAGATAAAATGATAATTCAATTCAACACCCATTTTCTCGGAATTGGGTCGTACTGGTTTGGAATTTCCCGTCTTCAGGTCCATTCGTCGGATGGCACCTTCCTGCGCGCTGTAGTAGATTGTCATCGAATCGACTGGATCTATAACCGTAATGCAACCGTCACCTCCGCTCCAGGGATCAATCCAAAGGTATTGCCAACCGTCGTGGCGCTTGGGGTTCCATTCCCTGGAAGGCCCAAAAACTGTGGCATTGTCTTGGGTGCCACCATAAATCTTGTAGGGGGTTCCTTTGTCGAGCGTGATGTCATAAAACTCCCCCGTTGGGATGTTGTTGTAGTGCATCCACGATTGTCCTTTGTCGTAACTCACATAGAACCCCCCATCATTTGCCAATGCAATGTGGCTGCTGTTCGTCGGGTTGATCCAAATTTCACATTGGTCCAAGTGTAAGGGATCTGCTGGATTTGGAAACAAGTGGTAAACGTCACCTGCAACGATTTCAAAAGTTTTGCCGCCATCCTTGCTATGTACCAACCGAACTCCCAAGGCGTAAATCTCATCGTCATCGTGCGCATCAACGACGATATCGGCGAAGTACCAACCGATCACGGAGTTGATCATCAACTCATCGGTGTGGGTTCTTTTCCAAGATTTGGCACCGTCAAGACTTAGATACACCTCTGCTGCCCCGACCTCTTCGGCATCCATACCGTCCTTATTTCTGTGGTCCATCAAGGCATAGACTTTGTCAGGATTTTGATGGGAAACCGCCAAGCCGATCCGGCCGCGGCCTTCTCCCACAGGAATGCCAGAATCCTGCCTTTTCCAAGTTTTTCCACCATCCACACTTTTGAAAACACCACTGTTTTTTCCATTTACTGTCGGATAGCTTTCCCATACCGAAGCATAGAGCGTGTTGGGGTCAGATGGCGCCATGACGATATCGTTGGCGCCGGTTTGGTCATTGACATAAAGTACATGCTCCCAGTCCTTGCCACCATTGAGCGATCGGTAAATTCCCCGGTGGGGATTGGTGGTCCACAAATGGCCGAGCACGGCGACGTACACGATATCCGGATTGGTCGGATGAACCACCACCTTGGCGATATGCCAAGAGTCATCGAGGCCGAGGTGACGCCAAGTCTCCCCACCGTCGTCAGAACGGTACATCCCGGTGCCTGGCATCGTGAAGTTCCTGGGTTTCTTTAAGGTCTCTCCGGTACCGAAGTAGATGATATTGGTATTGGACGGAGCCAAAGCAAAGTCACCGACGCTATAGGATGCTTCTTCATCAAAAATTGGCTTCCACGACAGTCCGTTATTGGTTGTCTTCCACAGGCTCCCCGATCCAAATCCCAAGTAAATTGTACCGGGATGCTGCATGTCTACCTGAAATGCTTCTACTAGAGCGCTGTTGCCTACTGGGCCAAGTGAAATCCAATTCAAGCCGTAGATTGATTGCTCTTGATGCCTCAAATGCTCCTGAAAGGAACTAACCAAGGGTGATTGGGGCTGCTGGGCAAACCCGGCAGCACTAAGAAAAGCAGCTATCATTAATGGGAGAAAGTTGACTAGTTTGGAAGGCTTTATTCTTGCTGCGGAAAATGTGCTAGGATCGGCTATCATATGGAGGTGGTATTTTTCGGTAGAAAGAAAAAAATATAACGACAATTATCCCATTTGCCAAAAGTCGAAAATACGTCCACTTCTAATCCGACCAAACGATTGTTGGGATAACCCACATGCCTTCAGCGGCTCAGGTCATACAATCCCCAATTTTTCAATTCCACAATCTTCGAATCTTTCAATTTTCTAATCCTTCTATTCCCTACCTTTGCGCCTTCAAATCCGAGCTTCATGATTTCAGTTGACAATATTTCGGTCATCCACGGCGGGCGGGCGCTGTTCAGCGATATTTCCTTTGCCATCAACGACACCGACAAAATTGCCTTGATGGGCAAAAACGGCGCAGGAAAGTCCACCATGCTCAAGATTATCGCGGGCATCACCAAGCCTTCCAAAGGAAACATTTCCGCCCCAAAAGACGCTGTGATTTCCTACCTCCCACAGCACTTGCTGACCGAGGACAACTGTACGGTATTTGAAGAAACCTCCAAGGCATTCGCCTATTACCTCGGCATGAAGGCCGAAATCGAGCGACTCAACGAGGAACTGACCGTGCGCACGGATTATGACTCGGAGGATTATTACAAAATCATCGAAAAAGTCTCCGAGCTGAGTGAAAAATTCTACTCCATCGAAGAGATCAACTACGAGGAGGATGTCGAAAAAGTACTTCTCGGCCTTGGATTCGAAAGGGAGGACTTCCATCGTCCCACGGGGGAGTTTTCCGGAGGATGGCGTATGCGGATCGAATTGGCGAAAATCCTGCTCCAAAAACCCGACCTTATTCTGCTCGATGAGCCGACCAACCACTTGGACATCGAGTCGATCCAATGGCTGGAGGAATTCCTTACCAGCAAAGCCAAAGCCGTCGTCGTCATCTCCCACGACCGCGCATTCGTGGACAATATCACGAACCGGACCATCGAAGTGACGATGGGGAGGATTTACGACTACAAGGCAAAGTACAGCCACTACCTCCAACTCAGAAAAGAACGCCGCGAGCAGCAGCAGAAGCAATACGACGAGCAGCAGAAGTTTATCGCCGAGACGACACAATTTATCGAAAGGTTCAAAGGCACCTACTCCAAGACCCTCCAAGTCCAATCCCGGGTCAAAATGCTCGAAAAACTGGAACTCGTGGAGGTCGACGAGGTGGACAATTCTGCGCTGCGCTTGAGATTTCCCCCTTCCCCAAGATCGGGTAAGTACCCTGTCATTGTCGAAGATCTATCCAAATCCTACGGCGACCATGTGGTATTCAAAAATGCCTCCATGACCATCGAGCGCGGGGAGAAAGTGGCTTTCGTCGGCAAAAACGGCGAAGGCAAATCCACCATGGTCAAGGCCATCATGGGAGAGATCGACTTCGAAGGCAAGTGTGAATTGGGCCACAACAGTATGATTGGCTATTTTGCCCAAAATCAAGCCTCTCTTCTCGACGAAAACCAAACCATCTTCGAAACCATCGACAACATCGCGGTGGGCGAAATCCGCGCAAAAATCAAGGATATCCTCGGCGCTTTCATGTTCGGCGGCGACGATATCAACAAAAAAGTCAAAGTGCTTTCCGGTGGCGAAAAAACCCGCTTGGCGATGATCAAGCTGCTCTTGGAGCCTGTCAACCTACTCATTCTCGACGAACCGACCAATCACCTCGATATCCGTACCAAGGATATCATCAAGGAAGCCCTGAAGGAGTTTGACGGCACTTTGATCCTCGTTTCCCATGACAGGGATTTTCTGGACGGTCTGGCGACGAAGGTTTTTGAGTTTGGTCAAAAACGCGTCAGGGAGCATTTCGAAGACATCAACGGCTTCTTGAGAAACAAGAAACTGGAAAACCTACGTGAAGTGGAGAGATCATCCAAATCCTGATTTAGGATTTGGAATCATCCGTGCTGATGCTCGGATTCGCTGAGGTTTTTTTCTCCTCTTTTTTCCCCAATTCCGTTGGGCGGATGATGTTTTCCTGTATCAATCCCGGAAATGATTTCACGTAGATGTCCCGCTGCGGGAATGGTATCTCCACGCCATTTTCTTGGAAAGACTTGAAAATCCCGCGCATCACTTTGTCCCGTATTGCTACCCACACATCTACATCGTCGACCCAAAAGAGTACCCTGAAATTGACGGAGTTGTCCGCAAATGTCTGCAGAAATACCCTCGGTGCCGGCAGATGCAGAATTCCTTCGACGGAAAGCTGCTCCTCTATCAGCTTGGTGACATGGTCCATGTCCGAGTGGTAAGCGACCCCGATGATCAATTCCACCCGACGCTTTTTATCCGATAGGGTCCAGTTGGTCAGTTGATGAGCCAGCAAATCGCCATTGGGGATGATGATATCCGCACCGTCCCAGTTTTTGATCTTGCTCGACCTGATACCTATCTCCTTTACTATTCCTTCTACCTGCCCTACCTGAACGGTATCCCCGATTTGTATCGGCCTTTCAAATGCCAGAATGATCCCAGAGACCAGGTTGTTGACGATCGTCTGCAAACCGAATCCAATACCTACCGACAGGGCACCGAGCACAATCGCGATTTTGTCTACGGGAATCCCTGACGCTGCAAAGGCGATGATGATGCCCAATGTGAATATCCCGAGTCGGATCAAGAGGATTGACGAACCCAGTCGCTTGCTCCGTGCACCCGCATATTGCTCGTCTTTGATGGAAGCGAAAAATGCTACGGTATTTGAAATAAATCCGGCAAAATAAATCGCGAGTACAAAGACGAACACCTGCGCGAACGTAAACGACGCGTTGAGGATATTTCGGGGTTTCTCCAAAAACTCAAACGTAAAGTCCAGAATGAGGTCCAACATATAGAGGCTATCCAAAAAATAGTAACCCCAAATCGTGATGGCCAAAACCGTAAAAAGCGAATTGATCCGCTTTTGGATCCCTTGAAAATCAAGCGAGGAGGTGTAGCCGGCATAATCTTTTCTGCTTACCTCTACCTGAATGTAGATCAACTCTTTGATGATGATCACAAAAATCACAAGACTCACCGCATGCATCATGCTCAGCGTGCCTGTGATACCTACCATTTTGCTCAGGCTAAATCTTCCCAAAATATTTGCCAAGATCGAAACGACCTGAAACAAAACATATACCGACACGATCGGGGCAAAATAAGGAGGGATGTTTTCATCCTTGACCTTTACCAGCTTGAGGAACCTAAGCGTGACAAAGATTCCCAAAAGGTTAAAGACAATCAAATGCCACCGCTCCTGATATGCCACATCCCAATACAATTTGCTGAGCATATTGAACATGAATAGCACAAACATGAGCAGCCACAGAAGAAAAGCCTTGGAGCTTACCCTTTTTCTAATCATGAACCCTGACGCAATCACGATCATCATGAGCAAAAAGGATGAGAAAGACTGGGGCGGATTGGGGTAAAAAAACGGCGCTATGGCCAAAACAACCATGATCGCCGATAAAAATGGGAACTTATGGACATACTTTAGCCTTCCAAAAATAATATCCGAAAACTCCTTGTTGACACGGATCTGCTTGAGATTCTTCGAAATCCATCGGTACAAGATCAAGATAACGATCAACAGGAATATGCTCAAACCCGGGAACTCCTTCAGGTAGCTGTTGATGATGAGGAAATTAAACCCAAAAGACTGCGAAAATATGTCTGCTATACGCTCTGTCTTTGGAAAATCCGACGGGTTCCAAATGTAATTCATCTCCCGTCGGTAGGTATTCCGCTCAATTTTACGCTTTTCCGTCTTTACAATCTCACCGATGTTTTCGATCTGTAGGGATATCGCCGCCAACTTGTACTGATACTCTGCGGTGTGGATTCGCTCTAGGTTGAGGATACTATCGGTTTCTGATACTTTTTGCTTTAGATCGTTGAGGGATTCCTGAAACTCCGGCAAAAGAAGCGTGTCACGCAGTGTGTAGAGCATTACATCGTCTGCCCTGATGCTGTCAAACTGCGCCTTGGCTAGGATCAATTCGTCCATGCGCTCGTTGATCATTTGGTTTACGTCAGCGGCCCTTTTGTCCGCCAACCCTACCAAATATTCCAGGGCACTAATCAACCGAAGATTCGGCCTGTTGCTATTCTCCTTCAAGCGGGCGTCAACATTTGTAACAAAGCGCTCCATGCGGGGAATCGCCTCGTTGATTCTTGCCGTATCCAAACCCTTCTCAAGCGTCCGGGTAATTGAATTGATCGCCCTTGAAAAGTCTCCGATCTTGCGGATATTGTTCTCCAATGACGGTACTGGTTTCGGGGCAACTTGCTCCTCAACACTGTCCACCTTGACAATCAAACTATCTATGATTGGTTGAATACGAGGTAATTGGGCTTGGGATGAAAAAACAAATACCGAATTAAAAATCACGCAAAACAGGATCCTGGTAAAGTACCTCATGGTTCACCTTTTTTCTCTAAATGTAATCAGTTTTCAACCAACCTGAAATATGAAAACGCCCTCCATTGTATACATCTCCCACAAAATTTATCCCTTCAAAGTGTCATTTTGGCAATAAACTTTAAAAATTCCATCAAATTCAAGTCAAAATGACTGAAAAATCGGATTGGTATATTTTTCTCTCCAAAGCGAGTTATCAAACATAGCATCTCAAACGAAAACAATAACGACTATGAAACTCGCCAGATTCAACCAACTCGACCCAGCGTATCCCGCATCATTTAGCACGCTTTTGGATCGCTTCTTCCAAGATTCCATCGGCCAAAATATAAAACAATTTACTCCTGCCGTGGACATTGCCGAAGACGAAAAGCAATATGAGATCCATGTTTCTGTCCCAGGCATGAAAAAGTCGGATTTTGACTTGGACATCCTCGATGGCAAGCTGACCATATCCGGAGAACGTAAAATGGAGGAAAAGAAGGAAGGCAAAAACTTCCACACCGTAGAAACACTCTATGGATCGTTTAAGCGAACCTTCTTCGTTCCCGACGATGTCCGCGCAGAAGAAATCCAAGCCACCTATGAAGATGGGCTTTTGAAAATCACATTGCCGAAAGCAGAAAAGAAAGTCAACAAGTCAAAAATCGAAGTAAAATAAGGCAAGTGGGGAAACCCACTTCCTTTTTTTTTGTTATCACCCTGTAGGTTTGTCTGGGCATTCAGAAGCCTGTTAAACCTTGTTAAATACCGCCTGTTCCCGTCAATATTTGCTTGGTATTTGATAACAGCAAGCCGTAAATTTCGTCATTATCAGAACTTGAAAACCTAAATCAACATGAATAGAAAGCAGTTCTTCCTTGGAATCATACTCGCATCTGCAGTGGGCGCCTTGGTCGCATTGGCAGGCGTCAATTACCTGATGAAGCAAAATACAGCTTCCTCATTTAGCCAAAAGCAAGACACGAGCCTGGTCAATTGGCTTTCCGACGACAAGTTTGTAATCCCTGATGGGATCAATTTTGTGGCTTCGGCGGAAATGGTCACCCCAGCGGTCGTCCATATCAAGAGTAACGTCTCAGTAGACCAAAGCCAAATGGGTGCCGATCCTTTTGAGGAGTTTTTCGGCTTCCGAAATCCAAACCGTGGACAGCAGCCGAGAGAGGCACGTAGTTCGGGTTCGGGAGTAATTATCTCTGAAGACGGGTACATCGTGACCAACAACCACGTCATCGAAAATGCATCCCGCATCGACGTATCACTTGAGGACAACACCCGCTATACTGCCCGTGTCATTGGAACCGATCCGACAACTGATTTGGCATTGCTGAAAATCGAGGCAAAGAGCCTTCCCTATGTCAGGTTTGGTGACTCGGACAAAGTTCGCGTCGGCGAATGGGTTCTTGCAGTGGGCAATCCTTTTGACCTAACGTCTACCGTGACCGCGGGCATCATCAGTGCCAAAACAAGGAACATCGGTATTTTGAGGGATTTGGAAAACAACTTACAGATCGAATCCTTTCTCCAAACGGACGCGGTCGTCAATCCTGGCAATTCCGGCGGTGCTTTGGTGAACCTCGCTGGGGAATTGATTGGCATCAATACAGCAATCGCCTCTAGGACCGGTACTTTCAACGGCTATGCCTTTGCCGTGCCAAGCGCTATTGTAAAAAAGGTAATGGATGACTTGCTAGAGTTTGGAGCCGTACAAAGAGGTCTTTTGGGCGTACAAATCCGCGACGTATCCCCCGAACTGGAAGAGACACTGAATGAAAAACTCTATACTTCCAAGGGCGTGTATGTGGTTGATGTCAACGAAGGTGGCGGCGGTGCGGACGCAGGGTTGAAGGCAGGAGACGTGATTATTGGCGTCGACGGCGTGGAGACAAACAATGTGGCCAAGCTCCAGGAAATGGTCGCAAGAAAACGCCCTGGCGACAAAGTCGAAGTGAAATACCTCAGAAAAGGGAAAGAGGGCAAAACCACGGCCATGCTGAAAAATATTTCCGGTGACACCAAAATCGTGAAGAAAGAACCACCAAAGGTATTGGCATTTGATGGCCTGACTTTTGAAGATGTCAATACAGGCGTGAAGCAAAGATTGGAAATCGATGGTGGTGCCGCAATCGTATCAGTCGAAAATGAAAATTGGACTAAATCCGGGGCAAGAGCAGGGTTCATCATCACCTCGATTATTGGTTCCAACGGTCGCACAAAAATCTCTGGTGCCGAAAACTTGATCGAAATCCTAAAACGAAGTAAAGGTGAAGAAATAGTCGTATTAGGCCTCTACCCCAACGGGCAAGAGTACTACTTCGAAGTAAAAGTTGATTAGAAGTGTTCATTTGTTTTGTGTTTTGAAAATCCGGCCCGAGCATTTGGGCCGGTTTTTTTTTGATCTTTCCATGTGGCACCAAAAGAAAAAATGGGCCACTTGATCGATCGAAAAAACCTTCCCGATCTACTTCAAGTTTGTATATTCGTCACACAAACCCAAATTTAACTTTACGACAATGCATTTTGAACCGAACGAGCATCAGCGGATGATTGCCCAAATGGTCCGCGATTTTGGAGCAAAGGAAATCACACCTTTTCGCAAAGAATGGGACGATCACCAGATTTTCCCGAGGGATTTATTTCGAAAACTAGGTGAGCTTGGACTGATGGGCGTGTTGGTGCCGGAAAGTTATGGCGGGTCAGGATTCGGCTATTTCGAATATGTCACCGCCATTGCCGAACTGGCGAAGCTGGATCCAGGAATTGCCCTATCGATGGCTGCCCACAATTCGCTCTGCACCAACCATATCCTAATGTTTGGTAACGAAGAGCAAAAGCGGAAGTACCTTCCCAAACTGGCTTCCTGCGAATACCTTGGCGCTTGGGGACTCACCGAACCCAACACCGGTTCGGATGCTGCCAACATGCGTACGGTCGCTGTCAAGCATGGGGAATATTACATCCTCAACGGCGCAAAGAATTTTATCACCCACGGTATATCTGGAGACGTTGCCGTCGTGATTGCAAGGACAGGGGATCTTGGTGATTCCCATGGGATGACCGCTTTTGTTTTGGACAAAGGAACGCCTGGGTTTCGGGGCGGAAGAAAAGAGGACAAACTTGGAATGCGGGCATCTGAAACCGCTGAATTGATTTTTGAAGATTGCAAAGTCCACGAAAGCCAAATATTGGGCGAAGTGGGGGAAGGATTCATCCAGTCCATGAAAGTCCTCGATGGCGGCCGAATCTCCATCGCAGCACTCTCACTTGGTATAGCAGAAGGCGCTTTGGAAGCCTCGCTCCAATACTCGAAAGAACGGCACCAATTCAACAAACCGATCAGCAGTTTCCAAGGGATATCCTTCAAACTCGCGGATATGGCCACACAAGTCGAAGCAGCAAGGCTATTGACATTCAAAGCGGCGGATCTGAAAAATCGCGGCGAAAAGTTAACCCTGGCCGGCGCTCAGGCCAAGTATTATGCCTCGGAAGTCGCTGTCAGCGTATCCAATGAAGCTGTACAGATATTTGGCGGCTACGGCTTCACCAAAGATTACCCTGTAGAAAAATACTACCGCGACGCCAAACTTTGCACAATCGGCGAAGGCACCTCAGAAATCCAAAAAATCGTGATTTCGAGAGAGGTCCTGAGATAATGAAAAATCCCCCCTCGGATTATATATCTAAAGGGGGGATCGTTAAATCAATTTTCCGCTTTCTCCTCCTACCCCAACATCAAATAAACTCCCGCTGCAATAGACGCGCCGACAATTGGACCCAAGATCGGTACCCAACTGTATCCCCAATCGCTACTGCCCTTGCCCTTGATGGGCAGGAGTTGGTGCACCAGTCTTGGCCCAAAATCCCGCGCGGGGTTAATGGCATAGCCTGTAGTACCACCTAGCGACAATCCAATTACCCAAACCAAAAAAGCAACCGGTATCGCCCCAACTGAGCCCAAACCTATTGGCACCTTGGTTTCTCCCTCCAGGTTCGCACCAGTGATATACAAAATGACAAAGACCAGCACAAAGGTGCCCACAACTTCGGAAATCACACTGGTAGAAAAATTGCGAATGGCTGGATCGGTGCAAAAAGGCGCACGTTTCAGCCCGGACGAATCCGCCAAATCAAAATGATCCCGGTACATAGACCAAGTCACAAACGCACCGGTCATGGCGCCCGCCACTTGGGCGAAGATGTAGCCCGGGGCCAATGCCCATCCGAACTTCCCCGTGAGTGCCAATCCTAGTGTCACTGCCGGATTGAGGTGGGCTCCGCTATACGGGCCCGCCACTACTACACCACAAAAAACTGCCAAGGCCCAACCCGTCGTGATGGCGATCAATCCACCGCCATTTCCTTTTGTCCCCGGGAGAATAGCGTTGGCCACTACGCCCGACCCAAACAATATCAATATCGCTGTTCCGATATATTCCGCAATAAATGGATTCATAGCTCTACCCAGTTTTTAGATCTTTCGACTGCTTTATGCCAAAACTTCAACAAATGATTTACCTTTTCGACTGCCATTTTTGGCTCAAAATCCCGGTCTGACTCCCATAGTTTTTGGATTTCATCCTCTGACTTCCAAAATCCCACGGCCAATCCAGCCAAGAAAGCCGCTCCGAGAGCGGTAGTTTCTATGATTTTCGGCCTTCGGATCTTCGTTTGAAGGATATCCGACTGAAACTGCATCAGGAAGTTGTTGGCCGTGGCGCCACCGTCTACCCGCAATTCCTTGACAGGATCACCGCTATCCTTTTGCATGGCATCGAGTACATCACGCACCTGATAAGCGATCGCCTCCAATGCCGCCCTTGTCATATGCGCAATCGTAGTCCCACGTGTAATTCCGAAAAAAGCACCCCGAGCATTTTGGTCCCAATGGGGTGCTCCAAGCCCCGCCATAGCCGGGACGAAATACACGCCATCGTTATCTGCCAAGCTTTGCGCCAGTTGTTCGCTTTCTTTCGCATGGCCAAACAATTCAATGCCATCCCGCAACCATTGGATAGCGGCGCCACCGATAAAGACGGAACCTTCCAATGCATAATTGACTTTACCATTGACCTCCCAGGCAATGGTCGTGAGCAGCTTGTTCTGGGACTTAACCGGGGTTTCGCCGGTATTCATCATGAGAAAGCAACCAGTACCGTAGGTGGTCTTTGCCATACCCGGAGAGGTGCAAAGTTGGCCGAAAAGTGCTGCCTGTTGATCTCCTGCGATACCTGCAATCGGCAAAGGTACCGGGTACAAATACTCCGAAGTGTGCCCATAAATCTCAGAACTAGACTTCACCTCGGGCAGCATGGATGCAGGTATGTCAAAAAGCTCCAGTAGATCCTTGTCCCATTTCTTTTCGAAAATATTGAAAAGCATTGTCCGGCTGGCGTTGGATACGTCTGTGACATGAACCTTGCGGTGGGTGAGGTTCCATACCAACCAAGTGTCGATGGTCCCGAAAGCCAGTTCCCCCCTTTCTGCTTGATCCCGGGCGCCCGTCACATTATCAAGGATCCATTTTACTTTGGTAGCTGAGAAATAGGCATCCAACACCAATCCTGTTTTGGACGCTACCAATTCCTCCTTGCCCTCGGTCTTGAGTTGGTCCACATAGGCTGCCGTGCGCCGGTCTTGCCAAACGATCGCATTGTAGATTGGTTTACCGTTTTTTCGCTCCCAAACCACGGTTGTCTCCCGTTGGTTGGTAATGCCAATGCCAACGATGTCCTTGGCCTTGATCCCGCCTTTGGCCAATGATTCTGCGAGGACTGCGGATTGGGTGGACCATATTTCCATTGGATCGTGTTCAACCCATCCGGCTTTGGGAAAATGTTGTTTGAATGGCCTTTGGGCCACACACTCGATCTCGCCATCATGATTAAAAATGATGGACCTCGAACTGGTAGTCCCCTGGTCCAAGGCCAGAATGTAAGCTTTTGATTGGGTCATTTTGGGTTGGTTTTGTATAGAAAGTTTTTGATTCAAAAACAAAAGCTATTGAAGCGCAGCCATTCTAGATGATGTATTTGCTGGATACCTTTTCAAAATCAGCCAACTGTCCTGATATCCATTCAGCATCTTTTCCGATCTCATTTGCCATAATCCGGGCAACTTTTGGCGCCATGGCCTTTGCTGCTTTGGCATCCAGCAATAGTACCCTAAATCGCCTTGAAAGCACGTCTTCAAGCTTTGCTGGCATTTCGTTCCTTACGATCCAAACAACTTCCGCAGCAGTATAGGGGTGATCGGGATGCAGCCGTTCTGCCAATTCCGGTTTGTCCTTCATCATGGCCCGAATATGGTCCGCATCCGAACCGTACACGGACAAGGGACCTTGTTCGGGCTTGGCCACGTAGCCGTGGAGTTTGATATCAGCGGACTTGCTCGGCTGTATGGATATGCCTGTCACCTTTGGAAAATGCTTGACCGTATCCTCTCCCATTTGCCTGAAAGTCGTCCACTTTCCTCCCGTAATCGTCACCAGCTTGGAGTCAGACACGATAACCTTATGCGTACGTGAAATCTCCTTGGTTTTGGCACCGTCTTCCTTCGGTGCAGCCAATGGCCTCAGCCCCGCAAAAACGGACAATACATCGGCTCGGGTCGGCTTTTTTGCCAAATATGCCTGTGCGGTCTCCAACACAAAATCAATCTCCTTTTCCAAAGCTTCAGGTTCAAGCTGAGGCTTGTCCTTGAGCGTATCGGTGGTCCCAACCACCAACTTTCCATGCCATGGAACCGCAAACAGTACCCTTCCATCCGAAGTCTTGGGAATCATCAGGGCATCTTTCCCCCCCAAGAATGACTGGTCAAAAACCAAGTGTATGCCTTGGCTCGGCTGTATGCTTTTCCGCGCACCGGAATTGTCCATTTTTAGAATCTTGTCAGCAAAGACACCCGTAGCATTGACGACCATTTTGGACTTGACCTGTAAATGGTTGTCATCAATCTGGTCCACAAATCTGACGCCGCTGATCGTGCCATTTTCATCTTTCAAAAGGTCAGTGACTTTGGCGTAGTTGAGTACGCAGCCTCCCATTTCGGTGCAAGTTTGGGCCAAGGCAACTATCATCCGCGCGTCATCAAACTGCCCATCGTGATAGACGACGCCACCTTTCAGACCTCCCTGTTTGATCTGCGGGAGCCTGTTGATGGTTTCTGACTTTCCAATGAACCTGGATTTGCCCAATCTCCATTTACCTGCCATCCAATCGTAAATCTTCAAGCCGACGCTATATTGGACACGGTCAAACCATGAATAAATCGGAATGATAAATGGCTGATTGTTTGTCAGGTGGGGAGCATTGGCAAGGAGCCTTCCCCTTTCCTTAAGAGCTTCCAAAACTAGGAGAATATCGCCCTGTGCCAGGTAACGTACACCACCGTGAAGCAGCTTTGTACTGCGGCTAGAGGTGCCCTTGGCAAAATCTGATTTGTCCAACACCACCACGGATAGTCCCCTTGACAAGGCGTCAAGTGCGACTCCAAAGCCAGATGAACCTCCTCCTACCACCACTAGGTCCCAAATTTTATCCTGATTGCTTTTTAGAATGTCCAGATTTGAAGACCTGTTCATAAAGAAAAATTTTTTCTTTCTAAGGTAAATCAAAAATCAGCCAAATGAAAGTTGACAAGGATCAGATGCAGGATGTTTTTTGTGATGCCATAAATGCCAGTGAATCCTCGCCCACAAAGCAAAAAGGCCAGTGAATCCAGCAAAAAAAATATTCGGAAGACTCAGAAAAGAAATAAGCGGAACTCCGGAAAGTCTGCCTCAATAGTCCTTGTAAACTTTTCTCCGCACCGACGACCTACCATCCGAATCCAGTACCACCTCAAAAATAAAATCATATTCGATGTCCTGTAGTTCGGGATACTTTTCCCCTTCGCGGACAAAATAATTCGCCACATGCGGAATCGTGTTGCTGTGTCCCACAACCAGGATATTTCCTTCCCGGCTTCTCAATTCCTTTACCAAAGCATCATGTTCCTTCGAATCATAGACCTCGATTTCGAGTCCCAATGCACTTGAAAGCGGTTTGGCGGTGGCTTTTGTACGGATCGTATTGGTGCTAAAAATGTGGCGAATATCGCTTGTCTCCAGGATTTGGGCGAGTTTCTTCGCCCTCACTGTACCGGCCACACTCAATTCCGGATCATCGCCTACCAGCTGTTTCTCCGCATGCCGAACAAGAAAGATAGTTTTTGGCTGCTGCTTAGGTTGGCACGCAGCCACAGCCAAAATCAAGAAACTCAATAAAATCAGTTTTCTCATCATTCGCTTATTCCACAATTTAAACGTGCCTCTACCCGACGACGCTCAGTCTCAAATTTCCCGTCTAGTGTCTCATGTCTATCTCCTTACCCGCTGTAGCTGTTATCCACATGCTGATCGCTTGTCTTGAGCGGTTCCAGATCAAGATATTGCTCCCAAAACTGCTCCTCGGGAAGCGCAGCTCTCAGATAAAGCTTTTCTTTTTTGATCGGGTGCACAAAGACCAAGTGGAAGGCATGCAGGTTGATACTGCCATCGGGATTGGGCTTATCAAATCCATATTTCACGTCTCCCCGTATCGGGCAGCCCATCGATGCGAGCTGCACGCGGATTTGGTGGGGACGCCCGGATATCGGACGGACTTCGAGCAGCCAGTGGTCATTCAATTTGCCTAGGGCCTTGTAATTCAATTCGGCCTTTTGGGAACCAGGAACTTCGCGTTCGTGCGCCGTCACTACATTCTTGCTTTCATCTTTGGTCAGCCAATGGGTCAACTTACCGACCTCTTCTTTCGGCCTCTTCTTCACGATCGCCCAATAAACCTTGTGGATATCCCGCTTGCGAAACAGTTCCATCATGCGCTCGAGTCCTTTCGAAGTCCGGGCAAAAACCACCAAACCACTCACGGGTCTATCCAAACGGTGTACCGGATGGAGAAACACGTCACCGGGCTTGTTGTATTTTCGGGCAATATAGTCCTTGCAGTAATCCGTCAAGGTCTTGTCACCAGTTTGGTCGCCTTGTACCAAAATTCCAGCAGCCTTATTGACCACCAAGAGGTGGTTGTCTTCATAGACGACTGAAAAGGGTTTCTTCTTCATTTCTTTTTTTGTTTATCCTTCCGCACGATTCCAAAATTTCTCCTTGTCGACAGGCGTCCTCAGGAATTTCTCTACTACTTTTCTGTCAATCAGCCTCAAAACTCTGAGGTAAAATGGAACTCAATTTCGGGATAGTTATCCTGCACCATCTGCAGCCAAGCACGGGACTCGGCCATAAACACCAGCTTGTCATCCTTGTCCCTGGCGATGTGTCGGCTTTTTGAACGCACAAATTCATCCAACTGCTTCTTGTCGGTGCTACTGATCCAGCATGCTTTGTACAAGTTCATCGGCGCAAATTCGACCGAGGCATTGTACTCGTTTTTGAGCCTGAATTGGATGACTTCGAATTGAAGTTGTCCGACGGTACCGACAACTTTTCTGTTGCCGATTTCATAGCTGAAATACTGGGCTACCCCCTCTTCCATGAGTTGTCGCAGGCCCTTTTCAAGCTGCTTGGTCTTCATGGCGTCCTTGTTGATGACCTCTTTGAAAATCTCCGGCGAAAAGCTCGGGATTCCCTTGAAAGTCATATTTTCTCCCTCCGTCAAGGTATCCCCAATCTTTAGATTGCCTGTATCATACAAGCCAACAATATCGCCGGGGAAAGCCTCATCGATGATTTCACGGTCCTGGGCCATGAATTGGGTCACGTTGGAGAAGCGCAGGGGCTTGGGTCCTCGGACGTGGTTGTAGGGCTTGTTCCTTTCAAACTTGCCTGAGCAAATCCTCAAAAACGCAATCCTGTTCCGATGGTTGGGATCCATATTGGCATGGATCTTAAACACAAAACCCGAAAACTTGGGCTCCTCAGGCTTCACTTCCCGCTCTTCGGTAAACCTGCTCTTTGGCGTCGGAGCTATGCGGATGAAGGTGTCCAACATTTCGTTTACGCCGAAATTATTGACGGCCGAGCCAAAGAACACCGGAGCGACCTTTCCGTCCAAGTATTCATTGACATCGAATTCCGGATAGACTCCCTCGATCAGTTCGACATCATCACGGAGTTGGTTGGCATTGGAAGTACCGATAAGTTCATCGAGTTTCTTGTCTGCCAGGTCTTCGATGACGATGCGGTCGTCACTGAGTTTGCGCTGACTTGGCGTGAAGAGGTTCAGTTTTTTTTCGTAAAGATTGTATACACCTTTGAAACCCTTGCCCATTCCAATCGGCCAAGACAATGGACGTACGTTGATGTTGAGTTTTTCTTCTACCTCATCCAGCAAGTCGTAAGGATCCCTGCCTTCGCGATCCAGTTTGTTGATAAAACAAATCACGGGCGTATTGCGCATGCGGCAGACTTCCATCAACTTTTCAGTTTGAATCTCGACGCCTTTGACGCAATCGATGACCATGATTACGGAATCCACTGCTGTCAACGTCCTGTAGGTATCTTCCGCAAAATCCTGGTGACCTGGTGTATCCAACAGGTTGATTTTGACTCCTTGGTACTCGAATCCCATCACTGAAGTCGCCACCGAAATACCCCTTTGCTTTTCGATTTCCATCCAGTCCGACTTGGTGGCGGTATCGATCTTGTTGGACTTTACCGCGCCGGCCGTTTGGATCGCTCCTCCAAAAAGCAAAAGCTTTTCTGTAAGCGTGGTTTTACCGGCATCGGGGTGGGCAATGATGGCGAAAGTGCGTCTTTTTTTGATTTCTTGACTCAGACTCATGGAGACAGGTGCTTCATTTTCAGCCTGCAAAGGTACGCTTTTAATTCCTAGAAAGTTAACTGGGCTGGGAATAAATGAATCGTGGCAAGCCTTTCGTGCAGAAATCAGGAAGCTCCAACACCTTGGTTGACAAAATCTTCCCTCCTGAATCCCGTCAGGCCGTCCTTGCTCGCATGCAAAATTATCCGGAAAGTAGTCCCTACACCAAGCTCGGATTGCTTCACGAAAACCTTCCCTTTGTGGTACCCTTCGATGATCCTTTTGGCCAAAGTCAAACCCAAGCCCCAGCCTCTTTTTCGGGTGGTGAATCCAGGAGTAAAAACCTTCTTAAAAAGCTGCTTTTCCATTCCCTTGCCCGTATCGGAAATATCCACCACGACATATTTCTCACTTTCTTTGATGATATCAATGTCGATTTTCCCCTGCCCCTTCATGGCGTCCACCGCGTTTTTGCAGATATTTTCGATGACCCATTCAAAAAGCGGCTTGTTCATCATCGCCTCAATGTTTTTCACATCGCTGTTGATACGGATTTCGACTTTGGACGAAATCCGCGGGCGTAGGTAGTTGACCGCTTCGTCGATCACAAGGAAAAGGTTCTCAGGTTGAATCGCCGGCGCACTCCCTATCGAACTGAACCGTTCGGTGACCATCCTTAACTTGACCACGTCTTTGTCCATTTCCTGAATGACCTCTTTGTTTTCTTCCCAAACGGGCGAATTTCGAAGATAATCTATCCAAGCCATGAGGGATGCAATCGGCGTACCCAACTGGTGCGCGGTTTCCTTGGTGAGTCCGGCCCACACGCGATTTTGTTCTGCTTCCTTGGATTGGTTGAAGACGATGTAGGCCAAAACGCCAAAAACCAATATCACCGACAGCTGCACATAGGGATAAAAACGCAGCGAATTCAATAACTCCGAATTCCGGTAATAGACAAAAACCTGTGCCTCGGTGACCGGAATCGGCTCGTATTGCGATTTCATCTTTTCCAATTCCCGGCGCAATACCTTTTGCTGTTCCTCCTCATCGGCATTTTTCCTAAAGGAGATATTACGGTGCTCGATAGGATTCCCGTCTGCGTCTGCCACAATGACGGGAATAGAGTTGTTTTGTTGGATGATTTCCTGGTTGACAAAGCTCAGGTTTTCGGTGTTGGAGTAGGCGTATTCCCAGGCTTTGGCCAAGAGTTCTATTTGTCTCTTTTCTCGGTCTTTCAGCTCTTCGACCAAGATGTTAGTGTAGAAAATAGATCCGAATCCAATAATCACGGCACTGATGAAGACAATCCATTTGAATCGACTTCTGTTGTGGTAAAAATCAAGAATGGAGATTTCCTGCAATTTGTTCTTCATGGAAATTAGATCAAGATCGAAATAGAGAACTCATTTTACGCACGGATATTATCTGCATGACAAAATAAGTTCCCGAATTTCCTTGGCTAGAATTCGCCCTGCTGTTGACCAGTTGAACCAAAAATATACAATATTGTGGGCAGTAGCGATATTGGATTGGAAATAATAGATGGCAGGAAATGGGTAGAAAAGTCCAATGGTCTTTCGCCCAGCAGGGGGTTTTTCAAATGAACCTGTGGACCCTTTGAAATACGGCCACGCGTGGATTGCCTTTCCTAAGCTCCAATCAGGAATTACTCAGGTGATGTCTTTCTTCGAGCTTCATGACCTTTTGAAAAAAATTCGAACTGCTCCTTAACAAAAATGCCCGGTCTCCCAGGCGTTTTTGTTTACACATTCACATGTCTCTCTGCATGGTAGGAGGACCGTACCAGGGGTCCTGATTCCACGTATTTGATTCCTCTTTTGAGTCCTTCCTCTTTGTAATGGGCAAACAAATCGGGATGAATAAATTCCGCCACTTCAATATGCATTTTGGTCGGCTGCAGGTATTGTCCCAAGGTCAAGATGTCACAGCCATGAGCCGCCAGGTCATCCATCGCTTTGTAAACCTCGTCTTTGGTTTCGCCCAAGCCAAGCATTATCCCTGTCTTTGTCCTTTTTCCGTATTCCTTGGTCAGTTTGATCTGTTCCAGGGAACGTGAGTACTTAGCCTGAGGCCTTACACGTCTGTAAAGACTTTCGACGGTTTCCATGTTGTGTGAAACCACTTCCTGGCCACCACTGATCATCCGGTAAAGCGCATCCCAGTTTGCTTTCACATCTGGAATCAAAGTTTCAATGGTCGTAATTGGTGACATTTCTTTTGTCAAGACCACGGTCTGATACCAAATTTCGGCACCTCTATCCCGTAATTCATCACGGTTTACCGAGGTGATTACGGCATGCTTTACCCCCATCAATTTGATGGCTTCGGCAACCCTTCGCGGTTCGTCGGTATCATATTCCGGCGGCCGACCTGTTGCTACTGCGCAGAAAGAACAGGAACGCGTGCACACGTTGCCGAGTATCATGAAAGTCGCCGTACCTGCACCCCAACATTCACCCATGTTCGGACAATTGCCACTCTCGCAAATGGTATGAAGTTTATGTTCGTCAACGAGTTTTCGGACCTTGGCGTATTCTTTGCCAACAGGAAGTTTTACCCTCAACCAATCAGGTTTCTTTCTCTTTGCCGTTTCCTCCGAAATTACTGGTAGCTCAATCATCTTGGTAGATTTTGGACGTGAAATTAAAGCCAATCCCCCACTTTACCCAATGCGGTGGCTATTTCCTGAAGCCGTAAAAAAATGTGAAGTAGACGGATTGGAACAGCTGCCTATTGTCGGTGGTAGGCATGAGCACAATTTCCCTGTTAAAACCCTCAAATTGGTAGCCAAGTTCCACGGCCGTTACGTTGGATTTAAAAACACCGAACTCAAAGTTGATGGCCGCCTTTGCATTCAACCCAAAAGCAATTTCGGATTGGCCCAAACCCTCAAAGACCCGTCCGGGTCCGAGGATATTGAAACGGCTTTGATTGACTTCAGGATCATATTGCATGCGGACGGTCTCTACACGGCTGATGGCGTATTCGATGTAGTATGGTGCGATTATTCCCAAGGAAGGCCCAATTGCGCCCAAAAGCGAAACCTGCACTCCCTGCTGGGGTGCTTTTTTGAATACAATTAGTTCCCGACCATAATAGGGCCGTATAGAATAGAGATAGTTGGACTTACCGAAAATAAAGGAATTACCCAAAATACTCTGGTACCTGACCTCCTTTGGATGCTTTACATTTGCAAGGTCGAGGCCAAAAAACTGAAACTTGTCCTCATCCATGCGGTAGCCGAGTTTGAGGGAAAACCCACCAATCAATCCACCGTTGGTGTTCTTATTGATTCCAAAAAGTACCTCTTTGTCGTATTCATAATCGCCTGCTTCCTGCCTCTGCGCAAATGCGGCTACAGTGATGAAGGACAGGAAAAACGCAAAAAGGGATTTCAAAATATGGGTCATAGCTTATCGACTATATCAAACGCCCAAGCGGGAACTTTGTTTAAATCAAATATAAAAGTAAATCTTTATGCCGTTGATAAAAAGTTTAAGGATGTGATTTATGGATTTCACTGCTGATCCATGACCAACATCGAATTGGCAAAAAGTCTTAAAGAGAAATATTTTTCTCTGATTGTAGCATTTCCTAAATCAGATACGTCTTGAAAGCAGATGACGCGCCGATAGCTTTGGAAAAAGCACTGATCCAAAAAGCAAAAGATGGAGACAAAAAATCTATAGAGTTGCTTTATAAGCAGTTCTATGGCTTTGCCATGAGCGTAGCTTTGCGGTATTCCAACTCCCGGGACGAAGCCTGCGAGATCGTCAACGATAGCTTCATGAAGGCTTTTGACAGAATCAAGCAGTACCAAACTGAAAATTCCTTTAAAGGATGGTTTCGGAGGATCATCGTCAACACATCAATTGACTATTACAGAAAAAACAGTCGGTATGCATCCATCATGGATATCGATAAAGCCGAATCCGAGTCGTACAGCCCTGATATCATCGAGCAACTCACGTTTGAGGATATTCTAGGACTCATCAGAAGTCTTCCCGAAATACTTCGGATTGTATTCAACCTCTACGAAATCGAGGGATATGACCACAACGAAATCGGCGAAAAACTCGGAATTCCTGCCAGTACCTCTAGAACCTATCTGGCACGTTCGAAAAAGAAACTGAGAGAGAAAGTTCTGGAAATCAACCATATCAGAGATGAAGGAGCCATTCGATAAAAAACTTACACAGAAAATCCGCGACTCGTTTGACGGTCACGAGGAACCATTTGACCCCAAAGAATGGGAAAAGTTTTCACATGCCTATTTTGGGAAATCGAGAAAACCGTTTGCAGCTTGGGTGTTTTGGACCGGAGGAATAGCCGCTTCCCTGCTCTTTATAGCCCTGGTTTGGAATCCATTTACATCTACTAAAACCGAAGAGATTATTGAGGTGCCATTGGCCTACAATCCCGAAGAAGTAACACCTTCGCCAGCGTATGACTCAAAAAATGAACTCCAAGGTCTATCTTCCTCGAAACTGAAGGAAGAAGCCGAAACATTACAAAAACCCCCATCGGTTGCAAGCGAACTGAAAGAAATAGAACCCTTGCCTTCAACGCTGAAGAAAGAACAAGATTTCGATCTGATTGCTAATGCAAATGAAGCGAAATCTCGTTCTTCGGATTTGGAAACAAGCTCACCTTTGAAAACCAGCCCAGATGGGACGCAAACTTTGGCAGCGGCGCAACAAATCGTACTTCCCTCACAAACTCTCGAACAGCCCGTAGCCGCACAGATTGAAAATGCCCAGCAGCAAATCAATTCCTGGTTAGCGGAAGCAGGGAGTGTCGCGGAAAAGGAAGACAGCGATGATAAAACAAAAAAACCTTTGAAGCTTGGCGTCCTGATGGCACCACAAAACATCTCCAATTCGACGCAAAATATTAATTTTGGCGCCGGTGTAATGTCGGAGATTCCGTTTTCCAAACGACTTCGACTCGATGTGGGTATTGGATATGCACAGCAAAACCTGGTCCCAGACCAAAATGGAGGGGGCAGGTACTTTAGCTCGGATGTGGCATCCGTTGAAAACGCAAAAGCCAATTTATTTGCAGGCAATTATATCAATTCGACTGCCGAATTGAGCTTTGGGCAAATCGAGATTCCGCTGAACATGAAATATTCTGTCATTCAAAAGAAATCCGCGGATTTCTACGTGGTTTCGGGCCTTTCCAACATGTTTTATGTGAACCAAGAAAAAACAACTACGTTTAACACCGTCGCATTCGGTGGGAATTCCTTGAACTCGGCATCCCAATCTTTGAATTCCAGTCGCATTTCGGAATCACCCGCAGGTTCAGAAAACCAAATGGATGTAGGCCAGCTCATCAATTTGGGAATGGGATTTGAACAAAACCTAAAAAACGGCACCTCGATATCCTTCGAGCCGTTCTACAAGTTTACCGTCGGGGATCAGACCTTCGCCAACCAGCGTTTTGCTATCGGCGGCATCAACCTCAGAATGAATTTCCAACTTAAAAAATAACTATTACTACAAATGAAGAGATTATTAGGATTACCAGTTTTGTTCACCCTTTTTGCCTTAGGATCGTGTTTCCCAACACTGGAAGATGACCTGAACCAAGTAATCGAGCGGGACGACAGATTGCTCAAAGAATACCTTCAGCGCAACAACCTTACCCCGATCGAAACACAACTGGGATATTACTACTCCAAAGACTCGGAAAACCCAACCGGAACACAGATTACAAACGGTGACATCGTCGGGGCATACTATGAGATTCGTACGATTGATGGTCAGCTTATCGAATCCTATTTGGACGAGAGCAAACCGGCACGTTTGTATAGGCATTTGGAAGGAGGTCTGATACCAAGGGCAATCAACTTTGCATCGGGATTGGCAAAAACAGGCGAGTCGTTTACGCTTTACATACCGTCTTACTTAGCTTATCAGGATTACAGCTACCAGCAACTCATCCTTCCAAATTCAAACTTGGTCGTGAAGGTTAAATATGTGGCTAAGTTCAGCGAAACCGAATTGCGGTCTTATGAAGACGGCCTGATCAGAGCCTACCTTGAAACAAGTGAGTTGACTGGCTATGAAAGGTCAGAAGACGGCATTTTCATCAAAACTTTGTCGGAGGGTGCTGCGGAAGGAGCGGCATCTGATGACGGAAAAGTCGTCCGTATTCAGTTCAAACTCACTTATGTGGGATCGGAAACAGCCATCCTTGAATCCACTGCAGCTTCGCCGACAGATATTACAGTTGGCACAAGCTCCAACCTTAAGTTCCTAAATTTGACCCTCAAGGGGATTAAAAAAGATTCCGAATACGAAATTATCGTACCCTCCCATTTAGGGTTTGCTCAATCACCACAGGTGTTCCCGTTTGTGATAAGGCGGGATCTCTTTGACAAAGGCTTCGTGACACAGGTGGTCAGGCCCTATGAACCAATCTACTTCAAATTCAAGGTCATGGAAATACGATAACAAGGCAAAAATCATCCCCGTCCAGAACAGACGGGGATTTTTGTTTTATCTCATTCTTTGCCCAATTTTGCCACACATAAACCCAAATGTCCCATGAGTTTTCTTTTTGATAGTTTTAAAGCCTGGAAGACATACTGCGAAGCCAAGCACCGATCCTTACATCAAGTGGTGCTGGATTATGAAGTGAGTCAAAAAAATGCAACCGAAGACCAAATATGGGCCGGTTTATTTCGGGCCTACACGGTCATGAGAGATGCGGTAGAAACGGGTTTGAGGGAAGAAATGAGCTCCCGCTCAGGAATGATCAACAATGGGGCGAAAAAAGTCTTCCGACACCCGGTTTCCGTGCTTTCGCCCGAGTTCCAAAAGCTGATTTCCCGGGCGTTGGCTGCCAAAGAGGTTAATTCCTGCATGGGGAGAGTTGTAGCGGCTCCAACCGCGGGTGCGTCTGGAATCCTACCGGGCACCCTTTATACCCTTCAGGAAATCCATCAACTTCCGGATCACAAAATTCTGGAGGGAATGTTGGTTGCGGCGGGGATAGCATTGATCATCGAGCAAAAGGCAAGCCTAGCCGGTGCTGTCGGAGGATGCCAAGCAGAGACTGGTTCTGCGGCGGCAATGGCGGCGGGTGCCATCGTGTACTGCTTGGATGGCGATATTGATCAGGTTTTCAATGCGGTCGCGATTACGATCCAATGCATGCTTGGCTTGGTGTGTGACCCGGTAGCAGGCTTGGTTGAGGTTCCATGCGTGGTTAGAAATGCAAGCGCGGCAGCCATCGCAAACAGTTCCGCCCAAATCGCACTCGCAGGAGTCGGAGCTGTGATTCCTGTAGACGAGTGTATCGAAGCGATGGGCGAAATAGGCGCTAGCATGGAAAGCAGGTATAAAGAAACGGCCATGGGGGGCTTAGCTGCAACCTTGACGGGGCAGGAGATTTCCAAAAGGGTTTTGATTCAGGATATTGAGCTATTACCAGACGAAAACTTACCCGAATAAATCCCTGAATATCGGAATTGACAGCATCCAATTAATTGAGCTCCCAAATATCAACGCCCAAAACAAGGCGCTCACAAACATGTAAATAAAAATCTTATCCTTTTTCACGTTGAATGCAGTCATCACTATTGTCCCTCCAATCGGGGTAAGCACCAAGGGCGTGATCACTGCAATGCCGATTGCTCCAAATTTCCTCCAAACCCTTACGATCCTTCTCGTCCTTGGACTGAAACGTTTCCTTTTTGGTGTCATTTTCAAGTCCCAATAGGATTTGACCCATTCTCCCGCAAAGGTCATCACCGCCACTGATGTCATCATTCCCGATACGGTTACCACAACTATTTCCAACAACGAAAAACCTGCAGCAGCGCCCAAAGCTGGTCCTGAAATGAATTTGAACAGACTGGCAAAATAAATAGCGAAAAACTTCAATGCATACTCCGTCATAAGATAGAATAAACATAAAGACCATAAAGTATCAATAATCCGCCTCCTTCCCATCTCACAATCCCATGCTTTGATTTCAATGCAGGAAATAGCACCAGCGAAAGACCCAACATCCAAATAAAATCTTTCTGAATGAATGCCTGAGAAACCTGAATCGGCTGAATCAAACTAGTCAGACCTATGATGGACAAAATGTTGAATATGTTGCTGCCGAGAATATTGCCGACCGCCAAGTCCGTTTTTTTGTCGATTGCTGCAATAAGAGAAGTCACTAACTCAGGCAAGCTTGTTCCGATCGCCACGATCGTCACCCCAATCACCCGCTCACTCACTCCAAAAGTCTGCGAAATCGTAACGGCATTATTCACAAGAAGTTCGGAACCAAAATACAAGCCGATAATCCCTAGAATCAATAATGAAAATCCTTTCCAGAGAGGTTGGGACACCACTTCGGTTAAATCAACACCATTTGGACCCAGTCTCAATTTCAATATAAAATAGAGGTTGACGCCAATCAATAAAAGGAAAAAAACGGCCCCTTCGAGACGGGATATCGTACCATTTAATGAAACCAGAAAGAATAACAAAGAGCTTATCAGCATTACCAGATAATCCAACTTCAAAACTGATGGGTGAACAGCAATCGGATAGACAATCGCACTAATACCTAAAATCAAGGAAATATTGGAAATATTGGAGCCAATCACATTACCCAAAGCTAGGTCACTGCTTCCCTTTAGTGCAGCATTTATACTCACTAACAACTCTGGCGCAGAAGTGCCAAAAGCCACCACCGTAAGTCCTATCAGACCTGGGCTCATACCAAACCGCAAAGCCAAAGAGGACGCTCCATCAACCAAGAACTTGCCTCCAATGAGTAAAATCCCCAATCCCAGGATTAAGTAAAAATACAGGGCCATGGGTTATCTCTTTTCGCCAAAACTCAGGTCACCAGCATCCCCCAGGCCTGGAATTACAAATGACTGACTGTTCAATCGCTCATCAATTGAACCGACCCAAATTTCAAAAGGAATCTTTATTTCTTTATTGAGATACTCGATGCCTTCCGGCGCTGCTATTACACTGCAAATATGAAGTTTGCCAGGCTTTTCTTTGGAAAATAAGTTCTTGACAGTTTTGGCAAAAGACTTGCCCGTTGCGAGCATCGGGTCAATTATGATGACTTCACGCCCTTCCAAATTTGGGGCAGCTTGGTATAAGTAGTCCACTTCAATTTGTCGACTATGGCCCGACTCCTCCTTTCGATATGCCCCTATGAACCCACAATCAGCATTGTCAAAAAAATTGGAAAAACCTTGATAAAATGGCAAAGCAGCCCGCAAAACAGTAATCAAGACTGGCTGTTCGACAATCAAGTGAGTCGATTTGGACCCCAAAGGTGTCATAACATCCATTGGTTTGAACCGCATGGTTTTCGAAATCTCATACGCCATTATTTCGCCCAATCTCTCTAGGTTTCTCCTAAACCGCATTCGATCTGATTGAATATGCCGATCTCTAAGTTGGGCAAGGAAATGATTGGCGACTGAATTCACTTGATCTAAAACAAACATATGTTCTTGGTCTTGGGCTCCAATTGGCAGGAGCATAAATGAAAATAACAGAAGATTGCGACAAAAAAAAGCCCGAGATAACATCCCGGGCTTCTATTATTTTTTGGTTTAATCTATTTCACTTCGAAGCTAGCTCTTCTAGCCAACTGACGTGCATCTGCAGACTTCTTATCCACACTTGTATCTTCTCCGTAGCCTTTGTAAGACAGCCTTGACGCGTCGATACCTGCTGAGATCAAAAGATCATACACTGCCTTTGCCCTTCTTTCAGACAACTTCATGTTGTAGTCTTCAGGACCCAATTCGTCAGCATACCCTTTCACTTCAAGCTTCACTCCAGGGTTTCTCTTCAGGAAGTTAGATACATAATTTACCGCTGAGGCAGAGAATCCAAGTGGCTTAGCGCTGTCAAACGCGTAGTAAACGTTGATATAATTCTCGTTGATAGCCTTCTTGAAGTAATCGACTTCTTCTTTTGTTTGCTCAATTGGGCAACCATTGTTTGAAGCTGGACCTGGAGCAAATGGACACTTATCCAAGTGATCAGGAATACCATCGCCATCAGAATCGATAGTTCTACCAGAAGAATCAACTCTTGCACCTGCTGGCGTATTAGGCTCTTTATCCAAATAATCAGGAATACCGTCGCCATCAGAATCTTTCAACATGTCCTTGATTTCACCGATTTGTTGAGCTAACTCAGCTTTGGTGGCATACTTGTCTGCTTCAACATACCAGTCAGCATGGGTTGAACCCTTGCCCAAATAGAATGTCAGACCCAAAGTACCGGTCCACCAAGTTCCGTTGGTGCCGTAGAATCCGTTGTCTGTAGAAGGCTGCAAATTAGTGTTGCCATCGAAAGTGACAGTTTGTCTACCATTGAGGATAGTGCTGATATCACCTGTCAAAGCCACTCTTTCGCCAAGTTTAACTTGTCCGGTTAGACCAGTAATGATGTTGTACACATTATCATCTCCTGGAAGGGCCCTTGGATTATCGTGGCTCACGCGGCCAAATCCCGCGCCCAAGTGACCAAGTAAGTTCACGCGACGAGTGAAAGATTCCCACTTCATAATCCTTCCCAAGTTTGCTACACCTTGAAGATTGAGTCTGTAGTAGCTTGAGGAGAAAGTAGGAGTGCCGGATGCTTCACTGAATGAACCGAAGCCGTAATCCAGTTTCGCGCCAAATTTATCATTGAACATATATCTGACACCAAAGTCAACATGTCCAAGATTCAGCGTAGGTGAGAAATATCCGGGTGACAATGGAGCCATTGGCTTGTTGAATCCACCATTGACCTCTAATGACCATTTGTTGAAGCTATCTTGGGCATTCACCGCAAGCGCTACACAACCTGCCATAATTGTTGATAGTAATATTTTTTTCATAATAAAAAATTTTTTCCGTTTAGATTTTTAGTGTTTAATTGATTTGACTGCAAATTTATAAACTTTTAACTATTCACAAATGTATAGTAATATTTTAAATCTCTATCAAAATTATTACCAATTTTAATCTGAATTGTGTTTTCACTTAGATTACCGGTACATTCAAAGATGGATTTATTGAATAAACTATTAAATATCCAAAGTGTTTCTGGCGACGAATCACCGATGACCGAGTTTTTGATCCAATACGTCGAGAAACGGAAAAAAAGCTGGAAGGTTAAGCCTGAAATGTTTTTTGGCGAAAAATTTCACGATTGTCTTCTTCTCAAATTCGGAAAACCTAGGACTGCGGTTTTTGCTCACCTAGATACGATTGGATTCACGGTCAGATATGAAGATCAACTAGTTCCAATTGGCGGACCAGAAGCAGACGTTGGGACAAGCTTGGTTGGAAACGATAGGCTTTGGCCGATATGTTGTAAAATAAAGGAATCAGAAGAGGTCATCAGGCATGATTTCCCCCGTGCGATAGAGCGAGGAACGCGCCTGTCATTCGAACAAAACATTCGGATAGACGGGGAATTTATCAAAGCAGCTTACCTTGACAACAGGTTGGGGATATACAATTGCCTGAAACTTTGCGAGGAAATTACCGACGGATGGATCGTTTTTTCGACATATGAAGAACATGGAGGAGGTAGTATGCCCTTTCTTCTCAATTTTATCCAGGCAACTGCGCCAATCAGCCAAGCACTTATCTCGGACATTACTTGGATTACCGAGGGTATTTGCCACCATCAAGGAGTGGTGATCTCACTCCGTGACAAAATGATCCCGAGAAAAAAGTTTCTGGACAGGATCGTTGCTTTGGCTGAACAAAGTGGAGTTCGATTTCAACTCGAGGTAGAGGGGATCGGTGGAAGTGATGGACGCGAGGTTCAACTTTCTCCATATGCAATCGACTGGTGTTTTATAGGTGCCGCAGAAGACAATGTGCATTCTCCCAATGAAATCGTGTCATTGGCTGATATTGACGCCATGGTTGCACTTTATCTTTATTTAATGGCGCATTTGTAAGTATTCCAGTCAAGCCAGAATGTGGGTCACATAATTTATATATATTTGCAGAGCCCTTTTTGACCTAGAAGGGCTTTTTTGTTGCAAGACATGATCCAAATCAAGGACAAAGAATTCATCTCTTATATTAGTGAGGAAATGCTACTGCAGCGTGTCCGAGAAATGGGTGGTAAAATCTCAAGGGATTTTGAAGGCCAATCACCAGTGCTGCTTGGGGTCTTAAACGGATCATTTATGTTCCTCGCCGATTTGGCAAAATCCATATCGATACCTGTAGAGATCTGTTTCCTCAAAATCAGCTCCTACCAAGGCACCAATTCCACGGGCAAGGTGAAGGACATGTCAAGTTTGGATATAGATTTGAAAGACCGCCCAGCTATCATCGTGGAAGATATTGTCGATACGGGACTTAGTATGAATTACTTGCTGGGAAAAATCAAAAAACTTGGACCCAAAAGTGTCAGCATTGCCACACTTTTGACCAAACCCGATGCCTTGCAACATCCCGTCAAAGTCGATTACGTAGGATTCGAAATACCCAATAAGTTTGTAGTCGGATACGGGCTGGACTATGACGGCTATGGGCGAAATTTGCCAGCCATTTACCAATTGAAATGATTTAAAACAAAATTAGTCATGCTGAATATCGTCTTATTCGGTCCTCCCGGCGCGGGAAAAGGCACCCAAAGTGAAAAAATCATCGAGAAATATCACCTGACGCACCTTTCCACAGGTGATCTTTTCAGAAAGCACCTAGGCGAAGGCACCGATTTGGGCAAACTTGCAAGAAAATATATGGACGAGGGCAGGTTGGTCCCTGATGAAGTCGTCATCGGAATGGTAGAGGATAAGATCAATTCCACAGCCGATACGAACGGGTTTATTTTTGACGGATTTCCGAGGACAGTAGCCCAGGCTGAAGCTTTGGACGCCATGATGACTAAAAACAATCTGCGTATTTCTGGAATGATTGCTTTGGATGTTGCGGAAGAAATCCTAAAGGAAAGAATTCGGGAACGAGGAAAGACCTCAGGGCGTGCTGACGACCAGGATGAAGCAAAAATAGCGACGCGAATCAAGGTCTATCTTGACGAGACATTACCTGTAGCAGCTTATTACGAAAAGCAAGGAAAATTCACCAAAATCAATGGCGTTGGCAGTATCGAAGGCATATTCGACAACATCTCCAAAGTCATGGACGGGTATTCGTCCTAATTTTCCTTAACTTTGCCAAATCATTGACGGCTAAGCTTATGCGCTTAGCCGTTTTCATTCAAATAGATCAAAAGTGGCTGAATCGAATTTTATTGATTATGTGAAATTCTGCTCTCGTTCTGGGGCAGGAGGCGCTGGTTCCGTCCATTTCCGAAGGGAAAAACATGTACCAAAAGGTGGGCCTGACGGAGGCGACGGAGGCAAAGGGGGAGACATTATCTTGAGAGGCAGCGCACAATTGTGGACATTGCTTCACCTAAAATACAAAAAGCATGTAATCGCAGAGGACGGAAAGGGAGGTGAAGGGGGAAGGCGAAAAGGAAGGGACGGCAAAGATGTAATTCTCGAAGTCCCCTTGGGCACTGTTGCCAAGGATGCCGAGACATTCGAAACCAGATTTGAGATTACAGAAGATGGGCAGGAAGTCATTCTCACACCCGGAGGCCGCGGTGGACTCGGCAACGACCATTTCAAAACTGCCACCAACCAAGCACCCCATTTCGCCCAGCCTGGAGAACCCGGCATCGAAGAATGGATTATCCTGGAGTTGAAGTTGCTCGCTGATGTCGGGTTGGTTGGGTTTCCAAATGCGGGAAAATCAACCTTGCTATCCAGTATTTCCGCGGCGCGTCCCGAAATCGGTGATTATCCATTCACTACCCTAGTCCCAAATCTGGGCGTCATATCCTACCGTGACGACAAGTCATTTGTTATGGCAGACATCCCGGGAATCATTGAAGGGGCTGCTGAAGGAAAAGGTCTAGGCCTGCGGTTTTTGCGCCACATCGAACGAAACTCGATACTGCTTTTCATGATCCCTTCCGACGCAGATGATATCAAAAAGCAGTACCGGATTCTACTTGGCGAGTTGGAAAAGTTCAATCCGGAACTTTTGGATAAAAAACGACTGCTGGCTATCACCAAGGCAGATATGCTCGATCAAGAATTGATGGACCAATTGAAAAAAGAATTGCCAAAAGATATTCCTTCTGTGATGATTTCCTCTGTTACAGGATTCAATCTGGAAAAATTAAAGGATATGCTTTGGCAGGCTATCACAAATCACTAGGTGCCAGAATGTCAGTATAGGCCAAATGGCAAACAAATTGATAGCTTGATTGGCTGGATAAAATGGCAAAATGTAACCAAAGAGGCTCCAAAAAACGCCAACGAACCAATTGCCAATTAAAGTTTGGTTCCGACTGGTTCATTCAAATACCGCAGTATCAATCACCTAAAGTGTAAATCAAAAAAATAGTTTCACAATGGAGGATAAAGAGGTCATCAAAGAAGAAAGTATCGCTTCGGAAAACATTGAAAACCAAGCAGAAGGCAACATCCAGGAAGAAGGAAATCATGAAGCATCTTCAAAGACAACGGAATCTTCGGAGCAAAAACTGCAGCAAGAAATCAACGACTTAAAAGACAAATATTTAAGGCTCTATTCTGAATTTGAAAATTTCAGACGTAGGACTGCCAAGGAGCGGATCGACCTTATAAAAACCGCATCCGAGGAAGTAATTAAGGAAATCATTCCCGTGGTGGATGATTTTGAGCGCGCTTTCAAAGCAAGTGAAAACGAATCCGACGGAGCAAAGGTCCGGGAAGGAAACCATTTGGTGTTCCACAAGCTAGTAAGGGTGCTGGAGTACAAAGGTTTGAAGGCAATGGACGGATTGGTCGGCAAAGCTTTTGACCCAGAAACTCAGGAAGCCATCACGCAGATCCCTGCCCCTTCTGAAGATATGAAGGGCAAAGTCATCGATGTGGTAGAAAAGGGGTATACCCTGGGCGACAGAGTAATCAGGTATGCCAAAGTTGTGACAGGAGCATAATCAGATATGGCAAAAAGAGATTATTACGAAATACTTGGCGTGACGAAAAGCGCCACACCGGAGGAGATCAAAAAAGCCTACCGGAAACTAGCCATTCAGTACCATCCGGACAAAAACCCGGACAACCCCGAGGCTGAAGAAAAATTCAAAGAAGCGGCAGAAGCATACGAAGTGCTCAGCAATCCCGAAAAACGTCAGCGATACGACCAATTTGGCCACCAAGGTCTTGGAGGAAATGGTGGATTTGGCGGCGGCGGCATGAACATGGAAGATATCTTCTCCCAGTTTGGCGACATATTCGGCGGCGGTGGTTTTGAATCCTTCTTTGGCGGTGGCCGAGGTGGCAGAAGAACCAAAAAAGGCACCAATCTCAGGGTGAAGTTGAAACTGAACCTGAAAGAAATTGCAAATGGTGTTGAGAAGAAAATCAAAGTCAAACGTCAGGTATTGGCTGAGGGTGTCACCTTCAAAACCTGCTCTACCTGCCAAGGCTCAGGCCAAATCAAGAAAGTCGTCAACACGATGCTTGGTCAAATGGTGTCCGCCAGTACCTGCCATGTATGCGGTGGCAACGGACAAATCGTGGACAGAAAACCCGCTGAGGCCGATAGCAATGGATTGATTATCAGAGAGGAAGTGATTTCTATCAATATCCCTGCTGGAGTAGCCGACGGTATGCAGCTCAGCATGTCGGGAAAAGGCAACGAAACAGCCGGCGGAATTCCAGGCGATCTACTCATTTTGATCGAAGAGGTCGACGACGATGTGCTGCAACGGAATGGAAACGACGTCATATTTGAACTGTACATCAGTTTCATGGATGCCGCGCTCGGATCTCAAGTCGAGGTGCCAACTATCGACGGCAAAGTGAAAATCAAAATCGATCCCGGAACACAAAGTGGAAAAATGCTCCGCCTAAAAGGCAAAGGCATAAGGGATATCAACGGGTACAGCCGGGGAGACCAATTGATCCAAGTCAACGTTTGGACCCCAAAACAACTTTCGAGGGAAGAAAGACAAATCCTGGAAGGGCTCAAAAACAGCGAGAATTTCAAGCCTGACCCAGGGAAGTCTGAAAAAAGCTTCTTCGACAAGATGAAAGAATTCTTTTAAGATTTGGAGCCGGATGAAAATCCGGCTTTTTTTATACCTTTAATAACCTTTTAGCTTGATTGCCGTACCCTAACCCGTATGCTTAAAAGAATTTGCCTGTTAATTGGCTTGGTTTCTGGAGTTTTGTCCCATTCCACTGCCCAAATTATTAAGGACTTCAAAGTGGACGAAAAGAATGGGTTCAATCTCGTTAGGTTGGACTTCAACGTTTATAAAGGGATCACCGATGTCCAGAGAAGGATGATGGATCAGCCGGTACACATACACTCCGAACTTTCCAAGGTGAATATACTCCCTTCATTTTCCTGGGAAATCAAGGACAATATTTTGGACACCCACATCACCCATAGGAATGTGGAATCCGAAAACCTGGGGAAAAGCCTTTCCCACAAACTATTTTCGTCTTCAAACGACGACTTTGACCACCGATGGCAGGTCAACCTCAACTCGCATTTTCTCTACAACCTCAATTTCTATTTCGGTATAGGTGCCGCTACCTTTGACTTATCACATTTGCCCGTCTCAAATTGTATCATAAAATCAACGAGTGCCGATATCAATTTGGACTACTTGAAAAATTTTCCCAATTCCGTCCGGATGGATACCATGAAAGTCAGTATCAACATGGGAAACGTAAACGCGGCCAACCTGAACCTGACCAATGCGAAGGAAATGATCTTCGAATCGAATTATGGGACAATCAATTTATCATTTTCCGGAAAAATGAGCGAAGGCTGCAATGTCCAGGCAACCGTCGGTGCCGGTAAGGTTGAAGTCCTCCTCCCCGACGAATCCCAACCCTACATCGTCAAGATCAAATCGACTGCAATGTGCAGGACATATGTCCCAAAAAACCTTAAGGAAATTGGGGAAAAAACCTATGTCAGCAGGTCCTATCAACAAAACAGCAAGAATCTGATGACATTCAACATCGACGTGTCTGTCGGCTCGGTCACCCTGAAATAATTTGTTGCCTTTTCCCTATTTTTAGCAAAACTTCCTACACTTGTCCATTTTAAGTATCCAAAACCTTTCGAAAAGATACGGGAACACCAAAGCGCTTAGCAACATTTCCCTAGAAATCCCCCGCGGAAGCATCTTTGGGCTTTTAGGTCCCAATGGAGCCGGAAAGACCACTTTGATACGCATCATCAATCAAATTATTGAAGCTGATTCCGGACTGATCCTGTTCAACGACACGCTGCTAAATCCGCACCATATCGCAAAAATCGGCTATTTGCCGGAGGAGCGCGGCCTCTACAAGAAAATGAAAGTCGGCGACCAGTTACGGTATTTTGCAAAACTCAAGGGAATGCCAGGCCCCATCGCCAACGAAAAGGTCCAATTTTGGCTGAAAAAACTTGATATACTGTCCTGGCAAGAAAAAAGAATCGATGACCTTTCGAAAGGGATGGCCCAAAAAGTCCAATTCATCACCACGGTGATCCATGAGCCTGAACTGCTGATATTGGACGAGCCGTTCTCAGGGTTTGACCCGGTGAATGCGGAAATTATTCGAAACGAAATATTGGAATTGAAGGAAAATGGAACCACACTGGTGATTTCCACCCACCGCATGGAGTCGGTTGAGCAGCTTTGTGATCAGATTGCAATGATTTACAGGTCTGAAAAAATCCTCGACGGCAAACTTCGCGATATCAAGCAGGCGTTTCGCCCCAATGAGTTTCAGGTACAGTTGAAGACAGATGCTTTAGATGCGTTGCAATATCATCCACTGAGATTTGAAGATGGGGTAGCGGAATTCAATGTTTCCCTCGAAGGAGAAACCACAAATGAGGTGCTATCACGCTTGATGGCTCTGGGACAGGTAGTGGGATTCAAAGAGATATTGCCGAGCATGGAAGAGATTTTTATCCAACAAGTAAAAAAACACACCCATGAATAAGGTTTGGCTGGTTATCCAAAGGGAATATTTGTCAAGGGTCCAAAAGAAATCTTTTTTGTTGGCCACCTTGCTCACTCCTTTGATTTTCCCGGCCATCATGGGTGTATTTCTATGGCTAGCGACAAGTGATACTGACACCGACTCCCTAAGAATCATCGAGGTGGTTGACGAAAACAATATGTTTTTCTTGGAAAGCTCTGACCAGTATGCATTTTCCTTCTCCAGGGTCGATCCTGAAGAAGGCAAACGAATGGTCATCGATGGAGAAAGGTTTGGATTTTTGTTTATCCCAAAAATCGAACTCAGCCAGCCCACAGGGATTACCTATTTTGGGGAAAAGAATGCCAACATGGGCTTGATCACGTTGATGGAGTCAGCCCTAAAAAAACGAATCGAGGAGCAACGCCTTTTTCAATCGGGAATATCGCCTGAAGTCATCAATGCTTACCGTACCGATGTTTCCATCAGATCGATAACCCTCGATGAAAGCGGAGAAGAAAAAATCACGGATGCCACAGTCAACTACACTATTGGTTTTTTGGCAGGGATACTGATTTATGTTTTCATTTTCCTCTATGGCAACCAAATCATGCAAGGTGTAATCGAGGAAAAATCCAGCCGAATCATTGAAATCCTTGTCTCGTCTATACGTCCATTCCAACTAATGCTGGGGAAGATCATCGGTATCGGCGCGGTAGGTTTGACCCAATTCCTCATCTGGGTGGTGTTGATCGGAACGATCTCGAGCGTCGTGGTCGGCTATTTCGGGATGCAAATGCCCCAACAACAGGCTTTTGAAATGGCTAATGCCGATATGGGAGATATGGTGGTGGAACAAAGCGGCGTGCAGGACTTACTGCAGGTGATCAGTGGAATCGACTTTGTCCAATTGGTTGTTACGTTCACCTTCTATTTCTTGGGAGGATACCTTTTTTATGGAGCATTTTTTGCCGCGGTAGGCGCGGCAGTGGACGCACCATCCGAAGCCCAACAGTTCATGTTCCCGGTAACAATCCCATTGCTCATTGGATACATGGGACTTTTTGTTTTTGTTCTCAATGACCCAAATAGTCAAATATCCTTTTGGCTTTCGATCATCCCATTTACCTCACCTATAGGGATGATGGGCAGAATCAGCTATGGGGTTCCTTTTTGGGAACTGCTGCTGTCAATGGGATTACTTGTCGGTGGCTTCTTTGCCAGCACATGGCTCGCGGCAAAGATCTACCGCATTGGCATCCTAGTGCATGGCACAAAAGTCAGCTACAAGACACTGTGGCGCTGGTTGAAATCAAGCCATTGATTTCCAGAATTGATTTGCGAGCCTACTCCTCCGAGTAATTGAAGCTATCGATCTGTTCCTTGACCCAGTCTTTGTATTTGTCCAATCTGAACTCAATCCAGCGGTCCCGATATTTACCGGAATTGTCCACCAAAAATTTGAACGCTGTGGCTGCTTTTGGTTTATTGAGCGCGTTGAAAAGCTCATCCTGAAAATTGCGCTCTTTTACGATCCTATCAGCAAAGTTTTCCATCACCTGATGCTCTTGGCTCAGCTCCATTTTGGTAAACTCAGCAAAATTATCTGGGTTGTCTTCGATTTCGTCCAAAATATCCTCTTCCTCTGGGGTGAGGTCATAGTTGAAATAGTCCTCGTCGTCAGGGATGTGGTAGATTTTTTTGTTATCCAACTGGTAAAAACAAATCATTCCTTTTAGCAGCAGCGCCGCTATTCTCTCCACTTCATTTTCTGATAGGGTAAGCATTATGCGATGAGATAATTTTTTGGAAAAATAATTAACTGGTCGATTATTTCAAATTATTGAATTAAGATAGGTCTTAGGATTGACGCGCAAAGAGCTGTTCCAAGGTCGACTTGTCCAACTCATGTCCTCCATCGAACTGGATTTTTTTCACCTTTACGGGAATTTGTTTGATCAGTTCATCTTGTTTTTGGAATGCCTCCGGGGTTAGCATCTCGTCTTTGTCTCCCCATACCAAAACAACCTCAGATTCCTGTACTTGGGTACCAAATGGCTCCAAAGCGAGGTCGTGTGCAAACCCACCACTCCACAAAATAAGCCTGTCTATCGGTACCTGTAGTTGGCTGACCCATCTAGAAGCTGTCGCAGCACCTTGGGAAAAACCCATTACGGTTATTTTAGGCCGCTCTTTGAATTTAAACATCAAAGTATCGAAAACTTCATTCAAAAACCGATGGTTGTTGGCAATGGCGACCTCACGCTCATAGCTCGTCATCCAGTTGGCACCAATCCTTCCCGTGTACCCCTTGAGATAAGAATAATTGGTTGCCTCCGGTACCACAATCAGCCGGTCGTCCTGAAACAAGGGCTGCAGTTTCGCCATGAAAAACTCTGACAGCTGACCGTATCCGTGCAGCGCAAAAACGATCTCCTTTTCGGTTCTCTTGACTACATGGGAAGTCCTGTAGAAAGCTGTGTGTTCGTATCTTACTGTGGATTTCATCGGATTTCAAAAACTATCAAAACTAAATGGCAACAGCTCCTTGATGCTTGATGCCCTTAATATAGATCCATTTTCATGTAGCATCAGAATTTCAATTGGCTTGCCAAACATTATTTCGTACTCATTGATCGTCTGCCTGCATGAGCCACAAGGCGTCACAAATGCATACGAAGCACCCTCTCGCTTCTTCGCTGCGATAGCCAATTTCAAAGGTCTGACATTCGGGAAATTCCCGACCACGAAACTCAAAAGGGACCTCTCCGCGCATACTCCGACTGGAAACGAAACGTTTTCCTGATTGTTTCCTTCAAAAATAGCACCGTTTTCAAGCAATACCGAAGCCCCAACCAAAAAATTAGAATAGGGAGCGTGTGCCCTTTCTGCAGCAGCTTTCGCCCGCGATATCAGTTCCTTTTCCATTTCGGACCAATCCTGTGGCTCAATTAGGTCCAAGGATACCTGTACATTGATTTTTTTCGCCATCGGGTGATTTCTAAAGATCACTTCAATTAACAAAAAAATACTTTCACTTGTTGTCCTCCCATAATTTTATGGCTTCCGATTTTTATCCTTCACCCTTTTTTTCCCAACTTGGAGGAAATTCCCAGTCTTTGGACCCATGCAAAACATCCTGATTCTAGGCGCCGGAAAATCCTCCATTTACTTGATCGAATATCTGCTTCATTCGGCGCAATCCAAGGACAGAATGGTCTCCGTCGCCGATATCCGACAAGAATTTGCGGCCGAAAAAATCAAAGGGCATCCACATGGCCTAGCGGTTTCCATCAATATCCATGACCAAGCAGAGCGAGTCCAGCTGATTTCCGGTGCCGACCTCGTGATATCCATGCTGCCGCCACCTTTCCATCCAATCGTCGCCCAAGATTGTCTTCAGTACGGGGTACATTTTATCACAGCATCCTATGAGTCCGATGATTTACGTAAACTCAAAAATTCCATAGATGAGAAAAATCTGTTCTTTCTGAATGAATGTGGCTTGGACCCTGGAATCGACCATATGTCTGCCATGAGAATCATCGAACGCGAACATCAGGCTGGACACCGCATCCTGTCCTTCAAGTCGTATTGTGGCGGACTCATGGCTCCCGAGAGCGAATCCAATCCCTGGAAATACAAATTCACTTGGAATCCGCGAAATGTAGTCTTGGCAGGCCAAGGTGTTGCGAAGTACATTGAATCGGAACAGGTGAAATACATCCCCTACCACCAACTTTTCAACCGGCTGGAGAAGGTTCACTTCGAGGATTTGGGGGAATTCGAAGGATACGCAAACCGCAATTCTTTGGCCTATCGAAAAATCTATGGCCTCGATTCGATTCCGACCCTTTTACGAGGCACCTTGAGGAGAACCGGTTATTGCTCGGCCTGGGACATCTTTGTGCAACTCGGCATGACGGACGATTCGTATCTTATGGAACTTCCAAAAATGGCCACAAAGAAGGATTACCTGTCCGCCTTTCTGCCAATCTTTGGAGGATATGGCCCCGAAGACCGAATTCGCACTATCATACCAAAAGCATCTTCAGATGACCTCTCCAAGCTTCGGTGGCTTGGACTGTTTTCAGATGAGCTGCTGCCCGTGATGGAAGGAAGCCCGGCTGCGGTCCTGCAGGGTATCTTGGAAGAAAAATGGCAACTGGAAAAGCGGGACAAGGATATGATAGTCATGCAGCATATTTTTGAAGTCGAGACGGAAAAGGGGATCAAGCGCATCACATCAAGCCTTTCATGTTTTGGCGAAAATGAAACCCACACCGCCATGGCCAAAACAGTCGGATTGCCGCTTGCAATTGCTGCCGACCTATTGCTGGATGGAAAAATCAAAATCCGCGGACTTTTCATCCCAGTAAAAAAAGAGATCTACGAACCGATTCTGCATTCATTGGAATCCGAGGGGATCATATTTCAGGAAAATGAAAAATTGGTGTCCTGACCAGATCCCGAAATCTCCGAATAGGTTCTTTTTCAAAGACTGATTTTTAAGTATTTTGGCATTATGGAAGAAGATGATGTCAAGAACCAAGTCAAGGAACCATTTACGGAATATGGAAGGTACAGCTATGCCGACTACCTTAGCTGGCAGTTCGGTGAAATGGTGGAATTGATAAAAGGCAAGGTCTTTCGGCAAGCGGCGGCGCCACGTGTAAGCCACCAAAGAATTGCTGGACATGTTTTCACCAAGCTGTATACTTTCCTCAACGGAAAAAAATGTGAGGCATTTATCTCCCCATTCGACGTGCGCCTTCCAATAAGATCGAAGAATAATGAGGATATCGACACTGTGGTCCAACCCGATATCTGCGTGATATGCGACCCAAGTAAATTGGATGAATTGGGATGTGTGGGAGCACCCGATCTTATCGTAGAAATCCTCTCTCCAGGAAACAACAAAAAAGAACTTCAAAACAAATACGAGGTGTACGAGGAAGCGGGAGTGAAGGAATACTGGATTATCCACCCAAGTGAATGCACACTCATCATCTATTCACTGGTCAGCGGCAAATATCAAGGTTCCCGTTTTTTCACTTTTGGCGACAAAGTGCTTTCGGCAGCGGTACCCGGATTTGAATTGGATCTGGATGAGGTATTTGCACACCTGCAATAAGCCCCAAAATGACGATTCAAAGCACCCGCTTGATCAGCCTAGCGAGTGTAGCCCCCGCCCTGTTCGCCACATCGACCACTTCTTCATGGGTAAACTCCTTTTTGACTTTGGGAATACTTTCATTGGTAATGACAGAAAATCCCAAAACCTTGATGCCCATGTGGTTGGCGGCAATGACTTCTGATACCGTACTCATGCCGACGGCGTCCCCACCAATCAAGCGGCAATAGTTGATTTCGGCTTTTGTTTCCAGTTTGGGTCCCGTGAGGCCAATGTAGGTTCCTTTCCGGAGATGTATATCTTGTGATTCAGCTTCTTGTAAAGCCTTTTGCACCCAATCCAAGCAAAATGGCTCGCTCATGTCCGGAAACCTCGGCCCAAATTCATCCAGGTTCCTGCCACGCAGCGGATTGGCAGGCATAAGGCTGATGATATCCTCGATCAGCATGATGTCTCCTGGCTCAAAGTCCGGATTTAGACCCCCTGCGGCGTTGGTGATGATGAGTCTTTCCAAGCCCAAGGCCCGCAAAACCCGCAAAGGGAACACAACTTCATCAAAATCATACCCTTCGTAATAATGAAACCGTCCATTGAGCACCCACACTGGCACTCGGTTTAATTCCCCGACAATCAATTCACCCCGGTGACCGACCACAGTAGAGACGGGAAAATGGGGAATGTCGGCATAACGAATCGACATGCTATCCTTAAGCGCACTTACAAGGCCCCCCAACCCCGAGCCCAAAATGATCCCGGTTCTTGGCGCCAGACTTATTCTATTTGACACAAACTTGGCCGCTTCTTTGATTTGAAAAATTGACTTCAAAACTGATTGTCTTTGGTTAATATCTGAACTTTTAATTTAATAAGATCTGGCCCCTTCAAAGTCCTTTGATCAATTCCATTATCAAATGGCTCATGCCGGGTTCGGCCTTAGCAGCTCCGGCAAGTACCTCCGCCAAGCTGATTTTCTTGACTTTGCCTGGTGAACATAAGTCTGTGATGGCAGAAACGGCAAAAACCGGCAAATTCATATGCCGAGCGACGATTACCTCCGGGACGGTACTCATCCCAACGGCATCTGCACCGATAGTTCTAAGGAATCTATATTCAGCCTTCGTCTCCAAGTTAGGGCCCTGAACTGCCACATAAACCCCGGGAATTGCCCGAATTCCGTTCTTCTCGGTAATCTCAAGTGCCTTTTTCACCAAAGCCAAATTATACGGCTCAGACATATCGGGAAACCGGACACCAAATTGGTCTAGATTCTTTCCTCTGAGGGGATTCTCCGGTAGCAGGTCGATGTGATCTTGGATAACCATCAAATCCCCGATTTCAAAATCGGGATGTAGCCCACCCGCAGCATTGGACACAAACAGATGGGAAATCCCAAGCTTTTTCAAAACCCTTACTGGAAAAGTAACCTGCTGCATTGAATACCCCTCATAATAATGAAACCTACCCTGCATTGCCACAACGGATTTACCTGAAAGCCTACCAAAAACTAGTTTCCCATGATGGCTTTCGACAGTCGAAAGTGGAAAATGTGGAATCATATCATAGGGGATTTCTAACATTACCTCCATATGATTGATCAATTGGCCCAAACCCGTTCCAAGAATTATCCCAACCTGTGGTTTTTCGGGATGTTTACTGCTAAGGTACTCCGAAGCAATCTCAATCTGATCGGTATAACTGATCTCCTCTTCTATTCTCATAAATCAAATATATCCAACCGACGTGAATCATCTCCGATAAAACCACGGCAATTTTAATTTCCAAAACAAAATGGAAACTTATTGACTTTTGCCAATGTAGTATCACCAAAAAAACGATCATCCCAGCTATGGTTAAAATAATCGTCGGCACCAACCGGAAAGACTCAGTCTCAAAAAATATCGCCTCGATATACCAAGAAATCCTCGAAAACCTGAACACCCCTTCGCAAATACTCCATTTGGAAGATCTTCCGCATGATTTTGTGTTTTCGGCCCTGTATGAAAACAACGGGAAAAATCCTGACTACAATACTTTTCACCAAAAAGTCAAAGAAGGGCAAAAGTTTGTATTTATCGTTCCAGAATACAACGGGTCGTTTCCGGGAATCCTCAAAGCTTTTATCGATGGGATGACGTATCCAAATTCTTTTCGGAATAAAAAATGTGCCTTGGTCGGCATTTCTTCTGGAATCGGCGGAGGTGGCATCGCATTGAGCCACCTCACCGATATTTTCCATTACCTGGGAATGCATGTACTTGCCCTCAAGCCCAAACTAGCGAAGATTGAGGAAAATATGTCAGATAACCTGCTCACCAACAGGCTGTACATGGACTTGCTCCATACCCAGGCGCAAATGTTGATTGACTTTTAAAGGTCAATCAACGTTGTCATGCAAAAACCTATTGTTTTTCAGAAACTCGTTCTCGTCAGTCAAGTTGTACCTAGAGGCACTTCTCTCTGAACTGTGCTGCACATCAGCCAGCTTCACATCTTTGCGGATATAGGCTGGTGTGTCAAACTTATCCTTGAACTCTTCTGGGCTTTGGTTATAAGAGCGCAAATTTTTTAATTTCTCAAACCGCTCATGCGCCCTTTGGATAGCCTTTTGCTTCAATTGCTCATAGTAATCCGTAGAATGCGGAGCTTGTGGCACTTCCTCTTTTACCTCAGCCTTTGGTGCGGCCGGTGTGATTTCCTGCTCGGTATCCAAAGTGAAAATCACTTTCTTATTTTCGGGCTGAACAGGAACAAACTCGAAAACGGGCTCAGCTTCCTTTTCCTTTTCAACTTCCGCTACAGGCAAGATAGGTTCAGTCTTTGGCTTGGGATCCTCTTGCTTCTGCTCATTGGCTACTGGAAAAAGCGGTTGGTTGAAAGTAAAAGTCAAAGTCTGTCCGGGTCTTGTGATTTCTTCTTCGACTTTAGAAGTCTTTCCTGACTCCAAGTCGATGACCTTAATCGGCTCTTCTCTTTCTTCGACCACGACGGGGGCAACGAACGACTTTTCTTCTTTCCTTGCTGGGCTTGCAGTAGTCAATTTGTCCATTTCAAATCCAGTCGCAATGACAGTGACACGTATCGCTTTACCCAACTCGGCATCAATGCCTTGCCCAAAGATTACTTCGGCATCATCTCCCGCACGCTCTTGGATGTATTCGGTAATTTCGCTGAGTTCGTCCATGGACAGCTCCTCGTCCTCGCCGGACATGATGGAAAGAAGGATCTTTTGCGCTCCTTTGATATCCACATTGTTGAGCAATGGAGAAGCAATCGCCTTTTCGGCTGCACGAATGGCACGTCCTTCGCCTTCTTCAGTTGCTGAGCCCATGACTGCGGCGCCTGCGTCTTTCATGACGGTCTTCACATCTTCAAAATCCACGTTGACGTCTTGGTGGATCGTGATAATTTCCGCGATCGATTTGGCCGCGGTTGTCAAAACGTTATCAGCTTTTGCGAATGCAGAGCGGATGGCAAGATTACCATAGATTTCCCTCAATTTGTCATTGAGAATAACCAACACGGTGTCGCAGTTTTCTCGCAGAGCTTCTATACCTTGCTGTGCGGCGATCATTTTTTTCCTTCCTTCAAATACAAAAGGCGCAGTGACGATACCTACCGTCAGGATGTCCATGTCCTTGGCGATTTTGGCAATCACTGGCGCAGCTCCGGTACCTGTACCGCCGCCCATGCCCGCGGTGATGAATACCATTTTGGTGTTGTCCGACAAAAGTTCTCGGATGTCTTCTTTGCTCTCCAAAGCGGCACTGCGACCTTTCTCAGGATTTGCTCCAGCTCCGAGACCTTCAGTCAAGTTGGCACCCAACTGTAATCTCAAAGGAACAGGGCTGCTTTTCAAGGCCTGGGCATCCGTGTTGACCACGACAAACTCCACGTCCTTGATACCTTGGTTGTACATGTGGTTCACGGCATTGGAACCACCTCCTCCTACTCCAATCACCTTGATGATGGACTTGTGATTTTTTGGAAGATCAAATTTGTAATCTTTCATGTTATCTGACATTTATGTTGAATTGGTGAATTTTTTTCTGCTTTCTTTTTGGCGTTTTGTAAAGGGAAGCAGAAAACAATATTTCCCGCCTCCCTAGTATGATAAGCCCTAGTAATTGTCTTGATGGATATCATTGGTGATGATATCCTTTAATTTTTTACCAATGTTTGAGAATATACTTGGCCCGAATTCTGACTTGGCTGGTTTTGGTTCTTGCTTTTGGGTTTTTGAAGTTTCGTATCTAGAGCGGTACATGTTTTCCCGCTCATCCAATGACTTGAATCCCGCCAACACCAAACCCACGGACGTGGCATACATGGGGCTTTTTACCTCTTCGAGTTTGCATTTACCCAAATGCTCGTTGGGATAGCCGATCCTCGTATCCAATCCGGTGAGGTATTCAAACAGTTGTGCTACACCCTGCAATTGGGAACCGCCGCCCGTAAGGACAATTCCGCCCGCCAGTTTTTTATAATGGCCACTCGCGACGAGTTCGTTTTGGACGTACTCGATGATTTCCTCCATGCGGGCTTGGATAATTGCCGCCAGGTTTTTGATGGAAATTTCCTTTGGCTGACGGTTGCGCAAGCCTGGGATCGATACGATCTCGTTTGGATTGGCTTCCTCGGAAATGGCCTTTCCAAATTTGGTTTTGAGTAACTCAGCCTGATGGTGCAGCACCATACATCCTTCCTTGATATCTGAAGTAATGATGTTTCCGCCCAAAGGAATCACCGCCGTGTGGCGAATGATATTGTCATAGAAGATCGCGATGTCGGTCGTCCCGCCACCGATGTCAACCAAACATACGCCGGCTTCCTTATCCTGCCCGCTGAGGACAGAAAGCGAGCTCGCCAAAGGCTCCAGGATCAGATCTTGGCTTTGGAGATTCGCGCGTTTAACGCAGCGGTTGATGTTGTTGATGGCAGTAGTCTGGGCAGTGATGATATGGAAATCAGCTTCCAACCTGGAACCTGACATGCCCACGGGATCTTTGATTCCATCTTCATAGTCGACGGTATAGTCCTGCGGCATCACATGGATGATCGTATTGCCGGGAGGGACCACGATGTTTTCCATGTCATTGGACAGACGGCGTACGTCTTCGATGGTGATCTCATCCTGATTGGGGTGGCGGATGATGACACCGTGATGCACGGTGCTGCGGATATGCTGACCTGCAATCCCGACGATCACATTGCCGATATCCACGTCTGCCATTTCGGAGGCATCCTTTACCGCCTTTTGGATCGCATTGACCGTCTTGTCGATATTGGTGACAATCCCCCGGATGACGCCGTCGGAGACAGCCTTGCCCATTCCCAAGACCTCGAGTTTGCCATACTCGTTTTTGCGGCCTACGATTGCACAGATTTTGGTCGTCCCAATATCCAAGCCTACAATCAAGTTGTTGTTTTCCATAGCGTTTTCAATTATTCGCAAACTATCTGCCCTTTATATTTTACATTGACCCTGCTGTAGGCATTCCATCCTTTGGCGGGAAGGATCTGCTCATAAAACAGGTTGATCTTCTTGAATTTTTCCTCCAAATCGGTCGCGTCACCGATCTCGATGACTTGCCTTCCAACTTGCTGGTATAACCTGATATCGTTTTTTCTGGGAATGTCCAAACCCGTAATCTGCGCGCTCCAGAATTCATCCTCATGGATAAACCGAATCAGCTCAAGCAAATCGGGATGGCTCTCCGAGATATTGTCTTTCCTCAACAAAGCCTCCGCGAAGGCCCCTTCTACCGTCATCACCCGCGAAGTGTAAGTGGGCGAGGTCGGCAGAATCACTCCCTCTGTGGAGATATATCCGTCCGCTGCGGTTGGCCTCACGATCCGGGCCATCGGTTCGTGTTGGGTGATTTCGACCCTCACGTTTCCCTTCAAATCGGCAAAGACCTCGGCATTTTTGACAAAACCCTGCTTCTCCACCATTTTCTCGATCTGGTGTAGGTTCACCTCCTGCATCGAAAGTCCCGCCGATAGCATCGGAAACTCAGCCATGATCGACTTCAAAACCTGCTTTTCGTCCACAAAATACACGTCCTCTATACCCTTCACCCTGACGTCGATGGTTTGGAATCTCCGTTGGGAATCCTTTTTCTCCACAAAGCCAATGAAGCCGATCAGCACCAAGCTGAGCGCCGTGAAAACCAATGATTTTTTGATCCTAATTTTCATGTTCCTTCATCCATTTTGCGATGGGACCTACCAACCTGTCGATATCCCCGGCCCCGATGGTCACCAACACCTCTGGTCGGTTTTCACTGAGGTACCTGAGCAGGTTTTCCTTTGTCTGCAAAGACTTCCTTGGGGAAGTAATGGCAGGCAGCAACATCGATGCATTCACTCCCGCGATCGGGAGTTCCCTCGCTGGATATATCTCCAGCAACACGACCTCGTCTGCTATCGAAAGGCTTTCTGAAAAGCCCTCGGCAAAGTCCCTGGTCCGCGTAAACAAATGCGGCTGAAATACCGCAGTCAATTTCTTGCTTGGGTACATGGCCTTCACCGAGCCCAAAAAAGCCCGAATCTCCTCCGGATGATGGGCGTAATCATCGATAAACACCCTGTCATCCTCCTGTACCCATATTTCAAATCTTCTTTTGACGCCACGGAAACTGGCGAGCCCCTCCCGTACTTTCTCCTCCGAAATCCCCCAATCCAAGGCAATCGATACCGCCGCCAAGGCATTTTCCACATTGTGGAATCCCGGCATAAACAGTTTCAAACCCTCTATATTTTTCCCTTTGCCGACATAATCAAAACTGAATGAAGCCGGACCCGGCTGAATGTTCCTAGCTTGGATTTCGCCGGATTGGATTCCGTATTGCTGGATTTGGAACCTTTCCCCCCGACCCAATCCAAGTTTTTCAAAAGCCTTGGAATGGATATAAAGATTTCCCCCTTGTGGCAGCAGATTCACAAACTTTCTGAAGCCGTCCAACAGGTGCTCCGGATCGCCATATATGTCCAAATGGTCCGGGTCTGCACTCGTGACGACCGCGGTGTTTGGATGTAGGTGCAGGAATGACCTGTCAAACTCATCCGCTTCCACTACCACAGTGGGCTGACCTCCTGCTTCATCATGGAGGATGAGGTTGCTGTTGTAGTTTTGGGTCAAACCGCCGAGAAATGCAGCGATATTTTTTCCCCCTGACTTCAGCAAATGCGCCACCATGGATGACGTCGTCGTCTTGCCATGTGTACCTGCCACGGCGATGCTCGGCAGGTCGGCAGTGATCAGCCCCAAAACCGCTGCACGTTTTTTGATATCGTAACCTTGCGACTGGAAGAAGTTCAGTTGGGTGGAATCCTTTGGCATCGCAGGAGTCCATACGATCAAGACATGGTTCTTATCCTCCAGTACCCTCGCCGGCACCGTCTCCATCTTGTCCTCGAAACTGATCTGCATGCCCTCTGCCTCCAAGGCCTCTGTCAATGGCGACGGTGTCTTGTCGTAGCCGGAGACCTTGATCCCGACATGATTGAACCAACGGGCCAAAGCACTCATGCCGATACCACCGATACCGAGAAAATGGACGCTATGGAGATTGCCGATATTCATGAGAGGATACTTTCCAATGCACTGACTATTTCTGTGGCCGCATTTGGTTTGGCCAGTTTTTTCAAGTTTTTGCCCATTTCTTGGGCCTTTTCAGCTTGGGAGAAAAGCCCATCGACAGCTGCCTTCAGATTTCCTACTGCTTCTGCGTCTTTCAAAAGAACCGCAGCACCTGCCTGCACATAAGCCATGGCATTCTTGGTCTGATGGTCTTCGGCCACATTGGGCGAGGGGATGAAAATCGTCGGCTTGCCGACAAGGCTGATCTCAGAGACCGAGAGTGCGCCTGCCCTCGAAACGACCGCATCCGCGGCGGCATAGGCCAAATCCATCTCCTTGATGAATTCCCGTACATGGATATGTGCAAGTCCTGAGGCTTGCACTTTCGCAGACATTTCCTGAAAATAAAATTTACCCGACTGCCAAAGCACCTGATAGCCGCTCTTTTCGAATGTCTCCATCTCGGCCACCACTGCTTGATTGATCGTGCGCGCTCCAAGACTTCCGCCCAAAACCAAGATGGTCTTTCTGTCTTGCTTCAGCCCAAAATGGCCCAATGCCTTTTCCCTCTTTCCCGACAAATCCAAAATGTCCTTCCTTACTGGATTGCCGGTGTAGATGATCTTGGTGGCAGGGAAAAACTTCTCCATGCCCGGATAGGCTACACAGATTTTCCTGGCCTTTTTTGCCAATATCTTGTTGGTCAAGCCGGCATAGGAATTTTGTTCTTGAATCAGCGTCGGGATATTATTGGACTGTGCCATGTACAAAACCGGACCACTCGCATATCCACCGACTCCCACCACCGCATCTGGCTTGAACTCCCGGATCAGCTGCTTTGCTCTTCTCAGGCTTCCCAACAGCTTGAATGGAAAACTCAGGTTGGAAAGGCTGAGGCTTCGCTGCAAGCCGGCGACCTTGAGGCCCTCGATCTTGTAGCCTGCCTCCGGTACTTTCTGCATTTCCATTTTTCCCTCAGCACCGACAAAAAGAATCTCCGAGCTCGGAAATTTTTCCTTCCAAGCATTGGCGATGGCAATGGCAGGATAGATATGCCCGCCGGTACCTCCACCGCTGATCATGATTCGATATGTCTGTGTTGCCTTGGACACTGTATCTTTTTGGCCTAAGCCGGTTGAAATGATTTTCTCAATTTATTTCCGCCCTCCGAAACTGCCTCGGCAGAATCCTGATGGTCGCCCCTGCTGATACTGAGGATAATTCCCATGGAAAATCCAGTAAACATCAAGGATGTACCGCCCATGCTGAGCAAGGGCAATGGCAACCCCGTGATCGGTCCGAGGCCAACAGCCACGGCCATATTGACCATCGCCTGCAGTACCAGCGCAAAGCTCAGACCCGCCGACAATAAGCCCCCAAAAGGCTTGGTCGAAGATGCCACAATCCGCATCCCGCGATAAAGCAAAGCGAGGTAAAGGAAGAGTACCGTCGCGCCGCCGATCATGCCATATTCCTCAATGATAATGGCGTAGATGAAGTCTGAATATGGATGCGGAAGGGTGTTTCTCTGTTCTGATTTGCCTGGTCCCTTTCCGGCAATGCCGCCGGTAGATATAGCAATAAATGATTGCTCGGCTTGGAATGGGATCTCATCCGCATCCATGAAGCGCTCGATCCTGGAGAAAAACGTGCTGCCCCGTTGGCCGAGAAAGACCGCAGAAGTCAAAAACAAGGCTCCGACCAAGATCACCATGGCGATGTATTTCATGGGCACCCTTCCAATGAACAGGAGCAACAGACAGGTAGACAGCAGGAGGATCGCCGTGGACATATTGGCGAGTCCGATCAGTCCGCAGACCAAGCCGATGACCACGATCATAGGCAGGAATGCATTTTTGAAGTCATCGATATTCTTCTGCCTTTTGGCAAGCAGCGAGGCCAAGGTGGCGATGAGCGCCAGTTTGGCAATGTCAGAAGGCTGGAATGCCCGGTTGATGACCGGAATGGTCAGCCAACGATTCGCTTCATTGATGGAGGATCCGAAAATATAGGTAATCAACAACAATGGAACAGACACGAAGAGGAGCGACTTGCCGATGATCCCATAGAATCTGTAGGGAATCTTATGTGCCAGCCACATCACAAATAGCCCAAGGGCAATCATGATGGAATGGTCCAGCAGGTATTTCTCTGTATCACCACCACTTTTCTTATAGGCCAAAGAACCTGTCGCCGAATACACGACCACGATGCTGATGATAGACAGGATGATCACGATTCCCCAAATGATGGGATCGCCCTTGAGGTTTCTGTCTATCCAATTTTTAAAATCCTGCATCATGATGCTGAAGGTTTGATTGCTTCCACAGCGGCTTTGAACTGATTGCCCCTGTCTTCATAATTTTTGAACAAGTCAAAGCTTGCACATGCGGGAGAAAGGAGCACCACGTCCCCCGCTTTTCCATATTCCAAACCCCAAGCCACGGCCTCCCGGATATCCTGGGTTTCTTTGATTTGGGGAATCCTGCCCCCAAATGCCTTTTTCAGTTTTTCATTGTCCACACCGAGGCAAATCAGCGTTTTGACCTGCGTGTCGGTGGTGGGGTACAAGACTGAGTAATCGTTACCCTTGTCAATCCCGCCTGCAATCCAAATGATTGGCTGCTTGTAAGAGGCCAAGGCATAAGCGGTCGCGTCTACGTTGGTGCCTTTGCTGTCATTGACAAATGCGACCCCGTCGATCGTGGCAACAGGTTCCATCCGATGTGCGGCATTTTGGAAATCTGCCAATCCCTCACGGATCGCCTCCGCTGACACACCTGCCAATAAGGCCGCAGAGGCAGCAAACATGGTATTCAGCATATTGTGGGTTCCCTTGAGCACCATCTCCTCAGGATTGAGCTCGAGGTTTTTGCTCCCTGTTTGAAGTTGAATGGTGTCGCCATCAAAGTATCCTCCAACGGTAGGCTGATGCTTCAGCGAAACGGGGTAGCAAGTGGCCCGCATACTTACCTTCCCCAGTCCCGTCTGAATTAATTCGTCGTCTTCCCAGAAAATGGCTGCGTCCGCTACTTCCATGTTTTTGAACAGGGATACCTTGGAGGCAACATAATTTTCCAGTTTGTATTCATACCGATCCAAGTGATCGGGTGTGATGTTTGTCAAGATCGCGATGGCAGGACGAAAGGACTTGAAGCCGTCGATTTGAAAGCTGCTCGTTTCCAAGACCCACCATTTTTTGTCTCCATGGACCAATTGTCCAGCCCAGCTTTCGCCCACATTTCCGCCCAAGCCGACATCCAAACCACCTTTTTTCAATAAATGGTAAGTCAATAGCGTCGTGGTGGTCTTGCCGTTGGTGCCGGTGATGGCGATGACTTTCCCCTTGGAATACCTGAAAGCAAAGTCCAACTCATCGATGACCGGAATGCCCATTTCCTTGGCTTTTTTGACCAAGGGAGCCTTGTCAGGAATGCCCGGGCTCTTGATGATCTCAGCAGCAGCCAAAATCCTCTCCTCCGAATGGCCGCCTTCCTCAAAAGGAACTCCGGCCGAAGTAAGCATTTCCTTCCTCGCTGGACTGATCATGCCCATATCGGAAACCCAAACGGCAAAGCCTTCCCGCTTGGCCAGCAAGGCTGCCCCAACTCCGCTTTCTCCAGCTCCCAGTATGGCGATCAGTTTTTGCATTTATCTCAATTTCAAGGTTGCCAAAGTGATAATGGCCAATAGAATCCCCACGATCCAAAAACGCGTCACGATCTTGGCTTCATGGATATTCTTCTTTTGGTAATGGTGGTGCAGGGGGGACATCAGGAAAATCCTCCTGCCCTCCCCGTATTTTCTCTTGGTGTATTTGAAATAGCTCACCTGCATGATCACGGAAAGATTCTCTACCAGGAAAATCCCGCAAAGCACCGGGATGAGCAATTCCTTTCTCAGTGTAAATGACAACACGGCAATCACACCGCCAAGCATCAGGCTGCCCGTATCTCCCATGAATACCTGTGCCGGGAAGGCATTGTACCACAAAAACCCAACGCAGGCGCCGACAAAGGCCGCGCAGAAAATCACAAGCTCTCCCGAATTGGGGATGAACATCACGTTGAGGTATTGGGAGAAAATGGCGTTGCCACTGATGTAAGCGAAAATGGCAATCGTCAGGCCGATGATGGCAGAGGTTCCCGCCGCCAAGCCGTCGATGCCGTCCGTAATGTTTGCACCATTGGAAACGGCTGTAATGATGAAAATGACCACCAGGATGTACAAAACCGGCGTCAGGTCTTCTCCTAGAAATCCAAGGAAATTCTCGTAGTTGAGCTCGTTGTTTTTGGTAAAAGGGATTGTAGTCTTGGCGACCTTCACGTCTTTGTAGGCCGGAGTCTCGATGACTCCTTCTTCGATCGAAACCGGATTTGTAAACTCGCGGACCACGACATCTTCATGGAAATACAAAGTGGCGCCGACGATAATGCCAATCACAATCTGACCGGTGATTTTGAACCTTCCCGCGAGTCCTTCCTTATTCTTTTTGAACACCTTGATATAATCGTCCAAAAACCCGATTGTACCCAGCCATATCGTAGACACGAGCAGCAGGATGATGTACACATTGTTGAGATTGGCAAACAAAAGTGTAGGCACTACAATGCCGGCGATGATCATCATACCACCCATGGTGGGGGTTCCTTTTTTGGCGGCTTGCCCCTCTAGACCCAAATCCCTTACCGTCTCGCCTATTTGCTTTTTTCGGATCCAATTGATGATGCTGCTTCCAAAAGTGATGGTGATGATCAGGGAAAATAGCGCAGCCATCCCCGCCCTGAAGGAAATATAGCGGAACACCCCCGTGCCGGGCACATCCAAAACGCTGTCCAAATAGTCAAAAATCGGGTATAGCATATCAGTTCTTGTTCATTAAATGAAGCATTTCCCTCACCACCTGCCTGTCGTCAAATGGATGTTTCACACCTTTGATCTCTTGATAGGTCTCATGACCCTTGCCTGCAATCAGGATGATGTCACCCTTTTTTGCCATCAAGACTGCTGTTTTGATCGCCTCCCGTCTGTCTTCGATGATCAGCGTCCTTTTCATATCGACCGGATTTACCCCTGCCTCCATTTCGCGCAGAATCGCCATCGGCTCTTCATCCCTTGGATTGTCAGAAGTCAGGATCACCTTGTCGGAGAGTTGGGTAGCGATCTTCGCCATCACGGGCCGTTTGGTCCTATCCCTATTTCCGCCGCAGCCGACAACGGTCAATACCTGTTCGCCGCCGGTACGTACACCTTGTATGGTTTTGAGCACATTTTCCAAGGCATCTGGTGTATGGGCATAATCCACAATCGCGGTAATGCCGTAGAGCGAGATCTTGTCAAATCTCCCTTGGGCACCCTCCACTTTGGATAGCTGCATCAACACTTCCTCCTCATCCTCTCCCAAAAGCACAGCCGTGGCATACACTCCGAGTAGGTTATAAGCATTGAATTGTCCGATCAGCCTAAACCATATCTGCCTGTTGTTGATATCCAATTCCAAACCGTCGATCGTATTGGATAGGATCTTGGCCTTGAAATCGCCCGGATACTTGAGCCCAAAAGTCAAGCCTTGGGCTCTGGTGTTTTGGAGCATGACAGGCCCACGCTTGTCATCAGCGTTGACCAGTGCAAAGGCGTCTTTTGGCAACTCGTCAAAGAGTTTTTTCTTGGCTTTGATGTATTCGTCAAAGCTTCCGTGGTAATCCAAATGGTCATGGGTAATATTGGTGAATACCGCTCCTGCCAAATGCAGACCGGCCATTCGCTCCTGCACGATCGCATGCGAACTCGCCTCCATGAAGCAGTGCGTACACCCTTCCTCCACCATCCGCTTCAGCATAACTTGAATGCTGAGTGCATCCGGAGTCGTGTGCGTGGCGGGTACCACTTGATCGTTGATCCTGTTTTCCACCGTGGAAAGCAGGCCCGTTTTATATCCCATTTCGATGAAAAGCTGATAAAGAAGCGTGACGGTGGTGGTTTTACCATTGGTACCAGTCACCGCCACGAGCTTCAACTTTTCAGATGGATTTTCATAATAATTGGAAGCCATGATGCCGAGTGCTTTTGCGGAATTCAGCACCTGCACATAGGTGATGCCCTCCTGCAAAGATTCCGGCAGTTTTTCACAAACGATGGCTTTTGCTCCTTTTTCAAGAGCTGTGGAAATGAAGGAGTGACCGTCTACTTGCGTGCCTGCAACGGCTACAAATACAGACCCCGAGCCGACCTTGCGGCTATCAAAGACAATATCGCTCACGCCCACTTCCATGTCTCCAATGGTCGAGGTCAGGGATACTTTGTACAATATGTCTTTCAGTGCCTTCATTTACCCTAATACTAGATTTATCAGATATGCATTGTTTGCAGGTGTACCCGGACTGATGGATTGACCCTTGACCCTGCCTTTTCCTTGGTAGACCACTTTGATTCCCTTGTTTTCCAATACATACAAAGCATCCCGAAGCGACATCCCTGTCACATCCGGCACAACCGGAGCTTCTGTCTTATTCGGTTTCCACTGTATGGAGCGATTGACGGGAACGGACTTGACCCAACCGTCCGCCGCTTCACCTGCGACATGGTTGGAAATACCAAACTTGTTGCAAAGCATCTGAAGCTCGTCGACCTTGCCAGCCTGGATATAGGGCAAAGTGGCATTTGCCAAATAGGTCTTTTCGTTTTCCTTTTTGTTGAGCTGAAGATCCTGTGCATAGATCTTATCGGCGATTTCCCTGAAAACCGGGGCCGAGACATCCCCACCGTAAGCTGCAAATCCCTGCGGACTGTCGATCACCACAATCGCCGAATACTTCGGATTGTCGGCTGGAAAATACCCCGCAAAAGAGGTGTAATACCTTTGAGTATACCGCCCCTCGATAAGTTTCTGCGCCGTACCGGTCTTGCCAGCAATCCTGTACTCATCGGTGTAGATGTTTTTGGCGGTTCCATTTTGCACGACTCCCTCCAGCAGTTGCTGCAACTTTTCGATCGTTCCGGATGAAGCGATGCTTTTTCGCAACACTTCGGAGTCGTAGCGCTCATGTATTTGGTTACCCCTTGCCACAGCCTGTACCAGCATCGGCTTCACCATCTTTCCATTGTTGGCGATGGCATTGTAAAAGGTCAAAGTGTGCAATGGCGTAAGCTTTGCCTCGTACCCAATCGATAGCCACGGCAGCGTCGTACCGTACCAATTCTTCTGACCTGGAGTTTTGAAATAGGGAATCCCCTCACCTTTCAACTGGAAACTCAATGGCTGATGAAGACCGGTCTCCTGCACATAGGCCATAAACTTGCTTGGTTGGTGCCCAAAATGTTGCTCTACCAAGCGGGAGATCGCGACGTTGGAGGATTTCTCAAAAGCTTCTTTGACCGTGATCTTTCCGTAACCTCCCTCTTTCGAGTCGTTCATGTACCGGTCGTAAAACTTGAACCTGCCATTGCCAGTATCAATCGAATCCTGAAGATTCACTTTTCCCTCTTCCAGCAATGCCAGCATGGACAGAAGCTTGAAGGTAGATCCTGGCTCTGTCAATCCTTGGTCGCCGATGGCAAAATTGTAGTTCTCACCGTAGCCGATACCACTTTTATTTCTTTGGAGATTGATCAGGGCTTTGATATGCCCTGTCTCCACTTCCATCACGATGACACAGCCAAATGCCGCTTCCTTGGCCTGTAGTTGCCGAAGCAATGCGGTTTCCGCCACGTCCTGGATATTGACATCCAACGTCGTCAGGATGTCATAGCCGTCATCCGGCTTCACATCCTCGGCGTCGAAAACAGGCTTCCACGATCCGCCCGCGATCCGTTGGAAAAGTGCTTTCCCATTTTGGCCCTCCAAGTATTCGTTGAAGCTGTATTCTATCCCGACCCCATATTTGTCCTCGTTGACAAATCCGACTGTGCGGCTGGCGAGGTTGTTGAAGGGACGGTAGCGTTTCTCCACTTTTTCAAAAATGACTCCGCCACCCATGCGCCCATTGCGGAAGATGGGCCACTTGGACATTTTTTGCATGTCTTGGTACCCAATCTGCTGCCTGTTGATGATGAGGTAGCGCTTCTTGCCTGAGCGCGCATCTTTGATCATGCGGCGATAGGATTCGGCTGATTTGTCTTTGTAAAAAGCCGAGAGCATCAATCCCAAGGAATCGATGCCTTTGGCAAATACGTCCTCTTTTGCGACCATCGGGTCAATCACCACCCGGTAGAACGGCAAACTCGTTGCCAGCAGGCTTCCGTCGGCCGCATAGATGTTGCCACGTGTCGCACTGACTTGGCGGTACTGAAAGTTGATCGTCTCGGATTTGGCCTGCCATTTTTCACCCTCCACAAACTGCAAATGGACAATCCTGTAGAAGATTGCCCCAGCAAACAAAGCCACCACCAAAAAGGCGACCCTGACACGCAGTACTATGGAACGTTTGATATTCACTACTTGGCGATGATTTTGACTGGTGGTTCTTTGATTTCGACGATGCCCAAGGGAGCTGTCTTTTTGGCTACTTCTGACTGTTTGCTGCTGAGCATATATTCTGCCTCAAGGGTGGTTACATCCGCGCGGATATCCTCCACCTCTTGCTGTGTTTTTTCGATCTTCCGGATCATGTTCTCCGCGCGGTGATTGCTCCAGATGTAGATCAGCGCGACAAAAGCCACATACAGGATGGGCGGGGCATATTGCACCGGGATCCCTTCGCCTAACACTCCCGTGACGTTGAGTTTTTCTTCGATGAGGGAAAAGATGCTTTTCCCGCCACCCTTTTGGGAGGTTCCTTCCTGAATTTTCTTCTTGAAAGTATTTTGGCTCATCCTAGTTTCTTTTTGCAATCCTAAGTTTTGCACTCCTTGCCCTGGGGTTCTGGCTGACCTCGTTTTCATCGGCCACCAAGGCACCTCTTGTCAGTGGTTCAAGTGGCCTGATCAGGTTCCCGAAGAAATCCTTCTCTACCTCACCCTGGAATTTTCCCTTATTGATGAAATTCTTCACCATCCGGTCCTCGAGCGAATGGTAACTCATCACCACCAGTCTGCCATCCTTCTTCAACACATCCACACTTTGGGTCAACATGTCCTCCAAGGCACCCATCTCATCGTTAACTTCGATTCGGAGGGCTTGGAATACCTGTGCGAAGTATTTGAATTCCTTTCCCTTAGGCGCATATCGCTGCAAAAAGGCCTTGAATTCGGTAGTCGTCTCGAATGGCTTGATGGCCCTTTGGGAGACTACCGCCTGTGCCAAGGTGCGGGCATTTTTGACTTCCCCATAGATCCCGAATATCTTGTGGAGCCGAGACTCCTCGTAGGTATTCAGGATTTCCCTTGCGGTCAATTTGATATCTCCGCCCATCCTCATGTCCAGTTTCCCTTCGAATCTGGTCGAAAATCCCCGGGACGGCTCGTCAATCTGATGGGACGAAATCCCCAAATCGGCCAATATCCCGTCGACTTCCCTTACACCGTAGAGTTTCAGGTACTTTTTGAAATCCCTGAAGTTGGCCTGGATGAAAGTGATCTTGGGGCTATCCGGGACGTTTTCCTCGGCGTCGATATCTTGGTCAAAAGCATATAAATGCCCCTTTTCCAATTTGCTGAGTATCTCCCGTGAATGTCCGCCTCCCCCAAATGTCAGATCGACATAAATTCCGTTGGGGTCAATAGCCAATCCTTCAATGCAGGGGTCTAGCATCACGGGGATATGGTACTCATGGATCGTCATAGTCAGAGAATATTTTGATCCATCAAGGTCGTTAGCTCGTCGTTGTCGTCGATTTTGTTGGCGGTGTACTTGTCGGGATTCCAAATCTCCACATAGCTACCCATCCCGTTGACCGAGGCATCCTTGTCGATGCCTGCCGCCTGTAGAAAAGTCTTGGGAATCAAAAAACGTCCTGCGCTGTCCAACTCCACCTCAGTCATTCCTTCAAAAAACGCCCGCTTGATCTTCCTGTGCAGTGGATCACGGTCGGAAAGGGAATTGACTTGATTTAAAAGTTTGTTAAACTCCACATGGGGGTACAACGCAAGACATCCATCGTCTCCATGGCGCAGAACCAAAGTATCCCCGTTGGAATCCGGAATTGCCGCCTTGATCCGGGCAGGCAATGCCAGACGTCCTTTCGGATCCACCTTGCATTCATATCGACCGCTGAAAATTCCCATGGGCTTATCTTGAGTTTACAGTAGTTACAAAAGTAAGAAAAGGAAAAACACTTTCTACCACTTTCCCCCACTTTTCTCCACTTTTTTCTAAAACTATCCAAAAGTTTGAATTATCACAATCATTTATTGAAAAAATGAAGTTTTTTTCATCTGCCATGAAAAACCCGATTCCAAGGGGGATCATTCAGAAAATCAGCGAATAGGATCCATTTTGGCCGATTTTGAAGAAAATTTGACTGTCATAAATATGTCGAACAAGCCCTCTGAAAGGGATTTGGCGGGAAGTGGGGCATTTTCCCACAAAATTTGAAGCTTTTCCCAAAAGTGGGGGAATTTCCCAAGACCGGGCCTCGATTGATTTGAACCTTTTTGATCAAAAAACTCTTTACCCAACAAATCCTGTAGGATTAATCATTTGTACTGTGCAGTTTTGCCTGATTCCCGAATACAGCATGAAAAGTATATTTCTACTCCATATCGGTTTGTTGTTAGCAACTTTCAGCAGCTCCCTCAATCCCAAAACCCCTGATTTACAAGGAAAATGGCGGGCAAGCTTGAATATCAGCCCCGACGAAATCCCCTTCGGCATGGGCCTATTCCAAGAGGCTGGCAAATGGCGCCTCGAGGTGTACAACGCCGAGGAGGTCTTGGTCTTTGACGAAGTGGAGCAAAGTGGGGATTCGTTGAAGGTAACGATGGGGATTTTTGATTCCGAAATCCATGCACGGATCCTTGGCCCGGATCACTTGGAGGGAGCTTTCATAAAAAATACGGCGTCAAATTATGTGGTGCCCTTTTCAGCCAAAAAGGGCGATTTGGAGCGATTCCCCACCAAAACAACGCCTTCAGTGGAGTTCTCCGGGCGCTGGAAGACTACATTCAAAAAGACAAATGGCGAAATCTACGAGGCAGTGGGTATCTTTTCCCAAAAAGGAAATCGAATTTCAGGCACCTTTTTGACCCACTTGGGAGACTACAGGTACTTGGAGGGAAATGTCGAAGGGAATAGCTTCAAAATGAGCGCCTTCGATGGAAGCCACCTGTTCTACTTTGGCGGGGAATTGAATGAATCGGGCGAAATAAACGGCTTGTTCCGCAGCGGACCGAGGGGAAAGGAAACATTCACGGCCGTGCGCGACGAAAAGTTTGAACTGCCTGACGCCTATTCTTTCAATTACCTGAAAGATGGCTATGAAAGGCTTACGTTCAGTTTTCCCGACCTAAATGGGACACCGGTATCGCTCGATGATCCAAAATTCCAAGGGAAGGTTGTCTTGGTACAATTGTTTGGCACCTGGTGTCCCAACTGTATGGACGAGACCAAGTTTTTGGCACCTTGGTATGATAGGCACAAGGACAAGGGCATCGAAATCATCGCCTTGGCATTTGAGGCAAAGCCCGATTTCACCTATGCCAGTGAGCGGGTGAAAAAGACCGTTGACAAACTCGGTGCGAAGTACACGTTCCTCATTGCGGGCGTGAGCAACAAGGAAAAAGCCTCTGAATCATTACCCGCTCTCAATCAGGTCATCGCGTTTCCGACTTTGATTTACATCGACAAAAAAGGCAATGTGCGCAAAATTCATACGGGCTTTACAGGACCGGGAACGGGCGATTATTACGACCGATGGATCGAAGAGCACGAAGCCTTGGTGAAAAAATTGTTGGAAGAGTAAAATGTCTGGCTTCTAGGGTAATACCCAAAACTGGAAAGGATTTTGAATGGGAATTGGTGGGAAGTCTATTTCTTCCTTTCTATCGTAAACTTCACCAAATCTTCCAGGGAACTCTTGTAGGCCGATGCGGGGAAACTGGTCAGGATTTCCTTCGCTTCAGCAACATATTGGTTCATCACCTTCTGTGCGTATTCGAGTCCGCCCGACTTTTTCACAAAAGAAATCACCTCCTGCACCGCCTTCTTGTCCTCGTTTCTGTTGCGGACGAGGTAAATGATCCGTCTTTTGTCGAGCCAAGAGGCATTGTTGAGGGCATAGATGAGCGGGAGCGTCATTTTTTTCTCCTTGATATCGATACCAAGCGGTTTGCCTATCTCGTCCTCCCCATAGTCAAAAAGATCATCTTTGATTTGGAATGCCATCCCGACCTTTTCGCCGAATATACGCATCCGCTCGGTCAACTCTTCATCCGCACCTGCCGATGATGCTCCGACTGCGCAACACGAGGCAATTAAGCGGGCTGTTTTTTGCCTAATAATCGTGTAATAAACCTCTTCGGTAATATCCAACTTACGGGACATGTAGCTTTGCAGTAGTTCCCCTTCTGACATTTCCTTGACGGCGTTGGAGACAATTTGAAGCAACTTGTAATCTCCGTATTCAACACTCAAAAGTAGGCCTCTAGACAGCAGATAATCACCGACCAAGACTGCTATCTTGTTTTTCCATAGTGCATTGACCGAAAAAAAACCCCTTCTGTAATTGGAATCATCGACCACATCGTCGTGGACCAAGGAGGCTGTATGAAGCAATTCGATCAAGGCAGCACCCCGATAAGTCGATTCGTGAATGCCACCGGTCATCCCAGCTGTCAAAAACACAAACATTGGCCGCATCTGCTTGCCTTTGCGACGCACGATATAGTTAGTGATATGGTCCAGCAGCTTGACCTTGCTCTTCATAAAATCGCGGAATTTTGTTTCAAATTCCGCCATTTCTGTCGCGATGGGAGACTGAATCTGTGTGAGGTCGAGCTTCATATCAAAACGATGCTGCAATAATACAATTGATTCCTAGGAGGACAAAACTCAGGTGGATAAATAAGCTCTAGGGATAACGCCCGAATATAGGCTACGGTTTTAGCCTACCTTCATTCATCCTGTCTAATTTTACTATATTTGTTTTTTAGCCAAAAAGCACCGACCCGTTGGAAAACACCTATGTAAAGCATCAGTACGAGCACATCCTTCCCAAAAAGGATGAGTGGCCTGTCGTAAAGCTTAGCAAAAACAGAAAAGAGTTCGTCAAAAAGGTCGCCGAATCGGCCAAAAAGTCTGTCTTGGACCTGACGGGCGAGTCCGTCGACTTGCTCAAGGAAGAACTGGAGACCACGCTCTATCGGGAAAAGCTGCGCATCAAGCAAAATCCCTGGGCGGTAGACCCGGACGATGAAAAGGATTTTTGGAACAAGGTGAAATCCAAACTCGTCCAACTCAGCGCTGAAGCCAGCCTCACAAAAACCCAAAAGAAAAAGCATTACATCGCGATCCTGGACGAGATCACTATGCGCTATTCGGAAGAAATCGCGAGTAATTTTGTCCATACGCACTACAAGATCACCCGGAGGATCGTCACCTTCGGCTTTTCCCGCCTCCTGAATGCCGCACGGGTAAAGGGTTTCAAATCCATCTTTAGCAACCAATATACCCTACAGGACAAGATCCAAATCACCGGGGAAACCGACCAGATCCGCGAATTGGCGGCGAAAGGCACGATCGTAATGGTGCCTACACATTTTTCTAACCTTGATTCAATTCTCATCGGCTGGGTAATATCCGTTTTGGGACTCCCTCCGTTTATCTACGGCGCAGGGCTCAACCTATTCAACATCAGCATTTTTGCCTATTTCATGAATGCGCTCGGCGCGTATAAGGTGGACCGGCGCAAAAAGAACCTGATTTACCTGGAAACGCTCAAGACATATTCCTCAGAATCCCTTCAGTTTGGCGTGCACAGCCTTTTCTTCCCGGGCGGAACCCGGTCCAGAAGCGGGGCGATCGAAAAGAAACTCAAACTTGGCCTGCTCAGCACGACCATTGAGGCACAGCGCGCCAATTATCAAAAAGGAGTCACCGACAGTCAGGGAAAAATATTCATCGTCCCCGTCACGATCAATTACCACTTTGTCCTGGAAGCGCCCAGCTTGATACAGGAATACCTGACCATGACCGGCCAAGAACGGTATTACAAAGAATCGGATGAGTTCTCAACTTCCTATAAGATTTTCAAATTCCTGGTCAAATTCTTCACAAAGGGCTCCGATATCTCGGTTTCAATAGGCAGGGCAATGGACGTCCTGGGAAATTATGTGGATGCGGAGGGCAACAGTATGGACAAAAATGGCCGCCAGATCAATACGATGGACTATTTTCTTTCGGCGGGCAAAGTGAATATCGATGCGCAACGGGAGGAAGAATACACCAATTTCCTTGGAAGGCGCATCGTAGAGGAATTCCATCGCATCAATCGCGTGTTCAGTTCACATTTGGTGGCGTTCACTGCTTTTGAAATGATCAAAAAGGAAAACAAAAAGATGGATCTTTACAGCCTGCTACGTCTTCCGGAGGATGATATTTTCTTGGTTTATGTGGAATTCAAAGAAGAATGCGAACGGGTACTGAAGCGCATCTACGAACTCGAATCTGAAGGGAAACTACAGGTGGCCCCACACCTGAAACAAGGCATTGATGCGATCATAGACCATGGACTGGCTAATGTCGGCATGTACCACGCCAAGAGACCTCTGGTCAAAAATGACCTGGGCAACATCGAAACCCAGGATATGACCTTATTGTACTATTACCACAACCGATTGGAAGGATATGGCCTCGAAAAACTCTTCTAAGGAAAAATCCATCGGCGTCGTGGGCATGGGGAGCTTTGGCACCTCGATTGCCAATATCCTTGCCGAGAAAAGCAAAGTGATTGCCTATGCGCGCAGGCCGGAAGTCGTGGACGAAATCAACACCCTTCACAAGGTGGAAGGTCTTCCAATCAATGAGAAAATCATCGCCACCCACGATCCGGAATATCTCTGCAAATCCTGCGACACGATTTTCTTTATGATCCCCTCCGCGGGTTTTCAGGAAGTGGTTCGACTGTTTTCGCCCTACTTATATCCCTATCATATCGTCATCCATGGCACCAAGGGACTTTGCCTGAATTTGCCGAAGGGCAAAACCCTCGAAGAAGTCGGCACCATCAGTCGCAGCAATATCCTCACCATGAGCGAGGTGATTCTGAAAGAGACCGTCGTCATCCGCGTTGGGTGCTTGGCAGGACCCAACCTTGCCAAAGAAATGTACGAAGGACAACCGGCTGCCACAGTCGTGGCGAGCAAGTTCAACGAAGTAATCCTCGAAGGACAGCGTTTGCTGAGAACCGACAAGTTTCAGGTCTATGGCAACTCGGATATCATTGGAGTCGAACTCAGTGGCGTGCTGAAAAACATCATCGCGATCGCCGCGGGCGCACTGGCGGGGCTGGGATTGGGAGAAAACGCGAAGGGACTGCTGGTGTCCAGGGGTATGGTCGAACTGGTATACCTCGGCAACGCCATGGGCGGAAGCGTCAAATCCTTCATCGGTTTGGCTGGTATCGGAGACCTCGTCGCCACCTGCAACTCTACGCTGTCCCGTAACTTCACGGTCGGTTACCGACTTGCGAAGGGCGAATCCCTGGAGGAAATCATGAATAGCATGGAGGAAGTCGCGGAAGGTATCAATACGGTCCGGCTGATGAAAGCCTTTGTCGAAGGCACCAACATGCGTGCACCCATTACGGAAAATCTCTACAAAGTGCTATTCGGCGATCTCAAGATCGAAGAAGCCCTCCAATACCTGATGAAGTATCCATTCAGTGTCGATGTGGATTTCCTTTAATCTCGTGTATCTTTTTGACTCATCATAAACTCGAAGTATTTGAGCCAACAACTCCAACGCGGCATACGGCGCTGGGACCTTGTGTTCCTCATCATCAACTCAGTCATTGGCGCTGGGATTTTCGCTTTGCCCGCCAAGGTATTTGCGCTGTCGGGCGCCTACTCCATCTTGGCATTTGTGGCTTGCGCGCTGGTGATGGTGGTCTTGATCCTCGTGTTTGCTGAAGTCAGCAGCAGGTTTGAGAAGACCGGGGGGCCATACCTGTACGTCAATGAGGCCTTTGGACCTATCCCCGCATTTGTGATCGGATGGCTGCTGATGTTGACCCGGCTTTTCAGCTATGCCACCCTCATCAACTTGATGGTGCTTTACCTTTCGTTTTTCTCGGAAATATTCAAATCAGAGCCAGTCAGGATAGGGATGATATTATTTGTGACGGGATGGATCACGTATTTCAATTGGATCGGGGTAAAAAACACTGCCAAAGTGAGCAACATTCTGACGGTTGCGAAGCTGTTCCCCTTGGCTATATTCATCCTCGTCGGATTGTTCCACATCGATTGGGGCCTGATGCAGCAAAGTACCCCGCCTTCCCTATCGGATTTCTCAGCCTCCACCTTGCTCTTGGTCTTTGCGTTTGGGGGATTTGAGGCAGGCTTGGTCAATAGCGGCGAAATTGTCAATCCCCGCAAAAACCTTCCATTTGGCCTCTTGGTCGCCGCAGGAGTGATCGCCGGGTTCTATATCTTGATCCAGATCGTATCCATTGGGACGCTGCCAAATTTGGCGACATCCGAAAAACCGCTCGCGGATGCAGCATCTCTCTTTATGGGCTGGTGGGGCGGCATGTTCATCACGCTGGGCGCGGTCGTCTCGATTCTCGGCACGCTCAACGTCCAAATCCTTAGTGGCTCAAGGTTGCCGTTTGCGCTGAGCGAGGAAAACCAAATGCCGGGCGTTTTTCGCAGGATACACCCTCGGTTTGCCACACCTTACGTCTCGCTTTTGTTTTTTGCAGGCTTGGTAGCATTTGTGGCGATTTTTTGGGGATTCATGAGTTCATTGGCTGTTTCGGTCATTTCGAGGCTGATCCTTTATGCCTTGGTCAGTGGGTCATTGATCAAATTGCGGAAAAACCAGGATTCACAAGCTTTCTTCAAACTCCGCTTCGGAAACGCTTTTGCCCTGGCTGGTATTCTGGCAACGATTTGGCTGCTTTCCGGCACCAAAGCAGAAGAAATCCTCGACACCGCACTTTGGACCCTGCTCGGGTTGGGGATATTCGCGCTCCATTATTTGATGGGCCGAAAAAAAATGCAGAACGAAGAAAAAACTAAACATTGAAAATTGTTCGAGATGTTTTTTTGTGATATTTGGAGATAATATATCAAAAACCGCATCATCATGAAAAAAGCTCTACCAACGCTCATCCTGGGATTATTTTTGTGTTTCCCGGCACTTTCACAAACCAAAACAGTCGATTCAAAGAAACCCTATTGGACCTCGGGCGGAGAGTGGATTTTCTCCACTGGTACCTTGGACAATTTCAACAACGTGGTGCGGTTTTCTCCCGTCGTCAACTTGCAGGTATTGGCCAATTTTGATAAGTCGGAGAAGTTTGGATGGTTTACAGGCGGCACTTTCCGAAACGTCGGTTTCATCTATGACGAGAGTCAAACAGTGCGCAAAAAAGTCAGGAACTACAACTTGGGTATCCCAATCGGCCTCAAGTTTGGAAACATGAATGGATCTTTTGTTTTCGGAGGCTATGAATTGGAAATGGCGCTCAACTACCGGGAGCGAAGATTCGAAAACGAAGTCCGTACAGACAGGTTCAGCGTGTGGTTCAGCGACCGGGTCAACTTCTTCCAACACGCACTGTTTGTAGGCGTAGCCCTGCCAAAAGGCACGAGTATCAAGGCAAAATATTACCTGACTTCCTTCTACAACCAGGATTTCCAAGCCTCTGACGGTTCCGGTAACCTTGTGAAGCCCTACCAGGGCATTGACGCCAATATCTTTTACATTTCCCTGAATTTCTCCCTATTCAGAAACTGGGAATTGTATGACTATGACGAGGATTGATTATTCAAATATCAAAAGCAAAAAAATACCCTTTCAACCCAAAACCCAGCATTATGAAACAAGTTACAGTCGCCTGGTTTGAAATACCGGTGAGCAACATGGAAAGAGCGATGGCATTTTACGAGGCCATTTTTGAATGCAAATTGGACCGCCACCAAATGGGACCATTCGACATGGCTTGGTTCCCCTGGGACGAAAACGGCGGCGGTGGCGGCGGAAGCTTGGTGGCTTTCGAAGGCGCCTACAAACCCAGCCATGAAGGTACACTTGTCTATTTTTCTTCAGAGGATGTCGCTGTCGAACTGGGCCGTGTCGCGAAAGCCGGAGGAAAAGTCCTTCAGCCTAAAACCCAAATCTCCCCCGAAATCGGCTACATGGGCCTGTTCGAAGACACCGAAGGCAACCGGGTGGCATTGCATTCCAATGCATAAAGCGAACGGATTGCATCCCAATGCCAAAAAGACAGAAGCCAAGCGGAAAATCGCTTGGCTTTTTTTATGAAAAACACTGTTGGGAAAATCGATTCGACGGTGGTTGGATATCACGCACTCATGAAATGAGATAAATCATAAGTATTAGTATGGAAAAAATTACCGCAATCACCAACTGAATCCTGAAGGATTTCAAAAATACATTATCCTCGTTATTTCTTCTCTTCGTCATGATGCTAATGAATTTTCCTCTTGAAGCATCGACCTCATGGTCCTTAACGTAGGGGATTGAAGTAACTCCCTTGTCGCTTCACCCAAAACAGGGAGTCAGCTAATACTCCTCTATGATCTTCACAAAAGCACTATCTGGCTTATATGATTTTCCATTCAGTACCACACCAATACTGCTCATACAGACTGTATCTACTGTGTTATCATCGTGGAAAAACAATAGTTTTGCTCTCACGTCCGCCTGATAATTCGAAGTATCGATCTCTAAATTCGAAATCGCTTCCTTTGTTCGTTCAATTTCCTTTTCACGAGAAATTACAACAGTCTCCATCTCATCGTCAAAAAAACCTTCAAAACCGTCACAGTGGACCGTGAAAATTGAAGTTATACCGAAATCCACTTTTCTCAATTCTATTCTTTCCGAATTCTTGAAATTTGGACAAAAAAAGGCGAGCATGCACGGCAACAACAGGAATGGAATTTTCACAATCATCAATTTAGGTTTTCAGATCGATACGCTAGTATATTAAGCCCCCTTTTGGAATCACAGGATAATAACTTAATTCAGTTTGCGCTAGCAGCTTAGCAGAAACGCTGCGTCAAGATGAAGTTTTTGGTGGGCCGCCTTCAGGAACGTGAGATCCGGCTCCCGCTTCCCATTCATGATCTGCGACAGTTTCGGTGCGCCAATCCCCAACAAAGCTGCCAGTGCCGCTTGGTTGATCTCGAGCTCCGCCATCTTCAATTCCAAGGCCTGTTTCAAAGAATTGGGGCGAATCGGCATCAAATCAAGCGTTTCGTCCTCGTAGGATTCAGCAATTTTGGACAACTGGGCCAACATTTCTGATTCGTCCTTGGACAATTCATGAAATCCGCCTTTCGCAGTCGCCTTTTCCAAAAGCGACTCAATTGTTTTCATAACAATTTGATACTCTTTCTCTGATCGAATTTTCGTAAGCATTCTAGATCCTTATTAAATGTTTGAACAGTCTATTCTGTCATATTCTACATGGGTACCAATAAACCTGATATAAATTGTCCGGATATCGAAGAAAATCATCGCAACAAGTCGGTACTTGTTACCCTTTACATTGAATACATAACGGTCATTTCCAACATAGTCGACGGAATTAAAAGACTTTTTGATGTCTTGGAAGGAAGCCCAATCCGCCATCTTCACCTTTATCCACCAGTCATTTAATGCAGAAATCGCATCAGGATGATTTCTTGCAAACTCCATCAATTTGGTTTTGGAAATAACCACCATGAAATCAATCGTGTTTCAAAAATTAAAATAAAATTTCATTTTTGGAAATAGACTGTGAGAAAAAAACCTGACGACACCCTTCTCACCCTTCACCATGTTCCTTTTGCGCGAAGTACTCGTAGTCGAGGATGACTTGGTTGATAAATTCGAGGGACTTGGTCTCATAGGTCACTTGCATCATATCACCAGTCTTTTCCGCCAAACGCTTCAGCAGGCCAAAATCCTGGGTCTGGAGTGCCTCAGCACGTATCTCCTTGATTTGTCGGATTTGGGCATCCGTGAGGTTGACGACTTGCGGATACTTTGGCTCGTGGGTCGAGGCCACCTTTACCAACAAATCCTCGCCCCTGACCAAAGTCTGTTTGAGTGAAATCACCGTCGTACCGGCTGCCATGTCTCCAAGACGCTGCCCCTTGCCGCCCAAAAGTATACTCAGTACAGCAACACCCCCCGAACTGATCGTCAGGTCGATCGGACGCAGCAGCCACCGAATGATGTAATCCGTGATGGAAGCTTTGCTGCCATCTAACTTCACTACACGGATATCAAGGGCATACTTTCCGGGAGTTTGTCCGTTCATTAAAATCTCAAACAGCAGATGGTACAGCAAAAAGGGCAAAACCAAGGCAGTGATAAGGGCAACCGAACCGTCTTCCATTTTAAGCATTCCAAAAGCTGTGATCGAAACCATGATCACGTATAAAATCAAAATGAAGCTATCCAGCAGGTATGCCAAGACTCGGTCCCCCAAGCTTGCGGGACGTTGTTTGATTTGGATATGCTGCGCCGTTTCAATGTGGATGCCTTCCATGTCGTTTTCGATTTAATCCCCTAAAATAATTTTTTTATGAAAATCGCCCAGCCCTTGCAGAAAAATAAAATAATTGAATAGTTTTAGACTAGTCAATCGAAGTCTATGAGGGAGTCGCTTTTCATCAAAAGAAACCAGGACAAATGGAAAATCTTTGAGCAGCATATTTCTAAAAAAAACTCCCTACCTCCTTCCAAATTAGCTGATCTGTACCTTGAGATTACGGATGATCTCAACTTTGCGAGGACCTTTTTCCCGGATGGCAAGGCGTTTTCTTACCTCAATCACCTTGCCTCCAACTACCACAGGGAAGTGTATCAGGACAAAACCACCGGTGTCAGGAAGATAGTTGATTTTTATACCAGGGACTTCCCCTTGCTGTTTTACAAATACATGCCGCATTTGGCGGTCGCGTTTGGGGTATTTGCGCTTTTCTGCCTGATGGGGGCCTATTCGACCAAAACTGAGATTTCCTTTGTCCGCTCGATATTGGGTGACGGCTATGTCAACCAAACCCTCGCCAACATCGAGGCCGGCGACCCGATGGCGGTCTACAAGAAAATGAACCAAGTGGATATGTTCCTCGGCATCACGGTCAACAATATCCGGGTGGCGATCATCGCTTTTGTGGCGGGTATCTTCGTTGGCGTGGGTACCCTTCTTGTCCTGATGTCCAACGGCGTCATGCTCGGTTCGTTCCAGTACTATTTCCATACCCACGGTCTGCTTTGGGAATCCGTCCGGACGATTTGGATCCATGGGACGATCGAGATATCGGTGATCGTGATTGCTGGATGTGCGGGCTTGGTATTGGGGACTGGCATCCTTTTTCCCGGCACTTACAGCCGCTTGCTTTCCTTTCAAAGAGGTATAAAAGACGGACTGAAAATCCTCGCAAGCACCATTCCTTTTTTTGTCATTGCGGGCTTTTTGGAATCCTTCGTCACCCGCTACACCCAAATGCCGGACGCACTTAGTATCGCCATTATTCTGGGTTCGCTTACCCTGGTCATTTACTACTATGTCTATTTACCCATCAAACTTCACAACCAATCCAATCATGCAGAACTACATCGAATTGAGAAAGAAAAGGGATCTCGGTGAAATACTCTCCGACACCTTTGCATTTGCCAGAATCAACAGCAAGCCGCTTTTCAACATACTGCTGAAAACCACCGGGATATTCTTTTTGATTAATGTACTTTTTTCTGGCTATTACCAATACACCAACTTGAATAGGCTGGTCACCGAGGACCTTGCGGCCTTTAGCATCTCGCTCCTCCTGTTGACGCTTGGTTCCGTGCTCTATTATGCGTCTGCCACTTCCTCCATCTTTTCATTCATGCAGCAATACCTGGATACAAAAGGCACCGTTTCGGAAGAGCCCGTGATCCGTGAGGCCAAAAGTAACATCGGCCAAATGATCCTGCTGAGCATCATGGCCTACTTGCTCCTCATCTTTGGGTTCGTATTCTTCTTTTTTCCCGGGATATATTTTATCGTACCGATTGCCCTGGCCTTTCCTGTTTTCTTTTTCAAAAAACTCGGAAAAAGAGACAGCATCCGTGCCGCTTTCAAACTGGTATCAGGTTATTGGTGGGTTACCTTCGGGACCATCGTCGTCATGGCTATCTTGATCAGTATCATTTCATTTGTTTTCCAACTACCAGGAACGGTATACATCGGCGTCAAGGCATTCTTTGAGGCAAGCCAAGGAAGCGGTGAATTTGAGGAATTCGGTGGCGATTTCATATACCTATTGTTGGCCACAATCGGGTCCGCAGCAAGTAACCTTTTGTCGATATTCATGATCATCGCGACGGGCTTGGTGTATTTTGATTTGGATGAAGAAAAAAACAGAACCGGCATCAAGGCTAAATTGGAAGAACTTGGCTAAGAAACTCCTGCTTTTCCTTTTCCCATTATTGTTCCATTTTCAGGCGAAAGCCCTTCAGGAAATGGCCTCGGATAGTATTGGCGCAAAGGAAGATTCTCTGGGCTTCGATTACCATCGACCTGCGGAATTTGGAACCGACTATGTAGATTCTTACCTGGCCCAAAAGGAATTCCAGTACAAAGAAATCCAGCAAGAACAGACTTGGCTCGACAAGATTAAACAAAGGATCCAAAATGCTTGGGATAGGTTTTGGGCGGGCATCTTTGGCAGCCGGGCATTCTCTGGTTTCTGGAAAGTGTTTTTCCAATTGGCACCATACCTGCTGCTCTTGGTATTGATGGCCCTACTCGTGTGGCTGGCTATGAAGTACGGCGGCGGGGAAAGCCAAGACAAGCGATTCGCACTTTCTGCTATCAGTTCCGATGAGGTTCTGTTGAAAAGCGACAACCTGAAAGCCCTCGCCGAGGACGCCATGCGCAGCGGAGACTATCGACTAGCTTTGCGCTATCGGTATTTGATCGTCCTCCAACACCTGATCCAGCAAAAACTGATTGTCTGGAAATCCTCCAAAACCAATTATGAATACCAGCGCGAGCTGCAAGGGACGGGATTCCAAGCGCCGTTTTCGGAAGTGACGCGTATCTACAATTTCGTGTGGTACGGGCATTTTGATTTGGACGAGAAGACTTACGGAGACCTCGAAAAGGCATTTACCCAAATAGACCAACTCCGATGAGCACCGGTACCAAAATCCTCTTTGCATTGATTTCGCTGCTAATCTTGGGCGTACTGCTGCTGATACATGCGAGCCCGCCACCGATCGATTGGTCGCCGAGCTATGAGCAAAACGACAGCCGCCCTTTTGGCGCAAAGGTGTTTTACGACTTGATCAAGAAGGGCGATTCGATCTGGAAAGATGTGAATCGCCCACCATACGAATGGATTGAGGAAGCGCCGACACCGGCTACCTATTTCTTTGTGAACCAGTATTTCGATACCGACCCGGAAGAATCCGAGAAACTCCTCGCCTGGGTCGAATCGGGCGGGCATTTGTTCATCTCTGCGGCGGACTTCCCCGATATCCTTGAGGACAGCCTTGGTATCAGCGCCCGGATTTTCCCTGAGGATTTTTCATTCGAAAGGACTTCGATGCTCAGTCTGGAACAACCGATGGACTTGCCGGATTCAATCCTCTTTGAGGAATTCCACTTAGGCGTTTACTTTCATTGGGGCGATAGCATCCAGGTTAGTACCCTTGGCAGGATCGCTTCAACCGCCAGTTCCGATACGCTGGGGGCCAAGCCCAATTTCATACAAATCCGGAGAGGAAAAGGACTCGTCACCTTGCATGCCTTTCCCGAGGCATTTTCCAATTATTTTCTGTTGGATAAGAACAACAAGGTCTACACCGAACAGGTCTTGGGGACCTGGGACTCGGGGCAGCCGGTTTTCTTGGACCAATACATCAAGATCGGAAAAAACACCAACCTGTCACCCTTGTACCTGATTTTGAGTAATAAGTACCTCAGCGCCGCGTACTTCACTTGCTGGATTCTGCTCGTGCTGTGGGTGGTTTTTGAAGGAAAAAGGAGACAAAAAGCCATCAACGTCATCCATCCGCCCCAAAACAAGAGCTTGGAATTTGCCAAGACGATCGCTTCCATGTACCTGAAGCAGCCAAATATGACGGAGCTCGGACACTTGCAAATCAAGTTGTTTTGGGACTACTGCAGGACGCATTTTCTCCTGCAAATGGAGGAAAACAAAATGGACGGCATTATCCTGCTTTCCGAGAAAAGCGGCGTCGACCTCGAATTGACCAAGGCAACTGTCATGAAATTGACCGAGCTGGAAAAGAGGGAAAACCTCGGGCAGGAAGACATCCAACACATTCACCAAACCATCGAAAAGTTTAAATCTCAACAGCAATATGGAAGAAACCTCCAACACGCCCGATAGCGCTGAGTCCTTACCGTTTGGCAACCGCATCCCTGTGGAAACCATCGCCGCGGGCATGGAAAAAGTCCGCCAGGAAATCAAAAAAACCATCGTCGGGCAGGATGAAATGATCGAGCTCATGCTTGTCGCCTTGCTCGCCAAGGGACATATCCTGCTCGAAGGCGTTCCCGGCATCGCCAAAACCCTGACGAGTAAATTGTTTGCCAAGTCGATCCATACGGGATTCAGCCGCATCCAATTCACGCCCGACCTGATGCCCGCCGATGTGCTTGGCACGTCCATCTTCAAAGCGGGCGAGTTTGAATTCAAGCAAGGGCCCATTTTCTCCAACATCATTTTGATCGATGAAATCAACCGCGCCCCGGCCAAGACCCAATCAGCCTTGTTTGAGGTCATGGAAGAACGGCAGGTGACCATGGATGGCCACACCTATCCGATGCCGCCGCCGTTTATGGTCCTCGCGACCCAAAACCCCATCGACTCCGAAGGTACCTACCGGCTTCCCGAGGCACAGTTGGACAGGTTTCTGTTCAAAATCCAGCTCGGCCTCCCCAACCTCGAAGAAGAAATTCTCATCCTCAAAAACCGCGGTTCGGACACTGCCGACGAACCCCAGGTGGATCCCGTCCTGTCCGGGGAGGAAGTCAACCAGTTCCAAAAATGGACCTTTGCCGTCAGGATTGAGGAGAAGCTCCTGCAATACATCGCCCAAATGGTGGTCAAGACAAGGTCGCATCCGAGCCTCTATGCGGGGGCCTCTCCGCGTGCTTCCTTGGCGATTTTCCGCGCTTCACAGGCTCTGGCGGCCATGTCCGGAAGGGATTTTGTCATTCCCGAGGACATCAAGCGTGCGGCCATCCCGGCCATGCGGCACCGCATCATCCTCAATCCCGAAAAGGAAATGGAAGGCGTATCGCCTGACTTGATCTTGGAAGGCATCGTTCAATCCATCGAAATCCCCCGCTGACTTGCTGACGCTGTACAGACAATTGTTTTTGGGCAAAAGGCTCTACCTCGGCTTGGCGGTGGTGGCCTTGGTCTTCTTTTTGTCTTTTTGGTTTTGGATCCTGTATCCGATTGCGCTGTTTTTGGCCTGCATGCTGACGGCGCTGTTCCTCGTGGATTTGCTGTTGGTGTTTGGGAAAAAGGCTGGCATCCAAGGAAACCGCATCCTTCCCGAGAAGTTTTCCAACAGCGACGCCAACGAGGTCGGGATTTCCATTTCCAATGGGTACCGGTTTGCCGTCCGCCTTTTTGTCCTCGACGAAATACCCGAGCAGTTCCAAAAACGGGACTTTGAATATTTTACCGACCTGGCACCGGGTGAAAGCCGCGAAACCCATTACTTCCTGACTCCCAAGCTGCGGGGCGAGTATCGCTTTGGCAGCCTGCACCTCTTTGCCCACGGACCCTTGGGCCTTGTCGCCCGGCGTTTTAGCTTCGACGACCGCCAAACCGTCAAGGTATACCCCTCCTTCCTCCAGATGCGGAAATACGAGTTTCTGGCCTTCAATGCCATGAAGCGGGAATATGGATTGAAAAAACTCCGCAAGTTTGGTCACAGCCGGGAGTTTGAGCAGATCAAACCCTATGTCGTGGGTGATGACCTCCGCCACCTCAACTGGAAGGCCGCGGCCAAGACGGGCAAGCCCATGACCAACCATTTCCAAGAGGAAAAAGCACAGCCCGTGTATTCCATCCTAGACTTGGGAAGGGTGATGAAGATGCCCTTTGATGGACTCAGCTTGCTGGACTACGCGATCAACAGCAGCTTGGTGTTTTCCAATATCGCGTTGAAAAACGGCGACAAAGCAGGGTTGGCGACCTTTTCGGACCAAATCGGCCCGACCTGTGAGGCGCACCACCGTCCCACCCAGATCAAGACCATCATGGAACTACTGTACAATATCCAAACGGGATTTCCGGAGTCAGACTTTGGGAAACTGTACAGCTGGGTGCGCAAGAAAGTCGGCCAAAAGAGCCTGCTGATGATCTACACCAACTTTGAGCATGCGGGTGCGATGCGGCGGCAGCTGCCCTTTCTGAGGGCCTTGGCCAAGCACCATGTGGTCTTGGTGGTGTTTTTCGAAAACCACCTCTTGGAGGAATTTTCCGAGCAGTCGGCCACTTCACTTTCGGGCATCGTCGAAAAGACCATCGCCGCCAAGTTTATCTACGACAAGCGGCTGATAGCCAAGGAACTCAACCGCCATGGCATCCAAACCATCCTCTGCGCCCCCCAATCCCTCTCCATCCAAACCATCAACAAATACCTGGAGATCAAGGCAAAGGGGTTGATTTAGGGAAATATTGCAGATAAAAAAGAATCGAAATGCACAAACCAGACTCCCTGATTCACTTTACAGCACTAGTTTTAATCAGGTCATTTGTATTCTAAAGTGATTCTGGTTTTTTGCACTTGTAATTTTAAACCAATCAAGTTTGAAACGACGCATTACATATGCCATATTTTTGTTCCTTGGTGTAACTGTAGCGGGAACATTGTTCTACTTTTTTTCATTCTTTCAGCTGTTTGAAGACAATTCACGCTTGCTTGAAAAAATCGAGTTTCAGAAATACTCCATCAAAGTCTACCATGTACCTTCAGATGCGACAATTCAGAGCAGCATTGTGATAATAAAATCAGAAGGGAGAAAGGACTCTTTGCTGGCAAAATTTGAACGGTTCGATAGCATGAAAGAATTCAGATTAGTCGGTTCTGACAGTATCGAGTTTACTTTATTGAGAATTCAAGATAATGGCATGAGCGAACATCTCGAAAAGCTTGCTCTACCGCCTTCCGAGAATTACTAATGACCCGCTGGCAATAGAATGACCTAGGTGCAAAACGGAAACTGCATGCACGCTTTTCTATTTGTCTGATCCCATGCAGCTTTGAGGATGCTATTCCAAGACCACCTTTTGAGTAAATTACTACTAAATCCAGCTAAGAAATAGCCCCAATTTTCAAGAAACAAATTCACCTAAAAATTATAAATTCACGAAAGCTGGGAGACAGGAGAGGCGGAGATAATTGGGGTGTATTTTGGATCCTCAAGGTAGTAGTGAATCATGAGGATCTCGCTTTGAGGTACTTCGATAATCCAATGAACGGACACTTTTCGTATCGGAAACAAATCAAATCGTATCAAATCGTATCATTTTGTTTTCACTGTTTCAAATCATAATCGTATCTTTACGTATCAAATCGTATCAAAATGGACATAGAAGTATATTCCTTTAAACTGAGCATTAATTGGAAGCTAATTAACTTCATCAGCCAAATTGACCGCTTCGATGCAAGCTGGACGGCCATTGAACGAAGGGAAGGACAAAGCCTCAAAGAGTTGAAAAACATCGCTACCGTGCGAAGTGTTGGTGCTTCAAACCGGATTGAAGGAAACAGAATGAGCGACGAAGAGGTCGACGTGCTACTTCAAAAAATAGACATAACAAAACTCACCGATAGAGATTCGCAGGAAGTAGTCGGTTATTTTGAAGTCTTGGACTTGATTTCTGAATCATACGAAAACATCAATCTTACCGAAAGCCACATCAAAAGTTTACACAATAGCCTTTTGCGTTACAGCGACAAAGACCAATGGCATAAAGGAAATTATAAGGCCCATAGCAACGCTGTTGAAGCATCATTTACGGACGGTACAAGGGAAATCATCTTTCAAACAACCGAAGCAGGATTTGCAACAGAAGACGCAATAAGAGCTTTGCTGAATTGGTATAATTCCGAAACTGAGATACACCCCTTGATCAAAATAGCATCTTTTGTCTATGACTTTTTGAGCATTCACCCTTTCCAAGATGGAAACGGCAGATTGAGTCGTTTGGTATCAACGCTGCTATTACTCAAAAACGGGTATAAATGGATACAATATGTAAGTTTCGAACATGAAATCGAAAACCGAAAAAACGAATATTACCAGGTTCTCAGAAGCTGCCAGGCAAAACGCCCACACGAAGACATAACCGTTTGGATTCAATTCTTTTTGAGTTGCATTTCCAATATTCAGTCAAAACTATTGGTGAAACTGAATACCACCGGTGTAGAAGCACAAATTTCGCCAAAGGAAAAATCAATCTTTATAATTATCCAAAATCGCCCAAACATACAATCGGGAGAAATCTCCGAAAAATTGGCAATACCATTACCCACTGTAAAACGTGTTCTGTCAGAGTTGGTCAACAAAGGACTGATTGAAAAACAAGGTAGCGGACGAAATGTGAGTTACACGATAAAATAGGTTGCATTTTAGTCAAAGGCGCCTTTATCTAATAAGAATAATGATCGCCGAGTTAACATCAATATATTGATTCATACATCCCCTTAAGTCAACGCCTTATGCCATAACCTACAGGTTCTAATGGCATCGTTTTGGATCACAGCACCTTTACAGAATATATTTCGAGTTTACTTTTTCGGACAATTGAGAGGAAAAAATATGTGTTCGTCTCCGAAAAACCAACAACATGAAAACAACAATTGACATCGACCAAGCACTCATGGAAGCAGCTATTAAGGCTTCTGGCAATAAGACCAAAAAAGAAACCGTCGAGGCTGGACTGCGCCTGCTTGTAGCATTGGAACAACAAGCGCGCATCAAATCATTCCGGGGAAAACTCATATGGGAGGGTAATCTGGAAGAAATGCGCCGCGACTCGTGATATTGATTGGATTATTTGTATGGATTGATTTCTTCGATGAAGACAAGACTTTTTGCATCGAAAACGACTCGAACTCTTACACAATGACCATGACTTCAAATTAATCGAAAAACACCTAGGGCTTCGGTCAGTTGGATTTTAGACTAACTGGGGGAAAATTCCCTTGGCTCTCAATTTGGCAGATGCATTCTTGGTCCAAATCCCGTCTCAATTGTCGAGAACCGCTATCACTCCAGCCGCAAAATCATTCATGCTGAATTCCCCTTTGGGCGTATAGCCAAGCCTCACAATCACCAAATCCTCCGAAGGGATGACCAATATCCACTGTCCCTCAAAGCCGCCCGCATAAAATGCATCGTTGGGCAAATCAGGGAACAACTTATCAGCGGGATTGTCCTTGTTGCCGGCATTGAGCCACCACTGTGCACCATACTGGCCTATAGGCGCGGCAGGCGTGCGCGTCACAGCAAACTTGACCCACTCTTGGGAAAGGACTTGGCTGCCCTCCCAATTCCCTTTGTTCAGCATCAGCAGGCCAAATCTTGCAAAATCACGACCTGGCGCAAAAACAAAAGATGAACCCACGAAAGTGCCGGAGGCATCTTTTTCCATCACGGTATGGTGCATGCCGATTTTGTAAAACAGATCCTCGTAGGGCAGGCGTTGGTACTTTTCCTCCCCGAGTTGGTTTCTGAGGATTTTGGACACGATGTTGGTGGTGCCGGAGGAATAATAAAAGTATGTTCCCGGTTCGTACTTCAAAGGTTTGGCCGCCGCGATCGCTGCCGCATCCGGCTTCAGGAAAAGCATATTGGTAGCATCCGACACGCCACCGTAATCTTCCACCCAATCCAGCCCATTCGTCGCCTGCAGCATATTTGTCAAGGAAATTTTGCTCCGCTCGTCGGACCATTCGGGAAGCAGGTTTTTCTGGTCCAATGTCATGATTCCCCTATCCACCTGCAATCCTACCAAGGTACTGATGATGCTTTTCCCCATGGACCAAGAGGTATGCTTGGTGTCGATGTCATGGTCATTGCCGTAGCCTTCCGCCACCAATTGCCCCTTGTGCACCACCAAAATCATATGCGTCAACAGAGGCTTCCTTTCGGGACTTTCCAACTCATGGTTGATCATATCCTGGATTTTCCTATAAGGCGCAAGGTTCAGGATTGAGTCGTTGAGCATATCTCCGGAGGGCCAGCGTACCGTATCCTGGGACCAAGTTGGCTTGGTGGCGGCAAAGTAGGGCTGGTTCCTAACGGCGGATTCGCTTTCGCCGGACAGCAAGGTACAGCCCCTGCCCTCCCGGTAAATAGCAACCCGATTGGCCAAACCGAACACACTGCCGGTTACCTTTTGCCCTTCCCTATCCACTGCAAAATTCCCCAGACTAATCGGAAAGGAACCCAATTCCTGGCTGTGGACAGAAGCCTCGGATCGTTCGGCCACAAAGACACAGCTACACATGATTTTGGCGCCATAGGCGCTGATGAGGGGGAAGGACTTCCATGCATAGGAAATGCCGTAAGCCAATCCAATCAACAATACGACGGAGACGATGCGACCAAGCCTTTTTTTCATAGATACTTAGGGGAATGTAGGTGAAACACGCATCTGAATGTAAGAAAAATACTGCCTTGGAAATAGGCCATCACTTTCCCAAAGAAAAAAAATCCCATTCAGGTGGCTATCCCTTCCAATTCCCGCATTTTGACCAAGAAGTCCGGCCCGAAACTCAGCTTTTTTGCAGCAGGTGAATTGGGTGCAATTGCCCTCCAAAAGGGCGTGATGCGCTCGATCGGCTCGCCTTTTTGATAGGCCTCGTGGGCAGCCTCCGCGGCGATACGGAGAAATATCCCCGTCGTCACCGGGCAGGTATATTCGGCCCGGTATTCCAGTGCCAAGTCTTTGCGAATGGTTTTGATATCCACCGTTTTGCCTTTTGGCACTTGGTGCAGGTAGTCGGAAAGGATTTTTGGGCTGGCAATCAGCATCAAGGCATTTGCGGGGATATCCGCAAAGGCCTTGTCGATCCGCTTGACCTCCGGTTCGGTTCTGGTCATGAACTTCTCCGACCATGATTTTTTGGTAGACATAAGGGACATGGATTGTTTTGTTCAAACACTAGGCTATACTCCTCCAATTTACAAATTCAAAAAATATCGGCAGCGTCAACGGGACAAAAGAATCGGCGTGTAGGATACGTTTAGCGATCACGCCACATTTCACCCCGACAGGGGGTATCCCTTCGCAAAATGCGCCCTCTTTCAAACTCTATTTCTTGTCGGGAGTTAAAACCCAAATCCTCCGATATGCTTTTCAACGAAAACGAATCTTTATCCGAAATCTGGCAAACTGTCGTCCATGAACTGCATCGCGGAGCATTGGACCCGAAGCACCACTTTCGCTTTGCCAACCTTGGAACGATCGGAAAATATGGCCCCGAAGTTCGGACGGTGGTGATCCGATCCATCGGCAAAAATTTGGAGTTCCATTGCTTCACAGATTACCGCTCGGAAAAAGTGGCCGACCTGACAGCAAATCCAATAGGAACTTTACACTTTTACCATTCCCAAAAACGCGTGCAGATCAGAATCAAGGCAGAAGTTGAAATTCACCATCAGGATGCAGTAGCGAAAGACTTTTGGAAAAAAGTCCCCAATGAAGCCCAAAATGCCTATACCTCTACTTTGGCACCCGGAACTCCCATTTCAGATCCCGAAGCGGGTTTTGATTGGGCAGAGAAGATGGATGATCAATTTTTCACGGTTATAAAATTCATCCCCCAATCAATCGAAGCCTTACAGCTAAATGGCTTGAGACATTTGAGGATTTTGTTCTCAAAAAAAGAATCCTGGGAAGGTCAGTGGCTGGTGCCTTGAAAGAGAATGCCTAAGGGCCGAAGTTTTTCCATCTCCCATTATCGGGATTCCAGTCGCGCCTAGACATTCCACCAATAAGTAAACTTCAAGACCACCGACCTGTTTTTGACATGGAAAGGGTCCGGCAGGTAATTATCCATGTACACGATGAACAAGTCCGAAGCAGGCGCAAATCTCCATTGGAACCGGCTATTGAGATTGATGTTCTTGATTTGCTCGTTGTATTGGAGGAAGGTGGTGAAAAAAACGGTATTGGTCAGGGTCACGTCTATTCTGGGTCCTACGAGCCAAAAGTCAGTTTGCCCCCATGGTTCGGGCAAGTGGATTTGATTGAAGGTACTGCTCAAAGCCAAGCTGACATAGGGCTGGAATCGATACCCTAGATCTCCTGTGAAGGTGTACAGGTTTCCGTTGGCATAGTATCCGCCTACACGGGTAGAAAACCCATAAGTAAAAACACTCTGAGGCTTGGAAGTGTACTCGGTCCTCCAGCCCATCGCATAATGCTCGGACCCGACGGGAAGTTTTTCTCTGCCTGAATTGGTGGGATCAAAAGGTGCCTGGAGCTTGACAAAATCGTAGGTCAGGAAGGTTGAAAAATTACTTTGGCTTCGGAAGCGAATCGTATAGGAAAGAAAGGAAGCATTGTCGGTATAGACTCCCTGGGTGTTGAAAAATAGCGTCAAACTCCCATCTGGCCCATGGCTTAGGATCTTGGCACTCTTCGGAAACCAGCGATAACCCACTTGCGGGGCGATTTTTACGAAGCCTCGTCTTGGGACAAACCCCACTTCTGCAGTGAAATTTTCCGACACATATTCATGCTGCCAGTTCCAGGTGAGGTTGCCTCCGGCATATTTCAAGTTTGCGGCATGGGAAACACCATTCCCAGCCCCATTGGGACCAAAAGATTTGATGCCCATGACTTTTCCCGTCCAGAGATTATTGGCTGAGGCGAGGTTGTATTCCAGGGCTACATTTCGGTTGAACTGAGAATAGGTGGGTTGTTCGCTATTCGGATCGGGATGGTAGTTCAGGGATTGCTTGTTGACCAAAAGAACCCCGAAATTGGAGCGGGCACCGACTTGCCGCTGCAGGGCCATCACCGTGAAATTCTGTGCAGGGAGGGCAGTTTCGGAAACCGCACCTGTCTGCATGTTCATGGCTCCGATCCTCCAATCTTTGTTAATCTTGCCGCTCAATCTGGCGCCAAATTGAATGGGCGCTTCCAAGCCAATTCTCCGAGAGAAAAAAGGGCGGATCGTGGAATACCCAAAGCTGGCAAAAAGGTCTCCATTTTCGAGGAAAAATTGTCTTCGCTCGGGGAAAAAGAGCTCGAATCGGTCCAGATTGGTCACTTGTCGATCCACTTCCACCTGTGAAAAATCGGGATTCACCGTCAAGTCCAAGTTCAGCGAAGAAGTGAGGGAAATCTTGGCATCCATCCCGACTTCCCTGCGGTAGACATTTTCCCCTTCTTGGTCAAAATCCCTTGATACGCCACCCAGTACATAGGGAATCACAGAAATGTTGGCTCCAGGATCTGGGGGAGGATTGTCCCAGACCAAGGTTCCGGTATAGGCGAGGGAAGCGGAGGGAAATTGCCTGGGGACGGGAGCCCAACCGGATTTTTCCGTGGTTTTCAGGTCCAATCTCGAAAAGTTGATGCCCCATTCGGTGATGCCTTTTTTGTATCGGATGGATTTGAAGGGAATCGCCGCCTCAAAGATCCATTTGTCCTCGTAGTTCTTGACTTTGGACACCCACTTGTTGTCCCAGCTCAGATCCACCGCGCCTCCATTGTACATTTGCCCGTCCCATTGGGCCCCAGCCGCATTGGCCCCAAAAGAAAAACCGTTCGTCAGATCATCAAAGGGATCCATGAACAACAGAAAGTTGTCGTTTTTCCCGAAGGAAAAATCCCTTCTGAGGGATTCGACCATATAGGGACCCTCCACTGCGTGGTAATTGACCACCAGGAGGTACAAGTGATGGTCATCATAACTCATCCGCACGTCGGTTTTCACCTTCGAAAAGCTGGTATCCATCGGCGTGATCATGAAAAAATCTGTCGCTATCTCAGCCTTTTCCCATGCTTCTTCGTCCATGACACCGTCGATCACGATCGGAGAACTGGCCCGATGGATGTGGAGTCGGTAGTCGGCATTTATTTTTTGCGCTGGCAAAAAAGCATAAGTGCCTAGGAAAATCAGCATGAATAAGAATAGCGTACGCATGGGGATAGGCTATGCTGACCGGTGGATAGTTTTGGGATTATTGACGGATTCTATAGGCACGGGTGAGATTGGTCAGTCTTCGGACCATTTGGGATTCACTTTCGGTGAAGAAATTGACTTCCCTTCTCGGTGTAATATAGACTTTCGGTGGTAGACTGGCTGGGCGCCGACAGCTATTGATCTGTAATCTCGTCCTTTTATCAAAACCATCCAAGACAATTGGGATGCAATTGGAATTCAATTCCAAATTTGGTATTGGAGTATGATTTGGAATTAGGTGAGTTAAATCCGGGCGGCCGTTCGGGAATCAAAAAATCGAAAGTCGTGATTGCGGATTACGCTTAGCGCCTGCGCCATACTTCGCCTAAGTGTGGGTTGTAACCTATCAGCCCTCCCCAAAATACTCTACAAAATTCCTCGGCGTCTCGTACAGTGTCAATTTGTAGAGATGTCCATTTGGGACGATGGCATTGACGGCCGGCTCGAGGATTTTCCAGAATTCCATCACGAGGTTCTCGCAACTTGCCATTTTTCCCAACATAAAATCCACATCCATGTTGAGGTTTTTGTGGTCGACCTTATCGATGACCAAGGTTTTGATCAGCCTGCTCAATTCCTTCAAATCCACCACAAAGCCGGTCTCCGGATCGGGTAGACCCTTCACGGTCACGATCAGTTCAAAGTTGTGCCCATGCCAATTGACGTTGGAGCAAGGACCAAAAACCTCCTTGTTCTTCTCCTCCGACCAATTGGGGTTCCAAAGCTTGTGTGCCGCATTGAAGTGCTCTTTCCTACAGACGTGTACCATGACTCTCTACCGAATGAGGCGCAAAAATAACAAAAAAACTTCCCGGAAGTAAAACCGGGAAGTTTTAGGAAATCAGGTGACCCAATGGACTAGCTATTGAGCAATCGGAACAATCGTATCACATCTGCCTCATCCCGGATATTCAAGCCGTTTTCCTTGATCAGGGCAGCTACTTTGGCGTAGTCCGGGCCAAAGATTTCTTCCAAGTTCTTTGTTTTGGTCTTCCAAGCCTTCACGACGCCGTCTTTTGCCACAAATACATCTTCAGCCGGATTAAATGCCTTTGCGTTTTGTGTACCATAGGTGGCAGAAGGATCGTTGCCCAAGGTTTTGTATTTATGCTTGATGAGCGTGTAGTTGCCATCTTCAAGAATCTGTACAAAGCGGTTTTCACCGAGTCCTGGCAACACAAATCCAGATCTATACAACTCTGGTCTGCCATCCGGAGAAATCACAAAACCCAAAATCTTCTGGGGAGAATAGGCAAAAAGCTGCCCATCAACCTTCACTTCCAAAGAATTCGCATAGCCGTTGAAGGCGATTTGGATGTTTTCTGCTGTATCTTTTTCATTGAAAATGATGGCACCAGACTCAAAATCCCCGATATAGGGTGAGCCCTTGACACCGGCATAGGGATTTGCGGTAATGGGTGCCCCGGTACCTTGGTCCCGCAGCATCTGAAGCTGCGCATGTCCATTTTGTATACCACAAAACAGGACTATCAATACAATCAAATAACTAATTTTACTCATAAAATAGGCTTAAAAAAAGGCCGGAGGGTTCCGGCCTTTTTGGGGTTTAAACTATTAGGATCCTGCTGGAGGATTAGGCCTAGTGATTCTGATTTGCACACGCTTGTAGTTTTGGCTCGCCGGAATTTGGGCATTGCCTTCCAACTCCAACAACACGTCGACCGCACCACCGATAGCACCGGTGTTAGGGATATTCATTGTCAGGGTACCAAAGCTGGAGTTCGCTGGAATAACCAATGAACCTGAAACTGCGAAATCAGTGCCTGCCACTGCAGTGGTACCCTCAGGTACAACCTTGTACGTAATTGTCTCATCGCTCGTCCTCTGGGCGGCTACCAAGTTCACTTGGAGGTTTATGCTACCGACTGTGTTTGCGACGGTGATCCTTGGGTACGCAGGATTTGCAGTACCCGCTACCGGAGTCCTCACGACAGCATCTTGGAATTCCACTACTGCACCTTGCCAAGTCACGTAGTTTTGCTCAATACAAGAAGAGAAAGCAAAGACCAAGGCAAAGGATAATAATGCTAGTATCTTTTTCATAGTTCTTTAGATTTTAGTAGCCTCTGTTTTGGTTCAGGTTAGGATTACCATCCACTTCTCTTTGAGGGATTGGAGGCAGGATTCTGAAGTCATCAAATTGCACATTGACAGAAGGCGTTGTTTTTACAATTGCCCTACCATATCTCTTCAAATCAAAGAAACGGTGTCCTTCAAATGCGAATTCTTTGAATCTCTCCAACAGGATCTCATCCAATAGTGCCTGGCCTGTAAGGGTCACCGCACCAACACCTCTCAATGCCTTGAAAGCATTCAATTCCGCCAAGGACTCAGCCTCGTTTCCTAAATGGTAGTTGGCTTCGGCCCTGTTCAAGTGCATTTCAGACTTACGGATCACAGGAATATTGTCACCAAATGCGAAACCATTTTTGCTGATAAACTTCGTGCATTCGATCTGACGACCTGCGCCACGGACTGTGTTGCCAGTTGTGTACAACCCAGCTCTCACATCGGAGTTTCTTGTTACATCCCAGTTGTTGTTGTCTGTCGCTGGGTTGGCAAGTTGCAGCGGCGCCAAGCCAAAGAAACCAAGAATAGTTGCATTTGGAATAAAATCACCCCATCCACCCTGCGCATTCTTGTTTTCCAAGTTCAACAAGGCAGTGTATGAAGACTGGAGGGAAACGTTCACGCCCAAAGACTCGGCCGCCAATTGGATCCTTACCTCAAACATTGACTCTGGATTGGCAGACTGTCTCCAACCCGACACATAATTGTCAACACCTGTCACTCTACCGACACTTGTACCAAGTGCAGTAGTAGCAGCGGAAGCAGCCGTCGCCCAATCACCGCGATACAGTGCAACCCTTGACAAAAGGGCTTGAGCCGCAGCACCTGACGCATATTGAATACCCCTACCCGGCACTGTCAAAAGCGCAATAGACGAGTTCAAGTCGGCATAGATCTGATTGTAAACCTGATCTATTGTTGCCCTTGGCGTTTGCCTTGTAAGTGCCTTTTCGAGCGTAATCACACCATCCAGTTCCAATGGAATACCTCCTTGATCGGTAACGCCAGGCGTATAGATCGCAGTTGGAATGTAGGAATAGGCTTTCACCAAATCAAAATAGTACAATGCCCTCAGGAATTTTGTTTCACCTTCCCATCTCGCGAGTTGGGCAGCAGAAGCACCTGCAACACCTTTCTGCAATTGATCAAGCACCAAGTTAGCCTCATTGATCGCGGCATAACTATTTTGCCAAAAACCTGCCGTAAAGTGTGCGTTGGGTTGGTTATTATTTTCATTGATCAAACGACCTGAATTACTTGTAGTCCTGCCTACATCCGCCAAAGCGTCAGACAGTGCCAACAAATCACGACCATAATTGGACTCCACACGCAGCCTACCATAAATAGAGTTGATGGCAGCATCTATACCATTTGGAGTGTCCAACGCACCAACCGCATCAATACTCTGCCTTGGATTAACCTCCAAATCACAGGAAGTCAACACTACAGCAAAGCCAATGAATAAGGTTGCTAGTTTGCTATAAATTGAATTATTTCTTTTCATCTCGATCTAAATTTTAGAATCCTAACTGAAGCCCAATTGTGTAGTTCTTAGTCAGAGGAACTTGTCCTGTACCGATACCTACGAACTCAGGATCATATCCAGGATAATCAGCATAAGTCCACAAGTTCAAGCCCTGTGCATAAACCCTCGCCCTGTTGATTCCAAGGCTTCTCAACAAACTTGGATCGAATGAGTATCCGACTGTCAACTGCGCCAAACGGATGAAATCAGCTTTCAACAAGGCAGCGGATCCCGTATTCCTTCCAAGACTTCTCGCTTCATTACCACCTAGCGTCGTAACGTTTCTAGGGATATCTGTAATTTGACCTGGCTCGGTCCATTTCCTATCGTTCACCTCTCTCAAGGCGTTCAGCGTCAAACGAGTGCCGTTTTCACGTAGGAAATTGTATTGGCCATCGCTCACAACTGCACCGTATTCATAGGTGAAGAATGCGGTCAATTCGAAGCCTTTGTATCTAAAGGTATTGTTGAAACCACCGAAATAAGGAGCAAGGTTAGATCCCATATATACCCGATCTGCTGCGAGTGGCAAGTAGGTAATGTTGCGGTTGATATCGTACCACATCGGACGACCAGTTGCTGGGTTCACGCCCGCATACTCTTGCACAAACCAAGAACCGGGAGCCTGTGCGCCTGGTACAGCTGGGTTACCGACTGATTGACCTACAGCGATACCTGGGTTAGCAGGAAGGAATTGCAGGTCGTCATACAAGCTGATGATTTGGTTTTTGATGTAGGAGAAGTTGAAGGCTGTCCTCCATGAGAACCCACCCTTGTCAATGTTGATCGTGTTCAACTCAAACTCAAAACCTTTGTTCTGCAATTCACCCACGTTATTGGCAATTGTTGAGAACCCATTTTGCCAGAGAACTGGTTGATTAAGCAACAGATCCTTAGTTCTACGATCGAAAACTTCAATCGAGCCTGTTAGTTTATTGCTAAAGAAACCATAATCCAAACCGAGGTTCACAGATTCGTTTGTCTCCCAGCTAAGATTATTGTTTGGAAGACTTGTAGGTCTCATGCCTGCTTGGCCTGCATAGTTGCCTCCCGTTCCATAGAGACCCCTAGCAGCGAAGTTTCCGATTTGGTCGTTACCAGCACGTCCCCAAGAAGCTCTCAATTTCAAGTCGGTCACAATTTCTGACTCTTTTAAGAAATCTTCCATGGCGATATTCCAACCAGCCCTAACGGAAGGGAACAAACCCCACTTGGTGTCTGCACCAAACCTTGAAGAACCGTCATATCTAGCAGTTACTGTGAATAGATACTTTTCTTTGTAGCTATAGTTACCGCTCATGAAAGCTCCTTGTCTTCTGTATCCTGTCCAAAATCCGCCGACGAATACTGGTTCAGCACCAGAATCGACATATCTGAATTGGAATGTAGGGAAGTTGATGGATTCACCATTGATACCTTGTCTTGTTTCGGAAACAAATTCAAAACCTGCGAGTGCGGACACATTGTGGGCGTTATTGAATGTTTTGTTCCAATTCAAAGTATGGGTCGTGATAAAACGAGTTCTCCAATCGGTCGCAGCAGTAGCCCTACCTCTCACGCCCGCTCCATCTGGAGTTCTTGGGTCACGATACCTTTCTTCTTGGATCAGGTTGTAGTCAAGACCAACAAGTGCACGGTAGCTCAAGTTATCCAAGATTTTGTAAGTCGCAGCGGCGTTACCGACTAGCGTATTGGTTCTTGTCTTACCGGAGTTATACTCATTGACGAGTACGATGTTTTGGCCCAACACACCACCAATTGCCGTATTGAAAGTTCCGTCCTCGTTGTAGATTGGGTTGTGTGGAAGTATCAACGATGCAGAGAAGGCCGGGTTACCCAAGAATGAACCGTCCAAGGAGAAAGGAACATTCTGTCCTACTGTTGCAAGGTTGATAGAGGTCTCGAGCGTAAGTCTATTTGTTGCCTTATGGCTGAGTGAAGTACGAACAGTTCCCCTTTCAAAGTCTACTGGCTGAAAAGATGACTGCTGATAGTTGTATGATCCCGACACAAAGAAAGTAGTCTTATCATCACCACCATTCACGCTCAACTCGTAGTTCTGAAGGTTACCTGTACCCATTACTTCTCTTTGCCAATCATAGGTTGGCAAGGCCTGACCGATGGCTTCCAATTCAGCAGCGGTCAATTGCTGCCAGTTGGAAGGAAGACGCGCCATGTTGTTCAAGGCGTTGGCCTCAGGAAGAGTGTTGCCTGAGTTTTGGAAAGCCTGCCTTCTCATGGTATACCATTCTGCGCCACCCAATACGTCCAAATATTTCATTGGTTGGGTTTGACCGCCGAAAGCATTGAATTCGAATCTTGCCTTTCCTGACTTACCTTTTTTGGTTGTAATAATCACAACACCGTTGGCCGCTTGGGAACCATAGATAGCAGCAGAAGCCGCATCCTTCAGGATTTCCATGGACTCGATGTCGTTAGGGTTCAAGAAGGCAAGTGGGTTTGCTTGCGTGAAGGATGAGTTGGCCGCATTGTTCAATTGCACACCGTCCACAATGAACAGCGGCTCGTTACCGGCGTTGACGGAGCCTACACCACGGATACGGATATTGACCGCACCACCGGGTAGACCGTTGGCAGACCTAACCTGTACACCAGACGCACGACCCTGAAGCGCCCTATCGAATGATTGTACTGGCAGGTTTTGGATCACATCACCTTTGACGGAGGATACCGCACCGGTCACTTCCCTTTTTGGCTGTGTACCGTAACCTGTTACGATTACTTCTCCCAAGCTGGCAATATCAGCTTGTAATACCACATCCACGACACTTCTGTTGCCGATGGAAGCCTCTTGGGCCGTAAAGCCCGTGAAGGAAACCACAAGCACATTGCTGCCTTGTGGTACATTGAGTGAAAATTTACCATCCAGATCGGTAGCTGTACCGATGGTGGTTCCTTTCACTACAACCGAAGCACCTGGCAACGGCAGACCATCATCTCCTGAGGTCACCGTACCAGTCACTACACGACCTTGCGCAAATGCCGCTGCACTTGCGAAAAGAAGCATAAGTCCTAGTAGTAAAACTTTCTTCATAATTGTTGTTTTGGTTTAACGAATGGTCAATTATATGGCTTAACCGATTTCTATCCAAAAGCGTTTTAAAAATTTACATATTCGGGAAATCGTAAATCGAGAGGTTGTATTCCAAAATTTCCCATAAATAGAAACAAAATTTTGCGCCTGAATTTCTGGCAAGCGATATCGAAGAAGTTGTTTGGATTGAAATCGATTTAACAATAATTAATTTGCTTTTAATTTTTTTTAACAATTCCTTCATCTATCCCATAAACGAGGTGAAAAATTATGTGAATTTAAAAATTTACTATTTTCTATTTTTGATATAATATAAAATAAAACATAGATTATCTATTGCACAAAAAAATGTTTTATTTATCTTTTAATAATCTACAGTTATGCCCAAAATAAGACACAGATTGGCAAATTTTATTCTGAACTTAAAAAAATTCGGGAAAATAGGATGGGATTTCTGATGAATTGCAGAATATTCATAGTGCGTATGACTATTTTACAAAACAATGTATATACATATTTTTTTCAAAAAACTGGAATGCGCTAATGTTACCGGATTAGAATCGTGACTCTCCTGTTCAAAGCGCGGTTTTCGGCGGTATCATTGGGGCGAATGGGTTCCTTGTCGCCCTTGCCCAGGGTACTGACACGATCTTCGAGGATCCCGTTTTCCAACAAGAATGATTTCACGCTGTCAGCCCTTTTCAGGCTCAGGTTTTCATTGTAGGCGGCGTTCCCTTGGTTGTCCGTATGCCCGATGATGGTGATGGCAACTTTTGGATTGTCAATCAAAAATTCATTCAACCGCTTAAGAGAGCTTCTCGACTCTGGTTTGAGGTCGGACTTGTCCAAATCAAAAAAGATGTTTTCAAAAACAAACTCTTCGCCGGGACCAATGGGTGTCAGAGACACCTGCAGGTTTTTTTGGTTTTTCAGATTATCCCGCTCTACGTTGTATATCTGCGGCAGAAATCCTTCCTTTTCGACATACAAACCCGAAAATGACTTATCAGGATACAGCATCATGAATTCCCCGGTTTTGCCATCGGAACGGAATTCGTACAGCGTACTGTCATTGCTCAGGCTGACAAGTGACAGTCTAGCGTCGACAGGTTGCCCGGTCTTGCTGTTGAAAACGGTGCCCTGCGTCACTATCAGGGATTCACCGAGGGCAATTTCCTCCGGAAACTTGAACCTGTACAAATATGAGCGTTCTTCACGGTCCTCCGTGAACGTATTCTCTGTATAATATGCGTAGTCCCGCTGTGCAGTGATAAACAAGGAAAACTGATCCAACTGGTCATTGATGGGATAGCCAATATTCTCTGGCAGGCCGAAATTACCCGCTACCACACGGGACACAAACAAGTCTAATCCTCCAAATCCCTGGTGGCCATCTGAAGCGAAGAAAAGTATTTCATTGTTGAAATAGATGAAAGGAGAAACCTCGTCCTTCGGCGTATTGACTTGGTCTCCCAGGTTTTTTGCCTCGGACCAGGTGCCGTCAGGTAATCTTAGCGAATACCAAATATCCTTGCCTCCATATCCTCCACGCCTGTTGGAGGAAAAAAACAAAATTCGGCCATCTGCAGACAAGGAGGGTTGGGAATCCCAAAACCTTGAGTTGACGGTTTTTCCCATGTTCGCCGGTCGATTCCAAGTATCATTGATTTTGTAGGCAATATAAAGATCGCAATCCCCGAGCGAATTGGGCGCTTGGCAGGATGAAAAGATTAGAATCTTCCCATCTGCCGAAATGGTACAGGTTCCCTCATTATAGGGCGTATTGATCATCGAGGAAATGCTTTGGGGGATGCTCCATTCTTCATCTGAATCCGAAAAATAGCTCACAAACAGGTCTTCGTGCTCGAAATCCCTCAAACCGTCCCGCTTCACGAAGATGATTTTCTTGCTGTCTGCCGTGAGAACCGGGAAATATTGCAGCGGAAAAGAGTTCAGCGGTTCGGGCAATTTTTCCTTGACGATGGAAAGGCCCTTCTTCAGTTCCTCCTTTATAAATGTGATCTGTTTGCTTGCTTCCTGGTAATCGACACGTTTTTTAAAGGTGTCATCCAAAATGCGGTCGGTTTTCTCAAACTGCTCCACTGCTTTCGTAAAATCGCCCATCGTCAAATAACAATGCAACCTCAGCCAACCAAAATCGCCCTTTATCTGGTTGCTGGCCTTTTGGGCCCTCGCTTCGCCCCGTGCAACTACTTCCAACGATTCCTGAGGCTTTCCCTGCGTGAGTAGCACCCGTCCCCATTTGATGTAGGACTCCAAAAAACTTGCCTCCCGCTGGATCGAGGCTTTGTACTTTTCAATTGCCTCGTTATACATCCGCTTTTGGACTAGCTCATCCCCTTCCTGGTGCATCTTGATGGCCTTGCTGTCGATGATCGAATAAGTCTGGGCGACACTTATCTGGGCGATCAAACACAGAGACAGCAACAGCAAAAGGGGCTTCATGGGCTTAGGGGATATCCATAAATTTATGGGTTTGCAGGGAAATTTTCCAAATCGGACGGGATTTTACATAATCGATGATCTTACCCAGAAACTGGTCCTTCTTACCCCATTCGGGTTGAAGGATTTTTTTGCAGGTATCAGCGACATTTTTCGCGTGGGTTTCTGCAAAATCAAAATCCGAGTTGTGATAGACGACAACTTTCAATTCATCGGCTTTTTCGTAGATACTTGGGTGTGGTTTCTTGAATTTCTTGGGAGAAAAGCAAACCCAATCAAATTCACCGGAAAATGGATGCGCGCCTGAAGTCTCCAAATGAACCCTGAATCCCTGTGCTTTGAGTAGCTTGGTCAAGGGTCCAAGCGAATACATCAAGGGTTCACCACCCGTAATCACAACCATCCGACCGGGGTACTCCAATGCACCTTTGACTATTTCTTCGATTGCCAAGATTGGCCACTTGCCGGCATCCCAGGATTCCTTGACGTCGCACCAAACACAGCCAACGTCACAACCTCCCAACCTGATAAAATATGCGGCAGTACCTACATGCGTGCCTTCGCCTTGGATGGTATAAAAAGCCTCCATCACGGGCAGCGCAAGCCCTTCATTTACTTTGTTTTTAAGCTCTTCCATAATTTTTGGTAAAGCGGGTGATCGAACCGCTGTTGGATTGAAGGGCGCAAAGATAGGAAAAAATACCGCGGTAATGTACCACGAACAATGTACAAAGTACCAAGCCTTGTAAAACCGAATACTTTACAAAGACTTTTCCATCACGACGCGATAGTCTTCGGGCTCACCCTTTTTGACCAGGTCGACAATGACAAACCCCCGGTTGAGTCCAAAATGGATCATGTTGCTAAGGCGGTTGCGGGTTTTTAACACGACTTTTTTGTACCCTTTGTTTTTGGCCCATTTTTCCTGTTCGTCGGCAAGCCGGGCCGCAATTCCTTTGCGGCGAAAGGCAGGGAGCACCCCGCCCATCCATGAATAGAAGGAATCGTGGCCATATCTTTCGTAGCCAACCTTAAATCCAGCAGGCTTACCCTCAAACTCCGCGATCAAGATCAGGTGGGGCACATCCGTAAGCCTTTCCTCATAGGTCTTTTCGGAATAAGGTTGAAAAAACTCCGTCACCTGCTGACTGAGCTCCACCACTTCTTCGATTGTGCCTTTTCTGATTTTAATTCCTTTCATAGTCAAACGATGTGATACCTATCATTACTTTTGTTGACCCCAAAGACACAACTTACCTTACAAATCAATTTCCATCTTCACATTGCAACGTCCATATTGGCCGCACCCCATGGGAATGTCCTTGAAACCAATTTTTCGATACAACGCCAGTGCTGCTTCCAATTTTGAACTCGAATAAAGAACGACTTTCCTTCCGCCCAAGGCTCTTGCTTTCTGCAAAATGGCCATTCCCAGCAATCGGCCAATTCCACGGCCGCGTGCCTCCGGGCTTACGCCCATTTTGATCATTTCAAATGCCCCATCACCTGCCTTCACGAGCCCCACAGTTCCCAGGATTCGCTTCCCCTCCTTGGCAAAAAGGATCGCACCGCCTTTATCGAGAATGTACTCCTTTGGGTTTTCCAACTGGTTGCGGTCAAACTCCTCCAAGGAAAAAAACTGCTCAACCCACTGCTTGTTGATGCGCTCAAAATCGGGCTGAAGATCGGGGGTATATTCAATAATTTCGATAGTGTTCATTTCAAATTAAAGCAGGACCGAATTTAAGGATTTCCTTCTAAAAACATCTCCAAGATCGACCCACAACATTGGAATCATACTTCTTGTGCCAAGTAGTTCTGGAAAAAATCGAGCATAAAAAAGCCCGCATCGCTGCGGGCCTTGGTGGAGAATACCGGATTCGAACCGGTGACCTCTACACTGCCAGTGTAGCGCTCTAGCCAACTGAGCTAATTCCCCTTTTTGAGTAATTTAATCCGAGGCGCTCTAGCCTCCCGATAGCTATCGTGCACCGATAACTATCGTGTGGAGCTAATTCCCCTTTCCGTTTTGGAGGCGCTAAATTCAGGAATGATTTTGGGAATTGCAAGCCTGACTTATCAGTCATTTCAAAGTTTCTCTGCACCAAACACTGATTACCCTGTATTCTCAAACTATCTGCGCAAAGGATTGCTTCGTGCCCGGGGTATGATTTCGCGCTCATTTTCTAAGCCCTTAGCAAAATCAATTTGGCTGTTGTCGAATATATGGCCATTTTTGACTTTGTATATGCGTATTACTTATAACGACAAGTGGCTCAGGATCATAAGCTATCCGCTCCTCGGGTTTGTGGTCAGACATTTTGGCGAATACGAGTCTATCGGTACGCTGATGAAGCAGCCACTCTATTATGGGGATTTGCTTTGGAATACGCTCCTCGTGGCGCTTAGCTGGGAATCCAACAGACGACTAATTTTGTATCTGGACCAAAAATATCCTTGGGTTAACAATCAATTTCAGCGCTTTATCATTCAGACGTTTGGATCGCTGCTCATCACCGTCCCCGTGGTTGCATCGATGATCTACATCTGGAACGAGCTGATTATCAACAGACCCGGCAATTTCAATACCGGATATTTGCTCGTTTATGACTTCCCGCTTACCATCGTTTTCACGCTCGTGGTCCACATGATCTATACCGGGATGTATTTCCAACAATACTATTCCCTGACGATCAATAGCCTCCAAAATCGCGTACGGGAATTGGAAACCTCTGTGGCAGGCGTCAGTAACTTTTCTGATCTAAAAAAGCCCTCGGGTTTCCGCAAGTTGCTGATCGTGAATTATGGATCTTCATCTGTACCGGTAGAAACGAATGACCTGGCCTTTATTTACAAGCAGAATGAAATCTGCTTCCTCAAGACCTTTGAGGGAAAGGAATACACCTCCTCTTCTTCATTGGAAACCTTGGAGGAGCAATTGGACCCTGTCGTGTTTTTTCGCCTCAACAGACAGATGATCGGCAACATCAAGGCGATCAAACTATTCAAATCAGATTCCTCTGGCAAATTGATCCTCACCCTTGACCCTCCCACCCCAATTGGGGTGGTGGTCAGTAAAAAGAGGGCAGCGGAGTTCAAAGTATGGATCGGAAGCAAGGTTTAATGCAATTCGATCAGCTCGACATAGATACCAAGCAGGATATGCCAAATCAGGTAATGTCCCAAACGCAGGGATAGCGAGGCGATAAATCCCGCCTTCCGGTACCAAATAGCCTGAAGGAAGTTCATCAAAAATCCCGTCAGAAACGAGTAGGCTATCAGCCAAGCGCTTCCCGCCGGAAGTTGTTCCAATGGCTCCCGCAAAGCAGTCAATACCGCCGCGATCCAAAAGAACCATTGGAAGTACTTCCCCTGCTTCCACCAGTTCCCGACCAGCAATATGATCGTCATCGGGATGAGCCGGTAGAATACCTCTATTTCAAATGCTCCAGAGAAATAAAGGAAAACCGAATAGGGAAATGGTTGGAGAAAGGGAGGCAATTCCGTGTACGGTTCGGGATGCAGGAGTACTTTGATTACGAGAACGTCAAGTATGCCGAAGACTATCCCCAGCAGGACGGGATAGACAATCCGATTCTTGCGGGTCACGTTGTCGGAGAGAAAATCAGGAAGGCCTGCCCTTTGCTGCAAAAACAGAAAAGGTACGCCTGCCATCATCAGCAGCAGGTTGGAGAATTCCCAGACTCGCAAAAAGGAATGCTCTTGGGAAATCGATCTCCCAAAGAATATCCCGATTAGGCATATCACCAGGAACAGGACATAGACAAAAAGATTCTGACTTGAGTTTGTTTTCATGACCGAGGGGATAGATTGATTTGTTGTCGAATATAACGTGCAGGGGCCTGTCCTTGATGACCTGCAATCCAGCGAAGAACCCGTTTCCAAGCGCTACTGGCCTGTTTTGCGCAGCTCAAGTGGAAGAAATGGGGGCTGAAATTATCTTGGCTTTCGGGCGGAGTTAGCACAAAAGACGCTCCCAAGGGCACGACAAAAGCCAAACCTCAGCCAAGTAGCGTAGTTCTTTCGGGGGGATAGCTTGAAAGGGTCGCAACTGCTTCGGAAGCAAGTAAGGATCGTCATCTAGGGTGGTATTCAGCCGCTAAAAAAAATGCCGCCTGGAAGGGTAAATGCTTGGCCTAGCATGGCATGGATGTAGCGGAATATCAAAGTTTGCTGGCCAACTCAGTAGCCTTGCGGACTTGCATCTTTTCGAATATGTTCCTTTTATGGGCCTTCACAGTAAAAGGAGAAATGAACAACTTTTCCGCGATCTCCTCGCTGGAGTCACCTTGGGCAATCAAATGGGCGATTTCGAGCTCCCGCTCACTGAGTGTGGAAATTGGATTGTCGGCAGGGATAAAAACTTTGGTGAACTCTTTGTGACCGCTCAGTTCGTCATAAAACTCAGCCTTGAAGATGATCTTATTATCGGTTTTTTGGTCGCTGATGTCTGTGATGGTGCCAAGCCCAATCAGTGGATAACCTGTCTCTCTATCAGGAACGACGCAAAACTGGCTCAGGTACTTTCCATAAGTCCCATCCCCGCGTAGCGCCCGATAGTTGTTGGTGTACCTGACTTTGTCCCTTGAGCCGATGGGAATTTCTTTGGCTATTTCCTCAGCCAAGCGAAAACAGTCTTCGGTAAGGATTTTTTTGTCAGCCGGATGCATGATGCTAAAAGTGTAATTCATGCCAAGCTCTCCGAGTTTTTTTTGCGCTTCCTGCTCAGACAGGCGAAAAAGTTTGCCAAATATGTTTGGACTCAAAAACTTAATGCCCAAATCCACATAGCTGAATATATAGTAGGCCATCGGGCCCAGGCTGTGAAAAGACTTCACGACCGGGTGGGTTTCCAGTAGGTTGTTGAGCAATTCTTCATAATACTCTGGAGGATTGCCAAGCAGCTGCTTGCTGAACTGGAAAAGGTCCGAGGGTATTTTTTCGTCTGGCTTCATCTCTTATAACAAGGAATAAAGATCGGCAAATAGTCCTTTTGTTCTATTGAATCGGGCAAAATTACCCGCCTACTTTGTACCGATATTTCAGGTGGTCGAATCTATTGAAGCGAAGACGATAGCAACCCTACCAAACCCGAAAAATCGATCTCGAGTGATTGAATCAAAAACCAACTACATACCAATTTAACACACAAAAAAAGATGATTATGAGAAAGTTAGCGCTTTTTTACTTCGTGTATTTTTCATTTGTCTCCTGTCAAGAAGTTGAACAATTGCCAGCGGCGATCAACTATGTAAACCTAAATGACGCAACGGCAAGTCAGGCTAAGTCATTTAGCATTGATATTGATCAGGATGGGGACACGGAGTTTTTGTTTACCACGGTTTTGGCAGCTGATGCCACCGGCGATTTGCGTCAGTTTGTCATTTCCCCGGCCAGGGAAAACCAGGTATTTGAGATTGCCGGAAGGGTCGGTGTATTGGAAGCCGGGCAGGAAATTGCCCCCGGAAATCCGTTTGATAAAAACGTGCAGCCCATGGTAGTAAAAAGAATTTCCAACACTGCAACAAGCTGGAGCGGGGACTGGAAAGATGCGGGCAACAGGTTTGTGGGAATTCGATTCAAGCTAAATGATCAGGGATATCATTATGGTTGGATTCGGGTTTCCTTTGACAAGGAAGCGGAAAGAATGGTGATCCATGACTTTGCCTACAGGACTACTGTGGACTCAAAAATCGCCGCAGGACTCAAATAATAAAGATGGAAATCTCCACGGTTATTCTGCCCGGAATTCGGGCCAAAGAAACAGTGGACCAAGATATAATTCGGATGTTATGAAAAGTCTATATCCAATATTTCTTTTCGCAGTGGCTTTTTGTGGATGCATCGAGCAAGAACCGACCACGAATCCACCTCAAAAAAGCCAGCTTAGGGCATTGCAAACAATAGGCCAAGGATGGACCTACCAAGAGGAGTACCGATACCATTCCGACGGACGTGTGGAGGAAATCCGTTGGGAGCGGAATACGCCCTTTACGACCCAAGGTGTCGAAACCTACCAATACGACAATAATCTTCAGCTCTCCGGCATGGTGAAGGAAATGACCGGGCTTGTGACTGAAGAAATTCGCTATCGTTATTCCGGTTCACAAATTGTTGAAGCGAGCTCTTATTCCAATGGAGTAAAGGAATCCTACACCCTCTATTCCTACAACCCGACAGGGCAATTGGTAAAGACTCAGTTTTTCAAAAGGAATCCAAGCACCAATGAAATGCTTGCTGATGGGGAGACGCGTTTTTCCTATCACCAGCATGGGAACGTTCAGGAAATTCAGGAGTTTGTCTTTGATCTTCAGGAGTCACGAATGAAGCTTCACACTACGCGAACCTTCCCGGAGTACCTGCTGAATCGGGAAGCCGTGTTGGATGCCTATCCCACCATACCCAAGGTACGGTTACAAAAGAACCTTCCCACTAAGTATGTGTTAATGACACCTTCCACTCAAATGGAAGTTAAATTCGACTACAGATGGATGCCCGATGGAATACTGCTCGATCGGACTGCAATCTATCCTGACGGTACGTCCGAGCAAACAGTATTTACATTCTTTCCATAAACCGCCCTCGAAGCCGAAGGCAAAAAAAAATCAGACTACTAGCCATTTAAATCTTCATTTATGTATAATTCCAAAGCGTCAAATCTGCTGAGACTTCCCCTGATCCTCTTGATGGTTTTTGTTTTTGCTTCCTGTACTTCTACAAAGAAAGTGAAAACGCCCAACGGTATTTCTGAAATCCAATACATGGATATCAACGGGGCCAAGCAGTATGTACTTATCCGCGGAACCAATCGGGAAAATCCCGTGCTTCTTTTTCTGCATGGAGGTCCTGGCGCTTCCGCAACAGCCTTATTGAGCAAGTTCAACGGGGCATTGGAGGACCACTTTACTGTCGTGTATTGGGATCAAAGAGGTGCCGGCAAATCCTACAACAAGCACATTTCCAAGGATGAAATCAAGGTCAAACAGTACATCGCAGATGCTGAATTCCTTGTAAACTACCTCAAAAGCCGCTTTTCCACAGAAAAGATTTTTCTTGTTGGGCATTCTTGGGGCTCAAGGCTGGGGATGTACCTGGTGCAAAAGCATCCGGAAGATTTCTTGGCGTACGTGGGCGTGGGACAGGAATTGGCTGCATTCGAAGGCGAACTTCAATCTTACCAATTTACCCTGCAAAGGGCCAAAGAGACCAACAACCAGAAGGCGATCCGTGAATTGGAAGAAATCGGAGCGCCCCAATCCGGGGACTTTACGCAGATGTATTCCAATGGTTTTTGGGGACTCGTAAAGCAAAAGGACTGGTTATTGAAGTTGGGAGGAGAGCGCTATGGTAAAACCAACTACACCGACTGGATATTTTCAATCTGGTTTTCGCGGGAATATGGTTTCTTTGACCTGGTCAAGTATGGCAAAGGATCGGGCTTTTCCGCCGGAAACGCGATCTATGACCCCGATTTCAACAACTTCAATTTCTTCGAGCAAATCCCTGAGGTTCAAATTCCGGTGTTTTTTATTTCAGGCGCACATGACTACAATACTCCTTGGCCACTTGTCGAGGAATATTTCGGTGTGCTGAGGGCTCCCTACAAGGAATTCATCAAGTTTGAATACTCAGGTCACAGCCCTGTTTTCGAAGAACCGGAGCGGTTTAACGAGGAAATTATTCGGATTTACAACACCGCAAACGCCCGATGATAGAGACAGCAAGGTTGATCATAAAACCACTGACGTATGATCAGTTGGTAAAATACACCGCCTGTGATAATTCTTTGGAGGAAGAATTGAACTTGAATCCTTCATCCAGGACAATTTCTGCCGAGCTAAAAGAAGCCTTGGAGGAAACGATACTATTGAATGCGGCAGATCAGTCGAAAAACTACCTGTATTCCACGCTTTGGACGGCCATTTCAAAGGAAGAGAACAAGATGATCGGTGACCTCTGCATCGTCGGCGAACCAAACGAAGCAGGCGAAATTGAGATTGGATATGGAACCTACGATGAGTTCCAGGGAATGGGCTACATGACCGAAATGGTAGGAGGAATCGTCAACTGGGCCAAAACACAACCAATGGTAAAATCCATTGTGGCTTCCACCGACAAACCCAATCTAGCCTCCCACAAAGTCCTGCAAAAAAACGGGTTTATCAAAGTTGAAGAATCGGCAATAGCAATCACTTGGAGATTGACCTTAAGTGGGGAATCTGGTTTTTAGTATCAATGGATTATCCTGCATTTTAAACCCGCAACTAAATATTTTAACCCGTTTGGGAATGATGGAAACAAACAGAAAACTAATCCTCTACATCGCCATGAGTCTGGACGGATATATAGCCAAACCCAATGATGATCTGAGTTTTTTGTCATTGGTAGAAAAAGAAGGCGAAGATTACGGCTACGCGGAATTCATTTCCTCCGTAGATACCGTCATTATGGGCCGAAAGACTTATGATTGGGTTACCCAACAGGTTGATTTTCCCCATGCTGACAAGGATGCCTACATTGTTACCAAGACGTCCCGACCGGCTATTGGAAAGACTGTTTTCTACAATGGAGATCTGAAGGAGTTGGTTAAACAATTGAAGGCAAAAGAGGGAAGAAACATTTTTTGTGACGGCGGAGCGGAAATCGTGAATGAACTTTTGAAGGATGACTTGATTGACGAATTCATGATTTCGGTAATTCCTGTGTTGGTTGGCAATGGCACCAAACTCTTCAAAGACGGGAGGCCGGAGCAGACTCTCAAATTGATCCATGTGAAGACTTTTGAAACTGGGTTGAGCCAGCTTCACTTTGCGCGCACCAGATGATATCTAATTCAGACTATGAAAACTCTTTTACTAGTCCTTTTCATTTCCCTGGGTTCCTTTGCAGCGTATGCACAGGGTTTTTGGCTGACCACGCCAAACTTTCCCGCAGGACCAAAGACGGCATTTGTGGGAATGGAGGATTCCGTTTTGTTTGTGGGCACAGCTGAGGGTATTTGGAAATCCACGAATGAAGGCAATACTTGGGAAAAGGCGCTCACATCTTCCTACATCTACAGTATGTATGCCACTTCGGAAGAAAAGCTGATCGCCGGCGGTTTTGGAAAAATCTTTTTCTCCTCGGACAAAGGTACTACATGGGATTCGGTCAAGGTAGCGAGCGATCTCCCGGTCACGAAGATTGTCGAAGGCAAAAACCGCGCATTGTTTTTTATCTCAAGCGGTTTTACCAACGAAGCAGGCTTTGTGGGCGATGGGGTTTTTTACAGTAATGGTGATTTGAAAACCTGGATACAGCGAAACAACGGACTGCCTGCGCATTTAAGGTCTGGAGAACACCTTGCCGTCGATAAAAATGGCAGGATTTACGTGACGCTTGCAGACGAGAATACCTCCGGACAAGGTGGCTTGTATTTCTCGGATGACGAGGGATTAAATTGGCAACAATCGCATTTCTTGGTGAAAGATCTTGGTACCCTAAAGGCCCTGAATTCTTTTTCGATCAGCATCACGCCAGAGGATTCGGTGATTGTAAGTGTGAACGGGACCGTAACCAATTTTTCTGCGCGATTGAACCTGATCAAGCAAATCGATGAGATCCCAAAGGACACCCCATGGCAGGCAATGAATGTTGCCGGATTCATCAATTGGTGGGAAGATCTGAATTTGAACACCATCCATTTTGCCCAAAATGGGGATTGGTATAGCTCCGTCAGCAGCTCCATGAGCGCCGGCGGGTCCTATGTCTCCAAGGACAAAGGTTTTTCTTGGGAAAAACGGACACAGGGACTTGGATTGAGCCTTACAGACAGGTTTGAGCAGAATTTTCACTTTGAGTCATCCCAAGGGAAAATCTTCATGGTTCAGCTCCTGGACGAAAGGGTGTATTACAACAATCTGTCCCTGTTGGATCCTGTGGTGATTTCGGGAAGCATCAGCGACGATCAGGGAAAACCCATGGCAGGCGTTCCAATCACCGCAGGTAACATGGGAATTGGGACTGACCCTGAAGGGGGCTATTCTTTGACCGTGCCGTCTGGCTGGTCTGGCACCATCACACCGACCTTGGGCAATTATCGGTTTAGTCCAGAATCGATCTCGCTGAAAGGTGTACAAAGCGCGACTCCCAATATGGATTTCGTCGCAACTTATACCGGCACGTATTTTATTTCTGGATATGTAAAAGACATCAGTGGTCAACCCGTTGCCGAAGTCCTGATGGATGGTTTTCCTCAAGCTGTTTACACCAACGAATTTGGATTCTTTTTGGCGGAAGTACCCGCTCGGTGGACGGGCACGATTACTCCTGCGCTTGCCGGATATGAATTCAGCCCCAGTTCAATTGCAGTTCCTGAGGTGAATTCAAATCAAATTGAACAGAATTTTACAATAAGAAAAGCGGGTGTTGTGTATGTGGTAGGTGAAGTAAAGGATGAAAATGGCCAGCCATTTTTGGATGTGACGCTGGATGGATTTCCCCAAACGACCCGCGTAGGTGCAACAGGGAATTTCTATGGCGAAGTCCCTTTGGGATGGACAGGTACCATTACTCCTAAAGCGCCGGAGCATCAGTTTGCACCTGAGAAAATCCAGATCAACAACCTCCAAACCGACCTGCTTGGCCAGAAATTCGTGGCCTCCAAAATTCCGGCAGTCATCAATTTTGCAGTGTCAGGAAAAATTACCGACCAGGGCGGTATACCTATTGAAAATATTTCCTTCACGGGCTTGCCGGTTGAAATAAAAACCAATGCAGATGGCACTTACCTTGCTGAATTGCCCTCGGGATGGTCGGGCACCCTGACGCCAATTTCTGAAAAATACGTATTCAGCCCCAAGTCGATTTCGATAAACAATCTATCTGGGGACTTGCCCGGTCAGGATTTTACAGCCTCAATCATCACTGGAATAGAGGACGAGCCAATTCCTTTTGTAGTCTATCCCAATCCATCGACTGACGGAGTGGTTTACATTTCCGCTCTTTCTTCGGCTACACTGCGTGTTTTCACGTCGACTGGTGTTTCAATATGGTCCGGAAGCGCCGATACACTTCCCCTTTTTCGACTTCCCCAATCCGGCGTTTATATTTTCCTTTTGGAAAACGAAGGAAGGCGGGTGATGAGAAGGGTTATATATCGGTAAAAGCAAGTTCAGGTGCCTTTCTCCCACACAAAAACCCCCATCGACCGCTGTCCGTGCACAAGGACACTTTTTGGAGGTTCAAGATAGCTTAGGCCAAATTCTGCCATCACTTGCCTTATTAGTCTCTCGGTAAGCAAAAAGCGCTCGCTTCCATCGGGTAGCAGGTAAACTCCATCGCCGAGATGGGGGGATTTTTCGATCATACCGCCTTGGTCGGTAGTCATCCGAAGAAAGAAGGTCCCGCCTGGCTTCAGCACATGCATCATTTCCCGCATCATGGCATTCCATTCGGCTTCGCTCTTGGCAAAATGCAGGACCGCTGAGGAAATTACCACATCAAATGCTCCGTTGTGGAATGGCATATCCTGCACTGTAGCCACTTGGAACCTAAGTGCGTCGTAATTTGGATTGATCGTGTTGGCATAAATGCGGGCCATTTGGATGGCGATGGGATTGGCATCGACGCCGAATATCTGGAAACCCTCGTGCAAAAAGTAGATGCAATTGCGGCCCTCCCCACAGCCGGCGTCGAGGATTTTCATGTCTTTGGTAAATCGTCCTTTCAGGATTTGGTCCAAGAGGTAGATGTCGATATTGCCGAGGAGTTCATTGAGTCTACTTACTTCCATTTTCGTACTGGGCGATGGCTTCGAAGGTTTTATTTCTCCCGATTTCTATGAGCTCGGAGGCACGATGAAATTCCAAGGTCCCCGCCTGTGTCCTTGAGATTTCGACCAATATATCAATTTCATGTTGCCGGATGACCAATTCCGACAGCTTGTCGGTCAGCAGGTCAAAGGAATAGTTCAAAATATCAAGGGAACTCATTCCCTTGATTTTTTCTTCCTTTTCGGGACCGCTGACATATTTGGCAAATTTTTCCTTATAGTCTTCCAACCATTTGGGAAGTTTGATAAAAGCAGCCTCTGTGTCCTTTTTCACCTTTTCCAGAGAGACAAAGGCTTCCTTTGGGCCATTGAGGTCCACGGCGACAGTAAGGTCTCCGACTTCCTTTTTGGGTAAAAGATTCAAAGGAATCGGGTTGAGGATGCCACCGTCCAGGTATTCCTTGCCGTGAATTCTGGCGGGCTGCATGACGGTAGGAATAGAAACAGAGGCCCTGATCGCAGAAAACATCGATCCTTTTTTGAAAACATGCTCCTTACCGGAGGGGAGTTCCACAGCCGTACATTGAAACGGAATGTCCAAATCCTCGATATCGCAATCTGGAATGATCTTTTCCAAGGCTGCAAACACCTTATTGCCCTTGATAAACCCCTTGGTCGATAGCGTAAAATCCATCAAACCGAACACATCGATCCTGTCAAGGTTGCAAATCCAATCCTTGTATTTTGGCAGATGGCCAGCCGCGTAGATTCCACCAACCAAGGCTCCGACCGAACTCCCTGCTATGGAAACAATTTGGTAGCCGCTTTCTTCCAAAGCTTCAATCACACCAATATGTGCCATGCCCCTGGCACCCCCGCTTGATAAAACCAGTGAAACGGTTTTTTTGCTCATGGTTTAATTTGATTTTGAAAAAAGGGAAATCTTCAGAAAATTGTCCCGACTAAAATACGACAATATGAGCCAATTCAAGCCATTCCATTTGGCATTTCCGATTCGGGACATCGAAGAAACCAGACAGTTCTACGGCGACTTGCTGGGCTGTGAGATAGGCAGAAGCACGGATAAGTGGATCGATTTCAACTTCTTTGGGCACCAACTTTCGGCCCATATCAAGCCAGAAGAGCTACATTTGGTCAAGGCCAACGAGGTAGATGGGAAAAACGTACCCGTTCGTCATTTCGGTGCGATACTGCCTTGGGATGAATGGCATGCGCTTGCCGACAAACTGAAGGCACACGGCATCGATTTTGTCATCGAACCTTATATCCGCTTCAAAGGGGAAGTAGGCGAACAGGCAACCATGTTTTTCCTCGATCCCTGCGGCAATGCGCTCGAGTTCAAGTCTTTTCAGGACGAAAGCCAGATTTTTGCGAAGTAAGTGGAAACAAAGGCGGTATTGAAAAGATAATGGCCGTCAGAAGAACGAATGATACAAAAGCAAAGACCAGCCGAAAGTGGCTGGTCTTTGTGTTTTGTTATTTTCTGGTCTCGATGGTGACTTTCTTGATCCTTCCGGTAAACTTTGAGGATTTGCCATAGTCAGCAACCCAAGGTCCCTCATCCACACCAATGTCTGCAAGGTCATCCACGGAGAATACGCCCGGTTGGGTTTTCTCCAACCTGCCTTCTCCGGCCTTTTCGCCATTGATGGATATGGTACCAAGGCCGCCTTTTCCCTGTCCGCCGCCATCATAGGCAAAATCAAACACCACCGTATTTTTTCCAGGCTTCAGGGCCTTATTGGCAGTGATGGTAGTGGTCCCCAATCCGAGATAGTTGTAGCTGAACGTGGGTTTACCATTTTTTACATAAAGACTCAATCCACCAAATTTTCCACCTTGACATACGATGACTCCGTTGGCGTTTTCCTGGACATCCACCTCTGCGGTCATTATATACGAAGTGTTCCGCAAATCAATGAAAATGTCGACACCCATCCCTCTCATTCCTTCGCCATAAGTCACCGAGGTTCTTCCTTCCATGATGGACGGCCTTCCCACTGCAGATGCACTCATCCGTTCGAAAGTCCTGTCATCCAAAGGAAGTGCGTGGTATTTCTTAGCTTCTGCCATGAATAGATCCTGCATCGCTTTGAGTTTGTCGGTCTCCTTTTCAGCCAAGTTATTGGTCAGGCTGAAATCTTCAAGGGTGTTGTAAAGCTCCCATTTGTCCTCCCGAAGCGTGTTGTAAGGTTGAGGCAGGTATGGGGCTTTGTGAATTGTTCTCGCATACCAACCATCTTGGTAAATGGCCCTGTTGCCAAACATTTCGAAATATTGGACTGTATGGCGCTCCTGAGAACTCTGGTCGTTGAATGTGTAGGCAAGGCTGGTACCCTCTATGGGATCCTGTGCAATTCCGTTTACCATCTTGGGAGACGGCACCTTGGTCACTTCGTAGATCGTCGGCGCGATATCGATCACGTGTCCAAACTGGGACCTGATTTCGCCTTTGCCTTTGATACCATTTGGCCAATGGATCACCATGCCGTTTCGGGTACCTCCAAAATCAGAGGCAACTTGCTTGGTCCAGGTAAAGGGCACATCTGTAGCCACAGCCCAGCCCGCCGCCATATGGGGATACGTTTCCTTAGAACCCCATTCATCATAGTGTTTCAACATGTCCTCCACTGTCTCGGGAACTTGGTTGAAATAGGTCATTTCGCTGAACATGCCGTTCATTTGTCCTTCTGCACTGGCGCCGTTGTCCCCGGCGATGAATACGATCATCGTGTTATCCAATTCTCCCATTTCTTCCAGAGAACTAATCAAGCGTCCTATCTCATAGTCGGTGTGCTCAGCAAAGCCCGCATAAACTTCCATTTGCCTAGCAAAAAGCTTTTTCTCCTCTGCCGAGAGTGCATCCCAATCCTTGATTTCCTTTGGCTTAGGCGCCAGTTGGGTGTTGGCGGGTACGATTCCCATTTGCTTTTGCCGTGCGAGGGTCTCCTCCCTTAGCTTGTCCCAACCCTGATCAAACTTCCCTTTGTATTTGGCGATGAATTCCTTTGGGGCATGGTGCGGAGCGTGGGTAGCACCGGGGGCATAGTACATGAAGAATGGCTTATCCGGATTCAAGGTATTGGTGAAGTTCATCCAAGAAATGGCCTGATCTGTCATATCCGTTGTGAAATGATAATCAGGATCCTGGGGTGTCTCCACCAAGGTGACACCATCATAAATTAGCGGCTGCCACTGATTGGTTTCACCGCCTAGGAAGCCGTAGAATTTCTCAAATCCGGATCGGGTCGGCCACCTGTCCTGTGGACCACTGATCGAAAGCTCCCAAGGCGGTACCTCGTGGCATTTTCCAAATTGGGCTGTATTGAAGCCATTTTGCCGCAGCACTTCCGCTACCGGAGTGATGCTTTGGGGCCTTACCGAGGTGTAACCAGGAAATGTGCTCGCCAATTCCGTGATTACCCCCATGTTGTTGGAGTGGTGGTTGTATCCCGTAAGCAGCGCCGCACGCGTAGGTGCGCAGAGTGCTGTCGTATGGAAGCGATTGTATCTCAACCCATTTTTTGCAAGCTTGTCCATATTGGGCATGGCGATTGGTCCACCAAAAGCCTCAGATGCCCCGAAGCCCATATCGTCAATCAGGATTACCAGAACGTTTGGTGCGCCTTCGGGGGCTTCCACCGTAAAACGGGCCGGCAGCGTAGCGTCCCGCACATCCAGTTCCTCGTACCGGGTTCGTGGGGGTTCTACGATCGGAAGTACGGTCCGGTCTATCCCCTCGGACGAAGCAGATGCAGGGGTTGAAACATCTTTGTTTTGGGGCGCACAGGACCATAGACTTGCTACGCTCAAGAGCGTGAGAAGACTACATATTGGTTTTCGCATTTTTTTGGCTGTTTATGTTGTCTAAGCTGAAAAATTAAATGGCATGACTCTAAACGTTTCCGTACAATTTAAACAAAAAAGCGGGAAAGTAAACAATGATCGTTCATCGGCTACAGACCTTTAATGAAAAAAATTAGCTTCCGACTCGGCTGGTTGGGGCTTGTTGATGTCTATAAAGATATCGAATGAAGCATAGCGAACACCAAATATCAAACTATGCCCCACCTCATGATCCATCATTCGGCGTTCATTTCTCTTGATTCAATTGTTTTTTGAATTTCGAGTTTCGAATGCCCAACCCCGAATATCGAACGGGCTAAGACTGAAGTATTAGCGCCTAAGGGCGCTTACCCCACAAACGACTCCCGTAAATACTTCGCTGTGTAAATACCCTCTTGCTGCATCAGCTCTTCTGGGGTGCCTTCAAAGGTGATATGTCCGCCCTTTTCCCCACCCTCAGGTCCCAAATCAATTACCCAATCTGCCGCCTTGATGACCTCAGTATTGTGCTCGATCACGATCACAGAGTGGCCTTGGTCTACCAGTGCATTGATGGAGTACAACAACTTCCGAATATCGTGGAAGTGCAAGCCAGTCGTGGGTTCATCAAAAATAAAAAGGATATGGTCGCCCGGCTTGGTGCCGCCTTTTCCCAAGAAAGACGCCAACTTGACCCGCTGCGCTTCGCCACCTGAGAGTGTGTTGGAGGATTGTCCCATGCCGATATATCCCAAGCCAACTTCCTGAAGCGCCTGCAAGCGGCCCGTGATTTGGGTCTTGCCATTGAAAAACTCCAAGGCCTCGTCGATGGTCATGTCCAATACTTCGGATATGTCTTTGTCGTGGTATTTGATGTCTAGGATTTCGTTCTTGAAGCGTTTGCCTTTGCAGGATTCGCAGGTAAGGTGAATGTCTGCCATAAACTGCATCTCTACCGTGACCGTTCCTTCGCCTTGGCAGGCTTCACAGCGGCCACCGTCCACATTGAAGGAAAAGAATGCAGGCTTATAGCCACGCTGTTTGGCCAAAGTTTGCTCGGAGTAGAGCGTGCGGATGGCATCATAGGCCTTGACATAGGTGACGGGATTCGAGCGGGAGGACTTGCCGATGGGGTTTTGGTCCACAAACTCCACTTGGGTAATCTTTTTATAATCACCCTCCAATTTGTCAAAACGGCCCGTCTCATCGATGACCGTTCCCAGGGTTTTTCCCAAGGCAGGATAGAGGACTTTCTTGATCAGCGTGGACTTGCCGGACCCACTGACACCTGTCACTACGGTCAGCGCCTGCAAGGGAAAGCGGACAGTCAGGTTCTTCAGGTTGTTTTCCCGAGCGCCTTTGACTTCGATGTATTGCCTCCATTTGCGGTTGGAGCGCTTGTCTTGGATTTTCTCTTCACCCCGAAGGTATTTGGCTGTGAAGGTATTGGCCTCCACGAGCATGTCCTTCAGGTCGCCTTGGAATATCAAGTTCCCTCCCTTCACGCCTGCCTCAGGACCGATATCAATGATTTGGTCCGCAGCTTTCATGATTTTTTCCTCATGCTCGACCACGATGACGGTATTGCCCAGGTCCCGCAGGGATTTCAAAACCTCAATCAATCGGTCTGTGTCCCTCGGATGGAGTCCGATGCTCGGCTCATCCAAAATGTACATCGAACCTACCAAAGCAGACCCAAGCGAGGTGGCCAGTTTGATCCGCTGATATTCACCACCCGAAAGCGTGGAGGTCAACCTATTGAGTGTCAGGTACCCCAAGCCAACTTTTTCAATGTATTCCAACCTATTCAGGATTTCTTTAAGCAGACGGTTGGCGACCTTTTGATCAGTTTCTGAAAGCTCCAACTGCCTGAAGAAATTGAGGCATTTTTCGATCGGCAGGAGCACCAGGTCGGTGATGGATTTGCCGCTGATCTTGACATAGGAGGCATCCTTTCTGAGCCTTGTGCCCCGACAATCGGGGCAGGTGGTCCTTCCCCGGAATCGGGAAAGCATCACCCTGTATTGGATTTTGTGGGTCTTCGTTTCGAGGTCGGCAAAGAAGTCGTTGAGGCCTTGGAAATACTGGTTGCCCGTCCACAACAGATCTCGGTGCCAATCTTCCAATTCCTCATAGGCCCGGTGGATGGGGAAATCGAAATAGATCCCCTTTTTGACCAAGGGTTCGAGCCATTTGCTGCTGCTTTCTCCCCGCCACGGAGCGATCGCACCTTCGTAGATGCTGAGGCTTTTGTCCGGGAAAACCAAATCAGGATCGATGCCCAGTACATTTCCAAAACCCTCGCAGCGCTTGCAGGCACCGTAGGGATTGTTGAAACTGAAGAAATTGACCGAGGGGATTTCGAAGCTCATGCCGTCGAGTTCAAAGCGGTCCGAGAAGGTTTTCCTGACCTTATCGGGCACTGTCACGGTACATTCCCCATGGCCCTCAAAAAATGCCGTTTGCACAGAATCGGCTGTTCGGAATTGATTGTCTTCATCCCCTGGCACAATGGATATCCTATCGATTAATATTTCCAGGTTTCCTTTGGGCAAGCTCGGCGCATGTACCATATCCTCGACGAAGTAGGCATCGCCATCAATCAGGATACGGGTAAATCCCTTTTGGAGCAGCAGTTCGAGCTCCTGCTTCACGTTCCGCCCAGATGCAATATGCAGGGGGCAGGAGATCATCACTTTTTCCCCTTCTTCAAATCCCTGAATGAAATCCACCACATCCGTAACGGTATGGTGCCTGACCTCTTCCCCACTTACTGGCGATATTGTCCGACCGATCCGGCTGAAAAGCAGTTTGAGGTAATCGTAGATCTCTGTGGTCGTTCCGACAGTGGATCTAGGGTTTTTTGTTGTGACTTTTTGTTGGATCGCAATGGCTGGAGAGACACCCTTGATGTATTCGACGTCGGGTTTTTCCATCCTTCCCAAAAACTGCCGTGCATAGGAACTGAGACTCTCCACGTACATGCGCTGCCCTTCCGCAAAAAGTGTGTCAAAGGCCAGAGACGATTTGCCCGAACCCGAGAGACCGGTCACCACCACCAGCTTGTTGCGGGGAATGGCAACGCTGAGGTTTTTGAGATTGTTGACCTTGGCATTTTTGATGATGATAAACTCCTTGGGGTCAAGGTGATCTACGGAAACGGTAGGTAAGGAAGTTGGATTATTCATAAACCGCGAAGATACCCAATCAACCTCGGAAATGGTAATTTGTTGGAAAGATTAGCCCTCGATCCGCCAGAGCGCGTAGGCATACAAAAAGTAACGTGGAAATCGGTACAGGCTGTTGAGGAGGTATTCTCTTCTTCCCAATCCGCCGGCACCTCCCAAAAGGGAGACCAAGCTGAAAGGGATCGGGCTGGTGGCGGCCACGATCACCAATTCGCTCCCGTATTTTTCGAACATAAGCCTATATTTTCTGACCAACTTGCTTTTTCCGTGAAGCCAGTCTGTCCTATCCCTGAGGAATCGGCCCAGAAAATAATTGAAGGCTCCGATACAATATGAACATACTGACATCAATACGACGCCCCAAGCATAGGTGCCGAGGTATTGGGTCTGCATGGCCCAAAGCATAAACAACTCGGGCGGTATGATTCCAAATAACAACTCGGAAGCGAAAAACAGCACCATGACCAAATTTGGTCTTTCATACAATGGCTGCATCCAAGCAAACCGCTCGGATTCGGTAAAGTTGAAACGAATCAGGTGAAGTGCCAGGATTAATATCCCAAAGCCCAAAAAACCCTTGAGGATGTTACTGATCAAAAACCTGTGCCTGTCGTAAAGGGACCGAGGTGATTTCATTTTTGATTTATTTCCCTCAATATATTGAATCCCGTAGAGATTCTCCTTCTGTCGGTCAATGGTATTTTTGTCTTATTTTTGCGCCAGCCTACCAAAAAATAACATGGAGAAAATTGCACCAAACAAAGTCGTCGCTATCAGCTATGAACTGCACGTGGATGACGGGGAATCCGGCAAAACCTTCCGCGAGAAAGTAAGCCCCAGCGCGCCTTTTCATTTCCTATTCGGAACCGGGCATGTATTGCCGGCTTTGGAGGCAGCTATTGAGGGAAAATCAGCCGGGGATAGATTTGAGGTGTTTATAGACTTCGAGCATGGATACGGGGACTACGACGACAGCAAAAAGGTCATCCTTCCCAAAGCCAACTTCAAAGAAGACGGGAAGAAAAACAAAGACCTTCTCAGAGTCGGCAAGGTCATTCCCATGCAGGATGATAAGGGAAACCACCTGCGCGGAGAAATCACCAAAATCGATTATCGTGGCGTGCACATGGACTTCAATCCGCCTTTGGCAGGTTTTGATTTGTATTTTACGGGACAGATTGTTTCTGTCCGTGATGCGGACCCTGAGGAAATTGCCCATGGACATGTGCATGGTCCGGGAGGGCATCATCACTAAAAGTGTTTTTCGGCAATGATTTAGAAAACTTTTTCCTTATTCGGGCCGGGTTTTCCAACGTTCATGCATCCAAACCCATTGAAGTGGGTCTTTTTGGATGAGTCGTTCGGAGGCTTTTGAAAGCATTTGGGTATTGGTAATCAAATCAAGTTCCTCGTTTCCTGTTGACACCATTTCCAAAGCGGGGTAAATCGTCAAATGTTGCTGCAAATCCTCACCCAAGCACATGCCCATCGGTACGACTTTGGCGCCTGTGCGCAACGCGAACAGTGCCGCGCCTACAGGCGTAGCTGCCGGAATACCCATAAAGTCCACAAAGACACTCTTCACCGTGGTATCCTGATCGATCAACATGCCCACCACGCCCCCTGATTTCAGGTTGCGGACCACCTTTAGGTTGTCTTTTCCGCGTTCGATCGCCTCTGCGCCCCTTCGTCTGCGATTTTCCATCAACAGGGCGTTCAGTTTGGGATCCTTGAGTTGCTTTCCGATGATCTGGGGCCGGAGATCCATCAGGGCGAGGTATGTTCCGATCATTTCAAAAGCCCCAACATGGGCACTGAGCACAATTACGCCCTTTTTAGATGCCAAAGCTTCTTTGAGATTTTCTTCGGCGACGACTTCCACCACTTTCTTAAAATCCCCGAGCTCCTTCATGTTGACTGACCTGAACACATCTGCGGCATTCTTGCCAATCATCTTGAAAACCCGCAGACCTATCGCTTCAATCTCGGCTTCAGTTTTTTCCTTCCCATAAACGAGCGTCAAGTTGTTGATCGTCTTTTGTCGGGGATCCTTGAGAAGTCTAAAGGCAAGGGCCCCTAATCCACCACAAAAAATAAGCAAGGGCCTTCGGGGGCAAATGCTGGCAAGAAAAAGCAAGGCACGCACGAAAACCAGCAATAACCAATACTTTATTCTTTTGGGAAAGGGTCTCTTTTCGTTCATGATTTGGGACATCTTTCTGGCACAGACAAAATAGAGGGGTATGCACCCATTACAAGGGTACAAACGGCATTCCGGCTGTAAAAATAAATTGCCGTGATAAATTTTGCACCGAAAATTGCCTTATGGTTTTTATAAGGCTTTTTTTTCATTTTTGAACATGAAAAAAATCCTCTGTATCCTTCTCTCCATTTCAGCTTGTTTTCCCGCGTTTTCACAGGGTAAGTACATAACGTTATTCGAAAAATCCGGCGGAAAAGAAACTCCTGAATACCAGGCAGTGATCGATTATTTCCAGCTCCTGGCACGGGATTTCAAGGCTGTGAAAATCGTTGAGAAAGGCATGACGGATGCTGGATATCCTCTTCATGTCGTCCTTTTTGATCAGCAGGGCGACTTTGATCCGGCCAAGTGGCACAAGGACAAGCGACCCGTCCTGTTTGTCAACAATGGTATCCATCCCGGTGAGCCAGATGGGATAGATGCCACCATGATGTGGCTGAGGGATATTCTCTTGGGAAAAATCAAAGTTCCCACCGACCTCGCAATAGCCATCATCCCAGTCTACAACATCGGCGGGCATCTCAATCGGGGTTCCTTCAGCCGTGTCAACCAAAATGGCCCAGAGGCCTACGGATTCCGCGCAAATGCCAGAAACTACGATCTCAACAGGGATTTTATCAAGGCTGATACACGCAATGCGCAAAGTTTTCAGGAGATCTTCGCTTGGCTGAGTCCACACATATTTGTCGATACGCATGTGTCCAACGGCGCCGATTACCAGCATGTGATGACCCTGATTTCTACCCAACATAATCGACTAGGCGGAATGCCGGGAAAATACCTTCGGGAGGAATTGGATCCGATGTTGTATGAAAAAATGAAGGCGAAAGGATTCCCCATGATCCCCTATGTCAATGCCTACGGCTCGAAGCCGGAGGATGGCTGGAACCAATTCAAGGATTCGGGACGGTACAGCAGTGGGTTTGCTGCGCTATTTGGGACCTTGAGCTTTATGCCTGAGACACACATGCTCAAACCCTATGATCAAAGGGTGAATTCCACCTACGCACTCTTGGAGGTTTTTTTGGATGTGTTGGCCCGTGATGGTCAGCGCATTGCCGATATGGTCAACGCAGACCGAAAGGCGAAAATCAACCAGATGAACTTCGGGCTAAACCACACTGTCGACAGAAGCCAATACCGCGAGTTTGAGTTTTTGGGCTACCGTTCCGGACAAAAAACATCCGAAGTCTCCGGACTGCCGAGGCTCTATTACGACCGCGAGCAAGCTTTCACGGCGACAATCAAGTTTTATGACGGCTACCAAGAAACACTGACGATCCAAAGGCCGAGGGCCTATCTCATTCCCCAAGGTTGGTTTACCGTCATTGAAAACCTGAAACGGAATGGTGTCAGGATGGAAAGATTGGAAAAGGACACCCTCCTCACCGTGGCCGCCTACCATATCGGCGATTTTCAGACTGCCCAAAGGCCATTTGAAGGGCATTACCTGCATTCACAAATCAAAGTGACCAAGTCCACAAGGGCGATTACCTTCCGCAAGGGCGATTACCTGATTCCGATGAATCAGGAGGCAAACCGCTATATCATCGAGGTGCTGGAACCCGAAGGTGAGGATAGTTTCTTTGCTTGGAACTTCTTTGATACCATTCTGCAGCAAAAGGAAGGCTATTCTGCTTATGTCTTTGAGGACCTTGCTGCATCGTACCTGCGTGAAAATCCGAGCCTTCAAAAGGAATTGGAGGCTGAAAGGGCCAACAATCCTGAATTTGCCAAGAACGCCTCCGCGCAACTCCGCTGGGTCTACGAGCGCTCGCCGTGGAAGGAAAAGGAACACAACCTGTATCCTGTTTTCAGGTTGGAAAATTGAGTTTGAAAATAAAGTTTGGGTGTTTTGTTGTTTCTTTGGGGCTTGAAAACCGCCGCTTGTTTTTACTTATGAATAATCCACAACCTAATTTCCTCCAAAGACTCCAATCAAAATGGAACCTGCAAAGCCTTCGGCAGGTCCTATTGGTGTTGCTCGTTTTTGCCTTGACGGGATTCACGATCCTGTTTATCAAAAAGCCCATTTTCGATTTTCTCGGCATCAGCATGGAGCGGGGTGGGTTTTGGAAGACGGTGGTTTACCTCCTGCTAGTGTTGCCGCTGTACCAGATTTTCCTCCTGGCTTGGGGATTTGTGTTCGGGCAATTCGCGTTTTTTTGGGAAAAGGAAAAGGCATTATTCAGGAGGATTATCGGAAGGAAGTGATTTTCCCAAAGTTCTTTGTGTAGAAAGCCTGTGAAATAAAGAACGGGTTTTTCATTCTGTCGCTTTTTTCCACATATAAAAAAATCAAACAATGGGCTTCCACGCTGGATTGAATCCTTAAATTTGAGCCCGATTTGATTTTCAATTCATTATTATCATGGCCAAAAAAAGAGGCAATGCCCTTGAAGAACATGAGAAGCGTAAGCTGAACAAGCAAAACCTAGGCAAGCTCAAAGGGATTTTTCGATTTGTTTGGCCCTACCGGGCAAATTTTTTCTGGGGAATGCTTTTTCTGCTTATGTCGAGCCTTACGCTGCTGACATTTCCTTTTGTAGCAGGAAAACTGATAGATACAGCTTCCGGAAAAGAATGGCTTTTGAATGACATCAACAGCATTGCACTTGTTCTTTTGGGAATTTTGCTGGTGCAAAGCGTCTTTTCATTCTTTCGGGTATGGCTGTTTGCCAAGGTTTCGGAGAGCAGCATGCGGGATATCCGGACTGCTCTTTATGCAAAATTGGTACAGTTGCCGATGACCTTTTTTGACAAAAGGCGAACCGGGGAATTGATCAGCAGGATCACTTCCGACGTCAGCCTGCTGCAGGATACGTTTTCTGTGACTTTGGCCGAATTGTTCAGGCAGATCATCACGCTTTTGGCCGGTGTTGGGTTCTTGATTGTCACCACACCAAAGTTGACCCTGTTCATGCTGGCGACTTTCCCAGTTTTGATCATTCTGGCCATGGTCTTTGGGAGATTTATCAGAAAGCTCTCCAAGCAGACCCAGGACGAACTCGCGGCCGCAAATGTGATCGTAGAGGAGACGCTGCACTCGATTATGACCGTAAAGTCCTTTACAGGAGAAGATTATGAATCCAACCGCTACAAACGCGGTCTTGACCGGGTCGTCCAAATCGCGATGAAAGCAGCGGGCTACCGTGGTGCGTTTATCTCCTTTATCATTTTCGCTTTGTTTGGCGGGATTGTAGCTGTGATGTGGTATGGTGCTTCCTTGGTTGCTTCAGGAGAGATGAGTGTGGGCGATTTGGTGTCATTTGTATTGTACACCACGTTTATCGGCGGTTCGATTGCTGGCTTGGGTGATATCTACGGACAAATCCAAAAGGCCATTGGTTCCTCCGAGCGTGTCTTGGAAATTCTCGACGAAGCTCCGGAAGCTTCGACGGCAGATTATCAGGCAACTCCGATTTCAGGCGAAATTTCTTTCCAAAACGTCAAATTCCAGTACCCCACAAGGCCCGAGGTCGACGTGCTCAAGAATGTCACGTTCCACATAGGCGCCGGCGACAAAGTGGCCTTGGCCGGACACAGCGGGGCCGGCAAATCCACCATTATCCAGTTGCTCCTGAGGCTATATGAGCTAAACCACGGCAGCATTCTTGTAGATGGGAAACCTTTGGAAAAATGGAACTTGAAGCAATTGAGAAGAAATATTGGAATTGTTCCACAGGAAGTGTTGTTGTTCGGAGGTAGCATTCGGGAAAATATCGCCTATGCCAAGCCCGGTGCGAGCGATGACGAAATTATCGCAGCCGCCAAAAAAGCAAACGCCTGGCAGTTTATCAGCAAGTTCCCCGAGGGCTTGGATACCAAAGTAGGCGAGCGAGGCGTCAAGCTGTCGGGTGGACAGCGGCAGCGCGTAGCCATTGCACGGGCGATTTTAAAAGATCCGGCGATTTTGGTTTTGGATGAAGCTACTTCTTCGCTTGACGCCGAATCAGAGGCTTTGGTTCAGGAGGCACTTGACAAGCTAATGAAAGATCGGACGACGATCATTATTGCGCACAGGCTCGCCACCATCCGCAAAGTCGACCGAATTTATGTCCTCAAAGAAGGCGAAATCGTGGAACAGGGTTCACACGATACATTGGCAAAAAAATCCGAGGGCTTTTATGCCAATTTGGTCAGGTTGCAGTTTGCAGATACCTGATCGGAAATTTCAGTTAAACAACATTTCATGAAACCGTACACTCCTTTTTACATTCTTTCGATTTTTTTGCTCGGCGCTTGTTTTTCAAAAGCCAATAAAGACTTCCCCGAATCTCCAACCACTTGGGAAATCTTCGAAACGGGAACCGATATCTCAATCCGCGGGCTTTCCCCAATTACCGAGCAAATCGTATGGGCGAGCGGCTCAAAAGGTACTTGGCTGAGAACGTTGGACGGAGGAAATACCTGGGAATCCGGTATCATCGACGGGCTTGACTCCGTCGATTTCAGGGATATCGAGGGCTTGGATGCCAAAACCGCCATCGTGGTAGCGGCAGGACAGCCGGCAGTCATCTACAAAACGAATGACGGTGGACAGACTTGGGAAAGGAAATACGAAGGACCGGCAAATGCATTTTTGGATGGCATTTCCGTCAACCAATCCCATATCTATGCGATCGGCGACGTTGTTGACGGCAGATGGATGGTTTTGGAATCAAGAGACCAAGGAGAGACGTGGACTTGGCTGGAACTATCGCCCGATGGCCCGGATGGAGGTGGTTCCTTTGCTGCTTCCGGATCGACGATCCTGGCGGATGGAGACTATATCTGGTTTGCGGCAGCAGGCACCAACAGCAAGATTTATTGGTCCAATAACAAAGGTTTTCATTGGGAAAAATTTGAAGTCCCGATGCTGCAAGCGGAAGACAGTCAGGGTATTTTTTCTTTGGAAAGGATCGACCAAAGTACCTTGGTGGCCGTGGGAGGCGATTTTGCGAAACCTGACCTCTCCGAAAACAATGCGATGATTTCCTTGGACAGTGGCAAAACATGGAATTTATCGAAAGGGAATTTCCCAACAGGCTATAGGTCAGGTGTAGCATACTTCCCGAGATACAACTGGCTCATTGCCGTGGGCCCAAATGGAAGCGATTTTTCCAAAAATGTGGGCGAAAATTGGGAGCGATTCTCCGATGAGGGGTTTCATGCGGTGAAGTTGGACCATACAAAAACCTCTGTTTGGGCTTCAGGCGCCAATGGGAGGATCGCCCGGTTGAATTAACATCCGGTTTTTCCAAAATCTGCTGCAAATTTGCCAGAAATCGCATAAACTTTTGGGCGGGGTTTGCCAAATAGCTCTAAGTTATGCTATCTTTAAAACTCCCGAAAGTTGTATTTCCAATACCGTTCGGCGTTCCAGTTTCCACCTCAACCTATTCAAAGCTATGTCAGAATTCGATATCATTCCGTCTATTTGGCTGATCAACGGGAAATGTGTCCGCCTCAAAAGAGGGGATTTCTCGACAGAAGAAGTGATCTCCACCAATCCACTCGGTATCGCCCAGGCTTTTGAGGATCATGGGATCAAATGGCTCCACCTGGTTGATTTGGATGGTGCACGCCGCGGCGAGCCCAAGAATTATCATGTCCTCGAAGCGATTGCAGGCTACACCGATTTGATCGTGGATTTTACTGGGGGGATTTCGACGGACGGGGATGTCATCAAATGTTTTGAATTTGGAGCCAAAACAATCACCGCTGCTTCTGTAGCAGCCACTTACCCCGAGCGCTTTTCGCAATGGCTTGTATCCCATGGCCGCGAAAAAATCATTCTTGCAGCAGATACCAATCCACAGGACATGAAAATCAAAACCCGCGGATGGCTGAAAAAGACCGAGATCGATGTGATGGATCATATCGAATATTTCTACGAACGTGGACTGAAATACCTCAAAGTCTCCGATGTGACGCGTGATGGGGTGATGGAAGGACCAAATTTTGATCTTTATAAAAAGATCGTCGAAAAATTCCCAAAAATCCACTTGGCAGCGAGTGGAGGCGTACGCAATATCGATGATTTCAAACGCCTCAAAGATATTGGCGTGACTGCCGTGGTTTTTGGCAGGGCATATTATGAAGGACTGATTTCACTCAAAGACTTGGACAGGTTTATCGCCGAGAATGTCTGAAAAGGTCTATTGACATAGGTTATCCCCACAATTCAATAAGAGAATTTAAAAGAAGACAGGTCAGCCTGTCTTTTCTTTTTTCGGGAAAGTTCAATTTGGTAGAGGTACTCCCCCAACTCCGCAAAAAAGGGGAATGCGATGTCTTCATACTCATACTTGTCGTCATTGAGCGTCTCGTCGGAATTGGCATAAATGATCGCCGACACAAAAAATTCTATGCCATTTTCGAAATCCACAAAATAGCTTCCATCCAAAAGATGACCGTACGCATTCCCTGTTTTGTTGAAAATGCGGAATTGGGCTGGAATAGGGCTTTTGTCCGTTCCAAACTTGAAAAACTTGGAGTAGCTGTCATAATAATCCGGCAGTGGATATCGCGGATAATCTGATTCACCGGGCAACATGGACATGTACTTGAGAACGAATTGACGGTCCGTCTCAGATATTCTAAATCGCTCTTCTTGTTTGAATTTCTCGGGAAAAACGATCCGCTGTACCACTCCGTGGAGATCTGTTAGCGCCAGTTTGTTTTTATAGGTGAAATCCATGGGCTTTTCTACCAATTGGCCGCCGATGTAGTAAGCCTTTCCGATCGTTGGGTTTCCACGATTGGCGAAGACGGATGTCGTTTCCCGGGCAGGGATTACCAAGATTGTCTCGCCGCTCGCATCAAGGAAGCGGATCGGATTAAAATGCCTGTTTTCGGCCTCTGACATAGGCATGCTCAGGCGATGGTTGATAACGGTGTGGATGAGGCCCTTTTCCTGCATCTTCCGGTTGATATAATCCTGTCCCAGCAATTCATAAAGTCTATTATAGGCATCATTGTCGCTGACGAGAAGGATTTTCTTGATGTAGTGGGCGATGCTGGGAAGACCGTTTGCAGAAGTGCTATCTGTCCATGCGGGTATTTGTGAGGCGCGGACCGAATCAGTCAACATCGGGGTGTCGGCTGTGAGTCCCGGAACCTGCTGCTCGCCTAGCCATTCCAAAGCCAGGATAGCAACTGGCAATTTCACCGTGGACGCTGGGTAGAAATAGACTTCATCATCTAGGCGATAGTCAAAATTCCGCCAGGAGGGGTTGTTGTTCTTGTCCCGGTCGATTTGGGAATAAAGAATTTGTGCCTTGTAAACGTCCGGATTTGCAAGGACTTTTTGCAAAACTGGATAGGTGTCGGGTATTTTGGAGAGTGGATCCTTTTTTTGGGCAGATGCAGTAAACCCTGCCAAAACAAAAAGGAAAAAGAGAATAGACTTTAACCCCATATCGATCTGTATTTATACTTGGTTCATCATGAACAATTCTGTCAATACCTGATCCAAACGCTCCAAATCGGTTGCTTCGTGGGCCGCAGAGACAACGATCCGATTGATACATGGATCATGAGAAGTAGGATAAGGGAAAGAGGAAACGATGAAACCGAATTTTTCCAAATGATCCACCCAAGCGACATCTTTTAATCCGTACACAGGGAAGTTCGGATCATGTTCCAATTTCCCAAAGGTATCGAGGGAATTAACAAGGGACATATTTGCATGCAGCTTTTTTCGCTGATTTTCGAAAAGATCCAAGCCCTCCAGAAAGGCAAAAAGATAGGCAGGAGGCGGTGGGGAAGCACCCCGATAAGTGGCTGTCATCCGAATCTTTCCCAGTATTTCTTTTGGTCCAAGAATAATCCCGGCTGGCATTGAAAGGCCCTTTCCCAATGATCCTGAAACGAGAAAATTGACTGGCAAATGCTTCCATAGGTGATAACATCCATAAATACCCTCGCCCAATACGCCGAAGCCGTGACTGTCGTCAATCAGCAAAGTATATTCATGTTTGGACGGAAGCTCCCTAATCCAATCAAAATGATAGACAGTTGGATGCAATACATCTACCGAATTGGAAAGGATCAGGATATTCGAAGCGGGCAACTTTGCAGCTTCGATCCGGCACCAAGTTTTCCAAGCTTCCTGAGACGAATGGGATTGGATTGAAACTTCGGAAGGAAGCACAGCAGGATGGGTTCCCGGTGCTATCCAAATGTGTTGGTGTCGCGTTCTTAAAAAATCAACAGCTGTATTTCCTGCCAAAAATCCTGAGCTCCAAACGATAGCATCTGGTGCCCCAGCATCCAATGCAAAATGACTTTCAAATTTTTCATAGATATCCAGCCGGACATTGTTGATGCGACTCAAGCCATGGCTGATACCGTAGCGGCGGAGTCCCTCGGTGATTTTTTCTTCAAATGCCTTCACTTCGCCCATACCCAAGTAGGAAGTACCGCTGAAGAAGGAAAAGTCCTTATTCTGGTAGCGAATTTTTGTCCCGATTTTTGAGCCTAAGTTGTAAATGGAATCCATAAAAGCGGACATCTTGATGCTTTCAAAAATACAATTATTTCCGTGCAGCAATTGCCGAAGGGCCCTTTGTACAGACAAAATATCTCGGTACCAGATTTTTTTTCTTTCTTTGCAAGTCCCCCAACACTAGCGAAGATTACCCTACTAACATGGAATTTGGACATGCCGTTTAAACCTTCCCGCGTAATTTTTAGCCTCTCGCTATTTCTTGCCACAGTGGCAAGTCTCAGCAGTTGCCAGGATACAGCCTGTGGCTGCGATCCGGAAACCTTGGTCTATTCAAATGATTTTTCGAAGCTTAATCTTGAAAATTTTGAGAATGGGCGCTTATTCGTCTTTCAGCGGGATACCCTGTTGGGAAATTACCACAATGAAGAAGTATCGGTGACGGTTCCCAATTTGCCCAGTCATAACATTGTCAAGGTTACCGTCGAACTTTGGACGCATGACAGCTGGGACGGGAATCCCGATGAAGGTATTTCGGGTCCCGACTTTTGGTACATGGTCTTGGACGGTCAGGAGGTCTTTAGGACAACTTTTTCCAATAGTCCCTGCGTCTCCACTTTTTGCTTGCGGCAGTCATACCCCGATATTTTCTTTCGACAAAATGATCCAAAAACAGGGGCGATTCGGACTAACCTTCCAGGACTTTGCCTCTTTTCTGCAACGCCAAACTACACCACGGTATATAGCTTTTCCAAGCTGATCGAGCACGATACAGACTCGATCAAGATCACATTGGGCGATGAGTTGCGTCAAACGAATAGCCCAAATCCGAAATGTGACGAAAGCTGGTCGGTTGGGAAAATTACGGTACATACGTTGACAGTCCTATGAGCATGCGCCCACATATCCTCATATCGGTTCTGGCTACAATCTCCAGCATTTTGGGATTTCTTCTTCCGTCTGCAAGTGCCCAAACTGTTCCTGTGGGTACGCCGGTAATGGAGGAATATATGCGTCGCATGCAGCTGTTGGGTAAGTTGGATGAAAACGTTTCTTTCAACATCCGCCCACTGTATCCGGTGGAAGCCTTTCAAAGGGTGGTAGGGTTTGATTTAGACAGTAGTTTCACCCAGATTGATAGCTCGGAATTCCACCAGCGATGGGGAGATAAATACCCGCTGACATTTTTGGTGCTTCCGATCACAAACCGCATGCAGTTCACTTCCAATTATGCATTTGGAGCCAATGACGGTCCGATGATTCCGAACCGGGGTTTTCAGAACATTTTCAGTTTGGGAATCTACACAAGCTTCTGGAAATTTAGTTTTCAGTTTCAACCTGAAATCCTGACTGCGCAAAACAAGGACTACCAAGGGTTCCCAATCGAGCATCAATCCACCATCCTATATTACTATGAATACCTAAACCGCATCGACATGCCTGAGCGATTTGGGGAGGGTTCCTACAACCGGTTCTTGCCTGGGCAGTCGAGCTTCAGAATCAACCACAAAGGCTTGTCGCTTGGTGTATCCACGGAAAACCTATGGTGGGGCCCAGGTAAACGGAGTTCGCTGCTGCTGAGCAACAATGCGCCGGGATTTCTTCATTATACCCTAAACACCCAAAAACCAATACAGACGAAAATTGGGGGTTTCGAATGGCAACTGGTCGCTGGGACTTTGAAAAATTCGGGTTATTTGCCTCCGCATTCCGATTACATTTTCCAACAAAACCCGGTCTTTTTCCCGAAGCGCGAAGGTGAAGACAGGTATATGTCAGGGCTGATTATCAGCTATCAGCCCAAGTGGGTCCCGGGGTTTTCTATCGGTTATGGCTCGGTCAACCACATGTACAAGGCCGACATGGTCAAGTTTGAGGATTACTTGCCGATTTTCAATGGAGAAAAGGGCCTTTACAACGTATTCAATCCAGAGCGGGACCGACGGCAACAATTCAGCTCTGGGTTTTTCCGTTGGGTAAGCCCCGAGGGGCATTTTGAGTTTTATGGAGAATATGGGACAAGAGGAAACTCTATCAGAGCTGCTGATTTCTTGATCACCCCTGAGAGGAACCGTGGATTTACTCTTGGGTTTTCCAACCTTTTCCCTTTGAAAAAAGAGCGGCAGTTTATCCAGATCAGTGCCGAAATGACCCAAACGGGACAGACCATCCGGCAAAGCATCCGCAATCTGGATACCTGGTACATCCACAACCACGTCCGTCATGGGTATACGCATCGCGGCCAAGTCATGGGTGTGGGCTATGGGCCCGCCGCCAATGTTAACTGGGTAGAGATCGGCTGGGTGAGGGATTTCAGCAGGATCGCTTTCCAGTTTGAGCGTATCGTGTACAACAATGATTTTTACAATTTCCGCTACGAAGCTTCCAAAGATTGGCGAAACAAGTATGTGGATTTGGTTCCCTCTTTGATTGGGGAATGGAGGTTTGGAAACCTACTGGTCCATGGCAATTTCCAATTGGTAAAGACGCTCAATTACAAATGGTATCTCGAGAATGTCCCCGATATCTACTTTGTGCCAGGCTTGGATAAAAATAACTTTGTGGCCAATATTGGATTGACCTATATCCTCAAATAGAAAAAACGCCACATGAACCCTGTGGCGTTTTTTGGCAAGGTAAAATCTGTAATATCAGATTGAAACATTTTTTTCTTCGTTCTCGAGAATAGCGCAGGTGAATGTCAATGGATTCACCCTCAGGCAGGAAATGTTCCAGATTAATCCAGTCTGTTGCGCTCTTCGGTGCTGCCGCTTCTATTGGACACACGGAAGTTCTCGCCCTTGGCAAACTTATACCGTAGCGTGAATCGCACGCCTTGGTTGCTTCTGTACTGTTCAAATTTAGTGTCTATGTTGTCAAACTGCACGTTGGCACGGATAATCTGTGTACGGAACAGGTCGGTTCCATTAACTGTCAGGCTCAATTTATCCTTGAGGATATCTTTTGAAATCCCTGCATCCACCCATCCGAAACCTTTGATGCTTGCTTGGCCATATTGGGAAGGACCGACGTACATAGCCATAAGCTCGGCGCGGAAGCCCTTTGGCAAGTTGATTGTGTGCTGAGATCGGACGGTCAATGACGTCTGTGACACATCGAGAAGTGCATCGCCAATCATTGATTTCCATCTGGAGTTGGTCACTTGGAGCATGTTGCTGGTATTCCACCATTTTTTGATCTCGAAAGGAATCATCGCCCTGACGTTCCAGTTTTGGGCCTTGTCAAGGTTGGCAGTGAAAGTCGTGGTAGTCCTGGATTCCTCGTCTTGTGTGAATATCTGCTGAAACGCATCCGTCGTCAGTGAATATCCAAGCGTCAACTGGTAAGCGCCTTTGTACACATGGTTCATTTCCAGATTATTGGAATATTGTGGTCTCAGGTACGGATTTCCCGTTTCCGTGGTCAACGGATCGATGTAGTAGACGAAAGGATTCAAGAGGCGATAATTAGGTCGGTTGATTCTCCGATTGGCATTGTAGACGATTTGGTAGTCTTTGCTGACCTGCTGTTGTATGTAAAGGCTCGGGAACAGATCGATGTATTCCTGTTTGTCGACACGTCCTAATGTGACTGAGTTGCCCTTGATGTCAGAGTATTCTGTCCTCAAGCCTGCCTGGAAGCTGACTTTTTCCGAGAATTTGCTTTTGTACAGCGCATAGGCGGCCAAAACGTTTTCCTCATAAATGAATCTATTGCTATTTGGATCTGGCTCAAAGGGCTCTTCCTCCACAGCTTTGCTCAAATCAAGGTCATTGTCTGAAGTTACCCAACTTCCTTTCAGACCAGTCTCGAGCACCCGGCCTTTTCCAAGAGGCTTGAGGAAATCTACTTTGGAGGTAAAAATCGAATAATCCATCTCGTTCAAAGTTAGGATGTAGTCTTGGCTCGCGTTGAGCTCGTTGTCATTTATCCACCTGTTGTTGGTCAGGAGGGAATTTGAATTGCTTTTCATTCTGGTGAAGTCCATGTCCGCGCTTAGCTTGGTCCCAAGCGTATCCAACTGACCTACGTAGTGGAAATTTCCAAAGATCCTTTTATTGGCCGCTTCGGTATCATTGAATGAACGTAGAAAAAACAGGTCGACGGTTCCGGGGTTGGTGATTTCGGTCAGTGACTTACCGATGTTGTCCCCATTGTATTGGGAAGCCTGCAGATTGACGCCCACGCTGTGTTTGTCGTTGATTTCATAATCGGATCCTCCGTTGAAGAATAGGCTTCTATTCTTCATCGTGATCGAGCTGTGCTGGTCAAAATTGGAGACACCCTCCTCTAACTGGAAATTCCGATTGATGCTGATGTCGTTCACGAAATTGAATTCGTTGTAATTCAGGCTGGCTTGGTTGGTCCATTTGCCTTTTTTCACATTGAGGCTCATGCCGGTATTGGGACCAAAAAGTCCATTGTACATCCCTCCTGCCTGTATGTTTCCAAACATGCCGTTGATGTTGTTTTTCTTCAATCGAATGTTGATCACGCCTGCCGTTCCCTCAGCGTCAAATCTTGAGGTGGGATTATTGATGATCTCGATGCTCTTGATGTTGTCGGCAGGCATAGAGCGGAGGAAATTGGCCAAGTCGTTGGCGCTCATGTAGGTCTGCCGGTCATTGATCATCACAGTAACCCCTGATCGGCCATTGAGGTTGATGTTATTGTTTTCGTCCACGTACACTCCCGGAGACCTTCCAATGACATCAAGGGCCGAGTTGCCCTCAGCCATGACAGTTCCTTCTACATTGACGATGGTCTTATCCGCTTCCACGATGATATCCGGCCGAGTCGATCTTACCGTTACCTCGTCCAGATTTCCCAATTCCTCTTCAATGGCAATCAAACCAAATTCCTTCACACCTCCGGGTTTGATTTCAAAGACTTCCGTCTTCAAGGATTGGTAGCCTATGGAAGAAATCGATAACTGGACATTTCCAACCCGAGCGGATTCGATGAGGAATTTGCCCGATTCATCGGTAACAGCGCCCGTAATCATGGCACCGCTTTCTGCTTCGAGCAAGGCGACGTTTGCAAATGGGACAAACTGGCCCTTTTTGTCCTGCAGTTGTCCGGAGATTTGACTGAATTCCTTTGCCGCCAGATTGCTCAGGCCGAGAAAGAAAGAAAACAGCATCAGAAAAATTTGAGTGGAGATTTTCATAATAGTTGGTTTAGCAATCAATTGTCTGTGCCATCCATTATGAAAATTCGGTGCCAAGGAAAAAAAATAACTTTAAAATACTGTTTTTCAGTTATTTACAAATTTGATGAGAATAAACCCATGTATCATAACCGTACACTCTGGACGTTCGGATCGGTACAATTCATGCTGAAAATTCCAATATCCAATAGTTCCTCTGGCACGATTTGGGCATAAAAAAACACCCCGAGGCTGGTCCCGGGGTGGTAGTTCATAAAAGCGAATGCTTATTTCGCCGCAGCGTATCTTTTTGCGACCTCATCCCAGTTGATCACATTCCAAAATGCGGCGATGTAGTCAGGTCTCCTGTTCTGGTAGTGCAAGTAGTAGGCATGCTCCCATACATCCAAGCCAAGTATTGGAAACCCTTTTACCTCAGCAACGTCCATCAGGGGGTTGTCTTGGTTGGGTGTTGAACTCACAACCAGCTGTCCGTTTGCAACGCTCAGCCAAGCCCATCCAGAACCAAATCTCGTGGCAGCAGCTTTGTTGAACTCCTCCTTGAATGCATCAAATGAACCGAATTTCGCATCGATAGCGGCCGCTAATTCACCTGAAGGTTTGCCGCCTCCATTTGGAGATAGTAGGTTCCAAAACAAGCTGTGGTTATAGTGACCACCTCCATTGTTTCTTACGGGAGTATTGCTGCCCGCCACTTTCATCAACTCCTCAAGGGATTTGCCTTCAAGGGATGTGCCGGCGATGGCATTGTTGAGGTTGGTCACGTAGGCGTTGTGGTGCTTTCCATGGTGGATTTCCATGGTTCTGGCGTCGATATGCGGTTCTAGCGCATTGAAGTCGTAGGGTAGTTTTGGAAGTTCAAAAGCCATATTTGCTTGTAGGTTTTGGTTAAACATGAAAATTTATTGTCAGAAGTTAAGCTTCTGGTTTTTCAACCATTTCAAAATCGAAATGGTTCGAAAAACTTTTGATTCAGCTCAGTTTCTCAGTTTTCTAAAAAAACTATCCAACAGCTTTTTGGATTCATCAGCCAAGAGTCCTGAGACTACCTTTGTTTTAGGATGCAGTAGGTTTTCTTGATGACGGGTATATCCTCTTTTTGGATCATTGGCTGCATAGTGGATTTCGCCCAACTGTGCCCAAAAGCATGCCCCTGCGCACATTGTACATGGTTCCAATGTCACGTACAACTTGCATTCGGGGAGGTATTTGGACCCTAGGGCATTTGAGGCGGCGGTAATTGCCAGTATCTCGGCATGCGCCGTGACATCGGTGAGCTTTTCGGTTTGGTTGTAGGCTTTGGCGATGATGCGGTTTCGGCAGACAATTACTGCACCCACGGGAATTTCTCCCTCCTCAAAGGCAATCTGGGCCTGCTTGAGGGCCTCATTCATAAAATAGACATCCGAGAATAATTCCATATTCAAAGTTAACCGGGGGAAAAACAAAAATGGCGCTGATTTCCAGGAAACCCGCGCCAATTACACTTTTATGGCTGGACTAAATCAAGCCAAACAATGCAAGAAATTCTTTCCTGACCCCCTCATTGATGATAAGCGCCAATACCAAGGATACGACGAGACCGATGCTTGCCTTAAATATGTCTTTTCGCGTGAGATAAAGTGCCCTAAAGATATTCACCCTTCTTTTCTCAACATTCTTTGATTTGGCAATAGCGATGGCAAGTTCCCTACCTGCAAGCAAACCGATGAAAACCCAGGTTGTACTCATGGGGATGTTGTTGGCCATTTTGAAGTAAAAGAGGATGACCGCATAGACCAAGTCCACAAGTGTGGCCGCCCTAACGTCAGTGACCCTTGTCTTTTCGTTAACGACGGACTGTATACGATCTCCCTTCATGTAAAATAGGAATCCCAATCCAAGGAAAATAAAGCTGGTAAACCCAACAAATTCCCAAAGACCCAGCTGTCTCGGCAAAAACACGGCGATATTGGCCGCATCCTGCATAATCCACACCGACCAAAGCACCGCCGAAGTGATCCATTGGAAAACATCCCATATTGGACTTGCTTTGCCCTTAAGATAATTCTCCACAAATTTTTCCAAAATAAACCAGACTGCAATGGCCAATACAAATGCCAACGCATATCCGACGAAGGACTTCATCATCACGTCGACGATGGTGCCCGCTTTGTAGGTGAAAACGTTGAGTAGCAAGAATGTCGTCGAAACAGGCATACGAAGCCTGGTCAAGACCAAAAGTACGATAGGGGCTGCCAGCTGAAGAAAAACAAAGCTCTCAGGCGCTTTTTCCAAACCTGGAACCATAAGTCTTTGGTAACTCACGTCTCCGTCATATGTAATCCAACTGAAGGTGACGGTTCCGACAAAAACCAATCCCATAAACAACCAAAGCCAATACCACTTCCTGTTTTGGTTAGAAGCGATGAAGGTACCGATCGTCTGGATACTATCGTTGGCAATCGCTGAGTAAGCTGCCAAGCCAAATCCAAACCACATGGCCAAATAGGTGTAAGGTGTGATGATGCCGGCAATCGAAATAAGGATACAGATAATTATCAAAAATGATCTTTCTTTCTTCGTGAAATCAAAAAGTGCATAGGAGGCTTTCGATAATGCATCCTGGTTGATGTTTTGGTCTTTAAGCTTGGCCATGCAAGATTTTTTTAGTGGAAAATAATTTTCCGGTGCAAATTTATGGAAGAAAATCCGGGACGTATATTAACAAATTGTTAAGGCTTTTAGCATCACAAAGATAGTTTCTTATTTCTAGGGTAATTTATTATTGGATAAACAATAAATTGATTGTTCAAATATGTCTGAATCCTTAATTTTAGCAAACTTGTAACGGAAATAACAGCTGGAATGGATAAGTTTGTTAACATAAGGTTCATGTCAATTATCCGCGTTTTTGATTCCTTTGAGTTTATTTTGCGATAAATTAGAACTGAATTTGAACCCCTTCCCTGAGGGGTTTTTCTATATATGACGGAAACCACCCAAGCCAAACCAAAACTCGGCAAGTTGCGGAAAGCGATCATCCTGCTATTAGGACTTTTGCTTTTCCTGTTTTCGATCGACTTGTTGACGCTGTCAATGATCCGGCTCAACAATGACTTGGTGGAAGAGCTGCTCAATGCTACAGACAATCCCTTTATCGGGTTGTTTGTTGGTTTGTTGATGACCGCTTTGGTTCAAAGCAGCTCGACCGTGACCGCGATGGTCGTGGCGGTAGTTGCTTCCGGCAGTCTAACCTTGTCCCAGGCAGTACCCGTGGTCATGGGTGCGAATATTGGCACCACCATCACAAGTACCCTTGTAGCGTTTTCATTTTTCCTCAAAAAAGGCGAGTTCAAGCGAGCGATGTCTGCGGGCGTAATCCATGATATCTTCAATATTCTCACGGTGTTGATCCTATTTCCACTAGAATTCTATTTTGATTTTTTGAGTAAGCTTGCGACTAGGCTAACCATCTACTTTTTCGATGCAAACAATGTCTTGGACACTTCCTACACCTACAATGTATTGTTTACCAGACCAGTGACCAATTGGCTTTACGAATTGCTGAATATGCCAATTCTCACTTTGATCCTTGCGGTGGTGTTGTTACTGCTTTCGATTAAGTTTCTGTCTTCGGCCGTTTTGGACACCTTTATCACCCAAGATGTGAAAAACTTAAACAAGCACATATTCAAAGATCCGTTTATTGCCTTCTTGTACGGAATGATCGCGACGGCGGCAATTCAGTCCAGCACGGTTACCACTTCGCTGGTGGTACCCGCAGTTGCCAATAGGAAAGTCTCCCTGATGAAGGTTTTTCCGTTTATCATCGGCGCAAATATCGGCACCACAATCACGGCTGCGATAGCCGCGATTTATAAAACAGAAGCTGCAATTAGTTTGGCGATTGTCCATTTTCTATTCAACCTTATGGGAGCCTTGATATTTCTTCCCTCAAAATCCCTGAGAAACATCCCTGTGAGACTCGCAATTTTTTTGGGCAGTAAATCCGCGGATTCTAAGATCATAGCCTTGGCTTATATCCTGTTGACGTTTTTCATTATTCCCTTCTTGCTCATTTATTTCAACAAACAATAGAAAAATCTCCCGAGGTATTTCTCGGGCTGCAAATTCACAAGTTGAAAAAGTAACGAAGGTTTGGAGCATTATTTCAAAAAACCAGCGGGAAAGACACCCATTGGGCCTAAGCTACTTTTGACTTTATTGGATTCCAGCAACTATTTGAACGCCTGAACTTGTCCCAATCCTATCTGCACCTGCTTGAATAAGCCCGACGGCTTGTTCGTAGGTTTTGATGCCACCGCTTGCTTTGATTCCCACGCTGCTGGGAAGGTTGGCACGCATAAGGCGGATATGTTTTTCCTTGGCTCCTTCCGGGGCAAAACCCGTGGAAGTCTTCACAAAATCCGCCCCGGCATCCGCACAAATACCACAGGCTTCAACGATTTCATTGTCGCTGAGATAGGCTGTTTCGATGATGACTTTAAGGATTCGCTCTTGCTGGTGGCAAACTTCAGCGATGCGGGAAAGCTCGATTTTTGGCCAATTCATTCCAGCCTTGAATGCGGTCAACGACCACACGACATCAATTTCATCTGCACCCAATTTGATGAGCTGCTCGGTTTCAAAAATCTTGGCTTCCGTGAGGTTATACCCCAAGGGGAAACCCACGACGGTCACCAACTGGATGTTGGCGTCACCTATCTCACGTTTCGCTTTTTTGACCCAAAATGGAGGCACACAAATTCCCACAAAGCCATATTGCTTTGCGTCTTTGACAAGATTCTCGATGTCAGCATCGATGGTTTGGGCCTTCAGGACAGTTTGTTCGATGTAGCGCTCAATGTTTTTCATATTTCTTCCTCATTGCCTTCCACAAAATCCTTTAGGAAAAAGAACTCCAAAGTCAGATCTCCGTCTTTGGCAATCGTTGCCTTTTCAAGAATTCCGGATGATTCCTTCAAAAGTTCGGGAATAAAATTCCGCGTCAGTTGATCTCCAAATTCCTCGGAGGCATCCCTAGGAAGCTCTGTTGGCAGGTTGTCGATAGCCATCACAGAGATGCTGTTTTGCTTACCAAAAGCCTCCAATTCCTCGAAGGTGTCTCGGTCGATGTCGTAAACCGGATGATGGACAGAAGATGGTCTGATAGTCGTTGGAATCGATCCGTCGATGTCACAGGTGATATCGGCGATAACTGAGAGATTGAAATCCTCAGATTGGATATGCTCCCACTCAAACAGCCGTGGCGCCCGTCTATCCCAATATGCCCCTGCCATAAGTATGTCGGCAACCTCAGCATATTTCAGAAAGTGGCTCTCGTATATTTCCGGGGTTTGATAGAACTGCTCCTTCTCGAAGCCTCCATCTGTTCTTCTGCGGTTATAGTCTGCACAGGAGAGCGCCGTGAAGACCGGTTCCTCAAAGTATTGGAATAGGATTTCCTTGGGTGATACTTGTGCGATGCCTACGGTATTGAGTACTTCCAAAATACCTTTTCCGACTCGGCCCGAACCTGTTACGATGATTTTGATTGGGGGAAGTTGAACCTTTTTGAGTTCGGTGTCTAGTTCGGTCCGATCAAAACACTCGTAAGCACGCTTGATATCATAGAGTCCGCTTTTTTTACCATAGGTCCAAAGACCATTGTAAGCACCTACAATTCCCGCCCACCTTCCAAAGGCCACAGTTCTATTCCCTGCCTCATCCTTCAAGACTTCGTAGTCCAGTAAAGTGATGTTTTTTTCCAACACAGACTGCAACAGCGCTCGGTTGTGTTTTTGCTTCTTGATAGTATGAGAAAAGAAAATGTACTTTTTCTCGGGAATAAGCAAATGTACAGGCACTTCCTTGATGCCCATCAACAATTCGCAAAAAGAAATATCCTCGACAACTGGAATTCCCGCAAGTTCAAATTCCTCATCTGAATAGCATCTATGGGGACTGGATTGGACGTAAAATGACAATTGGTCAGGATATTGGTCAGAAAGCGACCTCATTTGGCTAGGTGTGAACGGGGTCCGTTTGTCAGGCTGGGTTTTCCCTTCCCTGATGATTCCGATTTTCATTTGTGGGAAATTAAATGGACGAACTGATCGGAAAATTCAAAAAGTATACGCATACATTCATCGGCCAACATCGGTTCTTGGTATTTTTTATTTGATTGATCATTTAGGATATTGGCAAAAAAAGTGATTTCCATGGGCTATTGGGTTTTGGTTATTTTTTGGGCTTCATTCTATTTTCTGCATTCTGTATTTGCAGACATGAAGATAAAAAGAAAATTCAAAGGTTGGTTGGGGCCAAAATTTATCTGGTACCGCTTGCTTTATAGCCTATTCGCCACGATCCATTTCCTTGGGATTTTCGTGTTTACAGGTACGCTTCAGGAAATCCCCATCTTTGCCGCTTTCCCGCTAGCCAGCTACTTTGGATACATGTTAGCCACCTTCGGCACGATCATATTGGTCAAATCATTCCAAAAACTCAGCCCGTTTGAATTTATCGGATTTTCACCTTCGGACGAATTCACCAAAGCCGACCGATTGGTTGTTTCCGGACTGCACGCCTATGTACGCCATCCGATTTACTCAGCGCTCATCTTGATTTTTGTGGGGTACTCATTGGTGCAGCCTATGCCGTCTTCACTGGTTCACTTGGGAATGCTCATTATCTACCTGCCGATTGGGATTTATCTGGAAGAGAAAAAACTGATCGAAAAATTTGGACAGGCCTATATAGACTATAAGAAAAAAATTCCTGCCTTGATCCCAAGAAAAAAATAAGGACCGGCCTTTGCCGATCCTTATTTTATTTCAATCCAATCCGAGGAATTCAACATCAAACACGAGGACTGAGTTTGCCGGGACCCTTTCGACCGTGGTCCGGTCTTGGTAGGCCCAAGGCGAAGGAATGATTAGAACTCCTTTAGACCCGCTTTTCAAGTTCCTGAATCCCACGTCAAATCCCCGGATTGCTTCCGAGCCACCGAGTGAGAATTGGAAAATCCTGTACAGACGGGTTTGGTCGAAAATATTATTTTCCCTTGCTACTGATTCGCTGTTGGTATCGAATACTACACCGTCAAGAAGTTTGCCGGTATAGTTGCAATAAATAAGGTTGCCGACTGATGGTTTGATTCCGGCCCCTTCTTCTTGGACGATGATCACCACGCCACTGGGGTCGTGTATCCGGTACAGGGAATCAATAGGAGCCGTCTTCAAGAAATCAGCGATAATGACACTGTCTCTTTTCAGATTCCCAGAGAAATCATATACGGGTCCTCCAAATGGATTCGTAGGCGTACATGACCAAATGCTGACCAAGCCAAGAAGCAAAAGGATGAGAATGTTTCTTTTTTTCATGGAAGGGGGTCTTCTACTTTGATCTTCTTCACTTCCAGCAAATCCAACTCGAAAATCAAGGGCGAATTAGCTGGAATAGCGCCGGTTACCTGCGAACCGTAACCATACAATGAGGGCATGATGATGGTAGCTTTATCACCTTGCTCCATTTGGAGAATTCCAAATTCAAATCCCGGGATCGTGAACCCTAATCCAATTGGATATCGGAGGGGTTCATACTTTCGGTTTGGGGAAAATACATTGTTTGCCCGGGCTACGGATTCGATCGAGGTATCAAACACGAAGTTATTCAGGAGCTTTCCAGTGTAGTTTACACTAACTGTATCAGCCTTTACGGGCTTTTTGCCGCTGTTTGACACCGCTGTCCAATAGATCCTGATACCGGTTCCATTGTCCACCAATTCCTTCACGGAAGGGATCGGGTTTTCATTTACGTATTTTTCAATCTGTGCCAAATCGCGCTCGAGTATGATCTGAACATTTTCATCATCGGATACACACCCTGCCAGCAATCCAACGGCAGCAAACAACAGCAAGCTTAACTTTTTCATTTTATTATTTTTGAACATCTGTGATCTCTACGTCAAAGATGAGGATAGAGTTAGGCTTGATCATACCGCCTGCACCTCTTTCTCCATAGGCCAATGTGGAAGGAATGAAGAATTTGGCTTTGTCTCCTTTTTTCAACAATCCAAGACCTTCGTCCCATCCTGGGATTACCCTGCCTTCGCCAACCGCTACTTCCAATGGTGCGTAACCGCCCATGCTGTCTCTCTGCTCATTGTATACACCGTTTGACTGCGCCAGTTCCTTCATAGAAGTATCGAAAAGGGTTCCGTCCAATAGGAATCCGGCATAGTGAACAAAGGCCAAGTTGCCGGTTTCAATCTCCGGACCTTCCCCCTGCTTTTCTATGACGTAGTAAAGCCCTGATTCCGTCTTGGAAGCTTGGATATTTTTTTCCTTGAGATAATCCTCGATCAATTGCTTGTCAGTTGCCAATTGTTTGACCGCATTTTCTTCCATCTTTTTGATTTGGGCTTCCTGGAGCGCATTGAAGTAAGTCTCCACGCCGGCTTGGTCAGTCACGTCGATGACGCCGATCTGGACCTTCACGTCCTGATCTTTCTTCAGGAACATCGGGATGTTGTTTTCGCCGAAAATCTTTTCAGCCTTGGCTACCAAGGTGATACTGTCGCCTTTTTTCAAGCCAAGGAAAATCTCGTCCATTCCGCTCTCTTTTGGAAGAGAGTCGTTGTACAGGATATAGCCCGGCATATTGGAGTCGTAAGTGGAAATGAAGGTGGAATCCTTGTCGTTTTTAACGATCAAGTGGTACAATATGTAGTCACCGTTGTTAGGCTTGGTGTCTCCTTCCTTGACAAAGGTGTATTCGATACCATCGGAAGTGGTCATTTTCTTCTTGCAGGACATCAATCCAACAGCCGTTGCAAGCAACATGACCGAAAATACAAATGCATTAATTTTTTTCATGAACGAGTTCAGGTTGAGTAAATAGAGAGGTATAATTTTGTTTGATTAATATTTCAAATTTTTCAGTGGTTTCGTCCAAACTGAGTTGGGACTTTCCTCCTGAGGCATTTTTATGGCCTCCGCCGTCAAAATATTCCGCGGCGAACTTATTGACCGCTACATCATCGGTGGATCGAAAAGAAATCTTGATGCCATCTTCACGCTCGGTAAAAAGCGCGGCGACATGGATCCCGTCCAAAGATAAGGCATAGTTTACGAGACCTTCTGTATCCCCGGTTTGGGAATCGAATTTCTTGAGATCTTTTTTGCTGATTTTGAAATAGGCAGTCTTCAAATCTTGAAGGATCACTAGCCTTCGCGTGATTGCAAAACCGATAAATTTCAAGCGATTGATACTATTGGTATCGTAGATCAGCCTTGAAATTTTGGTATTGTCAGCACCGATATCGATAAGTTCGGCGGTGATCAAATGCACATTCTTGGTCGTATTGGGATGCCTAAATCCACCTGTATCGGTCATGATTCCTGCATAGAGACAATCGGCAATATCCTTGTCAATCATATGCTTGCAGCCAATATTTACGATCAGCTCGTATACCAACTCGCAGGTCGCAGCCGCAGCCGTGCTCCAGTATCTGAAGTCAGCAAAATCCTTTGGATCCTGGTGATGGTCGACGTTGACTTTATAGGCTTTTGATTTATCTACGTAGGGAAGCAGTCCATGCATTCGCTTGGGGCAGGAAAAATCCAAACAAAAGATTATCCCGGCTTCCTTCACCTTTTCAATCGCAAGTGGCTGCTCTTTTGGGTCTTCAAAATTAAGGACCTCCTCGTTGCCTTTCATCCAATGCAAAAACGACGGATAGTCAGAGGGAGTGACAACTGTGACCTCGTGTCCCAATTTGAGAAGGAAATTAGCCATCCCCAAGCATGAACCAAGAGCGTCGGCGTCGGGCTTGTGGTGGGTGGTGATGACTACTTTTTGGGGAGAGGAAATATGGTGTTTGAATAACTCTAATTCGCTCATTGGATAGCAATTGCAGTGTCCTTAGCAAAGCACACAGTCCGCAAATGTCAGGATTATTTTTGAAAAATCCCAATTGGCCTAACTTGTTAACGTTGAAACAGATAACAGAGAATTCACAGTCCCAATATGGAATTTCATTGATTTCGCTTAATTTTGCACCCACATTTAAACCTACAAATATCATTATAATGGCAGGGAACAGAACATTTACCATGATTAAGCCTGATGCTTTTGAAGCAGGCAATTCGGGAGCGATATTGAAAATGATCGAGGAGGCAGGCTTCAAAATCGTCGCGATGAAAGCCACCCGATTGACTCCTGAGTTGGCAGGCAAATTCTACGAAGTACACAAAGCGAGGCCTTTCTACGCCGACCTTTGCAACTATATGTCATCCGGTCCGATTATCGCGGCCATTTTGGAAAAAGACAATGCAGTGGAGGATTTCAGGACCTTGATCGGTGCCACCAACCCCGCCAATGCAGCCGAGGGCACCATTCGCAAAATCTTCGCAAAATCCATCGAAGCCAACGCTGTGCATGGCTCCGACTCAGACGAAAACGCCAAGATCGAAGGCGACTTCTATTTCAGCCAATTGGAACGCGTACTCTAATTAAACTATACTAGAAGCCCTAGGCCCCATGTTGTCAAAGCATGGGGTTTTTTGTTATCCGGTAAAGCCGATTCCCTTGGCCATCAGTCCAGCCAAAATGGGTATCACAAAAAGCAACAAAAGCTCAAGCCTCAGAGACCAAAAAATCCCCTTCGGCACTGCGATTTCTTCCTCAGGATCGCCCTTTCTGTTTTTTAGAAAGAACACCGTCGGATAAATCGACAAAATCCCTACCAATACGAAGAGCGTGAGTTTGACATGGAAAATCGGGTTTTCACTGTAGAAATCCGTAGGCTTTCCGATACCACCCAACCAAAGCGTCATCCCAACGCCAAGCAAAACCAAGGCCGCAAGCCCATATACCGCATCGATTTTGGACAGTCTATCCAGTTCCCTCCTGGAGAGAGAATTTTTCAACAGCAAATGCTCGGAGACAAGCGAGCCCACAATGGCAAAAATGCTGATGAAATGGAGGTAGCGAAGAATGATTTCAGTGGTCATGGCGGTGGGATTTTTTAAGGGTTCATGAATTTGGACAGGTTTTCCCAGTCGAGGGATAGTTTTGTCGGAGGAATGAATCTTGACCGATGGTCTGAATTGAGTAAAGCTTCTTTTTCGTAAAACTGGAAGGGAAGGGTATTGGCAGCCAAGCCGCTTTTCAAGAATGTGGATTCCTGCGAATCAGTAGATATGTCTTTGCTTCTAGTCAAAAATAGATGGATAGCTGTCGCCCAAAAATGTGTAAGCGTTTCATGATAGCCAGAACTTGCCGTGTTGGCGGTTTGGTGGGCCTTGTTCAGGAAAATGATTCCCGCCCTGAGGCGGCAAACGGCTTCATCGAATGGATAGTGACTCAACATCGCCAAACCAACCCTTACATGTGCGTCGTGGGTCCATTGCGACTTCGGAAGTGTTGCAGATTCAAACTGCTCCAAGAGCGTCTCGGAAAATTTCATTTGTGGTATTTATAGATATCATCAAGCGCCCCATTGAGTAAATCCCAGAACCCATCACTATCCAATTCAAAAAAAGAAAGGTCCTGATCCTCTGAGGAGGAAGTAAAGCCTGTGCTCGACTTCTTGCCCCGGAGCGTTTTCATGGGTTGGAAATTCTTATCAAAAACAAAAATCTCGACGATAACTTTTGACTTGATGAGATTTGCGGAAAGCACCGTAGGGCTCGCCATATCTACGTCAACGAGTATCTTGAAATAAATGTCGGCGGGGTCAGTTTTCGCCCGGCTTCTATCGGAAAGGGACATGATCTCAAACTCCCTGTACTCACCCCGACTGTACACAAATGGTCGATACTGCAAGTTGGCGATTGAGTCTATATTGAGAAGCAAGCTCAGCCTGTTTGCAATCAAATCGTAGACCGCAGTCTCATCCAATCCCAGGCTTGTGATTATTTGCTTCCCCTCTTCATCCCTGTCTCCAAAAAATACAGATTGCACCACTCGCCCCTGCATGCCCTGGGCATAGACATTACAACCATAAATCAAAGAGAAAAACAGCAGGAATATCGAGCTCAAAAACCGGTTTCTCATGGCAAAATTGATGGCTGGTCAACCTAATATCCAACAAATTGCGCATTCCTACAAAACCTATGCGGCCAACAAAAAAAAAGGCCGGATTTGGAAAAAGAGTTATCCAAAATACCGGCCCTTTAAAAGCGATTTATTGTCTTACATCTTTGCGGAATAATTTGGCGCTTCCCGCGTAATGCTGACATCGTGTGGATGGGATTCCTTTACGCCGGCTGTTGTAATTTTGACAAACTTGCCGTTTTTCTGTAGGTCCTCTACAGTCTTGGTGCCGCAGTAGCCCATCCCAGCCTGAAGTCCTCCAACCAATTGGTACAAGACTTCCGAAACAAGACCTTTGTAGGCAACCCGGCCGACGATTCCTTCCGGAACGAGTTTCTTGATGTTATCTTCGGCGTCCTGGAAATAGCGGTCTTTGGAACCTGATTCCATCGCTTCCAAGGATCCCATGCCGCGGTATGTCTTGAATTTTCTTCCTTCGTAAATGATCATTTCGCCCGGTGCTTCTTCAGTTCCGGCCAAGAGTGAGCCAATCATGATGGAACTCGCTCCAGCCGCGATCGCCTTGACAAGGTCGCCGGAATAGCGAATACCACCGTCCGCAATGACGGGTACATTCTTTCCTTTAAGTGCTTCAGCACATTCAAACACCGCTGAAAGCTGTGGCACGCCAACACCGGCGATTACGCGCGTCGTACAGATACTGCCCGGACCGACACCGACTTTCACTGCGTCCGCCCCCGCTTCCGCCAAAGCAATCGCTGCTTCCGGCGTGGCGATGTTTCCGACAATGACCTCCAAATCAGGGAAAACAGACTTGATTTTTTTGCAAGTATCAATCACACCCTTGGAATGCCCGTGAGCGGTATCGATGGAAACCACGTCGACGCCGGCGTTTTTGAGGGCTTCGACCCTTTCGACAATATCCGCAGTCACACCGACAGCTGCGCCTACGCGTAGTCTTCCGTATTCGTCCTTACAAGCATGTGGCTTGTCCCTTCTTTTCAAAATATCCTTGTACGTGATCAGGCCAGTCAGCTTGTAATCCTCATCTACAATAGGCAACTTCTCAATCTTAAACTCCTGCAGAATCTCCTCCGCCTGCTCGAGCGAAATCCCAAACTTGGCCGTAATCAGATTCTCTGAAGTCATGATCGTTTTGATCTTGACGTTTTGATCTTTGATGAAGCGCAGGTCGCGGTTGGTAATGATCCCTTTGAGAACCCGGTCACTGTCGACCACAGGAATACCTCCAATGTGGAACTCCCTCATGATGGCCTCTGCATCCCTTACCTTGGCTTCGATATCCAGCGTAATCGGATCCAATATCATCCCAGCCTGCGATCTTTTCACCTTGCGGACTTGGGCTGCCTGCTTTTCGATGGACATGTTTTTGTGGATAAATCCGATTCCACCTTCCAATGCAATCGCAATAGCAAGCTCCGCCTCTGTCACTGTGTCCATAGCGGCAGAGACAAGGGGAATGTTCATTCTAATGTTCTTGGTGAGTTGCGAGGAGGTATTGGTGTCGCGGGGGAGGACTTCGGAGTAACCCGGTACTAGAAGCACGTCGTCGTAGGTGAGCGCTTCAAAAAGGAATTTATCGGAGCTTCGATTCATGGCAAATTGGTTAGGTAACCCTATTTGCCCGCCAAAGATACTAACATTTTCCCCAGCCAATCAAATCGGCTCGGAATAATATTCTTCCAATCAGTCGAATTAGAGAGATATGCGAAAAACCATTTGGAAATTGGCCAAGTCCAAACCTTCTTCCGTTTCATTCGGAGAGCGTTTCTTTTTTTCTGTTAGGAATATTTGGAAAAAATTAGATTTCTCCTGTCATATAATTCCGACTTTTCGGCACCAAGTATCAGACATGCAGCACGAGCAACTGGAACAAACCGTCAAAGCGCTTCACCGTGACGCCTACATTTGGGCACGGCAGTGTTGTCGATTCGACGATGAGATGGCCAAGGATGTGCTGCAGCAGGTGTATTTAAAGATATTGGAAAGCAAGGCCGTCTACCGCGGGAAGTCCTCAGTCAAGACTTGGCTGTTTTCTGTCATCCGATTTACGGCCATTGGTTCTTTGGCACAGGCGAATGCGATCCTGCCGCTTTTGGAGGATTACGATGTGCCTGATGAAGTGGTGTCCAGTGACGCGGACCGGTCTCCCGAAGAGCTGATTCAGCTATTGCCCGCCAAGCAGCGAGACGTCCTTTTGCTGGTATTTTACCATGGATTGACCCTGGAAAAGGCCGCAGAAGTGATGGAAATAGGACTTGGCACAGTGCGAACACACTATGACCGGGGAAAGAAAAACCTGAAAAAATTGATCGAAAAATCCAGAATCGAACAGTGATGAAAACCGAACACGATAAAGAAATCGAAAGCTTCTTCGCCCAATTGAAGGAAAAGGATAACGAGATTCAAATCCCTGATTTCCCGAAAGCGAAGAGACAAAGAAGTGTCAATTGGTGGATTCCGTTGGGGATCGCGGCTTCTTTGGCTATAGGATTTTGGTTTGCCAATAATAGACCAGAGGAAACAAATCTTGAAAATAATTTGGTGATTATCCGCTTGGTGGAAGATGAAAACAAAGAACAGAAATTCATTATCGAAACCGCATCCTCCATCGATGTGTGGGAATCACCTACATCCTCCCTACTTACAGATTACTAACCTAAACCAATGTATATGAAAACAATTCTCACAATTTGCATGATTTTTTCCTTTGGCGTTTCCCAGGCTCAAGATGTCTTTCAGGAATCCCTCTACTCTGCTGAGACAGTCATGAAAAACCGTGACAAGATTGCCCTGACGGATCAACAAGCTGAAAAAATCAAAAAAATCCACAGCCAAAACGCTGGAGAGTTCTCCACCATCAAGTGGGATTTGGATGCCGCTACTGCCAAACTGAAAACTTTGCTTGACGAACCAAAGGTAAATCAAGAAGCTGTCCAAAAGCAGATGGACTTGGTATTGCAACTGGAAAACCAACTAAAGAAAAAGCAACTCACCACGCTGGTCGCAATCAAAAACGAGCTTACCCTAACCCAACAAAAAGAATTGAATCAGCTTAAAAGTGTCAAGAATTCACAGAATTCGGTGTTTGGCTCAGTTGCACCGATTGCTATAGCAGGAGATAAAGGTCGTGTTACTATTGCCAGTGAAAACGCCGAACAGCCATTATTTTTTTTGGAGGAAAATGGTAAAATGAAAAAAATTTCAAACTTGGAGAGTTACAATCCCGATGACATAGAAAGCATAACAGTAATTAAAGACCAAACCGCAGTAGCTAGATTCGGAAACGAAGGTAAAAACGGGGTGATTATAATAAAGCTCAAAAAGAAATAAAATGAAAAATCCCCCAAGGGTTTGAGCACTTGGGGGATTAGTTTTTTTCATCAATCCAAAAACCTCCAGCTGCTTTTGAAGTTTCTCGGGATTTTTTCCTCCTTCATCCGCGCGCGGAGCAGTTCGATCGGCATGTAGTTTTGGGTAATAAAGAAATCGTGGAACTGCTTCTCGGTCATTTTTCCGGACTGGACCATTTCATTTTTCAGCGAATAGACCTGCAATCCCCCGATCATATAGGCCAATTGGTACAGCGGTCCATAGTTGCCCTCAAATGAACGCCTGACTTCGGCTTCTGCATTGGCGCGCTCGTGGCCCACTTTGTCCACCAGGAAGTCGATGCATTGCTGCGGTGTCCACTTGCCAAGGTGGTAATTGAGTGAAAAGACAATCCTCGCCGCCCTGTGCATCCTCCAGAAAAGCATACCGACCCGGTCTTTGGCATCACGCGGAAACTGCTTGTCCCACAGGTTAAACTCCCAATACAGTGTCCATCCCTCGATCCAAAAAGGCGTGTAGAACAACCTCCTGTGGGGGAAATACCGCTGGTTCATAAACTGCTGCAAGTGGTGTCCGGGGATCAATTCGTGTTGGACGGTCGCGCGGGAAAAATGCGGATTGTTGCCGCGCATGCTCATCATCTTCTCTTCGTGGGTCATCGTGGAGGTTGGATAGGAAATGATGATCGTTTCTCCTCCGAGGAAAAATGGACTCACCTTTTGCCGCTCGGCTGACATCATCGTGGTCCGCCAAGTCTCCTTGGCCATTTCCGGAATGGTGATCAAATCCCTCGTTTCCAAGAACTGAATCGCTTCTTCTGCCATTTCCCCAACCATCTCGGGCCATTCGCCTGCAGGGACATAGGTGTTTTTGACGGATTCCAATGCGGCTTTCCAGTCATTTCCAAAGCCCAATTCCTGCGAGGCTTTGAGCATTTCGCGCTCGCACCAGGCATATTGCTTTTCCCCTTCCTTGAGGAGTTCCTCGGCGGTGTAAGGGATCATATTGTACGCCAATTCCTTTTCGATGGCCAGTTTGCCGACCGGCTTGCCGATGATACCCGAACCGTCGTCTTTCACCACAGTGTTGACAAAGTGGGTTTTCAGGAATGCTGCGTAATCCTTCAGGGTTTTGTCCAGGCTTTTCCAAGGCTCTTTCATCCACCAGGTGAAATCCGGGTCATAGTCGTAGTAGAAATTGTAAGCCTCCTCGGTGCTTTTCCGCAGGGATTCCACCACTTGGGACGCGAGGTCGGCTTTTTGCCAACTGTCATAAGGAGTGGTTTTCTTGGTTTGCTCCCACTTGGTCTTCACAGCCTTCTCCACTTTTGCAAACTCGGCAGCCAAATCCTGTGCCTTGGGCTTCACGGCCATCCGGCGTGTTTGGTAAAACTGCTCCAATGGCGCCGCCACATCAGTGACATTTTTGACCAGTTTGAAATCCTCGTAAGCGGCTTGGTGGAAGAACAGCTCCTTTTCCAGGTGGTTTTTCATCAGTTGATAATCCAGTTTGCCATCCATGGAATAGGAATCGTATGGCATTTTTTCCAAGGCCTGCAGCCAATCCTTGTAAAGCCGATCCATGCGGACAAAATACTCCTCCGAAAGCCGGTTGTTGTATTTTCGATTCAAAGCGCCGAGATCTGCCTGAAAGCTCATCACGGCGTGGTACATTTCGGTTGCCGAGACTTGGAAGCTCAGAAGGAAGAGAAATAAAAAGATCGCTTTTTTCATAAAATGACGGCTTTGGGGAGTTCTTTGATTTTCATCATAACGGTATTCCAAATTCAGCATAATGAGCGTAAAAACCCAATATCCCTATGACCAAAGCTGAAATAGTTTGGATAGATGGGTGGCTTTCAAAATATTCAGCCATGAGTCGAAACATTTCCTCATTCGAAATGAGTTATTTTCCAAACTTGCGAGATGCCAGCCTCTAATACCGATAAAGTATTGACCCCGGAGATTGTCCGAATATTGAAAATCTTCGGGTTGGTTTCGATATTGCTCGTGCTGGGTCTGTCGTTTTTCAATGAAAAAAGGGCCAACAACTCTGGAACCGAACCTTCACCCATGCGGGTAACGCATGCGGAACGGATATTTTTCAAAAATGTCAGATCGATTGCCTATGATATCGAAAACCTCAAAGAGGCGAAGATGGTGGCCTATAGGCATTCCAAGCGATCCGAAAACAGCCAAGTTACCAGCCTTCCTGTAGCCATCCTTCTCAATCGAACCAAGGACGAAGCTTATCTCTACTGGGAATTTCCCAATGACAGTCTTCCGATTGTAGTGAACTGGGAAAATCCCGGCAACGGAGACTCAGGCGAGATTCGTTTTGAAGGTGGAGACAAATTTGCCCATCTCGCTTTCGGGAAGAACATTTTTCCCCTGCTATCCAATGAAGAGGTGAAATTTGGGATCAATTTTTCGGGTAAAAAGCTAAAGATCCTGGAAACCGAAGACGCTCGGATGCCGGTCTTGACGAGTCTCAAGGATTATTTCAAACTGATCAACAATACCGGCGAATAGACCGTTTACTACGCACGCCGAAAACCAATAACACGTTTTCTGATTTTTTGCCAAAGTAATTCATTGAATTATTGTTTTTCACCAAAAATTAATTGGTCAAGTTCCTGTGATATGGTTGATCATTCTCTAACTTGAGAAGATTAGCCAACCGAGAGAAATTCTTTATCATTATGAAAGTGAACCATCAAATTTCCATGAAAACGCTTACGGCAATCATTTTTGTTTTCCTGTCGACGTATTGTTATGCACAGCGCCCTATGGCTGTTTCTGAAAACCTACTTAGTAACGGCTCGGCCTACCCAGTAACTTGGAAGGGTTTATCTAGTTTTCCCAAGTTCCAATTTCATAGCTATCAAGTAGTTGAAGGAAAAACGGGCTGGACAAAATCCAAGTACAACTCGAGGCTATTTAGCAGATTAGAAACAGCAAGTTCAAATCACAAGGGGTCCTACCTCATGGCCTCCCAAGCCGGGGACTCAGCAGTTGTGAATTTCAGTAGAAATATGGATTTCAAGGGGCTTGAAAGCGCAGGTATTGTTTTTGGCGGAGAAAACTCAAGTTGGTCTATCGGGGTGCCTGCTGAGATCATTCATTCGATAGACAATTATGTCGCTTTGATTGAAACGACTTCGACGGACAGTGCTTGGCGGTTGATTGTAACACAACAGTTAGATGCACAATTTGGGGCCAGTTTTTCCGGATGGTTGACAAACGGGGACCAACGAATCGATATAAGGCCTGTCTTCAACTATCAGGAAGGTAAAAAAAAGGGAATTATCGAATTGATGACCATCGAGGAAGTGGCGCTTAAGGGATTTGAATTTTTCGAAAATGCACGGGCTATTGGAGCGGTCCAATTGGGTCCCCAGAAAAAGCAATTTACAGTTTGGTTTGCTAATGACTTGGATTCTCAGACAGAGTTTATAGTTGCAATTTCATGTGCCGGACTGTTGAGGGATTACATGAATACAATGGACTAAAAGGAATTTAGCTGGAAAGCCGAAAAGTATCAATCGGTCTTCCAGCTAAAAAAATCCTAAAACTTCAACTTTACTCCAGCCAAGAAATTCGTCCCCGCTTGGGGATAGAAGAAATTCTCCGTCACCAGTTCCCGCCCGGTATTTGCTTCATTTGCGACAAAATAGCTGAAAGTATAGCCGTTGGGCTCGTAAAGCTGGTTGAAGATATTGTTGACCAAAAGGGTGAATTCTAGATTTTTGACGAACCTTGGTCGCAGCGCATAATTGAACCTCAAGTCTTGGGTCATGAAAGGATTGAGGCTTCTCGCTTCGTTTTGGGTATTGTCGAGAAACTGCCTGCCGACATATTTGGAGAGCAAGTTGACCTCAAATCCAGGAAACGGTCTGAAATCAATCACCGCAGCGGCGACAACATTGGGGGAAAATGCAATGTCCGTATTGGTGTGGACAATTGTCTCCTGTCTAAAGTCGTCTGTGGAATAGTCGTCCAAATATTCCGTGAACTCGTCGATTTTGTTTCTGCTGAGTGTCAGGTTACCGGCCAAAGTCCACTTCGGCGACAAACGGTACGATGCGTCCATCTCGATACCGGCTCGGAATGAATTCGGTACGTTTTCGCGAATATAGGCACCCACGTCATTCAGTTGGCCCGTGAGGACGAGCTGATCCCTGTACCGCATGTAGAAGAAGTTGAAGTTGTAATTCCAATTTCCCTCTTGGGTACGGATACCCGCCTCGATGTTTTGGAGGTTTTCGGGTTTTGGTGCTTGACCGCGTTGGCTGTCCGTAAAGTCGTTTCTGACAGGTTCCCGGTTGGCAACGGCATAGGACGCGTACCAGGTTTGACCGGATTCATTTTCGTAAGAAATACCCAATTTGGGGTTGAAAAACCGGAACGTATAGAATCCTTCGATATCCCGCCGGTCGTCGTTGATGCCATTGAAGCGATAGTTGATTCCGCGGAATTGTAGGTCACCAAACAGGAACAAGCCCTTGGAAACTTCATAGGTCGCTTTGGTATAAAGGTTCAGGTCGTCTTTTACCGCATTGTTGTCATAGTAGCGATCACGGATTTGGGTTGGACCGGCCGTTCCCATCCAAATGATTTCCCCAAAATGATCCCCATCGTACCGATTGGCGCCGCCACCCATGATGACATTCCATCGGGAATCGTCGGAGATATAGTTCAAAGAGAACACAGCACCGTAGAAATCATTGTCCAGCCACCTTCTGCGGATGATATCGGTACGGGTTATCACCGAATTGCCTATCACGATCGGATCCAGACCGTACCGCGACAAGCGGTCATCTTCCCTGAACTGTTCGAAAAAACCGCGTCCGTAAGTGTAATGTAGTCCGGCATTGGCCTTCCAGTTCGCGTTCCAATTTCCCGTGTAGAGCAATTGATAATGGTCCTGCTGGTAATTGTCGGTTTGATTGTCGTAAGTATAGGCATTGAAGGTCCGGTTGGTTTTCAACAAGGCTTCCGGTACGCCTTCCCAGGCTTGGTAGGTTTGCTCTTTGCCCGAAAACATGTTGACTTTGACGACGTGCTTTTCTCCATAATATCCTCCCGAAAGAAAATAGGAGCGCAGATCCGAGAATGCCCGATCGATATAGCCGTCAGACGTAATTTGGGACAGCCTGGCATCAAAGGCCCAGCGATTATTGAGTAGGCCTGTTCCGACTTTGACCATATGCCGCCAAGTATTGAACGAGCCGAAAGAGTTGTCCACTTCGCCAAATGCCTCTTCCTGGTGTTTGTCCGTTTGGATGTTCATGCTCGCACCGAACGTAGCTGCACCGTTGGTGGATGTTCCGACGCCCCGTTGGATTTGGATGTTTTCGACCGAAGTCGCAAAATCCGGCTTATTGACCCAAAATACACCGTGGGATTCGGCATCATTAAGGGGGATACCGTTGATGGTGACATTGATCCGGGTTTGGTCGGAACCACGAATCCTTAGCCCTGTGTAGCCGACTCCGGCACCCGCATCGGAGTGTGTCACCACAGAAGGCGTAAAATTGAGCAGGACAGGGATATCCTGGCCGAGGTTCAGTTTGGCAATTTCCTCCCTGCTGACAGTTTTGAAGGTAGTCGGCGTACGCTCCGAGGCGCGGGTGGCGTAGACGATAAATTCCTCCGAAAGGATACTGCTTGGATTCAGGCTAATTTCTAAGGACTCTGCTAGCGGAAGTTCAACTTCCTGCACGAAGCTTTCATATCCCATGAAGCTTGCACGGAGGTTGTATTTGCCAGCTGGGACGTTTTTTATCTCAAAATTTCCGTTTAGGTCCGATGTCGAACCCCTACCTGTCCCCAAAAGGACAACATTAGCACCGACCAAAGCCTCTCCACCTCGGTTCTTGATGGTGCCGGTGATTGCAGACTGCGCGATCGCAGCCGATCCCAAGAGCAATAATGCCCAAAGGAAAAATAAATTTTTCATGGTTTTAACTTGTCCCGCTACTCGCGGCGATTTGGTGAAACATCGGAAAACCTAGGGGCGGTTTTCGTTTTTTGTTTGACCCATCCAATTCTGAAATCCTATCCTATGCGCGCAAAACGCTGACATACGCCAGCGGACTTTAAGTCATTTCTCCGAAAAGAAACTCTGGATAGTATTACTGCAATTGGTTACTCATTTCCCTTCGCCGGCACTACCCGGATCAGGTCTTGTGGGTATGATCTCAGCCCGTTGTATTAAGGCACCCCTCATGATCTGTGACAAAGTTATGTTGGAATGTTTCAGATTTCAAACCCATCGGTCAATAAAAAATTCCCAAGTTGGTTAGGCCTTGAGTACTCCGAACCGAAAAAAGATGATGAATTGGCAACATCAAGGAGTAATATGAATTTACTTGTGTGGTTGCAAAAACTATCGTGGGATTAAAAGGGGATAAAAAAAACCAAAGCTTAAGGCCTTGGCTTTGACATTTTTCGGTTAGGGTTCTTTTAAACTCTACCCAATTCCCGCAGGTGGTTCACGTGTGAGACAAAGGCGTGGCGCATTTTGGAATGCTCCAAGTAGGGTATGTTGTATTCTTGGCAGGTTTGTTTGATGATCTTGCTAATCGCCGGATAATGGACGTGGGAAACATTCGGGAAAAGATGGTGCTCGACTTGATAATTGAGCCCACCGACCAGCCAAGACAAAACCTTGTTGTCCGTGGCAAAGTTGGATGTCGTCTTCAACTGATGTATCGCCCAATCGTCCTCCAATTGCTGGGATTCGGCATCTGGAATTGGGAAATTTGTCTCCTCGAGTGAATGCGCCAATTGGAACACCACGCTCAGGAATATTCCGGTAGAAATTCCGAAGGTCAAGAATCCAATGACCCAAGGGGTCCATCCAAGCATGTAAACAGGAATGGCCACAAACAAAATCAGGTGTAGCAACTTAAAACCCCAAAAGGAAACGTGATCCATGAGTTTCATAGGTTGGATAGGAGTTCCTCCCACGCGGCGAAGCACGTATTTCTTATAGTCCGTCACGAATACCCAATACAGGTACAGGATCGCATATACAAACAGAAAATAATGGTGCTGGTAACGGTGGATTTTGTAATGTTTTTGTGCTGGACAAAGCCTCAACAAGGGCCGAGCATTCATGTCATCATCCATTTCCGGAATATTGGTGAAAGTGTGGTGGGCCACATTGTGCTTGGTTTTCCACATAAACACATTGGCTCCTAGGAAATTGATGGTCACGCCCGCGAGTTCATTGACCCATTTTTTGCTGCTAAAGCTACCATGTGCGCCATCGTGCATCACGTTGAAACCTATTGCAGAGGCTAAACCTCCCAGGAGTATACACTCCAACAAGGCTACTGCCCAAAACGGTGTAAAAAACACCAAATGGACGTAGGTAGCAACGAACAAGGTCACCAACAAAATGGCTTTCCAATAAAGGGATAGATTACCGGTTGGTTTGAGTTTTTGTTCGTTGAAATACGATCTGATCCGCCCTCTGAGCTCTGACTGGAAGGGCGTTGCTTTACTGAATTTTGGAATTTGCATTGGGTAATTCAATTATTCGAGGGTATTCTAATTTTAGTGTAAAAAGTGAAATTTTGCACAAGATACGTCAAATACTTGGAGAAAGCACTAGCAATCAGGCGGTTTTATTGAATAATCAAAACGCAAAGCCCAGCTGAAGCGCAAATTCCAATGATGTCGGACGATTGGCACCGAAGCGGACCGGTACCGGAACGGTCATGAACCAGCTCGTATATTCCCCCACCCGGAGGGTTTTGGATATCACCGGTGTCACTCCATACCGACCTGATGTTTCGAAAGAAGCGAGGGCGTTGAAGTTCCAGCCACCAGGTATGTGGAATTGGATGCCGGGATTGAAGACCAGGTTGTCCATTCTGCTCGTTCCATTCGCAAAGGCGATAATTGGCACCAACTCGAATATATAGCCGTAGCGTCCACTTTTTGTGGCCAAGATAAAACCCGCCGGGAAACCCATGGCAAATCCATCGCTGAAATTGGAGGTACTCTCGCCATCTTGGAATTTCACCAATGGCATCAGGTAGCTAAAGTAGCCTGTGACCCGCGCCACTTCGGTCGGATTAGGTTTGTCCTGTGCAGCACTTTCATGAACAGCCGCCGCAAAAAGAAACGCCGTGATAAATAGGAGTTTTTTCATTTTGTCAATGTCTTTTGGGTTTACTGAAATGATCAAAAATGATTTCTAAGGTCTTAAAAATAAACCACATTTCTACACAACATGTGGGGTCGTTTTCTGGTGATATTTAAAAAAAAGCAAGTGATTATTCAATCCCCAATAAGGCTTTCACCTGAGCGATAGCCGTTTGAAGTCTTGCTGATTTATCACCCGAAACCACATTAAAGGGAACTCGGGAGGCTTCAAGCGTCTCATGGTATTTCCTAAAAAAATATTGCCGCATCTCCGGAGCGGGGTGCTCACGCAATGGATCGTCTTGCCAAGGGATATCGATATTGGTCAATAGGTAAAGATCATATTTCCGAGCTTTGATTTGATTTTCTATCCAAGGATCAACTTTTCCAAATCGATGTTGGCTCCAAATCTTGATCACCTGCAGGTCAGTATCACATATGAGTAGGCCTTCATTATTTGAAGCCATTTGATCCTCAAGATTTGTTTGGCCTTTTGCGATTGTGAGCAGGTCCTCGTATCGATACTGTCTGCCGAGATTCTCCAAATACTCCCTCGCATATTCTGGAACCCAATCGCATCCAAAGTGCATCGCCAATGATTCGGAAAGCGTGCTTTTCCCCGTTGATTCAGGTCCGATGACGACCACCTTCTTAGGCATATTGCTTGACGTTGGTTTTGGCGGCTTTGATCCAGGCAAAAAGTCCGATCACAGCGAGTACGGTAAAAAACAAATATTGGAACGAGGTCAAAAGAAGCTCTTTGTAGAAATAAAGGGGTACCGACGCGATATCGGTCACGATCCATGCAATCCAATTCTCCACTTTCTTTTTTGCCATTAGCCACATGCCCACGAAGGCCGAGGCAGTCGTAAAGGAATCCCAATAGGGCACATCCGAATCGGTGAAGTTGCTCAGCACAAATGAGAGAACAGCGTATGACCCAAAAAACAGGGCCAAAGAATAAATGATACCCATGCGGTCAAGCCAGGTGACCGAAAGGTCTGCCTCCTCTTTTTGTGGACGAGTCCACCAGTACCAACCATAGATGGACATCGAAAAATAGTAAGCGTTGATCCCCATATCTGCATAAAGCTTGAATTTTAGGCATATATAGACGTAGATCAGGGTGCTGATCATGCCTGTGGGAAATACCCAAATATGCTTTTTGATAGAATAAATCACGCTGGCAATTCCAAAAAATACCGCAATCCCCTCAAGCCATGTGATCTGAGCAATGCCTTGCCTGATTCCCTCCCAAAACCATTGAAAATCCATAGGGCGAATAAAGCGAGAAATTCAGTGATTGAAAAATTATTGTAAAAGCGGCTGAAAAAGGAAATTGGATTTCGGTCCAAAATTTTTCTTTCCCCAAAGATATAATTAGATTTAGGTGACTAGGGACTTTTTGAGCCAACTGGAAAGGTACAGTCGATCGTCCGTCACGCTTTTTGACGGGGCAAGGGAACAAGGAAACCGAGTATTTAATCAGGCAAACACGATTCTTTTTTCATCATGATTGCGCGAAAATTCACGTTGAATGATCTGCCGCTTCTCGAAACATGGCTGCAGACCGAGCCCGCAAGGAAGTATTTTGGCGTGCCCGAGGATTGGCTGCATGAGATCGAGGCCAACTTGGATGCCGATTGGATACATCATTTCATTGTCGAGGACGGCAAGCCTTTTGCCTTTGTCCAGCATTACGATGCCCATTTGGCACCCTTGGGCATTTGGTCTGAGGCACCTTTGGGATCAGCGGGGATTGATTTCTTGATCGGGGAATTGAGTTTTTTGGGAAAAGGGTACGGGTCAAAATTGGTTGAGTTCCTCGTACGGGATATCCGTGCCACCGGAGGCTTCGAGCATGTGGTCGCCGACCCAACCCCAGAAAACAATGCTTCAATAAGGCTGCTTGAGAAAGCAGGCTTCAGCGCCCATCCAAGCGGATTGTATATCAAAACGCTAACCGATTCGCCTTGGACCTATTACCTCGCCAAGGAAACGGATATCCCGGAGATCACCGATCTTTTTTACAACACGATCCAATTTGTCAATATCAAGGATTATACGAAGGAACAAGTCGACGATTGGTCATATTGGCACTCGGCCATGGACAAATGGCAGCATGGGATTTGGCATGACTTCTTTGTGAAGGCCGTGGACGGGACCAAAATCATCGGGTTTGGTTCACTGCGGGAGGATGGCTATTTGGATTACCTTTTCACACACAAAGACCACCAACATCAAGGAGTGGGTCGTGGCCTTTACCGGAAACTCGAAAATCAGGCGCGCACAAAAGGTCACAAGTCAATCTATGCCGATGTGAGCATCACGGCCAGGAATTTTTTCGAAAACCTCGGATTTGTAGTAGAAGAGGAGCAAGTAAAAAAATCCCACTTCCTCGAGTTGGTCAACTACCGCATGAGGAAGGCACTTGATTAGCCGTACCGCTCGCTGTTTGGTTTTCAAGCACCCATTACAATCGCTCCATTTGTCCAAAATCACAGGTCTGCACGAGGTGATTTTGATTAACTTGCCCTTCTTGAACACAAGCTGGATGAAGGAAATACTGATCGTAGGTGTAGGCGGAGGAATCGGAAGCATTTGCCGGTACGGGCTGAGTCTGTTGTGTCAAAAATTCATCCCGAGCACATTTCCCCTTGGGACTTTCATGGCCAATATCTTAGGCTGTGTGCTGATTGGGGTATTTCTTGGGCTAATTTACAAACAGGCGGAGATCCCAAAAGAATGGTACCTCCTCGGGGTCACGGGCTTTTGCGGCGGGTTTACGACCTTTTCCACTTTCTCTTCCGAAAACCTTCAAATGCTGCAACAGGGAAATATTTCGCTTTCCCTCACCTACATCGGAGTTAGCGTGGTATTGGGCCTATTGGCCGTCCTGCTGGGTTTTTACCTGGCGAGATGATTGCTCGAAAAACAATTTTCAGGTTTGCAGGCTTTTATAGAAAATAAATAATCCCATGAAGCAAATCTTGATCACCGGAGGGTCGGGCCTGGTCGGCAGAAAAATCACCGCGCTGCTCGAATCCAAAGGACATACTGTAGCCTGGCTTAGTCGCGACCCAAAGCGCAACAAGCAACTTTCCTTTGCCTGGGATGTAGAAAAGCAGTTCATCGACCCAAAGGCGATTGCTTGGGCCGACGCCATCGTCCACCTTGCCGGAGAAGGTGTGGCCGAGAAAAGATGGACAGCCGAACGCAAATCAGCGATTCTGACCAGCAGGACAGCCTCGACCGCGCTCCTTCTTGAAGCAATCAGGATATCTCCCAAGGTCCCAAAGGCATTCGTTTCGGCATCTGCGGTGGGGTACTATGGATTTGATACCCATGACGCATGGGTGGATGAAAATTCAAAGTCAGGTGGCGATTTCTTGGCAAGCGTTGTACAAGCCTGGGAAAACAGCGTGCAGCAGATCGCAAGCCGAGGCCTGAGGACGGTTTTGCTTCGGATAGGAATCGTGCTGGACAAGGACGGCGGTGCACTGAAGGAAATGATGAAACCACCGGTCACCGCGCCTTTGGGCACGGGCAGACAGTGGATGAGTTGGATCCATATTGAGGATTTGGCGGGGATGTTTTTGTGGGCATTGGAAAATGAAAAAGCCTCAGGCATCTACAATGCCGTCGGTCCAAACCCCGCTACAAATGCTTCATTGACAAAAGTCGCGGCTAAGTTTGCCGGGAAATCCTATGTCGGTATAGGTGTGCCTGCTTTTGGATTGAAGCTGGCCTTGGGTGAAATGGCGCAAATGGTGCTTGGCGGTAATAAAGTTTCCTCCAAAAAAATCCAGGAAGCAGGGTTTAAATTCAAATACCCGGAGTTGGAGGCTGCGCTGCGGGAGGTTTACAAATGAAAGTCGCTATTTTGCTGATCAAGAAATCGTGATGATTCACCAAATGCAATATGAATAAATTGATTTTCTTGACATTTCTCTTTATTCCTTTCCGAATTTTTGCGCAAGTGAACTACGAGGAAATAAGAAGTAAGGTATTCTATTCCGCCGATTTTGACACGATAAACGAAAGTATCCTAATTATACACAAGAGATTTGCAATTGTGATCTTTAAGCAAAGTGAAATGGATTCAATGGTTCAAGCAACACGCAATTCTGCGAAATTAGAGTCCTTTAGGTCCTTTGAACGACACGATCACTTAATGAGCCTTCTCAATGAAAATCATCAAAAAATTTCTTTGACTGACTATTGGTTTGACTACTCAGATTCCGAGCGAAAGGAAATGTTTGGTCATTCAAATTACTCTAATCCTGATAAAGCCATATTGGAACAATTATTCTTCGTCGGAGGAGATTTGATTCTGGGTGGCAAAGTGATGATCATTGATAGCAAAGAAAAAAAGATTGTCAAAAGCAAAATGAAAATCAAGCGTGTAAAAGGGTTATTTGGAACCAGATACGTGGAATTTAGACTGCCTAACAAAAAAGCGTTTTGGAGAATTATGACAAGCCTTGGAGAATAAAAAGCTCTAAAGATTCATAACACATTGTCGCTTTTTTTCAACGAACAAGTTCCGGTTGATTAACTTCAAAAACCCGGAGTTGGAGGCTGCGCTGCGGGAGGTGTATGGAAAGTGAAATCGAAAGAAACTGGATGGTTTTGCAAACCTATTCACCAAGCTCTCCTTTTTCGCGAATCATTTCTCGAAGTTTAAATCTTTTGGCGGCATCAATCAACTTCTGATTTGGCTTCGGATTCCGAAACACAGTACTAAAAAACTTTTCCTGGTCCTTTTTGCTTGCAAGAACCAAATATTTATTAAAAACATTTTTCACACTCTTCATCAATTCAGGGCCAATATTTCCAAATCTAACAACATAAGGATACAGATCAAAAGACCATCTCACGTTTAACCATGGACAACCGGAAATACTAAATCTTTAATCAATCATAGTTCATTACCGAACCACAGACTTCCTCCCAATCACAAACCACAGTACCGTGCCCAAGAGGGGCAGGAACAAGACAATCAGCACCCAGATGAGTTTGTCGTTGTTCCCCGCAAACTTGCTGCTGACCACATCATAGATCGTGTAGGCATAAATCAAGACGCCCAATATTCCGATACCGAACATATTTTGTTTTTTTGATAAAACTTAAAAACACTTTTTCACTGGAAAATCCATGAGGCTGCGGACACCATAGAGTATCCAAATTTTACCTCTCAAACGAAAGTACAGAATTTTGTTCTCAAAAAGGACTAAAATCGACCCCGGTTCATTTCTTCAATCCTATGCATTTACGCCTGAAACTTGCTCTCTTTCTCCTTTTTGCCCTCCAGACCATCGGTATTTCGCAAACGGATCTGGGCTATTATTTGCCAAAAGGATATACCTACGACCCCAAAGTGCCCAAGCCAAAAGATATCCTCGGCTTCGAAGTCGGCGACTGGCATGCCTCGCATGACCAAGTGGTGATGTACATGCAAGCTTTGGCGGCATCTTCCAATCGGGTCAAATTGGAAGTCATCGGCAGAAGCTACGAGATGCGTCCACAAATCGTGTTGACAATCACTTCCCCAGCAAACCATGGGAAACTTCCCCAAATCCTGGCTGAGCGTCAAAAACTCCGTGACCCGGCAGCCAATCCCAACCTTCAAAACATGCCTTTGGTGATGTGGGCAGGCTATTCGGTACACGGCAATGAAGCGAGCGCCGTGAATGCATCCTTGCTTGCAGCCTACCATTTTGCCGCAGCCAATGAGATCGCAGCTGATCTAGACAACATCATCATTCTCCTCGACCCAGCGCTCAATCCCGATGGCGTCAACCGATTCGCCTCTTGGGTCAACTCCCACAAGAGCTACGTGATGAACGGAGATGCCAACAACCGCGAACTCAACGAGGCCTGGCCGAGGGGTAGGACCAACCACTATTGGTTTGACCTCAACCGCGATTGGCTACCCGTGCAGCATCCCGAGTCCCGCAACCGCGTTGCGAAGTTCCAGCAGTGGCTTCCCAATATCCATTTGGATTTTCACGAAATGGGCACCAATTCGACCTTCTTCTTTCAGCCTGGCGTGCCAGCCAGAAACCATCCCCTGACTCCCAAAAAGAACTTTGAACTCACCGAAAAGATTGGCCTTTACCATGCCAAGTATCTGGACAGGATCGGATCGCTGTACTACACGCAGGAGAATTTCGATGATTTCTACTATGGAAAAGGCTCTACCTATCCGGATGTGCAAGGATCGGTCGGGATTCTCTTTGAGCAGGCCTCTTCTCGGGGACATTTGCAGGAGAGTATCTATGGCCCGGTGACATTCGCCTTTACGATCCGTAACCAATTTGTCTGCACACTTTCTTCCTTCGAGGCAGCAAAGGATATGCGGGTGGAAATGAACACATACTTGAGGGATTTCTACAAAGAAGCCAAAGCCGAATCCGATGTGGATCCCAACAAGGCCTACATTTTTGGCGCAAAAGAAGACGGCGGCCGTACTTACCACTTGGCAGAAATGATCCTCCAACACAAGATCGACCTGTTCAAACTCAACGAGGATATTACCGTCAATGGCGTCCAGTTCGAAAAAGACAAGGCCTTCATTGTGCCGCTGAACCAGCCCCAATACCGACTGATCAAATCCCTCTTCGAAACCCGCACAACTTTCCAAGATAGCTTGTTCTACGATGTTTCGGCTTGGACCATGCCGATGGCTTTCAATCTGGATTTCATGGCACTCAACAGCAAGATCCTCAACCTTGCCAATGTCGAACAGGTGAACCAAAGCGCTCTGATGTTGAAAAAAGGCGAGGTCTTGGGAGAAGTGGGCAGCTACAGCTACCTATTTGAATGGAATGAATACTATGCACCCAAAGCGGCGTATGCCTTGATGGAAAAAGGATACCTCGTCCGAGTGAGCCATGAACCATTGGTTCTCCCTGATGGAAAGCCCATGGCACGGGGCAGCATCCTCGTCAGCCGAGGTCAATCCAACCGCAGCGAGCAGGATTTGCACAATGATTTGGCGAAAATCGCCGCAGAGACGGGAATTGATATCCACGGCATCCAAACCGGCTATACCCAAGGCGCAAATATAGGTTCACCAAAAATCGACGTCCTCAGCAAGCCTTCCATCGCCATCCTGGTAGACGGGGGTGTCAGCAGCAATGAGGCAGGCGAAATTTGGCATTTGTTGGACCAGCGCATGCAGATGCCTACGACCTTGCTGCCTCTGTCCAGGGTGGGCGCGGCAGAATTGGGAAGGTACAATGTCATCGTGATGCCGGAAGGCAGCTATGGACAACTCGGAAAATCCGGTGCAGAAAAGCTCAAGGACTGGGTCAGAAGCGGCGGTACACTGATAGCCCAGGGCAATGCGATGTCCTGGCTTGACCAGCAGGAAGTCGCTGCCTTCAAATTCAAAACTGTTCCGTACGAGGATAAACAAGTCCAAAGACGCTATGCCGATTTTGAAAATGCCATGGGCGCCAGGGTCACAGGAGGTGCCATCATGAACGTGAAGCTGGACATTACCCATCCTTTGGGGTATGGCTATACCAAAGCCGAGCTTTTCTCATTCCGGGACAATAACCTCTTTCTCCAAATCTCCGAAAATCCATACGCCAATGTGATGGTCTATCCGGAATCGCCTTTGGCTTCGGGTTACCTGCACCCTTCCAACCGCGATCAGATCAAAAATACCGCTGCCATCAAAGTCTCTGGACAAGGGCAAGGTCGTGTGATTGGCATGGCAGACAACGCCAACTTCCGCGCATTCTGGTTTGGCACCAACAAGCTGTTTCTTAACGCGGTCTTTTTTGGGCAAACCATCATTCCAGGAACTGCGAGATAGTTTCACCAAAGTTGAATGAGCCTTCAGGACCGCAATCCTGAAGGCTTTTTTATTTCCCTTCGGGTATCATTTCTGCCATGATTTTGGCGGAAAGCAGGCAGAGCGGAATGCCTCCCCCGGGATGGACGCTGCCGCCGCAGAAGTAGAGGTTTTTGATCTCGGAGGAAAAATTGGCGTGGCGCAGGAATGCCGCATACTTGTTGTTCGAGCTGTTGCCGTAGAGCGCACCATTGGCACTTGAGGTGCGCGATTCGATCGTTCTTGGGTCGAGGATATCCTCTACTTCAATCAGGGACTCGACCTCCGTTTGCAGGATTCGATTCAGTTTTTTAAGGATGTTTTTTCGAGCCTCTTTGATCAACCTATCCCAATCCTGACCCTGGTTGTTGGGTACATTGATCATGGTAAACCAATTCATACAGCCCTCGGGAGCGTCGTCTTTTTTGTAAACCGATGTGATATTGATGTAGACCGTCGGATCGTGGTAAATCGTTCCTTTTTGGAAAATATGGCTGAATTCCTCCCGGTAGTTTTCCGAGAAAAAAATGTTGTGCAAATCCAATTCGGCGAAGTCCTTTTTGATCCCCCAATAGAAAATCAGGGCCGAGCTCGATTTGGGTTGGTTCAACAGTAGTTTTGGCTGCTTTTGCTTCCGCAGGATGGTCTTGTAGGCATTGACCATGTCCATATTGGTCACCACAAGTTCGGCGGTATGCCGGGTCCCTTTGATGCTGACACCAGCTGCCTGTCCATTTTCGACGAGGATTTCCTCGACTTTTTGACCAAAATGGAATTTCACGCCCAAGTCCAAAGCCAATCGGTAAAGACTCAGCGTGATATCGTGCATGCCTTTGTTGGGAAAGAATGCTCCGATATTGAATTCCAAATGCGGAATGATGTTCAAGGTCGCCGGGGTCTCGTAAGGATTGGAGCCGTTGTAGGTGGCGTAGCGATTGAACAGCTGCACGACTTTGGGGTTTTGAAAATGCTTTTCATTCGCTCGGTTCATCGTACTAAAAACCCCCAACTTGCCCATCCTAAAGTAAGACTTGAGCGCATCCTTATTGACCCAGGTGCCGAATCGGTGCAGTGAGCGGTGCATGAACAGCGGTGCCAAATGCTGATAGATGTACGAGGATCGTTCCAAAGCCGCATGTACGTGCACTGCCGGCTCGCCGAGTTGCTGTTCGACTTCCTGCGCAAATTGATCCAAATCGGCAAATGCATTGAGCCGCGTACCATCCTCCCAAAAGTAATGGCAAACAACGGGAAGCTTGATGTATTGGAAATGGTCGTCCGGGTTTTTCCCCGAAATCCGAAACAGCTCCTCTACCTGTTCGGGAAGTGTAAAGAGCGATGGCCCCGCATCAAACCGATAGCCTTGGATCTCAATTTCCGAAAGTTTCCCACCTGGATACGCGTTCGCTTCGAAGACCTCCACCTGGTAGCCCTTGTTGGCCAAGCGAATCGATGCCGCGATCCCCGCAATCCCCGAACCGATGATGATGGCGTTGTTTCCCATGCTGTTTTTTTGATATTGAGCTTAACTTTTGAAATATGGGGATTTGTTTTGAAAAGGGAAAAATGCCGCGGATTTACGAAAAGAAAAAGCCCCTTGCTGGTCTTCAAGGGGCTTTTTGATTAGAGTTTTTCGAAAATGCGCCTGAAGCTGCAAGCTTCCGTCAAGCGGCTGTGGAGCTCGGCAATCGGAACGCGCTCCTGTTCGGTCGTGTCCCTATGACGAATCGTCACCATATTGTCTTCCAATGTCTGATGATCGACAGCAATGCAAAACGGCGTCCCGATCAAATCCTGACGCGTATACCGCTTGCCGATCGAAGCCGCTTCTTCATAGATAATGTTGAAGTCATATTTCAACAAATCCACGATTTCGCGTGCTTTTTCGGGCAATCCATCTTTTTTCACCAAAGGAAGAATAGCGGCTTTCACAGGCGCGATAGCCGGGTGCAAGCGCAAGTAAGTCCTTTGTTTTTCCTCGGATTGCTCGTCTACATAGGCATTGCAGAGCGTCATCAAAAAGAGCCTGTCGGCACCGATGGAAGTTTCGATCACGTAAGGGATGTAATTTTGGTTGATCTCGGGATCGAAATATTGCTGTTTCTTTTTGGAGTATTCCTGATGGCTTTTCAAGTCAAAATCCGTGCGGGAGTGGATACCTTCCACTTCCTTGAAGCCAAAGGGGAACTCATACTCGATGTCCATCGCCGCATTGGCATAGTGCGCGAGCTTCTCGTGGTCGTGCCTGCGTAGTTTTTCCTCAGGAATACCCAGAGCCTTGTGCCATTGCATACGCGTGGCGGCCCATTCCTTGTACCAATCCAACTCCGAGCCTGGGCGAACGAAAAACTGCATCTCCATTTGCTCAAACTCGCGCATCCTGAAGATGAATTGCCTTGCTACGATCTCATTCCTAAATGCCTTGCCTATTTGGGCGATACCAAAGGGAACCTTCATCCTTGCCGTCTTTTGGACATTGAGGAAATTGACAAATATACCCTGTGCGGTCTCAGGTCTGAGGTAAATGGTGGAAGCATCTTCCGCTACCGACCCAACTTGGGTGCTGAACATCAGGTTGAACTGACGCACTTCTGTCCAATTGGACGTACCTGAAATCGGGCATTTGATGCCTTCGTTGACGATCAGTTCGCGCACGGCAGCAAAATCCTCCGCTTCCAAAAGTCTTGCCAGCGCGGCTGTAAGCGATTTCGCTTTTTCCACTTGGCCTTCTTTTTCCAGCTTGGCGGCGTGTTCTTCGACAAGGACATCCGCGCGGTAGCGTTTTTTGCTGTCCTTGTTGTCGATCATGGGATCGTTGAAGCTATCGACGTGTCCGGATGCTTTCCAAGTCGTCGGATGCATAAAGATCGCCGCATCGATGCCCACGATGTTCTCGTTGAGGCGGGTCATCGTTTCCCACCACAAGCGCTTGAGGTTGTTTTTCAACTCTACCCCATACGCTCCATAATCGTACACAGCCTGAAGGCCATCATAGATTTCGGAAGATGGGTACACAAACCCATACTCTTTGGCATGGGCGATAATATCTTTCAGTTGCGTATTTTCCGCAGTTTGTTCGGTTTTTGCCATAGGCCGCAAAATTAAAGAAATTGGTCGAATAGCAAGGAGGAAAAAAGAATAGATGGGTTGTGCAGCTTTTCCGAAAGCAGCTCTTTCTTGACAAGAACTGACACACACAAAATCCGGCTTCAGGAGAAGCAGGATAAGCGAAAATCACCGCCTCTTCGGCTACTACTTCTTTTGCCAATCTTTCCTGCGATACATTGCTGCTCCTATCTATTTACTCCATCTTTTCTTTAACAAAGAATAAAGTAGATCCTGAACATAAATTTCAACGTCACTTCCTTTACTAGGTATTCCCAATAGACTATTTAACGTAGCGTACAGGAATCCTGACTCCTTAGGTATAAATTCTAAAAAGTTGGTCCCCTCATACTCAATATTAAATCTTTTGAAAAATTTGACCATTAATTCCAGCGAATCATCTCCATCTAATCCAAGATCAGAAAGAGAGGTAGTTTTCTTAATGATTTTATTTTTCAAGTTTAACTCCTCTTTCAAGAAAGAAACAACAAGTTCTAGTTCTTTATCTTCCACTACCAATTTCCTGATTATAAATTTTATGTGTGTTATAAAACGTCATTCCTACATCGTATGTTAATAATCCCCAACCTACTGGGCCATCCACCCTCCCTAAAAACCTTCCGAAAACCTTTGATTGCTATCGTGGAGAGGGACCTATCAAAAAGCTGGGTTGTGCTGCTTTTCCGAAAACAGCACTTTCTTGGCAAGAGCTGATACACACAAAATCCTGCTTCAGGGGAAGCTGGATAGCGAAAATCACCCCAAGACAACCCTCCTACCTTCTTGATGGCTTTTGAAAGCGGCCTCAATAATCTCCAAAACCATCATAGCTTCCTCCATTTTCACCTGAAGCGCGGTCCTGCCCAAAATAGCATCCGCGATATTTTGGTAGAAAAGGCGATAGTCTCCCCCCAATGTCGGGTAAGGTTTGGTTTCGTTTTCCAGGTAAAGTTTACCCCAGGATTCCTCGGGTTCCACACCCCAATCATCTCCCCTTGGCGGAAGGCCAGCCTTCATGGCTTTTTCCTGCACGTCGAGGCCGTATTTGGAATAGCTGCCCTTTTCTCCCAAAACCAAAAACCTTGGCAGTGGTGCATTCACCATGACTGAGGCTGTCAGCCTGACTTTCAAATCCCCATACATCAGCGTCATATCAAAAAAATCATCCGCCGCGGCTTCGGTTCGCTGTTTCAGGATGTCTGCATACACCCAATCCGGCTTTCCAAAAAGCACGACTGCTTGGTCGATCAAATGCGTACCGAGATCATAGGTAATCCCGCTTCCCGGTAAGTCCTTTTCCCGCCAGTTGTTGACCAAATGTGGCCTAAACCGGTCAAAGTGCGACTCGAAATGCACAATCCTTCCCAATATGCCCTGTTGGAGAATCTCTTTAACAGTTAAAAAATCCCCGTCCCAGCGCCGGTTTTGGAATACCGACAACAGCCTTCCTTTTTCCTTTGCGAGCGCATCCAATTGCTTGGCTTGCCCAGAAAATACCGTTACCGGCTTGTCCACGACAACATGAATACCTGATTCCAAGGCGAGTTTGGCTTGGGGAAAATGCAGCTCATTGGGCGTGACGATCACGACCAAGTCCACTACATCGGCTTCCAAAAGCGCTTCAAGGCTTCTAAAAACCTTTACCTGCGGATATTTTTCCTGCGATTTGGAAGCGTGCCGTTCTACGACAGCAGTCAGCTCCATTTCGGGATTCTCGTGGATCAGCGGGGCGTGGATTTTTTCTCCCACGGAACCATACCCAACGAGTGCGACCTTGATCTTTTTCATATTCCGATGTCGATGGCTTTTCTGATAAGTTCGCTGACTGAGCTTACTTTCAACTTGGAGTGGATCTTTTTTCGATGCGCCTCTACGGTGAACAAACTCAGGTTAAGGCTTGCCGCAATTTCTTTGTTGGTCATGCCATTTTTGATCATGCGGAGAATCTGTGTCTCTCGCTTGGAAAGCTGGAATTTGAGCTTGTAGTAGTCCGTGTATTCGTCAGACTCGGTTTGCTGCTGAAGCTTGGAGTAGCTGGGAAGATAGTTCCCTTCGAAAACCTCCCGGACCGTATAGATCAATTCATCTGGATCGGAGTTTTTGAGCACGTAGGCATCGGCCCCGAGTTTCATGCATCGGTTGTAGATCGCCTCGTCGTGGTACATGGACAATACGATGGCTTTGGTCTTTGGACTGGTTTCTTTGATGGCTTCCAATACCCCCGCCCCGTCGAGCACAGGCATATTCATGTCGGTCAGGATGACATCGACTTGATGAGTTTTCAAAAAGTCAAGTAAATCCTTTCCATTGGAAAAAATCCCGTCCACGCGCAGATCGTCCTCTTCCTCCAAAAGGCCCGCTATGCCTTTTGCAAACATTTTATGGTCATCGGCAAGCGCTATACGGATCATGGTGATTCAATGAATCGAAAATATAGGGGAAGAAAGTCAATTCGGCAAAAGGAGTTTGACCTGCGTACCTTTTCCCGGGGCGGCAATGAGCTCGAGTTTACCGCCGATGGTTTCCATCCTGTATTGGAGGTTGCGGAGCCCCTGTCCGTTGGATTGTTGCCTGAGATCAAATCCTTTTCCATCATCCTTGATCAAAATCTCTGTTGGTGATTTCCCTGCATTGATTTCGATCGCAATCATACTAGGCTGCGCATGTTTGATGGCGTTGTTGAGGCATTCTTGGATGATTCGAAACAGCACCAACTTTTGGTCCTTGCTCAACGTGAGGGATGGCCCATCGGATGCAAAATCCACGGTACAAAACTCAAGGTTGCCGATTTTTTCCAGTTCCCTTTTTATAAAATCTTCCAAGCTTATCGTTTCCACCCAATCTAGGTTCAGCGCCTTGCTGAGTGAACGTACCTCTCTGATGATGTCATTGAGCATGTTTTTGCCATCGGATATTTTCTCGGGCTTGGTGCTGGACAGATTGAGTTTGGCGAGGGAAAGTAGCTGACCGACATTGTCATGAAGCTCCCTGCCGACAAAGGCAAGTACGTCCTCCCTAATCTCCTTTTCCACGTTGAGGATGGTCTTTTCGTATTCGGTTTGGATGGCTTTGAGCCGTTCCCTGTTTTTAATCTGCTTCTGACGGTGGTACAGTAGCATAAGCACGATAAACGAAACCATCAAGAGCATCAGGAAGAAGCCCAGGAGGATGATTAGAAATAAGTCTGATCCTTCATCTTGCATGGATAGCCGTTTTTTGCATTTTTTTCTTACTCCAGATATTTAGGCATCAAGATTTACTTGTTGCCAAATCATTTGGGAAATCATCCTGATTTCCTTCCCTCAGCAAGGGGAGATAATACACCAAACCAAAAGATAGATACATTGTGCCTCCGATCAACTTCAACATGAAATTCAGCGTGCCCCAAAGTTTGGCATCCATCGCGATTACCTTTGGGAAAAACGCGAAAAAAAGAAAAGAGGAACTGAAGAAAAGTAGCAATAGCGTTGCCACCCAAAAATCAGGGATTTTCCACAGTTGCTTTTCGAGATAATAATCATAAAACATGATTTCAAAAAAGTAATAAAAACAGCCAAAGATAATTAATAGGCTTGCTACAGTCACGCTGAAATTGTGGAATTGATCAATTGGACGAAAGAAGATCGTGTACACCATCGAATATAAGAAAAACGCTCCTGCAGTTGACCGAAGCAAAAACTTGCTTTTTTGATTATTTACAGCAACTGCGAGGAAGAACAATATCAAGATCGTTTCTCCATATACGGCGCCAATATTGTATATCCAACCGTTGTTAATCCCGCGTAGGCCCAGATACTTCCCATAAAACTCGACGGCAGACACCAGTGTCAAGATTATGAATACCAGTCTGTGGCTACTTCTAAACTCTTTCAAATCCAAAAAAAAACAGGGAATGCTGAATAGCATCCCTGCCCAAATCATAAGGTTGTACCAGTTCGATAATCCCACTTGCTTTACGGATTACAATTAGGCGGACATAGTTGTCCAAGGTTTCTAACGGAATCCCCAGAGGATTGTGACCTAAGTGCAGGATCGCTGCTTTCATCCATTACATCAATAATCCCCCCTTCAGTCCTGTTTGCCGCTGCGATGGCAATGGACATTCTGCCGATATAATCTTCCCGATCCTTGCGGTCTAGGGGAATGATATCCAGGTTTTCCTTATCGTATTGTCCAAAATACATCTTAAGCCCGCCGGTCTTCGGATCAGTCATATCGAGTAGGGACTGTATCAGGTCCCGGTCGAAGAATACCCAATCCGATTGCTCGGCGATATCCTTACCGTTTTTGTTTTTGCCTTTAATGCATTTTTTCACGGACTTATCATAAGCCCGTCGGAATAGCTCCAGTTGTTCCCGAGTCATGGTTGATTGATTTATTGGTGAAAAAAGAAACCCAATCCCTCAGCTCAAGTGCCTTTTCTGTAGGATTCTCTCATAAATCAACGGAATAAAAAATGCAAAACCAAACACAAAATACATCGAACCGGCAATAAACCTGTTGAATCCAAAAAGCACTTTTACATTCGCGATGACAAACTCGGGCTCAAACTGATAGGCTCCAAAAATCAAAATCGCTTCAATATAAAAAAACACAATCGCGGTCGAAATCCAGAAATGTGGCAACAACAAAAGATTCCAGTCTTCGAACATCCTAAGGTTGAGGATTTGGCTGAGGAGCCTTCCTGATAGGAAAAGGATAAAAATACCAAAGGGCAAAAAAGCGAAATATTGAAAGACGGTTCGGATATCCTGAAGCTGAACCGAGACAATCATGCCCCAGACCGACAGAAAAAGCGTGACAAGAAGGATGATCTTTCTGAAAAACAGGGTTTTTTCCATAAAATAGAAGTAGCCTATCAGCAGCAGGGATTCCAGGTATACAAAACCAATATTGTATCCGAGGGAGTTGTTGATGTGCTGTCTTGCTGTAAGCAGGCCGATTGTTTCCAATACCAACACCATGGCGAGGATGCCTAAAAAAATCCGTTGTGAAGGATGATCGGTTTTTTTATCGAAGACCAAATACAAAGCCGATGCAACGAGGCCAAAGGCGATGACTGTCAAATAAATACTTCCAAACATAGGTTTCAATTTGTCAGAAAGGTAAGCGATACACAAAAACTAAAAAATCCCCTGTTTGGGGTATTTTTTCGAAAAAGCAGAAAAAAAGGGCGGCAATTCCCAGAATCACCGCCCTTTTTTAGCCAAAATTGTTTCGTTTAAGCCTTTTTCTTGGCAGGGACAACTTCTGCTTTTTCCGCTTCAAGCTCTTTCTTCATCAAATCCACCACGATTGGGGAAGCAATGTAGATAGACGAATAAGTACCCACGACGATACCGACAAACAATGCAAAGGAGAATCCTCCCAATACCTGTCCGCCAAATAGCAAGAGGACGATCACCACAATCAATGTCGTAAAGGAAGTGATAAGCGTTCTTGAAAGAGTCTGGTTCAAAGCGTCATTGAACATTTGGGTAAGCTTCGTAGTACCCCTTACCTCGAGATTTTCGCGGATACGATCAAATACAATCACCGTGTCGTTGATAGAATAACCCACCACGGTCAATATCGCAGCGATAAAGACTTGGTCAATTTCAAAATTTGCACCCAAGGCATTGGCAATCGCAAAGGCTGCTACCACAAACAACACGTCATGAACCAAAGCTACAATTGATCCCAAAGAGAACTGCCACTTGCGGAATCTCAACAAGATATAGAGGAAAATTGCAGCCAAAGCGAAGAACATCGCCTCAGCAGAAGATTTCTTGATATCGTCTGCAACGGTTGCACCTACTTTGGAAGATCCTGTGATTGCAAACTGGCCGGATCCCAAATTGCTTGCGTCAGTGGCATAGGTCAGTCCAGTTACTGCAGCGATTCCGTCACGAACTTTTCTCTCGACTTCTGCATTGGAGTTGTCATCGTCCTCATTGATCATGTAGGAAGTGGTCACTTTCATGATGTTGTCGGCACCGTAGGTTTTGACTTCCACGGATCCTTCGAATTCATTGTCCAAACCCACCTTGAGGTCGGATGCAGGCAAGGCCTGGGAGAAAGCTACGATATAAGATCTACCTCCCGTAAAGTCCACACCAAACTTCAAACCATTGATCATACCGATCGCCAAGCCCAACACGATTATGCTTGACGAAATGAGATAGGCAACCTTACGCTTGCCCATGAAGTCAATATTGAGGTTGTTGAGCAAGCCTTTTGCAAATGGGGTAGAGAAGGAGATATTGCTCTTGTCGCCTTTTTTGGACATCCAATGCACGATCAGCCTCGTGATAAACACAGCTGAGAAGAATGAAGACGCAATACCGATCATCAAGACAATCGCGAAGCCCTTTACCGGACCTTGGCCCAAAGCATACAAAATCGCACCGACCAAGAAGGTGGTCAGGTTGGAGTCAAAGATGGATGAAAACGCCTTGCTGTAACCCTGGTTGATGGCGGCAAGCAGATTTGACCCATTTGCCAATTCTTCCTTGATCCGCTCAAAGATCAAGACGTTGGCGTCAATCGACATACCGATGGTCAACACAATACCCGCGATACCTGGCAAAGTCAATGCAGCACCCAATTGGGCAAGGATACCGAGGATAAAGAAAATGTTGAATACCAGCGCGGCGATGGCTACCAAGCCTCCCTTGGAGTAGTAGGCGATCATGAACAATACGACCAATACCAAGCCTGCGACCATCGAAATGATACCCTGGCTTTGTGCTTCTTTACCCAAAGTTGGGCCGATGATGGCTTCTTCCACGATTTTGGTTGGGGCAGGAAGGGAGCCTGATTTCAGGATGTTTGCCAAGTCCTTGGCTTCATCGATCGTGAAGTTACCAGTGATTTCAGACTGTCCAGAAGGGATTTCACCTTGTACCATCGGAGCTGTGTAGACGAAATCGTCAAGCACAACCGCGATTCTTCTGCCGATATTGTCCCCTGTCAATTTTCTCCATTTCCTTGCGCCATCAGCATTCATTTGCATGCTGACTGCAGGGCGGGAAGTCTGGTCCAAAGTCTGACGTGCGTCCGTGATGACATCCCCTTCCAATGGCGCTTGGTCTCCCGTCCTATCAGTTTTGATACCGAACAATTCCAAAAGCTCCACGCCAGTCGTATTGTCAGGCTTTACAGACCAAAGGAACTTGGTGTTTCTTGGCAAAAGGGATTTCACGTCCTCGCGTGCGAAAATCCTGTTGATCGTCACCGTGTCGCGAACCTCATATACGAGAGCACCCCCACCTTTGGAAAGGGCGAAAATGGGGGAAACTGAAGAGGAAAGGTCAAGAGAATCAGTTCCTTTTGACAATTGCTGTTCCAACTCACTAGCCGCCAAGCTGTCTTGCTGCGCAGGAGTGGTCGCTCCGGTATCTGCGGCCTTTTTTGCCACTGCTTCGGATACGAGGAAGTCATTGACCGCCTGCAACTCCATGAAGTACTCATTTGGCTCGGCAACTTCCCAAAACTGGAGCTTAGCCACACCTTGGAGCAGGTTTCTAACCCTTTCAGGATTGGACACGCCAGGAAGTTCGATTTGGATTCTACCCGAACCTTGGATTCGCTGGATATTGGGCTGGGAAGTACCAAAACGGTCCACCCTGGTCCTCAAGATATTGAAAGAACGGTCGATAGCATTTTCAACCTCCGTGTCGATGATCTGAAGGATGTCGCTATCAGAGGATTCCAAAGAAATCCTGCCACGGTTTGCGGCAGTAGCGAATACTGAGCTCAGGTTTTTACCGGCTGCTTTTTCTTGCCAAGCACTGTAAAATAGGTTGACGAATTTCTGGTTGGAGGTTTTAGCCTGCTGGGTAGCGTCTTCCAATGCTGCATTGAAAGCCGGGTCTTTGCTATTACCGGAGAGTCCCTTCAGAATTTCCACCGGGGAAACTTCCAAAGTGACGTGCATACCACCCTGAAGGTCAAGGCCTAGACCGAGTTCGGTTTCCTTGATTTCCTTAAACGTGAATTTGGCGCCGAGGAAGTTGTACACCGGCTCTCGGTAGATGGAGTCGAGATACGCTTGTTTTTTACCGAAGTCGATATTGCCTCCGGCATCCGTGGCGAAAGCCTCGGCTTTTTGCTGGATATTGTTGGATACAAATGTGAATGACAGGTAATACAGACACAATGCTGTAATGACTACCGTCAAAAACACGATAACACCTTGGTTACGCATATTGATTGTTGATTTGTTTTGGTGACGAATTGGATTGTAATCCCAAAGGGATCAAAATGGATGAGTTAAAAAAACGAATCAGGGCGCATTGGGAGAGATGATGCGCTCGAGTAATATCTCCCAAAAAGGAAAATTCAATGGGACCGAAACCGAATGACCAGAAAGGATGGGTGGCTCAAAAGTGATATGCTCATAGATCAGGTGAAACACCTGAGAAGCGACCCCCACGGCAAAAGGCACCACGGCGTCCACCGCAACGTTGAGATACGTGTCGTGGTCCGAAGGTGCGTCTTGGGCATCACCGTCCTGTTGCTCAGTACCGTTGGATTGCTTGGTTTCGTGGGGAAAATACTCAGACGCCGATACCAGAAGGCAAAAAACAAACACGAGCATCAGGCTCAATCTTTGTTTCCACAATGCGGTATGGTTCCTCGTTTTGGTCATGGGACGCAAATATAGAAAGAAATGCGATTTCCAAAGGGAAAAGTAGGAATTATGCAAAGGGAGTGAAAATCAAAGCGCGATCTTAGTCTTTGCCCGTAAGTAGGTCCTGATTACATCCAATGCCTTGTCGAAGTTCCGATTGTTGGTGACGATGAGGTCTGCATCGCTTTTGAATGGCTCGATGTATTTCTCATAGGTTGGCATCACGTGCATCTCATAGCGATAGAGCACATCGTCAAGGTCGTAACCGCGCTCGACCTTGTCCCGCACGATCCTCCGCTTTAGCTTGATGTATTCCTTGGCATCGATAAAGATTTTCAAATCCAACAAATCAGCCAATTCGGGATAGTAGAGCACAAAAATCCCTTCCACCACGACGACCGGCGCAGGTGCGAATTCAAGGATTTTTGGTTTTTTGTTGGGATTGTTGAAGGTGTATTCTTGCCTATAAACTGTCTCTCCGTTTTGGATTTTGCGGATATCCTCGGCGTATTGGGCGAAATCAATGGAGCCCGGCGTATCAAAATTGTGGATACCCATGTCGTCGACCGGCTGCAGGTGGCGGGGCTTGTAGTAGTTGTCCTGGGAAATAAGACATACCTCGCCAGGGCCAAAGGCATGCAGCAATTTATCCAAAAATAAGGTCTTGCCCGAAGCACTACCACCCGTGATACCGACAATAAACGGTTTTTTCATGGGGGTCAAAAATACGGAATTATTTCAGAAAGTCAGCCAAGGCCTTGACGGCCTTGCCTCGGTGACTGATGGCGTTTTTTTCTTCCATGCTTAGCTCCGCAAAGGTTTTGTCAAATCCAGCAGGGCGAAAAACGGGATCATAACCAAAGCCTCCAGTGCCGACCCTTTCCTCCAGGATTTCCCCTTGTGCTTCACCGACAAATGCATATTCCTTCCCATCCAATATCAAGGCAATCACCGTTTTGAAACGGGCCGCCCGTTTCGTTTGTCCTTTCATTTTTTCCAGCAAAAGGGAAATATTCCGTTCGTCGCTGCGTGGTTCACCTGCAAATCTACCAGAATACACTCCCGGCGCCCCCTGCAGTGCATCCACTTCCAAGCCCGTATCATCGGCAAAGCAATCCACGCCATAGTGGTCCTTGACATAGCGGGCTTTCTGAAAAGCATTGGCTTCGAGGGTATTCCCCGTCTCGGGAAGCTCTTCCCGACAGCCAATGGCTTCGAGGGAGACGATGTCGAAGTCAGGGCCCAAGGCGGCTTTGACCTCGGCAATTTTCTTAGTGTTGTTGGTGGCGAAGCAGATTTTCATGGCGGTAAAATTAGACAGAAATCCTCCAATTGGGAGGCCGTCCGAAGGAATGATGTATTTTTGAAAATCAAAACTCCCGTCCCATGAAAAAAATCACTGTCTACTGCGGTTCCAACAAAGGAAAAAATCCCGCCTATGCCGAAGGTGTCTTGGCTTTGGCCAATGAAATGGCCAAAAGGGACCTTGCCTTGGTCTATGGGGCTGGTAACGTCGGCTTGATGGGCGTCATCGCGGATGCGATGCTGGCTGCAGGAAAAGAAGTGTATGGCATCATCCCTCAGAAACTCGTGGATATCGAAGTCGCCCATCGGGAACTCACTGAACTTACCGTAGTCGAAACCATGCGTGACCGCAAATGGCTGATGGCCGAAAAAGGTGACGGCTTCATCGCGATGCCGGGCGGGATAGGCACTTTTGAGGAGCTTTTTGAAATCATGACGCTAAACCAACTCGCCTACATCCAAAAGCCGCTGGCACTGTATAATCTCCACGGGTACTTTGACAAGTTGCTTGATTTTCTGTCCCATGCCTGCCAAGAGGGATTTTTGCACCAAGCCCAGATGGACCTTTTGATCGTGGATGAAGATCCAGCCTCGCTACTAGACAAAATGCTGGCCTTTGAGCCAAAGTATATCGAAAAGTGGGAAGTGAAATAAGAAGGACTCTGGCTTATTCGCTTCTCGCAAAGAGGCGAAGCAGCAAAGAACGCAAATAGTCAGTTTTCAGTGGCAGTATGCAGTTTTCGCCTAGTGGCATTTGGTGTTTGATGTGAATAATACTTCAGCGTTCTTTGGATCTTCTTTTTCTTTGCGAGAGGGGATATTGTCCTGTTAAGAATGGAGGTCCACAATCCCCATCAATCGTTCCAAGTAAGCTACATCGTCCTGGTCAAAATCATCCAAGCGGTCACTGTCTACGTCAAGCACAATCCAGACTTTCCCCTCCCTGAATCCGGGCACCACGATTTCGGACTTGGATGCCGAGCTACAGGCGATGTGCCCCGGAAAAGCCTCCACGTCGGGCACCAATTGTGTTTTGGCTTCCTTCCAAGCCGTACCGCAGACACCTTTCCCAAATCCTATCCGTGTGCACGCCAATGGTCCCTGGAAAGGCCCCAAAACGAGTTGCTCGCCCTTGACCAGGTAAAAACCCACCCAAAAAAAGCCAAATGCCTCTTTGAGCACGGCAGCCACGTTGGCCAGGTTAGCATAAGTATCGGATTCGCCCTGGATCAAGGCCTCCACTTGTGGAAGAATGGCTTGGTATTTCTCTGCTTTGGTCGCGGAGGCGGGGATGTAAAGTGATTCTGCCATGGCTATTGATTTCTGAAATATATTGCAAGCTTGTCGTTCCCGATTAATGTTTCGTGTTCAATTTTTCCAATCAAGAGTGGCGCCTCAATCCCTTCTCCAAAAACCGTATCCGATCTAAAAACCCTTGCTTCGTCCCAAAGGTTCTGGTCAATGAAACTTTGAAGCAGTTTGGTCCCTCCCTCGACAATGAGACTCTGGATTCTTCTACCGTAGAGATCTTTCAAGATGGCTCCCAAGTCAAACTTTTCACCCAAAGCCACGAATTCCAAGTTTTCCCGTTTTTCGGAATAGTCTCCGGTGTAGCAAATCGTGGCTTGGCTTTGGTCGAACAGATTCAGTTTTTCGTCCAGGGCACGGTGTTTATCCAATACGATCCTAGTCGGATTTCGGCCTGCCCAATCGCGGACATTGAGCTGCGGATCGTCGTATCGGGCGGTATTGGTAGCAACCATGATGCCGTCCTCCTCCGCACGCCAGCGGTGCACCAACTGACGGCTGAGCGAATTGCTGATCCATTCGGAATCAAAATTTTTCCTTGCGATAAAGCCGTCTGCAGTTTGGGCCCATTTGAGGATGATGTAGGGTCGTTTCTTTTCCATGAAACAGAAAAACCTGCGGTTTTGGAAACGGACCTCTTGTTCCAAAATACCTGAAACGACTTCTACCCCTGCTGCCCGGAGAATCTCGATTCCTTTTCCGGCGACGAGTGGATTTGTATCCAAAGCCCCGATTATGACTTTTTTGACCTTTTTCTCTACCAAAAGATTGGCGCAGGGAGGTGTTTTCCCCCAATGGGCACAGGGCTCCAAGGTGACATAGACCGTAGATTCCGTAAGCAAATCCTGATTTTTGACCGCCGCGACTGCGTTGGGCTCTGCATGCGGGCCACCGTATTGCTGGTGATAACCTTCCCCGATGACGGTGTCACCGTGTACGATCACACAGCCGACCATGGGATTGGGGCTGACGCTGCCGAGTCCTTTCTGGGCCAATTCCATGGCCCTGCACATGTACATTTCGTCATGGGACATTCCGATCATGGCCGGGCTCGCAAAGTGATGGGTTCGAGTCGGGTGCTTGTTCTGGCTTTCACCTCCACGCCATTCCGGATCTCTGGCAAATACTTGGCGTTGAAAGGAACGATTGAAAGCGTATGCAATCCCAACAAGCCCCGGACGGTGAATTTCCCGGAGGATTTCTCCACACCACTGACCGCTACGGTATCGTTGGCTTTTATGGCATAAATGACAGCCCCTTCACCACTTGGGCGGATACTGCCAGTGATTTGGCCGGTGGTGGAAGAATCAAATGCGCGTAACTGCGGGTCAAAAACAAAGACCGAATCCGGATTTTGCAGCAGGGTAATGGATTTGAAAACCTCCAGATCCATAAAAATGTCGTGCGATACCGCCACTTCCAGCGGAATCCGCACTTCGATTTCCGGATTTTGGGCCGCTTCGGTAGCAAACACTAAGGGATACTGTTTGCCCTTGATGATGACATAATTTGTTTCGCCCAATTGCAATCTCAGCTTTGTAATGTTTCCCGCCTGCAATTCTCCGCGTCCGACCAGAAAAGTATTGTCGGCCAAAAGCGCCATCAGATTGACCTTCTTGTTGGGAAGGATATTGGGGAAAAAAACCGGATCTGAGTTGTCCTGTCCCCGCGTCCCGGGTCCTTCTACCTCTACGCCGAGCACTTCTACCCATACTTCGTCAAAATCCGCAGGTGCATCCACCAAGAAAATATTGGCCAGCGCCGTCGTACGCTCTGAATCTGCCGTGCAGGATATCAAGAGCAAAAAGGCCGGAATTAACAAATAAGAGTACTTCATGACGGGGTAAAATTACTATTTTTGGCCATGATGCAATGGGAAAAGTTATTGGCAGTGGATCGGCTCAAGGCTGGAAAATCCACGGCATTTTCGGTGGAATCCTCACGTACTGAGTTCGAAATTGACTACGATCGTATCATTTTTTCCGCTCCCTTTAGGAATCTCCAAGACAAAACGCAAGTTTTCCCACTTCCTGAGCACGACTTCGTCCATACGCGTCTCACCCACAGTTTGGAAGTTTCGAGTGTGGGCAGGTCCCTCGGCAAGGCAGTGGGCGACTTTCTAATCGATAAATATCCGAACCTCAGCCAACATGGGATCTCCGCTTCCGACATCGGGGCAATCGTATCGGCGGCGGCCTTGACGCACGATATCGGTAATCCACCTTTTGGCCATGCCGGCGAGGATGCGATTTCGGATTTCTTCAAATTCCATCCATTTGGGCAGGTGTGGAAAAACTTGGTTGGTGACGCCGAATGGCAGGATTTGTGCCAGTTTGAGGGAAATGCGCAGGGATTTCGCATGCTGCTTTCCAAAGCTGCGGGGCTGAAACTTTCACCTGCGACCGTGGCTGCCTTTACCAAATATCCCCGCCCAAGTCTGGTGGATCAGCGGGACAAGTCCCGGCGCAGCCAAAAGAAATACGGCTTCTTTGCCAACCAAAAGGAAGAATATGCCGAGCTGGCCACGACCTTGGGTATCCCATCGATCGCCGATGACTGTTACCTCCGACATCCTTTGGCATTTTTGGTAGAGGCGGCGGATGATATCTGCTACAGCATTATCGATTTGGAGGATGGCTGCACCTTGGGGCTTTTGCAACTGGAGGAGGCCGTTTCGCTTTTGGCCCCGATCTTGGGAGACCAGTTCAAACCCGAAAAGTTGAACACCTACCCCAGCCAAAGCCAGAAATTGGGCATTTTGCGGGCGATGTCCATTCGCCAGTTGGTATTGGAATGCGTGGAGGTTTTCAAGGAAAAGGAAGCTGAAATCCTCGCAGGCAATTTTGACCGATCGCTGACAGATATCATCCCGTCGGCGGCGGCATTGGCTACCATTTCTGCAGTTTCAGTAAAAAAGATTTACCGCTCCAAACCTGTTTTGGAAAAGGAAGCTGCTGGGTTTCAAGTTTTGGAAGGCTTGTTGCAGGTTTTCGCAAAGGCGCTTTACCATCGTTTTTACAAACAGGAACATTTTTCAGGTCAGGACAAAAGTATCTTGCGGCTTTTGCCCGAGACTTTCCCGATGGAAGGTTGGGGAGAAAACATCAACCCCTATCCACTTTTGCGGAGCTTGATCGATTTTGTATCCGGCATGACGGACAAGCATGCATTATCCCTTTATCGACGGGTGAAAGGGATTTCGCTGCCTGGGGCCTAGTGCATCGACCATTTTCAAAAAGGTTGTTTTCAACCTATGAAGACATCATTCACTGGGAGATTTGCCACAGCGGCTTTGCTCCGAAATCCCTATGCATTGTGCCCCTGAAACACTATTTTAGCGGCCGAAAATAACCATCCCAAAATATGAGCATCAGAATTGAAAAAGATACCATGGGGCCTGTTGAGGTGCCCGCGGACAAATATTGGGGCGCACAGACACAGCGCTCGATCAACAATTTCAAAATTGGTGGTGAAAAGAACCGCATGCCGATCGAGATCGTGAGGGCTTTTGCGATTCTGAAAAAATCCGCCGCCTTGGCAAATGCCGAATTGGGGGTTTTGGAACAGGATAAGGCCAAAATCATTTCCCAAGTCTGCGACGAAATCCTCGCAGGCAAGCATGACGACCAGTTTCCATTGGTCATCTGGCAAACAGGTTCTGGAACCCAATCCAACATGAACGCCAATGAAGTCATTGCCTATCGGGCACATGTGATTCTCGGGGGTTCTCTGGAGGATGCAAAGAAGAAAATCCATCCCAACGACGACGTCAACAAATCCCAATCCTCCAACGATACCTTCCCGACGGCCATGCACATTGCGGCCTACAAGATGGTGGTGGAGACGACCATTCCCTGCGTCGAACTCCTGCGCAACACGCTAAAAGCCAAATCGGAAGAATTCATGGGCGTGGTCAAGATCGGCCGTACGCACTTCATGGATGCGACCCCCCTTACCCTGGGGCAGGAGTTTTCGGGCTATGTCGCGCAATTGGACCATGGCCTGAGGGCGCTGCGCAATGCACTTCCACACCTGACCGAGTTGGCGCTAGGCGGCACTGCGGTAGGTACTGGGTTGAACACTCCGAAAGGATATTCCGAGTTGGTAGCCAAAAAGATCGCCGAGCTTTCCGGCCATCCATTCATCACGGCACCAAACAAGTTTGAAGCCCTGGCTGCCCATGATGCCATCGTGGAAGCCCATGGCGCCATCAAGCAATTGGCAGTAAGCTTAATGAAAATCGCAAACGATATCAGGATGCTTTCCTCTGGTCCAAGGTCCGGAATCGGTGAAATATTGATCCCCGAAAACGAACCCGGATCATCGATCATGCCTGGCAAAGTGAATCCCACACAAATCGAAGCCATGACTATGGTCGCGGCACAGGTGATGGGCAACGATGTAGCGATAGGCATCGGCGGATCCAATGGACATTTTGAGCTCAATGTCTTCAAGCCGATGATCATTGCCAACTTCCTGCAGTCGGCGCGCTTGATTGGGGATGCCTGTGTCTCCTTCAATGACAACTGTGCCGTCGGTATCGAGCCCAATCACGCGATGATCAAAAGACATCTGGAAAACTCCCTGATGCTGGTGACTGCACTCAATCCCCATATCGGCTACGAAAATGCGGCTGCCATCGCCAAGAAAGCCCACAAGGAAGGCACAAGCCTTCGCGAAGCAGCCTTGGCCTTGGGACTTTTGACCAATGAGCAGTTTGACGCTTGGGTCAGGCCTGAGGATATGATCGGAAGCTTGAAGTAGGTGCGAAGTTAGAAGTACGAAGTATGTGTGCTTCGACCGTACTTAACGGACAGTATCGATCAAATGCACGAGAAAAAAGAGAAAGCCTGGGATTTCCTGGGCTTTTTTTGTTCCCCACAGGCTCGTCAAAAGAGTTCTGAAGGGCCTACAAAGAGTTTTGGAAATTCAACCTCCGATCGCATGTTTTTATATAAATAAATTTTTATAATATTCATTTTAAATATAAATAAAAACTAATCATTTGAATCCGCCAAATTTGCACCGTTAACCAAAAAAACACCGAGGATATGACAAGGATAACAGTAGCAAAGGGCGACGGAATCGGCCCGGAAATCATGGATGCCACGTTGGAAATCATCTTGGCAGCAGGTGCCAAACTTGAAATCGACGAGATCGAGGTGGGAGAGAAAGTGTACCTCGCCGGCAATACCTCAGGCATCGCAGCAGAATCCTGGGACACGATTCGCCGCAACAAGATTTTTCTCAAGGCACCCATCACGACACCTCAGGGTGGTGGCTACAAGAGTCTGAATGTGACTACGCGTAAGTTTCTGGGACTTTATGCCAACGTGCGCCCTTGCATGAGTCTGCATCCCTTTGTAAGTACCAAGCACCCGGTGATGGACATCGTCATTGTCAGGGAAAATGAGGAGGACCTGTATGCCGGCATCGAGCATCAGCAAACCGACGAAGTGGTCCAATGCCTCAAGCTTATCAGCCGTCCAGGTTGCGAAAAAATCGTGCGCTATGCCTTTGAATATGCAAAGCAGCAGAATCGCAAGAAAGTAACCTGCTTCACCAAAGACAACATCATGAAGCAGACAGATGGTCTGTTCCACCAAGTATTTGACGAGATCGCCAAGGAATATCCCGAAATAGAAAACGAACACTGGATCATCGACATCGGGGCAGCCAAAATGGCTGATACGCCGGAGGCCTTCGATGTGATCGTCATGCCCAACCTGTATGGGGATGTTTTGAGTGACGTGGCCGCGCAGATTACTGGCTCGGTAGGATTGGCTGGTTCGGCCAATATCGGCGAAGAATGCTCGATGTTCGAAGCCATCCACGGCTCGGCACCAAGAAGAGCAGGTCAAAATGTGGCCAACCCATCAGGGCTTTTGCAAGGTGCCATCATGATGCTCAACCATATCGGGCAAACTGAGGTCGCCGAGAAAGTCCAAAACGCCTGGTTGAAGACTTTGGAAGATGGTATCCACACTTATGACATTTTCAAAGAAGGAACCAGCAAGCAAAAAGTCGGCACCAAGGAATTTGCACAGGCAGTGATTGCCAACTTGGGCAACAAGCCATCCATCCTTAAGTCTGTCTCCTACGCCAACAATTCGGCCCTGAACCTACCTAAGTACAAGCGTAAGGCTGCTGCCAAAAAAGAACTCGTGGGAGTGGATGTATTTGTGCACTGGGCAGGACTAGATCCAAACGAGCTGGCCGAAAAGGTGAAAAGTATTGGAACCGGCGGTATCGAATTGACCATGATCACCAACCGCGGCATCAAAGTATGGCCCGATGGGTTCAAGGAGACATTCTGCACCGACCATTGGAGATGCAGGTTTAAGCCAAAAGACGGCGTCAGCATCACCAAGCAAAGCATTGTGGAACTGCTCAAAAACGCGATTGATCAGAATATCGATTCGATCAAAACAGAAAATCTCTACGCCTTTGACGGGAAGGCCGCATACTCCTTGGGTCAGGGGCAATAATTTCCCTCCTCAAAGTCGGATATAATTTATCTTCTTTCAGCCTATTGAAACCTAAAACCTTGTTGGGGGAAAATTCCAAATCGGAACAATCCTCCGGCAAGGTTTCTTTGTTTTTTGCTTGAAATTGGATCTTCCCCTAAATCAACACTTCACCTTCGACAGGAAATCATAGCTGGCTTGTAGTGCCTGCTGGGGATTGGGTGTGTTGTCTTTTTCGAGGAAGAAATGCTTGGCCCCGGCTTTTTTGGCTTCGCAGAGAATCGTCTCAAGATCCAAAACACCCGCTCCCGCATCTGCCAAATAGGGGAACATACCCATCCATTCGCCCATGTTGCTGCCATCTTTGGCAAAAGTCTTCTTCTCCGACATATCCTTCACATGCAGCAGGGGAAACCTTCCGGGATTGTTTTTCAGATAATCCACGGGGTTGATGCCCGCCGCACTGAACCAAAAAACGTCCATTTCCATCTTGACCAGATCCGGATCTGTATTGTCCAAGATCAATTGAAACGGAATGGTCCCATCGACAGGTTTGTGCCCATAGCCATGGTTGTGGTAAAAGAAAGTCAAACCATATTTCTTGGCCGACTTGCCCACTTCATTGAAGATATCTGCCGTGCGCTTGTAGTCATCGAGGGTCTTGCGCATATCATCCGGTATCATGGCAATGCCGACATATTTGTGCCCAATGACATCCGCAGCCTCCGCCACACCCGCCATATTTTCACGCAGTGTTGGCAGGTCGACATGGATGGCGGGAGAGGAAAGCTTGTATTTTTTCAAAAGGGCTTTCAACTCTTTTGGGCTCTTGCCAAAATATCCAGAACCAGAGAAACCAAGTGCCTTCGCGGCCATTTCCCACTGCTTTTTGGCCGCTTCCCCACTGTAATCGTAAGGACCAAAAAACTCAAGCTCACTATAGCCCATATCGCTGATCATTTCCAGCGTGCCTTCAAAATCCTGTGAAAGGGATTTTGGCAGGGTAAAAAGCGCCACGCCCAAGTTTCCTACTTTGGCGGGATTGGCGGCAAAGATCTCAGAGTTTGGAAGTTGGCTGGCCAAAGTGAGGGCAGTAGTGGTTTGGAGGAATCTTCTTCTGTTCATGGTCGGATTTTGGGGTATTGTGAATCATCAAATTTACCCAAATCAATGTCGATCAAGTTTGATTCTCCAAATATTTTTTCACTTTCAAAGCCCGAAAATACACTATGATCAGAGGGATCATCCAGAAGATTTCGGAAAATGCCACATGGAAGATCGTTCTCTTGTTCCAGCCAAGTTCGGGCAAAAACTGTCCAAGAAACCACGCCAAGAGGAGCATTTTCCCAATAATCCCGGCCAAGGTCAGGTATCTCCAGCTGATCGGATAAAACGCGCTCAGGAAAATCAAGAACCCCACCAACATCCCTATGCTTCCCATTGTAGTTGGGGAGGCGCTGGCCACAAACCCTTTCTCCATGGAAAACCACCGCAAGAGGTCCGGACCGAAATACCTGAAAAATGCCGCCCACGCAAATGTGTACATGCCGATCAACAACAACATGCCCCGCATCGGCATGGGATAGGTGGGAGTATTTTCCTGACTCATTGGATTTGTTTATCTTCCAAAGCACAATCAAAATTCGGGTGCTTTGGTTATCCAAAGGTAAACTTCAATAAGCAGATGATAAAAAAGAACCACTTCCTTTTGCTCCTTTTGGCTGCAGTTTTCACTACCGTGGGTTTTGTCGGCGGGAAAATGCTCGCTGAGATCAATCCCGAAGCGATTTCCCAGGCGGAGATATTGGTCGGTCTCGAATTCACGCCCGTGGAGCGGGACAGCATGTTGCAAAACCTCCGCAACCATCGGGCGAGTTTCGAGACGATGCGCAAGCAGCCCTTGGCAAATTCCATCGCCCCCGCACTGTATTTCAATCCTCTTCCCCACGGCTTTGTGCCCGATCAGACTCAGAAATCCTTTAATTGGGGATTGCCAAAGCAGGTGGATTTACCCAAAAGGGATGTCGATATTGCCTTTCTATCCGTCGCGGAGCTTTCTGTATTGATTAAAGACAAAAAGCTTAGCTCGGAGCTATTGACGAAGATTTACATCGATAGGATCGAAAAGTATTCGGACACGCTGCAGTGTCTTATTTCACTCATGAAGGACGAAGCCATTGCGAAAGCCAGGGCGATGGATGCCGAACTCGCCCAAGGAAAATACCGAGGACCCTTGCATGGGATACCCTATGGCATCAAGGATCTTTTGGCGGTGAAGGGAACAAAAACCACTTGGGGAGCGACTCCCTTCAAAGACCAAGTGATCGAAGAGACTGCCACCGTCGTCGAAAAGCTGGATGCAGCCGGGGCAGTGTTGGTCGGTAAATTTACACTTGGCGCCTTGGCGATGGGCGATGTCTGGTACGGCGGTGTGACCAAAAACCCTTGGAATCTGACACAAGGTTCCAGTGGTTCATCTGCCGGTTCCGGTTCCGCCGTGAGTGCCGGTTTGGTGCCATTTGCCATAGGTACTGAGACCCTCGGAAGCATCGTATCGCCGTCGACCCGAAACGGCGTGACCGGTCTGAGGCCGACATTTGGCAGGGTAAGCCGGCATGGGGCGATGGCCCTCAGCTGGTCGATGGACAAGGTCGGACCCATGTCCCGCTCTGCTTTGGACAACGGGATTGTACTTTCTGTGATCAATGGTTTTGACAATAAAGACAAAAGCACGATTCCTGCCGCTTTCAATTTTGATGCGGACAAATCCCTCAAGAGCCTCAAGATTGGCTATTTCGCCGCTTTTTTTGAAGGCATTCGCCCCAATATCGACAAAGACAAAAAGGTATTGGATGACCTGCGGGAAATGGGACTTCAGCTTGAGCCCGTTGAATTGAAGACTTCCGTCGACCCAAGCAGCATGTTGATCTCACTTTATGTCGAAGGCGCAGCAGCTTTCGATGATCTCACTCGCTTAAACTTGGACGACCAATTGGTGGCACAGCACCGGGGCGCTTGGCCCAATCTTTTCCGTTCATCCCGGTTTATCCCCGCGGTCGAGTACATCCAAGCCAATAGATTCCGCAGTATCTTGATCGAAGAGATGCATGCCCTTTTCCAACAATACGACGTCATCGTCACGCCGACCTATGGCGGTAACCAATTGCAGATCACCAATTTGACGGGTCATCCCGCGCTGTGTATGCCCAATGGTTTTGCCGATAACGGAAGCCCTACTTCGATTACGTTCCTGGCTAATCTGTTTGACGAGGAAAAGCTGATTATGCTCGGTCGAGCCTATCAAGAAAAAACCGATTGGCAGCGGAAGCGGCCTCCTTTGTTTAGCAATTAATCCTATGAACCAGCATTCATTCGACTTCGCGGTCATCGGCTTGGGTGCCCTCGGTTCCGCCGCCCTTTGGCAACTCAGTAAATCCGGGAAAAAAGTACTTGGTATCGACCAGTTTTCACCGCCACACACCATGGGCTCTTCCCATGGAGAGACACGAATCACGCGTTTGGCAGTCGGCGAAGGCGCTGATTTTGTACCCTTGGTCATGCGCTCCCATGAAATCTGGCAGGAAATCAAAGCTATGACCGGCATACAAATCATGCATCAGGTCGGGGGATTGTTGATGGATTCGGGCGGAAGTGCCTGGTCAAAACACGGTTCTGAGGGATTTTTCAACCGCACCGTCAAGTTTGCCGGACAGATGGGTATTGCCCACGAAGTTTGGGATCAAAATAAACTGGTCAGCCATTTCCCGGAGTTTAAGCTAGAACCTAGTGGCATGGCTTACTTCGAACCAAGTGCAGGTTATTTGATCCCGGAACTCGCCGTTAAAACCCAAATCCAGCTGGCAGAGAAAAACAATGCCATCGTGAAGACACACACCAAAGTACTCGGAATTGCTCCATCCAATGGCGGCGTCAGCATCCACACCAATCAGGGGGAATTTTGGGCAGAGCGGGTTGTTTTAAGCACTGGTGCTTGGGTAAAGGATTTTCTCCCCCCAAGCCATAAGACGCATTTCAAGATATGTAGACAGATTCTCCATTGGCTTCCGATCGAAAATGGCAAGTTCGCCAACGGAAAGATGCCCGTGTTCATGTGGGGCTTCGGCAAGGGGGCAGAGGACTTTATCTACGGATTTCCCTCTTTGGATGGTAGGACGGTCAAGGTGGCGTCGGAGTCTTTCAGGGAAAGCAAGCATCCGGATACCTTGTCAAGGGACGTATCTGTCGAGGAACAGCAGCATTTTATTCGGGAAAAGATTGCCGGAAGGCTAAATTTTGTAACTCCCGAAGTCAAGGAGTCAAAGGTCTGCATTTACACCATGACGGAGGATGCCTATTTTGTGGTAGATGCGTTGCCGGATTTTCCCGAAGTAATCGTGGCCTCACCCTGCAGTGGGCATGGTTTCAAGCACTCTGCGGGATTAGGAGAAGCGATTGCACAACAAATGACCCGTGGAGAGTCGAGTATTGACCTCACCCCGTTCAAATGGAAAGGTGAGGAAAAAGTTAACTGACCTTGGCCAAGTTGTTTTTGGCCTATTTTGAACTTCCCCTTTTCTGACATTTATCAGCCTTTTCAAGGATTTATATCATCATACCACGAACGAGACCTTTCCCCAAAAATGGTAACTTTGATCTCGGGAAATAGAGATGAATCCCGAAAAGCGAGAAATTTTGGCATATTTTTAAAAATTAAACCCATTCAATCATGATTACCGAGGCAAAATTAGAATTGAAAACTTGGGTGGCCCAAATGGAGGCCCATTTTACACCCGAGAAAGTTCATTGGTGCGATGGCTCCAAAGAAGAATACGACGCGCTTTGCCAACAATTGGTAGATAAAGGCACATTTATCAAACTGAATCCTGAAAAGAGGCCCAATAGTTACGCCTGTTTTTCCGATCCAAGCGACGTCGCCAGGGTGGAGGATAGAACCTATATCTGCAGCCGAAGGAAGGAAGACGCCGGCCCGACCAACAATTGGATGAATCCTTCCGAAATGAAGAACATCCTCAACGACCTAACCAAGGGAAGCATGCAGGGCAGGACGCTTTTTGTGATTCCGTTTTGCATGGGTCCTGTTGGTTCGCCACTTGCCCGCTACGGTGTCCAAATAACTGACAGCGAATATGTGGTGATCAACATGAGGATCATGACCCGAATCGGGAAGCAGGTAATGCCTTACCTCGACGAAAACTTCGTGAAATGTATCCACACGCTTGGCGCACCTTTGATGCCCGGCCAAAAAGACGTGAAGTGGCCTTGCAACCCTACCGTCAAGTATATCACCCATTTCCCTGAAGAGAAATTGATCATTTCCTACGGCAGTGGCTATGGTGGAAACGCACTCTTGGGCAAGAAGTGTTTTGCGCTTCGTATCGCAAGTTCCTTGGGCAGGGAAGAAGGTTGGCTCGCCGAACACATGCTTATCATGGGCGTAGAAAGCCCCGAGAAGGAGAAAAGTTACATTGCAGCGGCATTCCCGAGCGCATGTGGCAAGACCAACTTTGCCATGCTGATCCCGCCAAAAGAACTGGACGGATGGAAAATCACGACTGTGGGTGATGACATTGCTTGGATACACAAAGGCAGGGACGGTAGGCTTCACGCCATCAACCCCGAAGCGGGATACTTTGGTGTCGCCCCCGGCACCAATTATAAGACCAATCCCAACGCCATGGAAAGCATTAAGTCCAACACCATCTTCACCAACGTGGCGATTACTGCCGACGGAGATGTTTGGTGGGAAGGTATGACCAAGGAGGTACCGGACGGCTTGACGGATTGGCATGGACAGCCTTATGACAAAAACAGCGGGAAACCCGCGGCACATCCGAATTCCCGGTTTACCGCACCCGCCTACCAAAACCCGGTTATCGATCCCGAATGGGAAAATCCAGAAGGTGTACCGATCACAGCTTTTGTGTTTGGAGGCAGAAGGAGCAACACTGTTCCGCTTGTCTATCAAGCGTTCAATTGGAGCTTTGGCGTATACATGGCGGCCACGATGGGTTCTGAGATGACGGCCGCGGCATTTGGCGAAATCGGTAAAGTGCGACGGGATCCCTTCGCCATGCTACCGTTCCTGGGCTATCACTTGGGTGATTATTTCAACCATTGGCTCCAATTTGGAAGGGATTTGAAAAACGCTCCAAGGATTTTTGGTGTCAACTGGTTTAGAAAAGACAAGGATGGAAACTTCGTATGGCCGGGATTTGGCGATAACATGCGTGTCCTGAAGTGGATTTTGGGTAGATGTAAGGGAAGAATTTCTGCTGTGGAGTGCCCTATCGGCTGGAGGCCAAGGTACAAAGACATGGATTGGCATGGATTGGACGGTTTCACAAAGGATGATTTCGAAGAAATCATGCTGATCGAACGGGAGCCTTGGAAAAAAGAACTTCTTGGCCATAGTGAACTTTTCGAACAAGCCTACGACAAGATTCCAAAAGAATTCCTATTCATGCGAGAATTGCTGTTGTCCGCCCTGTGGAGATCTCCCGAGAAAATCCAGCTTGCTCCCGAACGAACTGAAGACCATTAGCGCGATAGTTTTGCCGCGAGAGATGCCAAGAAATATCGCTTATATTTGAGTTTATGAATAAGACCATTCCCTTTTTGCTGCTACTGCTGGGCTTTTTCCCAGCAGTGAGTGGCCTTTGCCAAACCTCCAAAACCCGCCTTCAGCCAGGAAGGCTGTATGCTTCTGGAGAGGAGATTTATGCCCCGACTTTTGGCTTTACCTCCAAAGTACCTGATGGATGGGTGGGGGCATTGCCAAGGGAAACGGAGGTTTTCCTCCTAAATGCAAACAGCGGCTTCTTTGGCGAGATGTATGTGTTTGGCAGGGAGACAACCGATCTCAATCGGCTGGCCGAGGAGTGGAAAAATGGTGTAAAAGTAACGGAAACACTGACGCTGGTGGCAGAAAATCCCAATGTTCAAGGAAGCCTTCTTTTCGGCGACGTGAAGGCTACGGGCAATTTTGTCAACAAAAACTACCGCGGCTTTGCTGCTATCCGATGCGGTGACAAGGGCTATTGTATTACGGTTTTGGCAGTTTCGCTGGAGGAAAATACCAGTCTGGTCAAAAGCGCTGCCTTCGAATTCTTGAATTCGGGCACCTTTGATTCACCTCGAATCATTGATCCATTTGAAGATTTTGACTGGAAAGCGTTTTTGTCCAACAAGCTGATGGTCTCCTACGACCAAATTTTGGGTGGTCAAAAACAATCTGAAGTCAACTTGTGCGGAGATGGCAGTTTCAGTGCCCGGGTTCGGAAAAAAGGCCTATTGCGAGACACAAATCCTGAATACAAAGGTCGCATGTCAGGCACATGGCGGGTGGAAGGCGAAGGAAGCCAAGCGGTAATGACGCTCGAGTTTTCGAAGAAAAACCTGAAGCCATTGACTGTCAACCTTATTTTTGTAGAGGAACAGTTGATGGTTGGCAATGAGCGCTATTACGCCAGCGAATCGCAGGAATGTAGATAAAACATCCTCCACCTTGAAATTCTTTCATGGGAAATCCGCTACGCCAACTACGGTTTGGTTACCTTTTCACTTTGTAGAAGGTTAACGGGCCGGCGCAAAGGACATTTGGACCGCATGGACCAAAATCCATTTCCAACTGGGATTTTCTTTCCCTAAGCTTCACCGTGACATTTCTCTCCCTGTTCCACTCGAATGCCACCAATTCCTCGCCTGAGACATACCACCGCCCTGTGCCTTCCGGGAGACCGAGCCAATCCGTCTCATTGAGCGTTAGCTTGTTTCCGCTGAGCTCAAAAGTTCCACTTACAATCGAATTAAAGCCTGATTCGATCGCGGAATTCGGTTGACGGGCGATCGATTTTTGCTCGAAAGTCCCATCCTCATGGAAGGTGTAGGCCATGACAAAATCCAAACCTGTCTCTTCGTGTAGCGATCCTCTTTCCCAAGTTCCCAAAAGGTGAATAAGTTCAACATCATCATCGTCACTGATGCAGGAAAGGGACAGGAAAATCAATACTGAGAAAGCGAGTAACCGAATAGTATTCATAGCCAAACAGATTGAATATATTTTGAAGACGAAGGAAAAAGCAGTATTGTCCCAGATACACCACAATAAGTTAATACAATCAAAAAGAGCAGGCCAAGAACCTGCTCTTTTGCTTTTGGTGACCCAAGAAGGGCCATCTCAAACTAAACTTATTATCACGCTTACTCTTTATTTTGGGTTATTGTGTTAACGTCAATCTTTGAGTATTTCCTCCTCCACTTCATAGTATCCTTCATCTTTTCGAGGAAGTGCAGAGGAACCCATGAGGTATTCATCCACCTTGACAGCTGCTTCCCGACCTTCCGAAATCGCCCATACTACCAATGACTGGCCACGCCGCATGTCACCGGCGAGGAATACTTTCTTGTTGGTACTTTGGTACTCTTTGGATTTTGGAAGCGTGTTTTCCATCGTTTGGACACCAAAGGCTTCCAACAATCCATTTTGCGCTGGCCCTGCGTAACCTATCGCAATGAATGCCAGATCGCAAGGCAATGTCCTCGTAGTACCCGGAACTTCCTCAAATTGCATCCTGCCGCCTTTCTCTTTCCATACGATATCCACCAGTACGAGCCCGGTCACTTCCCCTTTTTCATTGCCAACAAATTCCTTTGTCAAAATGGAGAAAAACCGCTCGGCACCTTCTTCATGGGAACTGGAGGTTTTCAGGGTCATTGGCCACTCCGGCCAAGGATTCAGCTCTGTGCGCTGCTTGGGAGGTTTTGGTAGAAGTTCGAGTTGGGTAATGCTCGCCGCGCCGTGCCTATTGGAGGTTCCGATGCAGTCGCTGCCCGTGTCACCACCACCGATGACGATGACGTGTTTTCCGGTTGCGGAGATTGGGTTTTTGGCTATTTCACCGCCGATGACCTGGTTTTGTTTACCCAAAAACTCCATCGCAAAATGCACTCCTTTCAAATTGGCACCTTTGATTTTCAATTCTCGGGGCTGTTGGGCGCCAGTAGAAAGTACGACTGCGTCAAAGTTCCTCAGGATGTTATCAGCCTTGATATTGAAACCAACTTCAGTTCCGGTACTGAAAATCACACCTTCTTGTTCCATCACGGCTATCCTGCGATCGATGACCCATTTTTCCAATTTGAAATCAGGGATTCCATATCGGAGCAATCCGCCGACTTTTTTATCCTTTTCGAAAAGGGTCACCTCGTGCCCTGCCTGGTTCAATTGATCCGCCGCGGCCAAGCCCGCCGGGCCCGAACCGATGACTGCCACTTTGAAACCGGTCCTTTTTACAGGAATCCTGGGCTTCACGAACCCGAGTTCATAAGCTTTCTCTGCAATGTTCTTCTCGATCAACTCGATTGCGACTGGATCTTTGTTGATGCCGAGGACGCAGGACCCCTCGCAAGGAGCGGGACATATTCTGCCGGTAAATTCGGGGAAATTATTGGTGCTGCGCAAGATGTGGAACGCTTCCTCCCATTCATTGCGGTATACGGCGTCGTTGAACTCCGGAATGATATTGCCCAGTGGGCAGCCCTGATGGCAAAACGGGATCCCACAGTCCATACAGCGTGCCGCCTGATGGTTGAGCTTTTCGGCATCAAATGGCTTGTAGATTTCCTTGTAATCGTGGATACGTTCCTCCGGAGTCCTAGACTCCGGTAGTTCTCTTTTGAATTGGATAAAACCCTCTTTCGCTCCCATCTTATACCAATGTTGTAGATTTCTGCAATGCCCTTTTTCTCAATACTTCCTTGTAATCCCTCGGGATGACCTTGATGAATTTCTCCCTGTATTCATTCCAATTCTGAAGAAATTCATCGGCCAGTTGGCTTCTTGTCAGGGAAACATGCTTGTTGAGCTGTTCTTTGATCGTCACAAAATCATCCTCATTGAGCGGATCCAAATCGACCATTTCCTGATTGATCAAGTGAATGTAATCCTTCAAGATATAGGCGATTCCACCACTCATTCCGGCTCCGAAGTTTCTGCCGATTTCACCGAGGTTGATCACCAATCCACCCGTCATATATTCGCAGCCGTGGTCTCCAATACCTTCGATGACAGCCTGTACGCCGGAGTTTCTGACGCAGAAACGTTCCCCACCTTTGCCGTTGATATAAGCCTCGCCGGAAGTAGCTCCGTAAAAGGCCACATTGCCGATGATGATGTTTTCCGAGGCATTGAAAGTTGCATTTCGGCTTGGGTAAATAATCAATTTACCGCCGGAAAGCCCTTTCCCAAAATAGTCATTGGATTCGCCTTCCAGTTCGAAAGTCACTCCTTTGGTCAGGAAACCACCAAATGTCTGTCCCGCCGAACCCACAAAGGTGTAGTGAATCGTATCGTCGGGCAATCCAGGGCTTCCGTAGATTTTGGAGATTTCATTGGAAAGCATGGCCCCGACTGTTCGGTCCGTGTTGGCGATTTTGAAATGGCCACGCACTTCATTTGCCTGCTCCAATGCGGGTATCGCTTGCTGGATCAACTGCCTGTCAAGGACGTTTTTCAACTCAAATTCTTGGTCAATCTGCTTGTGGATACCCACATGGTCAGGAACTTCGACCTTATGGAAAATCGGGCTAAGATCCAGCTTGTCCCATTTCCAATGGTTCAGATGGCCAGTGGATTTCAATACATCGCTTTGACCGACCATTTCATTGATCGTCCTAAACCCAAGTGAAGCCATAATTTCCCGGAGGTCCTGCGCCAGGAATCGGAAGAAGTTAACGACATGGTCTGGGTCTCCGGTGAATAGTTTCCTCAACTCTGGATTCTGTGTCGCTATTCCAACCGGGCAGGTATTCAGATGGCATTTTCGCATCATGATGCAGCCCTCGACCACCAGTGCTCCAGTAGAAATGCCCCATTCCTCGGCTCCGAGAAGTGTGGCTATAGCGATATCTCTCCCGGTTCTCAACTGACCGTCGGTTTGTAGCGTAACCCGGCTTCTGAGATTATTTTTCACCAAGGTCTGATGGGCTTCCGAAAGGCCCAGCTCCCAAGGCAAACCCGCGTGCCGAATCGAGCTCAGCGGTGAAGCCCCGGTACCTCCATCGGCACCCGAGATCAAGATCACATCGGCCATGGCTTTGGCCACGCCGGCTGCGACTGTCCCAACCCCCGCCTGCGCGACCAATTTGACATTGATGCGGGCTTTTCGGTTGGCATTTTTAAGGTCAAATATCAATTGGGCCAAGTCCTCAATCGAGTAAATATCATGGTGCGGCGGTGGGGAAATCAATCCGACGCCGGGCGTAGAATGCCTTACACGCCCGATCCAGTCGTCCACTTTGTGTCCGGGAAGCTGACCTCCCTCTCCAGGCTTCGCTCCCTGTGCCATCTTGATTTGGAGCTCCTCTGCGTGTGTCAGGTAGTTACTCGTGACGCCAAATCTACCGGAAGCTACTTGTTTGATAGCAGATCTTTCCCAGTCTCCGTTTTCTTTCCGCGCAAATCTGATTTCGTCTTCACCTCCCTCCCCACTGTTGCTTTTGGCGCCGATACGGTTCATGGCTATCGCCAATGTAGAATGCGCCTCATGTGAAATGGAGCCAAAGGACATCGCGCCTGTCGCGAAGCGCTTGAGGATGGATTCGACCGGCTCGACCTCCTCAATTGGAATCGAAATCCTTTTCTTGAATTCAAAAAGTCCCCTGAGGGTCAAAGCATCTTTGGTTTGCTCGTTGATTTTCTGGGCAAACTTCTTGTAAAGCCCGTAATCATTGAGCTTGGTGGATTTTTGCAGCAAGTGGATAGTCTCCGGATTGAAGAGGTGCATTTCGCCCCGTCTTTTCCATTGGTACACACCACCCGATTCCAAGATCGGACTCTCCGTTTGGTAGGCCGCGTGGTGTCTCACCAAGACTTCCTCGGCGAGCTCATCAAAACCAATTCCCGAAATCCTGCTGATCGTGCCTTTGAAACACCTGTCGATGACCTCAGGGCCCAATCCAAGCGCTTCAAATATCTGGGCGCCTTGGTAAGACTGAAGCGTACTGATGCCCATTTTGGACAGCACTTTCAAAAGGCCGTTCCCGATTGCTTTTTGGTAATTGTAGAAAAGCTGGCTTTGGGGCAAATCCTTTGCATAGGCTCCCTTTTCATTGAGATAAAGCAAGGATTCCAACGCTAAGTAAGGATTGATCGCCGAAGCACCGTAGCCGATGACGGTCGCAAAATGGTGTGTCTCTCGGATGTCGCCAGCCTCTACAACAAGCCCTGCCCTGGTGCGAAGTTTCTTTTTCACCAAATGGTGATGAACAGCGCCTATAGCCAAGAGGCTTGGAATCGGAGCTTTGGATTCCGTACTGTTGCGATCGGAGATGATAATGATGTTTTTACCAGCGTAGATCGCTCCCTCCGCCTCCCGGCACAGTTGGTTCAATGCCTCCAAAAGCCTTCCGGGCTGATGATCTGCATCGAAATGTGCATAAAGCGTCACGGTACGGTAGCCCTGGTCTTCCAAATGTTTGATTTTCTCCAAATCCTCGTTGAGCAACACAGGCTGGGAAATATGGATTTGACGCGTATGGCGTGGGCTTTCTGCGAGGATATTGTGGCTTTCCCCAATTCTTGTAAATAGCGACATCACCAATCTTTCCCGGATTGGGTCGATCGGCGGGTTGCTTACTTGGGCAAAAAGCTGCTTGAAGTAATTAGATATGTGTTGGCTTTGCTTCGACAATACTGCCAACGGCGTATCCGCACCCATGGACCCGACGGCCTCATAACCTGTTTCCCCCATCGGTGTCAAAATCACTTTTAGATCCTCGGAAGTGTAGCCAAAAACCGTCTGTCTCCTTTTGATGTCCTCCGTGGAATATGGGTGCTCCAATTTTTCAGGATCTGGCATCATCCTGAGCTTGAGCCTTTCTTCGCGTACCCAATCTTCATAGGGTTTATTATCACATACAGAGGATTTGATTTCCTCATCGAAGGAAATCTTCCCTTTTTGAAGGTCTGCCCAAAGCATCCTTCCTGGGCTGATGCGGCCTTTCTCTTTGATGGTGGACTCGCGTATCGGCAAAGCACCAGCCTCAGAGGACAGTATCAGCCTGTCATCGTTGGTGATAAAATACCGAAGCGGCCTTAGCCCATTTCGGTCCAATGTAGCTCCAAGGGACTTCCCATCCGTAAAAAGCAAAGCAGCTGGACCATCCCAAGGCTCCATGAGCGAAGCGTGGAATTTGTAAAATGCCTTTCGGTCCTTGTCCATCATCTGATTGTCCTGCCAAGCCTCGGGCACCATCATCATCATCACGTGTGGCAAAGAGCGACCACTCAAGGTCAGCAATTCGACCATTGCGTCCAAATTGGCGGAATCCGAATTGGCCTTATTGGTAATAGGCATTAGCTTAGCAAGTTCATCATCCGAGAAATTCGCGGAGCGCATAAGCGTCTCTTTGGATTTCATTTTGTTGAGGTTCCCGCGGATCGTATTGATCTCCCCGTTGTGGGATAGGTATCGGAATGGCTGTGCAAGCCGCCAGTTTGGGAAAGTATTGGTCGAGAACCTCGAATGCACGATCGCCAAACCAGAGGTTATATTTTTGTTCGACAGGTCCTTGAAGAAAGGTAAAACCTGGTCAGTCCTCAGTTGGCCCTTATAAATGAGTGTAAAAGCAGAAAAGCTTGCAAAATAAAATTCTGAGTTAACCCCAGGTACCGCATTATTGATACACTTGGAAGCGTAGTTTCTGAGCACATAAAGTTTGCGCTCAAGTTCAATATCCCGTAGGCCTGCCTTGTGACGGACAAACACCATCTCGATATTCGGCATCACTACCAATGCCCCGGATCCCGGGACAGTCTCATCCACGGGTACATTCCTGTAGCCTATCAACTCAAAATTCAGTTCTTCTATAATCTTATTAAGCAGCTCTTTGGAGCGTTTAAACAACTGCCTGTTTTTTGGAAAAAATGTCATTCCGACACCATATTGTCCTTCTTCGGGTAGATTAAACCCAGCCCTTGAAGTGACGTCCCTCAAAAAAGTGTGTGGGATTTGAATCAGTATCCCCGCACCGTCGCCGGTTTTGGGATCACTACCTCTTCCTCCCCTGTGCTCCATATTGCTTAGCATATATAATGCATCGGAAATCGTCTCATGGCTTTTTTGGCCTTTGACATTTACTACCGCACCTATGCCGCAGGAATCACGCTCAAATTCCTCCCGATATAGTCCTTGATTCATTACAAATAGATTTAATAGGTTTTTGAGAATAAGTTGCGAATATTACAAAAAATTTTGTTTTTTTTAAAATTGCAATAATGTAATAGGTATAAAAATGCACAGTTTGCACATAAAATCACTGTTGTTTGAATTTTCAAAAAATTAACATTTGCCATTTTTTGATACCTCTTTTTCAAAAAAAGACAAAATGTTGCCGAATAACGGTCCAAAAATTCCTTCTTTTTACTTAAACCGAGAAGAATTCCCAAAATGAGGGTTTCGCAAAAAATTTTCGAATTTTTTTTCTGTGATTTTATGTGGCGGATTCGTTCATTACATTTATATTAAATGTCATTTAGATAAAAATATGGAATATTATTCTGAATAATGTCGATTCTCAGAATAAAAAAAATAGAAAAATCAGAAATTTGCCGCCGCAGTTAGATATCATTCCGCTAACTGAGTCCATTCACCAAACATTTGGAAAAAACCCAGTCAAGCCCAAGAATCTTTTTCACGTTTCGCTTATACACCCTAATCCATGTGATTGGAATCGTGGTCCTTTTCACCATCTAAAAGTCTAATTTTAACCTTCTTGATCTTTTTGGTATCCACCGCCAATATGGTGAATTCAAAGTTTTCAAAAACCAGCTTTGCGCCATTTTTCGGAAGTGCAGAATTGATTTCCAGGAGCAGACCGCCCAGTGATTCGCTTTCTCCCTTTACTTCTTCAAATATCTGCGGGTCAATCTCCAGCTTTTTGCAAAAATCATTCAGAGAAATCCGGCCTTCAAACACGAATGTGTTCGGGTCAATTTCCTTAAAGAAAAAGTCATCCACGTCATCAAATTCATCATTGATCTCCCCGATGATTTCCTCAATGAGATCCTCCAATGTCACAAGACCCGAGGTACCGCCATATTCATCCACGACGATGGCCATGTGGATTCTCTTGCGCTGAAAATCCTTCAAAAGCGTATCTACCTTTTTGTTTTCCGGCACAAACAAGGTCTTCCTTATAAGGCTTTGCCATTCAAAGTGCTCATCCTCATCGACATGTGGAAGAAGGTCTTTGATATAAAGGATTCCTTCGACATTATCGATCGTTTCCCGGAAAACCGGAATCCTGGAATACCCGCTCTTGTTGATCTTGTCCATGAGCTCGTGGAAATCGGTCCCGTATTCCACGGCTGTAATCTCCAGCCTTGACTTCATTACCTGCCTGACGGCCAGGGTGCCAAAATTCACAATTCCTTTCAGGATTTCTTTTTCTTCCTCTGATGTGTCGTCGGAGGTTATTTCAAGTGCTTGGTTAAGTTCATCAACCGAAAGTGAGTAACCTTTCTTTTGGATTCTTTTTTCTATTACATTGCTGATACCCATCAGGAAAAATGAAAGCGGCCTTACAAGCACGGAAAAGAAGTAGATAAATGGCGCCATCATCAAAGAAAACGGGACCTTGGCCTTTGTGGCATACACCTTGGGCACGATTTCCCCGAAAAAAACAATCGCAAAAGTCACTCCAATGGTTTGGATGAGGACGATGACTATACCCGTAGCACCCGAGCCAAAAACCGTCCAAGTCACGAAAGTCGTCAGTGTCACAATCGCGATGTTGACGAGGTTATTGAGTATAAGGACCGTGCTGAGGAGCGACTTCGGATGATCAACGAGCTGAATCACTTTTCGAGCGCGTGGATTACGCTCTTCATCCATTGCTGCAATATCATCGGAATTGAGTGAAAAAAAGGCAACTTCTGAGCCGGATATGAGACCGGAAGCAATCAGTAGCAATATGAAAATGATTGCGTTGATAACAAAATAACTGGCAGAAATGGAGTTCATTTCCGCCAGCAATATAAGACTCGGGTATGGATCGTCCATTAAAGCGTGAAGATGATATGCGCAAAAATAGCGAAATCAAACTCAATTCTTCAACAAATTGATTTAGAAGGGCAAATCATCATCGTCCATGGATGCATCTGCCACCTGTGGCATCTCTCCTCCGGATGGTTTTTGAGCATAGCCGCCTGTCGAAGAGCCAGTACCGCCGGTCCCCTCCGGCTTGCCCCCGAGCATGGTGAAATTCTGAACCCTAATCCTGACTTTCTTCCGATTGTTTCCCTGTTCGTCTTGCCATGTGTCGGATTTGATTTTTCCCTCCACATACAATTGCATACCCTTTTTTAGGTATTGTTCGGCGATTCTCGCCTGACCGTCCCACACTTCCAAATCATGCCACTCGGTGCTTTCAATACGGTTGCCATTCCGGTCTTTGTACGCCTCGGTTGTCGCCAAACGAAGATTTGCAACCACCTTATCTCCTTCGAGATGTTTCACCTCTGGGTCTGCACCAAGGTGTCCGACCAATATTACTTTATTGACTCCAGCCATAATGTTTGATTGTTTAAATGATTGACTAAAAAACCTCGGATAAGTTAATAGTTTATTTTTCTCCGTTCAAATATTTGAGCAATAATCTTGGTTTTCCCAAGCTTTCCAGTTGATCTACATGAACAAGCTTGAATCCATTCTGCTCCGTCCAGTTTTTGAGAGCTGGGAATCCGACATCGCTTACTTCGAACCTTACAAAGCTGGCAAAAATCCTTTGATGGGTAAGGATATGTTTGAACCAATGACGTTCATCTTCGACAACCAATGTCCCAAATTCTCTAAGTTCCCCGAATACATGCGACTCTATCCACTCCCTTTGTGGAAGTAGGGCGGTTTCCACCAAGGGGAAATCATGCAATCCCTGCCATATGTCTCCTTCGCCTCGCTGCTTCATTACCAGATAATCACCACATGTGACATGTCCGTATATAAAAAAGCGCTCCTTTATTTTCGTCTTGTTTACTTTGATAGGAAGTTCGCCTACCATATTTGTTGCGTATGCAAAGCATCCATCTCGCAGGGGACAGGCGTTACAGTCAGGGTTAATAGGCACACATTGCAGGGCGCCAAACTCCATGATCGCTTGGTTGTATTCACCGGGATTTTCTTTGGCTATGAGTGTGTTGGCGAGTGCTTGAAATTGTTTTTTTCCAAGTGAGCTATTGATGTCTTCAGAGATTCCGAAATGCCTCGAGAGCACACGGAACACATTACCATCCACGACCGCGACTGGCTCATCGAAGGCAAAAGACGCAATCGCCGCGGCAGTATAACTTCCTATGCCCTTCAGTTTGGCAAGTTCCACGCTATTGGCTGGAAATTCCCCATTGTAATTGTGGACAATCTGATTGGCGCATATATGCATGTTTCTCGCCCTGCTGTAATAGCCCAAGCCCTGCCACATACGCAGTATTTCGTCCAAAGGGGCTGTGGCAAAAGATTGGACATCAGGGTACTTTTCAAGGAATTTCTCAAAATAGGGAAGCCCTTGAGCCACCCGGGTTTGTTGCAGGATTATTTCGGAAAGCCAAATGATATATGGGTCTTTCGTGTTGCGCCATGGCAAATCACGTTTGGAATGACCATACCAATTTAATATTCTTCCGACAAATGCTTCTTTATTCAAAATCAATGATAATCAATAGGTTAAGACCAGCGCAAACAATTCAATCTAATTTTGGACATTTTGTTTTTTAATTGAATCGCATCCCATAAATTTGCAGTCCCAAAAATAGTTGGTTAATAGCTTGTTAAGCTTGTTCGTAAATAATTTAAATTCATTCAACAGTGACTAAGGCAGAAGTAATCACCAAGATTTCGGAAAAGACCGGGATTCAAAAAGACGATGTGACTCAAACCGTTGAGGCTTTCTTCAAAGTGGTAAAGGATTCCATGGCTGAAGGGGAAAATATCTATGTGAGAGGTTTTGGAAGCTTCATCAACAAGAAGAGAGCGAAGAAAATCGCAAGAAACATTTCTAAAAATACAGCTATCGTGATCGATGAGCACTTTGTGCCATCATTCAAGCCTTCCAAAGTTTTCATCGAAAAAATCAAGGGAAGCAAAAAAATCAAAGAACTTGAGCCTCAGGAGGATTAATTCCTGAAGCTTTTGCCTATGAAAAAAGCCCAAGTCATCGCCGTAGTTTTTGCCGTCATCTTTGTAGGGGGATTATACTCTTTGCCGAGGGTGGTGGTGGACAACGAGGAAAGCGGGGCAGCCTTGCAGGAATCAGGCACGGAGGAGCAGTCCTCTGCGCTCAACCAAATGCATGATGCGCCGATGGACGCAGATGACAGGGCAAGCTTGGATCAGTTTCAGCAGTCCTTTGAGGATGCCAGTCCGGAAGAATCCCTGGGAATCGCCGAAAAAATAGGCGAGATTTACTCCAAGGCAGGCAAATATGATTCTGCCGCATACTTCTTGGACTTGGCCGCGGATCGGACTTCAAACCCTGAGAGTTGGGAGAAAGCAGGTACTGCTTATTATGAAGCATTTACCTTTGCGCTCAATGAACAAAAAATGAGTTTTTTGGCCGAAAAGACCAGAAACTACTTAAACAAAGTTTTGGAAAAAGATCCAAAACGCTTGGACCTCAAGACAAAAGTGGCCATGACGTATGTATCTTCCGCGAATCCGATGCAAGGTATCACAATGCTTCGTGAGGTTCTGGAGGAAGACCCGACCAATGCCGACGGTCTTTACAACATGGGCGTCCTGTCCATGCAATCGGGCCAATACAAAAAAGCCGCGGAACGGTTTGAAGAACTTGTCAAATACCACCCTGAACATATCCAAGGGCAGTTTTATTTGGGAGTCAGCTACTTTGAGTCCAAGCAAAACAACAAAGCAAAAAAGCAATTTCAGGAAGTCCAAGGCATGACGCAGGATCCGATGATCCTATCGAGTGTGGAGAGCTACTTGGGAAGGCTATAAAATAATTGTTCCACTTAAATCTTTAAAAACTATGCCTTGCGGTAAGAAAAGAAAGAGACATAAAATCGCTACGCACAAGCGTAAGAAAAGACTGAGAAAAAACAGACATAAGAAGAAGTAATACACTTCTTCTTTTTGAGTTTTTACACTACCCGTTCATTTAAATCCTAAAAACAGACACGATTGAGCACAGAATTAGTAATTGATTCGTCTCAAAACGGTAGTCGCATTGCCCTTCTCAAAGACAAAAACCTGGTTGAAATCCACTCAGAAGGTGGGGAAAACCAGTTTAAGGTTGGGGATATTTATTTGGGTACTGTCCGTAAAATCGTCAATGGGCTCAATGCAGCATTCATCGACGTAGGCTATGAAAAAGACGCCTTCCTGCATTACCAGGATTTGGGTCCACAGATCAACAGCCTAAACAAGTTTATCAAGCTTGTCCGGAACAACAACTATCCAAATCACAACCTGAAGGGGTTTGAGAGGGAACCTGATATCGAAAAGCTGGGGAAAATCTCCTCGGTTTTGACCAAAGGAAATCAGGTATTGGTACAAGTGGTCAAAGAACCCATCTCTACCAAAGGCCCGCGACTATCCTGTGAGCTCTCCATTGCAGGTCGCTATTTGGTTTTGGTGCCGTTTTCCGACACGGTCAACGTATCCAAAAAAATCCGAAGTGCCGAAGAAAGAAAAAGGCTGGTTCGCTTAATTACCTCCATCAAGCCAGCCAATTTCGGCGTGATCATCCGCACCGTGGCCGAGGGACAGTCCGTCACCGAACTGGACAAGGACCTCCGCAACCTTCTCACCACTTGGGAAGATGGGATGAAAAAACTCCTCAAAGCCAAAGGGCGCGACAAAGTAATCGGAGAAATGAGTATGGCATCCTCCATCATCAGGGACCTACTCAACGAATCGTTCGACGCAATCACCGTAGAGGATGAATTGGTCTATGATCAAATCAGGTCTTACATCAGGTCTATTGCCCCTGAAAAAGAAAAAATCGTAAAGCTTTACAACGGTAAAGCCAAGCTCTTTGAAAGTTTTGGAATTGAGAAGCAAATCAAAAGCTTGTTTGGACAGACGATAAGTCTCCCGCAGGGAGGATACCTTATCATCGAGCATACCGAAGCACTTCACGTCATTGACGTCAACAGTGGGAACAAGTCCAACCAAGAAAGCGACCAGGAAACGACTGCATTGAAGACCAACCTGGTAGCAGCCAAAGAAATTGCCCGACAATTGCGACTCCGCGACATGGGCGGTATCATCGTCATCGACTTCATCGACATGAAAAAGGCCGAAAACAAAAAGGCCATTTATGATGCGATGCGGGACGTTATGAAAGATGACCGCTCCAAGCATACCGTACTCCCGCTCAGCAAGTTTGGTCTCATGCAGATCACGAGGCAGCGGGTACGTCCGGAGGTCAACATTGTCACCAAAGAAACCTGTCCCGCATGTAATGGCACGGGTAAGATACAAGCTTCCATCCTCGTCGCCGATCAGCTCGAAAAAGATCTCGAGCATATGGTGACGATACAGAATGTTTCCAAAATCCACATTGGGCTGCACCCCTATCTGTATGCGTACTTCACGCATGGCTTGATTTCCAAGCGGGTGAACTGGTTTTTCAAATACTTCAAGTGGGTAAGACTGATCAAAGACTCTTCCCTCCCGGTGACGGAATACAAATTCCTGGATGACGCAGGAGAAGAAATAGAACTTCAAGTAAAAAGCGAGGCCGAGTAGGCTTCGTTTTTTTTTTAATTTTTCGATTAAATATTTTTTTAAGTCTTCAAAAAATGGTTTTTTAGGTCTTTGTTCCTATTCATTCGTCAAATGAGCAGTATTCTCCCCAAAAGAAAAATTTCTATAATAGTATTAGTCCTGTTTTTTGCGTTCCATGGTATGTCTCAAGACATGGGACTTGAAAAACGAGAGGTGCCAGTAGGGTTTTCATTTGTCGCCAATGACTCAATATACTCGACCGAGTTCAAGTTTGACAAAGCTATAACCCAGTATCAATTAGACACTGCACGCAATACCATCACCCTGAAGTTAAGAGATGTCCATAAATCAGGCAGGATTTTCTTAGATAGTGGCGTAATTCTCTTTTTCGATCTAACAAATGAAAAACTGAAATGGTCAAAGAAACTTGACTATAAGACAACAAACATCCTTCAATTTGAGGATTATTTACTAGAAACAAATCAAGCTCAAAGCTTTAGTTTGGATTTTGATTGCGGTGTGCGTTGGTGGGAGGCTACTGCAGATATTTATCATATTCATAAACCATCAAATCTAGGCTTTGGATATCCGTTCATAAAGCCAGGCAAAAAACCATCGAACGTACTCCAAGCTATAGACCTTCGAACTGGCAAAGAAAAATGGACGCGGGTAATTCATCGGGAATATGGATGGAATGAAGTATTGGAATTGAACGATTCAACCTTGGCAATTGCTGCCCAAGGAATTCAAACTGTAAACATCCATGACGGTAGTGGATGGGCTTACTATGCGACAACGGGCACTGCAAGACTCGACGGAGGAACGACTACAGCAATAAATGCACTTGGAATTGGAATCGGTTTATTGACTGGATTCTATACTGTGGGAGTCTCAAGCAATATTTTTACCGGTGTAGTGTCAAATTTACTACATCAGGATGGAAGACTATATATGACTTCATTTGAGGAAGTTGCGTGCTTAGACGCTGTTACCGGAAAAGTAATTTGGAAAAACCCACTCTACAAGTCTAAGGTAAGCGCAGGAAGGATATTCATAGAAAATGGTAAATTATATCAGATCAATCTTGGTAAAGTCGGTGTCGGAGGTAGCGCCGCAAAAATGGGACAACCCTATATTGCAACCTACGATTTGACGACGGGAAACCTAATTGAATTTATTGAATTACCAATTGGCGAATTTGTGATCGATTATCGTAACAATCATGATTACCTGGATCTGTTGCATAATCGCGGGATACTCCGTATCAACAAAAAAGATATCTCATTAACGGGCCAAATTGGCGTAAATGGGAAAGACAAGGCCATTAGCTTTTTTAACAATAATTTCTTCCTGAAATCCGAAAATCAATTCCAAAGCCTGGAGGCGCTCTATCCAGGTGCTTTTCTGATCCAAACTTCCGACTTGAATTTGATTGTGGTCAATGATAATCTTGAATTCACCGGCAGATTTCATCTTAGTGAACTTTATAAGGAAAGATTCACATACAACGACCATAAAATCATTGTAAACGGAAGTGATGTTTGGGTAATTGATTCTTTCCACAACCCGGTTGCAAAAATCAAGAACCTTGGTGAATTGGTGGTCGCAGAAAATCGCCTTCTGCTAATTCAAGACAATAGGGTTCAGAAAATTGATCTGGACAAACTATTGCGGAATACTGGTCAATGAGGGTCTAAGAAAAAAGTTTATAGTACTCTCGGTCGAAGATGAGCACGACAGGGAATGCACTGAAAATAGGATCCAAGACCCTCCAATCCCTTGAATTTTAGAAATGTAAATCGTAAAGAACCAATCAATTCTCTGACTTCGAGCATTGTTAAGCTTATTCCCCCCTAAATTTCATCTGCAGACCACGGAGGAAATAACGCAGGACTTGGTCCTTGCAGGGGCGGTATTGGCTTTGGCTCGGATTGCGGAAGATTGCACTGAGTTCGTGTTTGCTAAATCGGAACCCAATTAACCCGAGTATTTCCAAAATATCCTCATCCTTGAGTTCAAGGGCAATCTTTAGCTTCCGGAAGACTTGGTTGTTGTTGAGGCTTTTCTCGGGCAGGGGCTGCTCGCCTTCTTTTTTCCCACGCTTCAAGATGATGAATCCGTTGAGAAAAGCCGCCAAATCCTTGTCGTAGATCGGCTTGAAAGCCGGGTCCTCGTCTTTTTTCAACCAATTGCTGACTTCCTCCCGATTGGTTTGACGCCCACCTTTGGCAAAAAGGTCGATCATCTCAAAATCATTGAAGTCAAAGGTATAGCGCAGGATGCGGAGGGTATCGTTGTTGTTCATGAAGACTGGAAAATATGTGTTTGAAAACCAACAGATTAATCACCAGAAATGAAAATTCCGTCAGAGAAACGACGGAATTTACGTGAATTCCGTCAGTGAGGTGACGCATTTTACATAAATTCCGTCAGTAGGGAGTTCGTTTTGATACTGCGTGGCTTCAGGAGGAATGAAAGTTAGGGTCAGACTTGGGATTATTTCACCCCGTAGCTGAGGCGCATAGTGATGGATGCGGTTTTCTCCTTCGAAGAAGTATTGAAGGTGCCACCCCAAGAATAGTCCTCTGTGGAATTTTGTCCCGTAATCTGGAAAATCCCCATATTCGCTGAAATCAACCTGCCAAGATCCGAACCGGAGTTCTCCGCGATCTTCTCTGCACGGATACGTGCGTCTTCGGTAGCTTTGGAGATCATTTCAATCTTGAGACTTTCGAGTTGGGTATAGTAGTACCGTGGCGGTTGCGAATAGAACCTCACTCCTTGGAGCAGCAGCTCGGTAATCTCACGTGAAATCTTTTCCACTTTGTCGACTTCATTGGATTCGATCTGCAGGGATTGGTTGAGTTGGTAGCCAAGGAATGTCTGCCCCATGTAGTTGCCATTGGCGCTGTAGTTTTGGCGGTATTGGGGATTGGTATTGATGGCTTGGAAGATGATCTTCTCTTTTGGGATGCCCTTGCCAATCAGGTAGGCGGTAACCGCCTGCCGGTCTTTGTCCAACTCGGAATAGGCAGTTTTGATATCCATATTTTCCCGGCTGAAATTGCCCTCCCAAACGACAAGGTCTGAAGTGAAATTCTTTTGACCCAAGCCCGTCACTTCAATCGCGCCGGACTTCTTGTTGCGGTTGATGACCGCATTTCCCAAAATGGCGGCGGCGATGATGATCGCAAGCGCAAACAAGGCGGCGGCAAAGTTTCTTTTCATAGGAGTGTCTGGCGATGGGGTCTTTTTCATGAAATGTATGTGGCGGACAAGGATTGAATATAATCAATTTCCTGTTTGGAAGAAAACGAATAGTAGTACCAAATTGTGTTTGATCGAACTTATTTGTTGATATCGACTTGGACCTTGCCACTTCCCTGAAGGTACAGCCTAATGTCATTCTCAGTCTGGAAAATTCCGATCACGTCCAAGGCACTTTCCTCCACCTTCATGGTGCCAAATCCCAAGTCCAAACGGAGCATCTTCTGCAGGGTATTGGGCGCATCAGCCAAAATCCCCCCAATCGGGATACTGGCGACTTTCCTGATTTGCCGCTGGATTTTGGCCCTTTTAAATCTCATCGCAAGGTTGGAAAAAAAGTCGTCGGACTTCACGTCGAACTGCGGCTTCGTCAGTTGGATTGTCTTTGCTTCGGTGTCATAGTCCGCTATGCCTGCGAAGTACATTTTCCCACTGATAGCCTTCTTATCCTTTCTTACCGCTTTGAAATCCATGGACAGCAGCGTCTTGTCTCCATATTGGCTAGTGTGGAGATTGCTTGGGACCAAGGTGGTTTTGCTGTCTAGACGCAGTGTTTGACCAGAAAACTGTCTGTTCAAGTAGCTGTCCAACTCAGGAAATGGAATTACCACAGGTATCTTCAGGTCCAGTCCATTGTCTTTCCGATCATTTGGAGAAATGGCAGGCAATGGCTTTTTTACGACCTTGGGAGCATTCCCAATGCCGGCGTCTATCGCTCCCTGCAAACCGACATATAGCCTCAGCACCTGGTCGGCACCGATTTCTTGGCTTACATGAATGGACTCGGGTTGGGTACTGAGATACGCGTGAAATCCATCCAATTCCATGCTATGGCTCCCTGCAAACATGTCCCAAGTTTCTTGGGCAGTATGCCTGAAATCCAATTGGATTAGGTTGGAGGCCAACATTTGATTGTCCAATACACGCTGGACTTGCCTTTCGATCAAGGGCTCGAGGTCGATTTCAAAACCCAGCAGGTTGTAGCGCAAGGACCGTCCCCAATTGTCGATCTGGAGGTTCTTGATTTGGATATCCCAATTTTCACCGATCGCGGGCTGGAAGCGAAACTGCGGACTGATACTTTCATCAAAGGGAATACTCGTGGAGAGTACCTGTCCAAATACCTTTTTCTCAAACTTCAAACTCCCCCTTACTTTCATGGGCAGCCTAACCTGAAGATGGCTATTGTCCAGACCTTTGAGCTTGATGGGGCCATTGCGGTCTACATCGACATCGGCCGTCAATCCCGAGCCCAAGGAAAGGCCTTGATCCTGAAACAGTTTACTGGCCGGGACGGCATTGAGTCGACCCTCGATCTGGGTTAGGGGGATTTCGATCGGGATATTGATGCTCGATGTGGCTAACGGAGGTCCGGGTAACGTCGGGGTCGGAGGATTATCGGGCTTGATACTTTTGCATGAAGCCAATAGGATTATTGCAAAAAGAGCTATTCGGAGGTTATGCTTTGGCATGGGGCAGTAGATCGGATTTTCCCTGAGGTCCTGAGCGACAAATCGGGGACTTGTTGGTTTGAACCGGGAAACGCAAAAATAGGGGAACCATTTTAATGCCAAATGAATTAATTTCCCGACGGATTCTTTCATCCAAACCATTCAAATAATTTCCACATGGACTGGATTCAATTAAAGGACACTTCCCAAATCGAAGAAATCAAAACGATGAGCAAATCACGCCCTGTATTGATCTTCAAGCATTCCACTCGCTGTGCGATCAGCGGTATGGCATGGGACCGGCTCAAAAGGAATTGGAAAAAGGAGGATTTTGAGAAGATCCAGCCTTATTTTTTGGACCTGCTCAGCTACCGGGATATCTCCAATCAGATTGCCGCACAATTCGACGTGTACCACGAATCCCCCCAAATCATCCTGATCAAGGACGGCAAGGCTGTCTACGACAACAGCCATATGGGCATCAGCTACCAGGACATCATGTCGCGATTGGTATAATCACTGCGAGATTACTTCGGATTGTTTTCGGGTATATGCGCCAAAATCCCCCTGATTATCAGGAATTGGGCGAGGATGTAAGTACCCATTACTAAGACCCCCGACTCAGGGAAAGGCTTGTAAAACTTGTTGATCGCAAGGAAACCGTCCGATAGCATAAAGAATATGGCTCCCACCATCACCTGCCAAAAACTGACCGAATTGGTCTTTCCGTACCGCTCCCGTGCCGTGGTCGCCATCAGGACAATGACTACGAGGTAGATGACAACGGGAATCTTGAGGTTTCCCAAACCTGCATTGATGAAGAAATAGAACAAGGCCGCCAAGAGGTAGATTGGGAGGTTCTGGAAAAACAACTTGATGAAGTTGACCTGACCGATGGAAAAGGGATTGGTCTGGGCAAGCTTGAACCCGATGATGTAGCAGACATGGGCCATCAGGAATGCACCCAAGCCATACAGAAACAGATCCGGGAAAATCAACAGTACATCCCCCAACCAAGAAAAGACCAAAGCGGCTGATATACTTTTCCGCAACAGTGTACCCTCTATATTTTTACTGAGTGCCAAAAAGTAAACCCATAAAAAAAGAATTATACCAGGTTTTGTAAAAATCCGGTATTCCTGTTGACCATTTGCTGTCAAAAACACATCCACAATGGCAAAAACCATAAACAAATAGAGCCAAAGTATGTTCTTTTTTTTCATGTTCTGTAAGATTTTATTATCAAGCTTGGACAATATACGGTCAATTATTTCGAAAATCCACGGAAACGCAACGCTTAACATTGAATTAAAGATTTCTTAACACAGATTGACTCAGGAAAACTTAATTCTAAATTTATTTGAGAAAAAGCATAAGAAAGTGTTCAAAATACAAAAAAGCAGCCTAGAAAAAATTTCCTTTGGATTCTAATGTTAAATTAATGTTAAGTAATATTGTGAACAAATGTTAAAACTTAACAATTCCTACAAAAAAAACTTAGGGTTGAGTTCTACATTTGTACCGGAAAACTTAACCGATTCCTAAGCTTTTAATCAATATTTTCCACAAAAATCAAAATTATGAGGCAATCATTACTAAAGAGTGTTCTGGCAGTGGCTTTGCTGGTTTTCGCAACCAGTTTGGCATTTGCACAGGGGGTTTCCACTTCCAGTATGACTGGTAGGGTGGTAGACAGCAAGGGGGAAACACTTCCCGGCGCAAACGTAGTGGCTACCCACATGCCATCCGGTACACGGTATGGCGCGGTGACCAACATTGAAGGTCGATACACTATCCCCGGCATGAGGGTAGGTGGTCCTTACAACGTGACTGTATCTTTTATCGGCTACGAATCACAAACCGTCGAAGGCATCTTCTTGAGCTTGGGTATCGCTGCCAACGTCAATGTGACCATGCGGGACACAGGTGAGGAACTGGCTGAAGTCGTCATCACAGGTGAGAAAAACTCTGTGTTTTCTTCAGACCGTACCGGTGCCACTACCGCCATCGACAACCAAACTATCAACAAGCTTCCTACCATTTCACGTAGGATTGGCGACTTCACCCGTTTGACTCCGCAGGCATCAGGTTCTTCCTTTGCCGGTCAGGACAACAGGTTGAACAACATCACCGTGGATGGTTCTTATTTCAACAACTCCTTCGGTCTCGGTGGTCAGCCTGGCGACAGGACTGGTGTATCTCCAATCTCCTTGGATGCGATCGACCAGATTTCCGTGAACATTGCTCCTTATGACGTGAGACAAGGTAACTTTACCGGTGCTGGTGTAAACACCGTAACCCGTTCCGGTACCAACTCCTTCACAGGTTCTGCCTACTATTTCTGGAGGGGTTCTGACAACGTAGGCACCCAAGCAGGTGACAACACGTTCAACCCAGGCGACTTCAAATACAGACAAGTAGGTTTCCGTGTAGGTGGTCCCATCATCAAAAACAAATTGTTCTTCTTCGCTTCATTTGAAGATGACAAGGAAACAAGGCCAGGAACAACCTTTAGGGCCAACACAGGTTCTGAGGCCATTGCGGGTAACGTGACCCGGGTGCTTGCTTCCGATCTCAACAACTTGAGAAACTATTTGAGGAATAACTTCGGCTACGAGACAGGTCCTTACCAGGACTACGACCACTCTACCGTGGCTACCAAGATCCTTGCCAAGGTTGACTACAACATCAATGACAAGAACAAGTTGAGCGTACGTTACAACCACCTTGATTCTTCTACCGATGTATTGGCTTCCGGTTCTTCTTCTTTGGGTTTTGGTGGTAGAAATGGCAACCTGAATGCCTTGAACTTCCAAAACTCCAACTACATCATCTTCGAAAATATCCGCTCCATCGTGGGTGAATTGAACACCAGGATCAACACCAACATGACCAACAACCTGATCGTAGGTTACACCTATCAGGATGAAAGCCGTGGTTCAAGGGGTGACTTCTTCCCGATGGTGGATATCCTGAAAGACGGTGCCACTTATACCACATTCGGTTTTGAGCCATTTACGCCAAACAACGAATTGAGGTACAAGACTTTCCAATTGCAGAACAACGTACAGATCTTCAAAGGCATCCATACCATCACCGGTGGTCTAAGCGTGGAGCGCTACGAGTCTGAAAACGTCTTCTTCCCGGGTTCCCAATCAGCTTATGTATACAACTCGTTGGAGGATTTTTATGCTGATGCCAATGCTTTCTTGAACAATACTACTCCAACGGCAACACAAAGAAGGTTCCAAGTAAGGTATTCCAATATTCCTGGACAAGTAAAACCAGTCCAGCCCTTGAAGGTATTGTATGCTGGTCTCTATGGACAGGATGAGATCCAAGTCAACAAGGACCTCAACGTCACGGTTGGTTTGAGGATTGATGTGCCATTCTTCGGTGAGACTGGTTTCAGAAACACCGAGGTAGAAGGCTTCAACTTCAGGAATCCTGCCGGAGAAACTGTTAAGTTCAGAACCGACAAATTGCCTGATCCAAACATTTTGTGGTCACCTAGAGTTGGTTTCAACTATGACCTCAGCAAGGGTGCACGTACTACACAAGTCAGGGGTGGTACCGGTATCTTCACCGGCCGTCCTGCTTACGTATGGATTTCCAACCAAATTGGTAATAATGGTATCTTAACAGGTTTCGACAGGTTGGATAATACAACTACCCGCCCTTTCAATCCTAACCCTGACTTCTACAAACCTTCTTCAGTTACAGGTGCACCTGCTGCCAACTACGAGTTGGCTTTGACTGAACCTGATTTCAAGTTCCCACAAATCTGGAGATCCAACATCGCCATTGACCACAGATTGCCATTGGGTATCATTGCCACGGCTGAGTTCATCTACAACAAAGATGTGAACGGTGTGGCGTACTACAACGCAAACCTTGCTCCTGCAAACGGTGCCTTCACAGGACCCGATCCAAGAGACAGATGGGTAGGCGGCAACGCAGCTACAAGGATCAACGGTAAGATTGACAACGCGGTGACGCTCTCCAACCAAGCTATTGGCAACTCTTGGGTAGCTTCCATTTCCTTGGAAAAACCATTTGCGAATGGTTTCTACGGTAAAGTATTCTACAGCTATGGTGAAGCAAGAAATACGATCGATGCCGGTTCTATTGCCTTCGGATCTTGGAATAACAACCAACACCAAGGTGATCCTAACAATCCTGGACTTGGCTTCTCTGCCAACTCCATGGGACACAGGATCGCTGCTGCCTTGAACTATACAGCTGATATCTTTGACTTCGGTCCAACTACCTTCTCCTTGTTCTGGGAAGGCAGGACTATCGGTAACGGTAGCTACGTGTATGGCGGTGATTTCAACGGTGACGGTGGATTCTCCAACGACTTGATCTACATCCATGCCAATACCAATGAGATGAACTTCCAAGAGTTTACTTCTTCTGGAAGGACTTTCACTGCTGCTGAACAAACTGCTGCTTGGGAAGCATTCATCAAGCAGGACAAATACCTGAACGCCAACAGGGGTTCCATCGCTGAGCGTGGTGCGGTATTTATGCCAATGGTGTACAGGGCCGACTTCTCTTTCGCACAGCAATTGTTTACTACCAGCAAAAAGCAGACCTTGGAATTCAGGATAGATATCCTCAACGTGGGCAACTTGCTGAACAACAATTGGGGTGTAGGTCAGATGTTCACCTCTACCCAACCGCTCGTACCTGCTGGCGTGGATGCTAATAACAGACCACAGTTCAGAATGAGAAACCTGGGACCTAACTTGATTACTGAGTCCTTTACGCCTACCGCCAATGCCGGTGACGTATGGAGATTGCAGTATGGTCTGAGATTCAACTTCTAATTATTCACTTGTAAGCCACGAAAAAGCCCCTGAGCAATCGGGGGCTTTTTTATTTTACTCGGATTTGACGGTCGGATGTTGGGAGGTTAGGAGGCTGGCAGTGTTGCGAGTTGCTTCGTTCTGAAACTCAGGATAGAGTATGGTCTGTGTGGAGCAAGAGCATGTGAAAATCGGGCTAAGGCCACAAGTAAGGTCTAGCTATCCCCTAGTTTGATACTGCTTTGGTACTGCTTTGCACCTAGACTGGTATTACTTTGCACCTAGGCAGATGCCGCTCTCCTACTGGACTGATGCTGGCAAAAGAGCAATCCATGAGGTCGGGAAGAGGTTCGGAAACCAGGTTTGATCATGATGCTTGAATCCTGCGTTCGAAAACGCAGGATAGCGGGAGTTTAAGGAATCACGCTCCCAAGCCTATTCTCCTGACTACCTCCCAACGGTTTTCGGTTTTTTTGAGGAGTGCCACATCCGTGAACTGGTAGTGTGCTTGGAAGGGCTGGGCCTTGACGTAGGACCAATAGTCGTCGAAGCGCTGGGGCTTGGTGTCCTTGAAGGCGATGGTCATGTGGGGATGGAAAGCCTTGTCGCTGAGTTCCTCCTCGAGTTTGAGGGTGCTGCGGCAGAAGCCGGAAAGCGCGGATTGGAGCGCGCTAAGTGCGGAATTGGGCTGGGGGGCAATGAATAGTACCCGTTTGCCAAACCTGTCAAAACCGGAGAACTCCAAGTCGATGGGGCCGAATGCTTCGAAAAATGTTCCCAAGCGCTGGGCGAGCTCGTCCTCCTTGGCTTCGTTCCAGTGAAAGGGCATCTTGATGGTGACGTGGGCGGGGGATTTCAGCGCATATTTGAGGTTGAATTTTTCCTTGAGTTGCAGTTTGAGTGCGGTGGCTTGTTCCTGCAGGGGACCTACCGGGACGAGTGCGAGGAAATATTTGCTGATCGTTTTTGCCATTTAACACAAATATAAATCATTTGGGGGTGGACGGTTTCCGAAATTGGACCACAATCCCTTAAATTAGATTCCAAACAATATTTTAAAAGGCGTAACTTAGACAGACACTGTTAGCAAGCCCCTATGAAGCGTTTTGAAAAAGTAATGATCGGCTTGGATTTGAGCCAAATGGACAATATACTGATCCAGAAACTCCTATTGATCAAGGACCTGATTGGACTGCAGAAGTTATACATCATCCATGTCTCCAAGGATTTGTCACTTCCTGAGGAGGTGCGGAGTCATTTCCCGGACCTCGTGGCGCCCGTGGACGAGACGATCAAGTCCGAAATCAAGTTGCTTATGGGCGAAATGGATCCAAAGCATGTGCTCGACTACGAGGTGATCGTGGAGGAGGGCAATCCCCTACCTACTTTCCTTCGTTGGGCCAAAATCAAGGATGTGGACCTGATTATTGCGGGGCGGAAGAGTTCGCTGAAAGGAAGCGGTTCGTTGTCGAAGAGCCTGGCCCAAAAAGCCCCCTGTTCGGTTCTTTTCCTGACGGAGCGCAATGTCTTGGACCGGATCGAGAAGGTTTTGGTGCCTTTGGACTTTTCTGAGTATTCCAAGTTGATCTTTGAGTTTGCCGACAGGATCTGCAAGGATTTGGGTTCGACGATTGTAGGGCTCCACATCTACGAGGTGCCGCATGGCTACTACAAGACCGGCAAGACTTATGAGGAGTTTGCCGAAATCATGAAAGGGCATGCGCAAAATGATTACAAGAAATTTGTGAAGAAAAACCTAGACGGGGACTTTGAATGCCATTTTATCCTCGACGATGAGCGGCACGCGGGCGAGTTGATCATCGATTCGGCCAAGGAACATGGGGCCGACCTGATTATCATGGGCAGCAAGGGCCGCACGGCGTCAGCCTCGATCCTATTGGGAAGCGTGGCCGAGAAATTGGTACAGGCCAACAATGAGATCCCTATGCTTATCCTAAAGAAGAAAGGGGAAAATATGGGCTTTTTTGAGGCTTTGTTTAAGATATAAGTTTCCTGCCGGTAATCGGCCTTTTACAGTTTTAAGAAGGTTGGCGGGAATTGAAGCGCACAACGGGAAGGGGGAGGACTTTTCAATCCTTCCTTTTCTTTTTTGCCCAAGCGATCCTCGGATTCCTATTCAAGGTCCTCCAAACCAAGGGATCCCCCCTTTTCGGTTGATGTCCGCGTTGATTGACCGTGCCGAAGTCGTATTTCACATGCGTGGGCGAAAAAAGTGCTTTGGCTCTTTGAAGTAGGAGCTGTAAGGGACGCAAATTCGCGGGGCAGGAAATCGAATCTTTCATGCAGGACCCTCTTCATTCTGTACCCTCCTTGTCCGGTTTTTTGGTCAAAAAAGCATACTTATACGATCCAATTGATTGACTTTTAGGTGCATATTTCTAAATTTCCTACAATCATGTTTCAAAAATGATGGAAAAACCGGATCAGAGGAGCACACCTGAGTGGCTAAAGCGTGTGCAAGAGAATTCCTGGGAACCAGAGATTCTGTTGTCGGGGCTTGTTTTGATCGGACTTTTGCAGCTGCCTGCCATGATTCGGCGTGCATCGGAGTTTTACAGGGCGGAAACGCTATCGGGAAATCTCTTGGGAGTATTCACGGCATTGGAACAGATTATCTATGTGTTGGTATTTGGGCTGGTCGTTCATTTGTTTTTGCGCAGCGTATGGGTTGGATTGATAGGACTGACCTATACTTTTCCCAAAGGGATAAAGCCGGAAAGCCTTGGCTATCACAAGAAATTTGAGGACAAAGTCCGGCAACTTCCCGACACCGAGTCACAAATCATCCTGCTCGAGAAAGTATGCAGCTCCATTTTCGCCACCTGCTTCTTTCTGATGATGGTGATTTTTGGGGCCAATGTTGGGGTGTCATTTTTGGTGATCTTTCTATTTATTCTGGATTCTTTTTTGGGTCTTTTCGGGTTCAAGGTATTTTCCCTCATAACCCCCTACATTGACACGTTTTTGTCCATTGTTTTCCTCGTTTTTCTTTTGGATTTCATCAGTCTGGGGCTGTACAGAAAAAACAAGTACTTGGCAAAGGTCTATTACCCGATTCACAGATTTGTGGGTTGGATCACTTTGTCCAAATTTTACCGTGGGATCTATTATACCTTTGCAAGCAACATCAAAAAAGGGTACCTCATCGCATTCTTCGTGCTGTTTTTGGTTTCCGTATTGTTTGGCCAGCTAAGGCTACAAAAAAGGCCGGACGACCAGTTGGCGAGTTTGTTACAATTGTACTCGTTTGGTATGGAGGAGAACTTTTTTAGCCCGTACTACGCCGACCGAAACGAGACTTGGCAATCTGCCCGCCTGGAGATTCCAAAGCCAACGGTTACGGGTAGGTTTTTGGAAGTACGAACCAAATCCGATTTAGGATGGGAAAAATTGATTTTGCAAGCATGCGGGATTGAAGTCGATACCCCAATCGCGGACCGGACTGTGGCGGAAGATGCGAACCTATTGGATTGTGTCAATCGGGTTTTCAAGGTAAGTATCGATGGGAGCGTGATCGAAAATCCCGATTGGATGTATTATTTCCACCAAAAGGATGGCAGAAAAGGCCTGATTTCATTTTTGGATGTCGGTGATTTGGAGCCTGGAAAACACAAATTGACGGTGTATAGTCTTTTTGAAGGAAAAGAAGTGACTTTCGGCTCGCTGTATTTTTTCAAGGAGTGAGGATAGAAAGCGGGTTTTTTGACTTAGGTGCTTAGAAAAGAAGATCTTTGAGAGGGTTGTGGTTTTGGGGACGGCTGCTGTCATAATTTTTTTGCATCCTATTTGGCGTTACGATCTAGAAATCAATAGACTGGCCTTCGCCCAGCAGTTGGAAACCAAGTTTTTGCCCTGAGCCAATTACCTGATTTATTCGGCTCAAAAATTCAGGAATTATGAGCCGATTAGGGAAATTAATTGGCTCATCTCCAATATCGAGATTCCAAGGAAAACACCCAAACCACCACCCAACCATTTCACTTTGCAGGAAAAGCCATTTTTCCCTATCTTTTTAATGTCAATTACCTTATTCCCAAATGAATAAAAATCTTTGTTTCCTGCTCGGTCTGGGCTTGTTGGCGTCCTGCGGCGAGCCGGAAGTGCAGCTTGACCACGACTACAGCCAATGGCAGACCTTTGGCGGCACCAAGGACGCCGCCCGCTATTCGTCCCTTGACCAAATCAATACCCAAAACGTCCAACAACTGGAGCTGGCTTGGACTTACCGCACGGGGGATGCCACAGACCGTTCCCAAATCCAATGTCAGCCCATTGTGGTCAATGGCATGCTCTACGCCACGTCACCCCAAGTCAATGTCTTCGCCCTCGATGCAGCTACGGGTGCGGAAATCTGGCGCTTCAATCCCTTCCAACTCCTCGGAGGCCAAAACTCCTGGGCTGGTACCAACCGTGGCGTCACCTACTGGACGGATGGCACGGCCGAGCGTATCCTCTTCTGCGCGGGCAGTTGGCTGATGTCCCTGGATGCCAAAACGGGACAGCCGGATACTGCCTTTGGCGATGGCGGCAAAGTCGATTTACAAAAGGATTTGGATACTGAAATGGAGCAGTTTCTGATCGTATCCAACACGCCCGGCATCATCTATCAGGACAAATTGATCCTCGGTATGCGCCTCTCGGAGGGGCTTGACGGGGCGCCCGGACATATCCGTGCCTACAATGTGCGCACAGGCAAGCGGGAATGGATTTTTCACACCATCCCACATCCCGGGGAGTTTGGCAACGAGACTTGGCAAGAAGAATTCCGCGACTATATCGGCGGCGCCAACAACTGGGCGGGCATGAGTCTGGACGAAGCCCGTGGCATCGTCTATGTCCCAACGGGTTCGGCGACCTATGATTTTTGGGGTGGGTACCGTCACGGCGCCAACCTGTTTGCCAATAGCCTGATTGCCTTGGATGCCAATACCGGCAAGCGCATTTGGCATTTTCAGGCGGTTCACCATGATGTCTGGGACCGGGATTTCCCCGCGAATCCCAACCTGATTCGCATCAAAAAAGACGGAAAGTGGATCGATGCCGTAGCCCAGACTTCCAAGCAAGGCTATGTCTATGCCTTTGACCGGGTAACGGGTCAGCCGATATGGCCAATCGAAGAACGGGAGGTTCCACAATCGACTTTGGCGGGGGAACAAACTTGGCCAACACAGCCCCATCCCACCCTTCCGGAACCTTACATGCGGATGGTTTACACCGAAAATGAAATCCTGCGACTGACACCCGAGTGGGAAAAAGACATCCGGGCCAAACTGGAAAACGTCCACTACGGCAATATGTGGCTGCCGCCCTCAGATACACATGGTGTGGTCCTGTTTCCGGGCATGGACGGCGGTGCCGAATGGGGAGGATCTTCCTTTGACCCTTTGACCCAAACCCTCTATGTCAACGCCAACGAAATGCCTTGGATCCTGCGGGTGACGGCCAATCCAAAGTTTGCGGATATGGGCCAAAACATCTACGTGAACTACTGTGCCAACTGTCATGGAATGAACCGCAAGGGGAATCCCCCTGCTTTCCCTTCCCTCGAAAACATTGCTTCAAAACTTAGCCGTCCCGAGCTCGCAGGCCTTATCAACAACGGAAAGGGCGCCATGCCTGCCTTTTCCCATATTCCTGAAAAAGAAAGGGCGCTGTTGGTGGATTTCCTGTTGGGCATAGAAAAAACGGACAATGCAGATAAAAACGAGCTGGCGGGAGGACGGGAGCGCCTGTACCCGCAGTTTTACCTCAATGGCTACTCCCGTCTCTTGACCGAGGACGGCTACCCCGGCATCCAACCCCCTTGGGGCACGCTGACCGCAATCGACATTAATACCGGAAAAATCAAATGGCAGTCCGTGTTGGGGGAATTTGAAGCGTTGACACAAAAGGGAATACCACCAACGGGAACCGAAAATTATGGCGGTCCAGTCAGCACCGCGGGTGGTTTGGTGTTTATCGCGGCCACCAAGGATGAAAAAATCAGGGCCTTCGATAAGGAGACCGGCAAAGTCCTTTGGGAAGCCAAATTGCCTGCCGCGGGACATGCCACGCCGGCTGTCTATGAAAAAGACGGGAAACAATTTGTCGTGATTGCCTGTGGTGGAGGAAAAGGGACTCCATCGGGTGATTCCTATGTGGCCTTTGCACTTCCCGACAACAAACCAAAATAGCCATGAAAACCAACACATTTCAACTCTCGCCCAGCCAAATCGAAGCCTACCACCGGGACGGCTATCTCCGGATTCCCGGCTTTTTCTCCAAAGAAGAAATCGACAAGCTCTACGGCATCGCCCTCGCCGATGATGCCATGCGAAAAAACGCACTGGACCTCAACGACCGGGAAGGCAAGAAGACGCGGCTCTCCCTATGGTTTACGCCGGGGAATGATACCTTTGGCTACCTCGTGCGCTGCCAAAAGATGGTGGACTCGGTACACACCTTGTTGGGTGTGGAATCGCCGGTTTGCCATTTCCATTCCAAGCTGATGCAAAAGGAACCCAAGGTAGGTGGAGCTTGGGAATGGCATCAGGATTACGGGTACTGGTACAAAAACCAGTTCATCTTCCCCGACCAAATGATGAGCGTGATGGTGGCGTTGACCGAAGCCACCAAGCAAAACGGCTGCCTTCAGGTCATCAAGGGTTCCCACAAGCTTGGCCGTGTCAACCATGGCTTTGCAGGGGAACAGGTCGGTGCGGATATGGTCATGGTCGAAAACGCGCTGAAAACCATGGAACTCGTATATTGCGAATTGCAGCCTGGCGATGCACTGTTTTTCCATAGCAATCTACTGCATCGCTCCGCCGCTAACCTGTCGGATTATCCACGCTGGTCGCTAATCGCCTGCTACAACAGCCAAAGCAATATTGCCTACAACGAGACATCAACCGCCTGGAAAGTGCCGGTCAATGTCGTTCCCAATGAAGCCATCCTCGAATGGAAATCTGAAGCATTTTCCAAATCAGACTTTCTCAAAAAAGAAAACGATCCGGCGCTCAAGGATACGGGATGGGAGAAATGAGATTTGAGAATTGAGAAGCGAGAAACGAGAATCGAGATGCCAGAAGCAAGAAGCAAGAAGCAAGAAGCGAGAGGCGAGAAGCGAGATGGGAGAAGCGCAGCTATGGACTATGGACCATCGACTATTGACCAATCAACAATAAACCAATAACTAATAACCAATAAACCAGCGATGGACCATGGACTAATTACCAATAACCCAATAACTGATAAAAGAGAAGCGAGAATCGAGATGCGCAGCTACGGACCAATAACTAATAACCAATAAACCCGCTATGGACTATGGACTATTGACCAATAACCAACAATCCCCGCCATGGACCATGGACTATTAACTATGGACTAATAACCAATAACCAATAACCCATCTATAGACTATGGACTATTGACCAATCACCAATAACCCAATAACCCCCGCTATGGACTATTAACTATGGACTACTAACCAATAACCATTAACCAAACCCAATGAAAATAACCATCCTAGGTTCGGGCTTTATTGCCCGGTTTTATGCCGATTCGCTCCATGCGCAGCGCCGTGTAGACCGAATACAGCGGGTTTATTCCCGCACCTTGGCCAATGCCAAGCGTTTTTGTGAAGATTATCAGTTGGATGGGTACACGGACAATATGGAAGAGGCGATCAACCATCCGGATACCGATGTGGTCCTGATCGCTTTGCCCAACCACCAACACCTCGAGGCGGTTTTGGCTAGTGCCAAGGCGGGGAAGCCTGTCCTTTGTACCAAGCCACTTGGCAGAAATGCAAAAGAGGCAAAAGCCATGTTGAATGCGGTTGAATCGGCGGGCGTTTTTGCCGGGTATTTGGAAGATCTCTGCTATACGCCCAAATTCCTGAAGGCCGTTAAGAGTGTCGAACAGGGAAATCTGGGTCGCATCCTCTGGACCAAATCGCGGGAAGCACATCCTGGCCCGCACAGTGATTGGTTTTGGAACAAGGAATTCTCAGGCGGTGGCGCAATCATCGACCTGGGTTGCCACTGTGTGGAGATCAGCCGAAACTTTATCGGCAAGCAACACAAGCCCATGGAAGTCATGTGCTGGGCCGATACCCAAGTCCATCCGATCGATGCCGAGGACCATGCCATCGGACTCGTACGCTTTGCCAATGGGGCCATTGGGCAGTTTGAGGTAAGTTGGACGTTTCGTGGCGGCATGGACCTTCGGGACGAAGTGATGGGGACAGAGGGCACCATTTGGCTCAACAGCTTCCTGCGGACGGGTTTTGAGATGTTCACCACAGGTCTGGGGGCGAGCTATGTCGCCGAAAAATCCGAGAGCGACTCGGGTTGGCTTTTCCCTGTGGGAGACGAAGCACATGAATTGGGTTATCCGCACATGTTTACGGACATGTTTGATGCCATCGAAAAGGGCAGGGAGCCGAGAGAGACATTTTACGATGGCTATGTGGTCAATGCGATTTTGGATGCCGCATTTCTCTCTGCCAAAAGCAAACAATGGGAACCCGTATTGCTGGAGGATTGGCGTGGTGAAGCACCGGGCAATGCGGGTTCCCATTTCAGGGAACATGACGCGGATCATTGGTTGATCAAACAGGAAATCCTGCCTAATGGGGACGTCAAACTGATTTTGAAGAACAAGCTGACTGGGGCGATTACCCAACAGCTTCAATAGCCTACTTGCGATTGAGTAAGGTCTTGATGCCTTCCATGATTTGGTGGAATCCTTCCTTGAAGTGTTCTTTGGATTCACTCAGGTTGGGTTCCATTTCTTCTTTCTTTTCCTCGTAAAACTTCGTCAAGCGTTCCTTGCCCTTCTGGAATTCATCTTCTAGCGTGGTCTTCTTTTCCTTCAATTCGGAGATCTTTTTCTCGATTTCCTCCTTGGCTTCACCGCCTGCTTCTGTCCCTTTTTCGATTAATTCTTCTATCTTGGCTCCTATCTGTTGGAGTATGGATTCTACTTCTTCAAATCCGGTTTTTTTCTCTGTCATTTTCCTGAAAAGTTAATGTTAAACAAGGTATTCTCATGATTTCCAAGATACTAGAAAAGCTACAAACCACCACCAAACTTAAGTTGAATTTGTTGGAGGAAACCCAAAAGGTTTTCGATGATTGCTTTGCGATTTGCCAACAACTAAGCCTCGACCTGAAAAATGCTGATGCCAAGGACATCCCGATCAAGGTGGAAAGGATCAACGAGTACGAGTTTATCTTCCGGATTGGTGCGGATGTGTTGATCTTTATCCTCCAAAGCAATACTGTGCGCCTTCCCGACGAGACCTACATCAGCAAATCCAAATACCTGAAAGAAGACGTCACGCTGCGGTTTTTTGGGCAGATTTTGATTTACAACTTTCTGGCAGATACGATCACCTATGGCAGGTTGGACGACCCCGGGTATTTGATTTGTCGGATTCTGCTCAATCGGGAAAACAAGTTTTATATCGAAGGGGATCGGAAAATCGTCTACAGCTTTCCCGATTTGGAGGAGAATCCCATGACTCAGGAAAAACTCAGAACCTTGGTGGAACTCCTCACGGTAGCGGCCTTGGACAATGACCTCCTGGCCCCCGCATTCCAGGACATCATGTTGATCACCTACCACCAAAAGCTGGAACACACTTCCAGCATGGGCAATCCCCAAAAAATTGGCTTTGAATTGTTTTCCAAAAACCGGGAATAAATCTACTCCTCTATAGCTTCCGCAGATTGGGTCTGTTTTTCGTAGAGCTCAGCGTATACGCCTTTCTTCGAAAGCAATTCCTCGTGGGTGCCGTATTCCACGATCCGACCATCGTCCAACACGATGATTTTGTCAGCTAGCTTGGCGGAAGATACCCGGTGTGAAATGATGATCGAAGTCCTGTTCTCCATGATTACCTTTAGGGCATTGAGAATCGCGTTTTCGGTCTTGGTATCGACGGCGGAGAGACAATCGTCCAAGAGAAGGATTTTCGGCTCTTTGGCAATCGCCCTCGCGATGGAAACCCGCTGTTTTTGACCACCGGATAATGTGATGCCACGCTCGCCGAGTCTCGTTTGGAATCCCTGCGGAAACTCTACAATGTTGTCATAAACGTCGGCATCCTTGGCGGCCTTTTCGACGATATCCATCGAGGTCTCGTCCATCCCAAATGCAATGTTATTGGCGATCGTATCCGAGAAGAGGAAAACATCTTGGGGCACAAACCCGATATTCTTGCGCAGGAATGCCAAATCGTACTTTTTGATATCGACGCCGTCGAGTAGGATTTCGCCTCCTGTGGTATCATACATCCGCATGAGAAGGTTGGCGAGGGTGGATTTTCCCGAACCTGTCGTACCAATGATGGCCATGGATTGACCGGCGTTGATTTTGAAGCTCACCTTGTCCAAAGCCCTGATTCCAGAGTCCGGGTAGACGAAATCTACTTCCCGCATTTCGATAGCACCTTGGATTTCGGTTTGGAGATTTTCGGTACTTACAATGTGATTTTTCTCGTCCAAGAACTCATTGATCCGTGTTTGTGAAGCCGCGGCCCTTTGGATAATGCTCGTTACCCAACCGAGGGAAGTAACCGGCCAGGTGAGGATGTTGACATACAGGATAAACTCGGCAATGACGCCGTATCCGATTTCGCCTGCAATCACCTGTCTTCCACCGATGTAGACGGTGAGTATGGTACTCAAGCCGATCAATGCCAGAATCAAGGGAAAGAACAGCGCCTCCACTTTGGTCAGGCGGATAGATTTTTCCTTGTAGTCGACACTTGACTTTGCAAACTCCTTGGCGCTATCCTCCTCCCGCACAAATGCCTTCAGCACCCGAATACCGGAAAAGGCCTCTTGGACGAAAGTACTAAGGCTGGAAAGGCTTTTTTGTATCTTTTCCGAGCGTTCATTGATCATGTTGTTGACATAATAAATGCTGACCGAAAGGATTGGCAGCGGTAGCAGGGAATAGATGGTGAGCTCCACATTGACCGTAAGCATGTAGCCAATCACCATTGGAAAGAGGACTAAGAGGTTGATACCGTACATGATAGCGGGGCCAAGGTACATCCTGACAAGTCCGACATCCTCCGATATACGCGCCATGAGATCTCCCGTGCTGGTGCGACGATAGAAACTGAGCGGAAGTTTTTGGTAATGTTCAAAAAGCTCGTTTTTCATGTCATACTCGATGAGCCTTGACATGATGATGATGGTTTGTCGAATGAGGAAGAGAAAAAAGCCCCTCAACAAGGCCATTCCAAGAATCAACACCCCGAAAATCACCACAATCCTCAGGAAGCCCGAACGTGCTATCCCGGCCAAATCCGCCTCAGCAAATCCCTGGTACAGCGAAAAACTGTCCACCACATAATCTATGGCAATTCGCACCAACTGGGCGGGGATAATTACAAAAACATTGGAAATGATGGTAAATAAAATTCCCAAAAGCAGGTAACCCTTGTATTTTACGAGATATTTATTGAGGCGCCAGAGGGGTTTCACGAAATAAAAAACTTTTAAATGCTTGATAAGTTTTATAATACTCCATTAATTGCATAGAAAATGGCTGTTCAAGAAAGATAATTTCGAAACAAACATTCTAAACCGTAATCCCAAATATAACACATTAAACCCATCTGAGTTCACATGGTAGAGATTAAAACCGAGGAAAAAGTGAGGGAAGGTTCCATCTATGGACAGATAACTTCCCTTGGCCACGAGCAATTGGTGATCTGTTACGACGAACCAACCGGTCTCAAGGCGCTTATTGGTATTCATAACACGGTGCTGGGACCGGCCTTGGGCGGAACCCGGATGTGGAACTACGCTTCTGAAGCAGAAGCCATCACGGACGTACTCCGGCTTTCGCGGGGGATGACTTTTAAAGCTGCCATTTCTGGCCTCAATCTCGGCGGTGGAAAAGCCGTGATCATCGGAGATCCAAAGTTGAAAAACGAGGCATTTCTCCGAAGGTTTGGCCGCTTCATCAATTCCCTTGGTGGACGCTATATTACCGCAGAAGACGTCAACATGAAAACCAGCGATATGGAGTATATCGCGATGGAGACCAAATATGTGACGGGACTTCCCGAAGTCAAAGGTGGCGGAGGCGATCCTTCACCCGTGACAGCCTACGGAACCTACCTGGGTATGAAGGCTGCAGCCAAAAAAGTATATGGATCCGATAGCTTGGAAGGCAAAAAAATCGCTGTTCAAGGCATTGGCCAAGTGGGTAAATACCTCGTGGAATATTTGGTAAAAGAAAATGCGACGGTATACATTACCGACATTTTCGAAGACAAGTTGCAGAAAGTAGCCAAGGAGACTGGTGCCACTGTGGTCGATGCCAATGTCGTGTACGACTTGGAAATGGACATCTATGCGCCCTGTGCCTTGGGTGCGACCGTCAATGACCAAACCATCGATAGGCTGAAGTGCAAGATCATCGCGGGCGCCGCCAACAACCAGTTGCAGGACGAACAAAAGCACGGCAAAATCCTGATGCAAAAAGGAATCACATATGCTCCGGATTTCCTAATCAACGCAGGCGGACTTATCAACGTGTACAACGAATACATCGGCGGGTACAACCGTGAGCTCACTTATCGTCATGCGGAAAAAATCTACGACATCTGCACCGCGATCTTGGATAAATCCGAAAAAGACCGAATCCCCGCCCAACAAGCGGCCATCGAAATGGCTTGGAGCAGGATAGAGGCAATGGGCAAGGTGAAAATGCCTTATTAAGTACGAAGTAAGAAGTACGAAGTTAGAGGTACAGAACTGGAATGTAGAAGTTAGAAGTACGAAGGCTGAAATTTGGGACTTGGGCTTTCGAAATAAAGGGGAGAGTGATTTTTCTTTCCATACCGTTTAAAATAAATCAAAAACCACCTGGGCACCCGCTTGGAACTGTTTCAGGTGGTTTTTTGTATCCTAGGAGTCGAAGGGAAATCCTTTTGGAATTCCTAGTTCAAATTGAATTATATTTGCGTTCTTTTAAATCAGTATGCTAAACAGAAGAATTCTCCGGGTCAAAGCTTTTCAAAACCTTTATGCCTACGAACAGTGCAAAGCTTCCAACCTAAACCTGGCAAAGGATCAAATCCAGGAGGCTTTTCAACCCGACCTGAACAGCATGGAGGTGCAGGACAAGCGTGCACTTAGGCGGCAGTCAGGCTTGGCCATGGATCTTTTTCTGAAAAACCTGTACAGCGACACGCTTGCCACGCAGGAACATCACACCAAGAAGATCGTCGAGGAGACCAAAAAGGCGATCGACTTTTTCCACCAGGCCAACAAGAAGGATTTTGAGTTTTTGGCAAAAAACATGATTTCCTCTGCCGAGCGCATTCCCCAGCTTTACCTGAGTGCGATCGAAATGCTGATCGCATTTGGAAGATACGTCCGGGATGAAAACGAGCGGAAAAGGAAACTGAGCGCAGAAAGGCAAATCACAACCACTCCGGAACTGAATCTTTCCGCCAATAAAATCCTCCAAAAGATTTCCGATTCACACGAATACAATAGTGCAATAGCCAGAAACCATGTTAATCTCAATGACCTGGAACTGGAGATCGGGGAATGGTACCACAGTTATGTGAAGCCATTGGAAGAATATCAAAACTATATCAAGTTGTCCGCACCGACTTTGGAAGAAGACTTTGAAATAGCCGATGCCATCCTAAAAAAGGTGATTTTCAAAGTGGATGCGATCTTGAACTTCTTTTCGGAGAAGGATTTCAACTGGACAGAAAACAAATCCATTGTGCGGAGTTTGGCGGCAAAAGTGCTCAAAAACGTATTGGAACATTATGATACTGAGGGCGAAGTACTGCCAGAGATTGCCATCAACTGGGAGGAAGACAAGGAATTTTTCCGAAATATCTTTAACTTGTCGGTCCAAAACGATGAGGCAAACAAAGCGTTGATTGCCAAGAAAACCCAAAATTGGGACATTGAACGGGTCGCCCAAACTGACAAAATCATCATTTCGATGGCCATCACGGAGATGAAAAATTTCCCGAGCATACCAGTCAAAGTGAGCATCAACGAGTATATTGACATCTCAAAAACCTACAGCACACCCAAAAGCAAGCAGTTTGTCAACGGGCTGTTGGACGTTTTGGCCAAAGAATTAACCGAATCGGGTGAAATCCGTAAGAGCGGTAGGGGTTTATTGGACAACAAATAAAACGAACTTAGTCATGAGCAAAAATTCAAACGCATGGATCGCATTTTTGGTAGGAGCCACGGCGGGAGCCGTCTTGGGCGTCCTCTATGCGCCTGATACAGGAAAAAACACCCGGGACAAGCTTTCCTACCAACTCTCCAAATACAAGGAAGAGCTGGAAAAAATGATCAATGATCTCATGGATGGCAAAAACATGCCCTTCAATGAGGCAAAGTCTGAGGGGAACAAAGTGATCTCCGAAGCCAAAAACAAAGCAGAAAACCTGCTGAGTGATGTCAACAAACTGATAGAACAAATCAATAGAGAAGCAAATTAACCCTTTAAGAAAAATGAAATACCTTCACCTATCCGCCGTAGCCCTCGGCCTAGTCCTGATGGCTGCAAGCTGCGAAACGAAAAAAGACGACCAAGCAGCAAAAATTGCCGAACTCGAACAAAAACTTGCCAGATTGGAAGCAGCCAATCCTGTTCCTACCAATGTAGCAACCGTGGAAGAAGCTGACCCTTCTACCCTCGGCGCCTTCAAATTCTCCGAAATGGAATACGACTTCGGTACCATCGAAGAGGGAAAAGTGGTCGAGCACCTCTTCAAATTCACCAATGATGGCCAAGCTCCATTGGTGATTTCCAACATCACGGCTTCTTGCGGCTGTACCAGCCCTGACTGGACCAAGACTCCCGTCAAGCCAGGTGAAGAAGGTTTTGTAAAAGTGGTCTTCAACTCCGCTGCTAAGGCTGGAGCTCAAGCACCTACGGTTACTATCCAAGCCAACACCAGCCCTAACGTCACCAGATTGAGGATGAAAGGCAATGTAAACGCAAAAACAGCCAGCGCGGCACCAAACCAACTCGGTCCAGTAAAGAAATAATCTATGAATAACTGGATTTTGCTACAAGCCGGAGGAATGTCCGGCATCATGGGTCAGGTGTTTCTCTTTGGATCCATCATCTTGATCATGTACTTCTTCATGATCAGGCCGCAGCAGAAAAAGCAAAAAGAGACCAAATTATTCTTGGAAGCCATCAAAAAAGGTGACTCTGTAGTCACTATTGGCGGAATCCACGGAAAAGTCTATGCTGTGGAGGGAGAAACACTCACCTTGGAATTGGATAAAGGATTAAAAATAGTGGTCGAAAAATCGGCGATTTCCGCTGACTTCACCAAAAGAGCAACTGGGACTAAATAACTCAGAATTTGGCCAAGTTTCCTAAAATTTTTGGCAATCTCAATCCACAAAAGATTGCAAACCTTAAAGTGGCGTTGCTGTGTTTCCTCGCAGCCGCCACTTTTTGGGTTTTAAATGCCCTCAATAAAGATAATTACACTACGGTAGTCGACTTCCCCATTGAATTCTCCTACAACGAGGAAGAGTTCATGCCTGTGACCACCCTGCCGGAGCGCATCAAAGTAGAAATCAACGGCAACGGCTGGGATTTGCTGCGGAAGTATTTCAAAATCAACGAAACACCCTTCCAAATCGAAATGGAAAACCCGTCTTCGAGACAGTTTTTGCTGACCTCCGAAATCAGGCGGGCCTTGGCCGAGTCCATTACCCCCAGCAACTTGGTCTCGATCGTCACGGATACCGTGAAGTTTGACATTGACCGGATCGTGGCCAGAAAAATCAAAGTAGAAATAGATACCAACGCACAAACGCTCGCCAAGAACTATCGACTGGCCGGGAATATTACCGTCGAACCCGCCTCGATTACAATCAAGGGGCCCACATCCAAGTTGGAGCAACTCGAAGGTGTGTACAAAATCGACTTGGGGGAAAACAAGATCAACAAATCATTCAACAAGATCCTTCCCTTGGAATTGCCGAAGGAGTTCGAGGATTTTTTGAGCATTGAAGAGGAAAGCGTCCATATCCGCTTCGACGTGTACCAGATGCTGGAGGGCAACAAGCGGCTAAAACTCACCAAACAAAATTTCCCACGAAATGCTTCGATTGTGGATGAACCATCGACCATCATCATGACCTATTTGATTGATGAAAGAAAGGCCGATGAGCTGAAAAACTATGAATTCGAAGCTGTGGTAAATTACAACCGACGGGATCGCGAAGACAGCACGCTGATGGTCGATGTCAACCCGAAGCCGGGATTTTTGGAAAATATCCAATTTAACCCACAAATCCTAAAACTGCGGTATGAAAATAAGTAAGCCGCTTTTGGTGGGAATTACGGGAGGAATTGGATCCGGAAAATCGACCGCATGTAGGATTTTTTCGATTTTGGGGGTTCCCATTTACTATGCCGATGACCGGGCAAAATGGCTGATGTCACACGATACGGACCTGAAGCAAGCCATCATTTCAAACTTTGGGGAGGAAAGCTATACTGCAGATGGCAGCCTGAATCGGGCGTATCTGGCTTCGGTCGTGTTCCCGGATGAGCAGAAAGTTGCCATTATCAACGGTCTTGTCCATCCGGCAGTGAAGAAAGACTTTGAAAAATGGGTTGGCAGCCAAACCGCCCCATATGTTCTCAAAGAAGCTGCACTTTTATTTGAAAGCGGTTCCTATCAGGATTTGGACAAAATCATCAACGTATCCGCCCCGCTCAAAACACGCATCACCCGGGTCATGATGCGGGACCGGCACCGGACCGAAAAACAAATCCACGAGATCATCGACAAACAGCTGAGCGACGAAGAAAAGAACCCTAAGTCTGATTTTGTGATCAAGAACGCTGACAATAAGCTGCTGATTCCACAGGTTTTGGAACTGCACAGAAAGCTACTGGCAGCCGCTTCCGCTTAAATGGAAATCTGTATCTGATCGAGGTAAAATTTCATCCTCGAATGGGCGGTGTTCAAAAAATCAATCCGATCAATCTTGTCCAACTTGTGATTGTAAAAAACCTCAATGTACTCGTCATGTAGCAGGTACAGGTTCACCTTGTGGCCATAGTACCGAATAGCCACCACGAAAGTCCCCTCCATATACAAGAGCTGGATTTTTTTATGCAGGGGAAGATTTGTGAATTCCTCTCGACTCATTCTCTCAACAGCGTCAGTTCCTTCTCTGCAGCAATATACCCAAAAGCCGACCAATATCCAGTTTGTATCACGTTGTCAAAGATAGATTTGGCCTTTACCGTATCTCCTTGTGCCAAAAGAAAATTGCCGACACCATACCCCTGCGTCACGTATTGTAGGCGGCTGTCCGCCATGTCTCCCTGAATATTCAGCAAAGAGTCGGGCTGAATGAGGCCCTTGTACATCAGCATTCTCTTGAAATAGGCATCGTTTTCAATGATAGTCATACTCTCCGTGTCCGTCGCCCGAATCAGGCTGGAAGCTTCCTCGGAGCGCCCCAACTTCACCAAGGTCATGTAGTACCAATCCAAGGTTGCGACAATCGAATCGTCGTTGTCTGAAACCTCCAGACACTTTTTGTACGCCTCCAAGGCTTTTTCGTAATTTCCTTGCATGTATTCTGCCAATCCCAAATGGTACCAAACATTGAATTGGAGATTGGAAAGCGGAATGTTTTGTGCATTGGGCATTCCGTCCTGTTCGACTTCCAAGGGGCGCCCCTCCATCAGTTGGGCTGCTTTTTCCAAGTCTGAAACGGCCTTGTCAAACTGCCGGGTGGTGATGAAGCGATGCCCACGGTGTCGAAGTGGTTCGGGTGCATCGGGGAATTTTTGCGCAGCCAATCCGAAAGTCTGAATTGCCAAGTCATGACGTCCGAGGTATGCCTGCCTTCTCCCAACCCAAATGAGGTTTTCGAGCGTCGGTTCCTTGGCATAAAGCGATTCCGCCTCCCGGAGTTTTTTGATTTGATCATTGAGTGCGGCAGAATCCAAGACGGTAAAAAGCGAATCACCCTTGATGTCGATCCCCTGAAATACGCGCTCTTTATCCTTCAATACCGTCGAAATCGGAACTTCTTCCTCGATTTTTTCCTGCTGGCAAGCGAAAGCAAAAATGCCCAAACCGAGTCCTAACGCAACCGCTTCTGCCTTGAATGACCAATATTTCTTTTTCATATGTTTTGAATGCATGACCTGACAATGTATAATTGAAAGTAGAAAATATTTCCGAGTAATGAATTTGAGCTTTCAGGAATTTACCAAAATACGCCCCTTAATTTTTTTCATCATCGCGGTTTCTTTGATTTCATTCAGTTCCTGCTCTTCGAGCAAAAAACTCCAACAACAACGTGTCAACAAGGTCATTGAAACGGCGCGGAGTTTCCGTGGCACGCCTTACCGGTACGGAGGTACGACACGGGCGGGAATGGATTGCTCGGCCTTGGTATTTCAGTCCTTTCAATCCGTAAATATCAACCTGCCAAGAAGCTCCGAGGCCCAAAGTAAGGTTGGTAAAAAAGTGGGTGAACAGCAGTTGGCGCCAGGAGATTTGTTGTTTTTTGCTACCGGGAAAAAGAAAAATCAGGTATCACACTCCGGCATCGTGACAGACACCTCTAAAGGAAACATCATCTTCATCCACGCGTCCACCTCCTTGGGCGTGACGGAGGACAACTTGTCCCAAGCCTATTGGAAAAAGGCTTTCCTTTTTGGGAAAAGGGTATTGGACTGACATATCCCGAATTGATTTTTTTTTAGGCGCAAAATCAAAAGGGAGCATTTTATTGCCCCCTTTTGCATTCAGATACCCTCAAAACTTCGTACTGCCATTCGGCTGCAAAATGTACCGGAATGTATAATGCGCGCTCGGGGTAGTTCTTGGATCGATTTGTTCAACGGGAGGATTCCCTTTGTAGTAGCTCAGGATTTCCATCTTTACATAATTTCCTTTGGTGGTCTTGACCAAAATGACCCGTCCGGGAATTGGAGTTACAGTAAATGTGGCCGAGTTGTAATTGTACCACCCTGTTCCACTGCCGGTAGGAATGGCAAAGCTGGTTTCAGTATCCGTCGCAAATGTCGCTGAGGCAGGAACTTCCTTGATCTCTTCAAAAATTCCAGTCACTATCGAAGCGTTGACATTTTTGGTGTTATTGACTCGAATCGTAGTGCCTTTAAATGCCAAGTCCCAATCTTCATTTTCGGCTACAAGCTCGTTTTTTTCCAAACTGAAATATTGAAAAGGCCGCACTTCCAACACTTGGTTCGTGTTTCGGTCAATCAGGTCGTTTGGCGCTGCCAAATCCTCTACCAAGATCGCCTCGAGTGGCAAATCGGGGGTATTGTTGTCGGCGTTATCACAGGAAAATAGAACTGTGGCAGCTCCCAAGATAAATGCAAATTTTTGGATTGTTTTCATAATTAGTTATCAGTTTATAAGATTTAGAATTGGAATTTTAATGCCTATGAAGAGTACGCGGCCGGGATTATTGGGCTGGGCGGGTGTCGCGGTGTCCAGTAGATTCGTTCCACCTGCCTCTAGAAACACACCGTTGCCAAATGTTCTTGAAGCTGTAAGGTTGAAGCTCACCCATGCCGGGGCGTATTCCCGCTCATCGTCAAGAATCAGGTTTCCATTGAGATCGGCAAAGCCAAACTTGCCTCTGAAAATTGCACGAAACGCAAGGTCCACACCGGACGTCCGTTCTTGGTAATTGATTTTGAGATTCCCGCTATGGCGGCTTCTATTGAACAGCCCTCCATAGTCCGCGCGTGTAACCCTGCGCGTCTGGTTTTGTACGTTTCGTTTGAAAATCTCTCCATTATCGATCCGTTCGATGACTTCCAAGTCTCTCGCGTCCAAAAAAGCATAGCCGGCGCTTAGGCTAAGGTTATCAAGAAGATCGATTTGGGCGTCAACTTCGACACCCTGGGTAACTACGCTGCGGATATTGAAATAGGAGAACGCGTTTTGTCCAGTGACCAGCCGCGCAATTGGTGCCGTTTCGATCAGGTTGTCTATTGCATTGTGGTAGGCATTTAGGTGTACTTGGCTTTTCGGCGTTGGTTTCCAGCGAAATCCGGTATTGATCGCTCTTGAGGTTTCTGCATTCAGATCGCCAATCGTTACCGGATTGATGAGTATTTGAGCAATCAGACCCTGTTCTTGAAGTCTTGAAATGCCCTCTGCGGCCAGGTTTGCCCCAAACACATAGTATCCCGCTGCGGCATTGTTGAAATTCAACAAAAGCTGTCTGAAATCCGGTGTCTTGAATCCAGCCCCTATCGATGCCTGCCAACTGAAATTGTCCCAAATTTGGTATTGTCCGGAGATTTTTGGGCTGAGCCTGCTTCCAAACTGATTATGAAAATCCGCCCTCAAGCCCGTAACAATGTTGATTCTTTCGCGAGGATCCCAAATATGCTGGACAAAAACATACCCTGCATCAAAGCGATTTGAGCCGTCGTACCTCGTTGCTTCGACGGTTTCGATTTGCTGCCCCAATCCAAGGGAAACAAGGTTCCTTGGATTTGCCATGAAGTCGGTTTGGAGCTCGGTGCGATGGAAAAACTGGTCGAATTCCTGCAAATCGAAGATTTCATTGGAAGTTCTAAACTTCGATTCTGCATTTGTGGAAAACCAGGAGGTCATTCCCCGCAGCGTAATAGTCCAATCCGTGTTTGGCTTGAATCGAAGGGTGGGGTTGAGGTTGAAATCCGTCCTACTGTTTGCGAGATCGAGAATTTGGGTGCCGGAATTTCCATTGGCTTCCAAAATCCCATGGGAAGTTTCTTTGTATCCCCTACCAAAAATGCTGACATTGAATTTATCTGAAAGTGTTCCCGTCACTTTTAGCTGTCCGGTTGAGGCCATGTATGGGTTTTGGGTTTGCCCGACCGTTTCGGGTGTCAAGTCAAAGCCGTCTGTTTTGAAATGGTCGAGGAAAACTTGGCTGCTCCAGTTTTTTTTGCCGATGCCAAATTCCAGAAATGGATTCCAAGAATTGAACGAACGATGCCGCATCCCCAAATCCAAATTCGATCGATTCTTACTGGACTTAGTGATGATATTGATAATTCCACCCATTGCCTCGCTGCCATAAATGGCGCTGGATGGTCCGCGTAGGATTTCAATCCGCTCGATATTGGAAACAGATAGCCTATCGAGGTCAAAAGTGCCCGCCGTTCGACCAATCATAGGTTCTCCGTCCAACAGAATCAGGATGTAATCAGAATCCAATCCCTGCATCTGAATTCCGGACCCATGGTCTGATGTAATTTGTATGCCAGTCTGCTCCCTTAGGACCTCAGACAAGCGAATTCCGCCTGTTTGAGTAATCTTTTCAGTATTCAGCACGGTCACGGGCATCGGTAGCTGCTCAACGCTCCGCTCTGTACGTGTAGCTGAGATGACTACCTCCTGAAGTTTTCCCGATTTTTCTTGTAGAATGATCTCCTTTTCGGCCAGCCATTCATCCCAGGTCAATTCTCGGCTTTCAAAACCCAAAGCAAAAATGAATATCCTCTCCGATGGGTTTTGTACGGTCACATTGCCTAGTTCATCGACAAAGATGGCTTTCTGTCCCTCCAATTTGACTACGGCATGGGCAATGGGATTCCCGGACACATCAACGATTCTCTTGTCTGTATCACGAACGGATGCAAATGCACTCGTACAGAAAAGCAAAGAGAGGAGGAGCTTGATTTTATTTAGATTAATTCTACTCATGATTTGAAAATTTTTTGGTGGGGGAGGTCCCCACCAAAACTTAGGATAGGGTGTCTATCAATTCTTTCCAGGCAGCCAATTGGGGAATGCCGGGTTTTCTCAACCCAAAAAACTGGGCGATCATTTCCCCGTCCTGGTCAAACAGCTCCAAAGAAGAAACGAGGCCGTCTTCGGTGTTCTTGTGTACCACAAATGCCGAAGCAATCACATCTTCATTGAGGTGCATGTTAAAATCCGGATCCATCACATTGAGCCAATTGCCCATTTGACGGATGGTGCGCACCTTACCTTGATGGATTTGGATGTTTCCTTTGTTGCCAGCAAAAATCATGATGGGCATCTGCTGTGCTGATGCGGTTTCCACGATTTTCCTTGCAGACAGCCTGTCGACCTGCCGCGCCCATTTGTCATCGATCCACTTCACGGCATCAAGGCGATGCACCTTGTATTTGCGGAGCATTCCAAAGAACTCATGGGTGTCTTTCATATTTTCCCAATCTTTGGTAAAGGCATCCATGTCGATTTCCTTGGCATATTCGGGCTTTTCAAAGGGAACAAATGAAAGCGGCTCGGCTTGGTCGGGATGACGGTATTGGCTTACCAGGCTTTCAAATACCTCTACATTGCTCTTTTCCTGAAGGTAAATCTTCATGATGGCCTCGCCTGATTTGTCGAAAAACTGGAAACTCCTCATCGTGCCCCTTGGCGTTTCATTGACTACGGCAAAACCATATTTCCAAGCGCTGAAAAATACCCTTTGCTCGATCGGTCCGATGACCGTTGCCACTTGATGGGGAGCCTCTCCCTGCAGGTCAATTTTCTGAAAGTTACCTTTGTGTTCCAGTACGCATCCTTCGTTTCGCGTGAGGGACATTACCTTACCCAAGCCTTTGCAGGCCACCAATAACTCCGCCCAGTTTCCGGTGAGTCGAATGGTATGTTCGCCGATGGTGGTTGACAAAAGCTCCGCCTCAGACACACCAAGATGCTTGGCAGCATCACGGATTCTCAATTGAGGTTGGGTTTTCTTGAGTTCTTCCCAAGCCATGCTGAGCTCTTGGGTTGAATGGTGGAGTGCTGTTTCCATATTTGATTAAGATAGTGTTAAGGAAAGTTTTTCGATGAAATTGGGGTTTGTCTGTACAAAGGGTGCAGCAGAATCAGCTCCTGGAATCACGCGGATGGGATGATCAAATACCCAAGCCAGGTTTTCGGATGTAATCGTGTCTTCAACCGATCCCTGCTTGAAAATCAATCCTTTCTTCAGCAGGACGACGCGGTCGGCGTAGTGGGCTGTCATATTGAGGTCGTGCAAAATCACCAGGACAGCCACATTCCTTTCCTTGACGGATTGAAGGATATTCATGGCTTTGTGCTGAAAAGCAATGTCCATGCTGGATACCGGCTCGTCGAGCATGATGTACCTGGGAAAAGGTTTGGGTTCCCAAACCTGCGCCAAGACGCGCGCGAATTGGATCCGCTGTTTTTCTCCACCCGAAAGGTTGCCGTAGAGCTTGTCCCGTAGGTACCAGGTTTCTGTAGCAAGCATCACTTCCGAAATGATTTCCGCGGCACGATCGCTACCGGATGCAAAAAGTCCCATTTCCACGACTTCGATTGACCGGAAAGGAAAGGTCAATTCCGAATGTTGCGGCATCACGGCCCTAATGCGGGCGAGCTCCTTGGTCTTGTATTGGTGGATGCTTCGACCATTGTAACGCACTGTGCCATGCTTACATGGATTTTCACCTGATAAAATTTTGAACAGGGTCGATTTCCCGGCACCATTTGGACCTACCAATACAGTAAGCTCTCCAGGGCGAAGATTCACCGATGCTTGATCGATGATCGGCTGGTTTTTGATACAGAAATGTACGTCCTGAGCCTGCAGCATGGTCAATAGCGGATTTTTTTGAATCGAAGAATAAGCCAAACAAAGAATGGTGCACCCATAATCGCGGTGATGATTCCGATTGGCATTTCGGCAGGCATCACAATGGTCCTTGCCAAGATATCCGCACCTGTCAACAAAATGGCACCGAGAAGAAAAGAGCCAGGAAGTATCAGGCGGTGATCAGCGCCAAAGGTCAATCTGAGCAAATGAGGAACAACCAAGCCCACAAATCCGATAGTCCCCGACATAGATACCGCTGTTCCCACGATGACGGCCGAAGCGACGAGTAAAATGATTTTTGTTTTCTGCACATCGACCCCCATGTGGAAAGCCTCATTTTCACCAATGGCTAGCGCATTGAGATTTCTGAATTGGGAAAGAAGAAAAACAACCGGACCGACGATCAGCAGGAATCCGATTCCAACCTTGGTCCAATTGGCACCGCCCAGATCTCCCAAGCTCCAAAAGGTGAAGTTGCGGATGGCTGCATCATCGGCATAGAACAGTACCAATCCAATCAAGGCACCCGAAAGTGCATTCAATGCGACACCCGAAAGAATCAAAAGCGATATGTCAGTCTTGCCAAATTGACTGGCGATCCGATATACGATATAGGTATTGAGTAGCCCACCAATAAACGCAGCAAGCGGCAAGGCAAAAGGACCCAAATAATGCCAAGCTGGTATGGACGCCCCAAAAACAATGAAAATCACTGCAAAAAGCGCCCCTCCTGTGCTGACCCCAATCAAGCCGGGTTCTACAAGCGGATTCCTGAACAATCCCTGCAATGAAGCTCCGGTAATCCCCAATCCACCGCCGACAAGAATAGCCAACAAAAGCCGCGGCAAGCGGATTTGGAGTAAAACATTGGATTGCTGGGCGGTGAAGTCGGCGAAATTCACACCAAGCTGACTGGACATGATTGATAATACGTTTCCAAGTGGAATCGAAAACGCACCAACTGACAGAGACAAAAACGCAAGCACCAACAAACCAACACCCAAGCCAAGGAGAACCTTGGCCTGGAGTTCGGTTTTAGTTTGGCTTATGGTATTTACTGTCATGGTTTGATTCTAACTGCTTTTGCCAATTCCAACGCTGCTTTTCCCACCCTGGGACCGAATCCAGATAGGTAAAGGCCGTCATAGGCCAAGATCTGATCCTTTTGAAATGCGGTCGTGCTTTCGATGCCGCGGATATTTTTTACGCCTTCCTTTCCGCCGATTGACTGCAGGCCAGACTCAAAAAACAGCAGATAGTCGGGATTCATGGTCGCCAAGGACTCCGGTGTCAGGGGTACAAAATCCTTGAACCCAACACCAGCGGAGCGGATGCCTGCCATTTGCATCAATGATGCCGAGAAGGTATCCTCGCCCGCCACGAAAACCATTTCTTGGCCACGTGCCATCACGAAAGCCATAGAAGGCTGTTCAGACTTGTCGCTCAGGTAATTTGACAACGCTGCCATGTCTTTGTCCAATTGACTGAGTAGTTCTGCTCCATTTTCGGATACACCGAGGTAATCAGCGATTTCCATGATAATTGCCCTTGTTCCCTCAATTGTGGTGGGTTTCTTAAAAAACTGGATTTCGATTCCCGCAGCCTGCAATTGTGATACCACGTCAGGGGTCATGTAGCCTTCTTCCGCCATAATCAAGCTTGGTCCCAAAGCCAAGATTCCTTCTGCCTTGATCTGATTTCTGTAGCCGATCGAAGGTAACTCTTGCATTGATGCAGGATAGGTGGAAGTGATATCCGTAGCGATGATCTGGTCGCCGAAACCCAATTCATGGACGATCTCCGTAACTGTACCGCCAGCGGTGATCAGTTTTCGGGTTTCCTGTGCTTGTTCGCTGGTCCTCTTCTCTCGACATCCGAACACAAGTAGCAATACAAATGCGATAATGGCGTATTTCATTTAATTAGACTGATTCAAAATAATGATGCAAATATGCGTCTATTTAGATTTAATCCAAATTCATTTTAATTGAAAAAATCTATTGGAATCAGAAGGAGATTTTATTAAAATCTGATCAAGAACCTCATAGAAAAGGACTATCGTTTCCGCTATGAGGAACGAAACACGCTTCATACAAGGAATCAAAATCACTCAAATCCTTTTGGCGTCAAAACAAAAAAAACCTGAAAATCGCATCGTTAAAAAACGCTTCAAGACCAGATTAAAAATCCAAACATCCTTTGGTATTCGGCATTTATAATTAATTTTGCGACAAATTTTAAAGCAACAATCCTTTTTACAATATAATATTCAAAAATGGCAAACATTGGAAAGATCACGCAGGTAATCGGCCCCGTTGTGGACGTTTCCTTCGAAGGTGGAAAATTGCCCAATATCCTTGATGCACTTAAGATCACCAAAGAAGATGGTCTAGAGGTGATTTTGGAGGTACAGCAGCACCTTGGTGAAGACAGAGTCAGGACGATTGCGATGGACGCAACCGAAGGTATGGTGAGAGGTCAGGTCGTGACTGACTTAGGTGCACCGATCTCAGTTCCGACTGGCGATGCGATCAAAGGAAGACTTTTCAACGTCGTTGGCTCGGCTATCGACGGACTTCCGGAGGTAGTTTCTGCCAAAAGGCTTCCGATCCACCGTTCCTCCCCAAAGTTTGAGGATCTTTCCACTGCCACAGAGGTATTGTTTACAGGGATCAAGGTAATTGACTTGATCGAACCCTATGCAAAAGGTGGTAAAATCGGTCTCTTCGGTGGTGCCGGTGTAGGCAAGACCGTTTTGATCCAAGAGTTGATCAACAATATTGCAAAAGCATATTCCGGTCTATCCGTTTTCGCGGGAGTGGGGGAAAGAACCCGTGAGGGAAATGACCTCCTTCGCGAAATGATCGAATCAGGGATCGTTACCTACGGTGAGGAATTCCTCCATTCTTTAGAAACAGAGGGAGGTTGGGATCTTTCAAAAGTTGACTTGAAATCCCTGGAAGAATCCAAGGCGACATTTGTTTTCGGACAGATGAATGAGCCTCCTGGTGCCCGTGCCAGGGTTGCTTTGACAGGTTTGACACTTGCAGAATATTACAGGGATGGTGATGGTGAAGGTGCTGGACGAGACATCCTTTTCTTCATTGACAATATCTTCAGATTCACCCAAGCTGGCTCCGAAGTATCCGCGCTTTTGGGAAGGATGCCTTCTGCGGTAGGTTACCAGCCAACTTTGGCTACCGAGATGGGTTCCATGCAAGAACGTATCACTTCTACCAAAAACGGTTCCATTACCTCCGTACAAGCGGTTTACGTTCCTGCGGATGACTTGACTGACCCTGCGCCAGCTACGACTTTCGCCCACTTGGATGCGACGACCGTATTGTCCCGTAAAATTGCCGAGTTGGGTATCTATCCTGCTGTGGATCCTTTGGACTCAACTTCTAGGATTTTGAGCCCGGCTATCTTGGGTGACGAACACTACAACTGCGCACAGCGCGTAAAGGAAATCCTGCAGCGCTACAAAGAGCTTCAGGACATCATTGCCATCTTGGGTATGGAAGAACTCTCTGAAGATGACAAGCTTGTGGTTTCAAGAGCAAGAAGGGTACAGAGATTCCTTTCCCAGCCTTTCCACGTGGCAGAGGCCTTTACAGGCTTGAAAGGTGTGTTGGTCGATATCAAAGACACCATCCGCGGCTTCAACATGATCATGGATGGTGAGTTGGACCACTTGCCTGAGGCTGCTTTCAACTTGGTGGGAACCATCGAAGATGCGATTGCCAAAGGTGAAAAAATGCTCGCCGAAGTAAAATAAACAGTGCGAAGGCCCACTCGGGCCTACAAACCTAAAACGAAATGATAAATCTGACTATCGTCACACCCGACCAGAAAGTATTTGAAGGGGAAGTAACCGAGGCTACATTTCCTGGAGCAAACGGTTCCTTCCAAGTGCTGAAAAACCACGCAGCCTTGGTCTCCGCTTTGGGCAAAGGGAACGTATCCTATACGACCAAAGAAGGGAAAAAAAGCCACGTGGTAGAAGGAGGAGTTGTGGAAGTAAAAGATAACAAGATCGTCTTGCTCGCTGAGCGCGTGATTGAATAATAATTCCATACGATGGAAATATAAGCCCAAGCCAAACGGTTTGGGCTTTCTTTTTTCTATCGGAACCTGTCTGAAGTTTTTCTGAATGATTTTTGGGTAGTCAAAAAATAATTCTACCTTTGCTGCCCTGAAAGGAGGTGTATATACATGATCATTGTCAACGTAAAAGAAAACGAATCAATCGAGAAGGCGCTGAAGCGTTTCAAAAAGAAATTTGATAAAACTGGTGCCGTAAGAGAACTTCGCGCGAGACAACATTTCGTGAAGCCTTCTGTCAGAAGAAGAGAAGAAGTCATCAGGGCTGCCTACAGACAAAAAATGCAAGAGGCAGAAATGAAGTAATCCCTTACTTCGCATAAATTTTAGAGACGCATCTATCGAGAGGTAGATGCGTTTTTGTTTGATTCAAATCAGATCAAAATTTACTTGGACTTACGGGCAAATGAATGTTCGGAAAGCATGCTTTTATTATGATACTACTTAATAGACTGGACTTGTTTCAATTTCCCGTTTTCGATCTCAAATAATAATGGAGTTTGTCGGTCGAGGGAGAAATCCAGGAGGCTAACAAGCAACTCTCCGTCATCAATTATTTGCCAGGTAATCCATTCCCTTGTTTCTTTCGCGTAGGAGAAATCTGATAAAGATTTTTGCTTGGTGGGTGAATAAATCAAACCATAGTACTTACCCGGACTTCTTGGGTTAAAAATTATCCTATCAATACAGCTATCACAGTCAAGATTTGTGGTGGCCACAAGATTAAAACTTGATTCAGCTATACCAAGTCTATCTGAAAACATCTGAAAATCGGAGTAATTACACCCACTATTCAAGAATATCGCCATTCCAGCTAACAACATCAACAAAATATCCTTCGCTTTTATCATTTTTTCTTGAGAAATAAATTTTACCATCCTTGTCAATAAAAAGGAAATTTTTGTAGGCTTTCGGCAGTTTATATTCCCTGATTTTCCCCTTTTCTCCTTTTTCCAAATCTATAATCTGAATGATATACTCCTGTCCGGGGTGCTTGATCATAAATGTATTCAGGTCTTTGTAATCAAAGTTTTTGTCATTAATAGCCCTTCTGGCAACCCTTACAAAGTACTTGTGACCAGCCTTTTGCATCAGACTATTTGATATCAAATAATAATCGTTCTGATTGTGAAATACTTCGAGGTAGTGATTGTCCAGAAATTCACGCTGGTGCATGCCAAATGCCACGCCCCTTCCCCCAGACTTGTTCAATTTTCCGGAATAACGGATCACCTCGTAATCCTCGGTACCTTCCCTGAATATGTAGATATTGGGATCCATTGGGAAAGTGACAAAATATCGGCTTTCAAAATAAAGGATGTACGGTGATTCGGAGTCCCAAAACAAATGCTCGCGATAAGGACTTTCAATGGGATATCTAAACAAGGGTTTAAACTCTCCGGTATTCAGGTTTACTTTCACGGCAAGAAATGAATTCTCAAAAAATGCCTTTTCACTCGTCCTGAAATTTCGGTCGGATGCTACCAAGGTAATGTGTGGCTCGTTTAGGATATATTCAAAATTCACTATTTGGGTGTTAGATCCTCCTATTCCAATATTGGACCCTGTCACCTTCCTGATATTCCAAGACTCTTTAATCTTCAAATCTCCCCCCAATAGCAGGAGATTGTCGTACCCAGACTCTATGACAAAAATAGAATCCTTGTTGATTGGATACACTCCTCCAAGCACAAGGAGATCAATTTCGTTGATCCCATCTTGGAATCGGTTGTGTGCCAAAAGCTTTCCCTTTGTATCGAATTTGTGCACTACCGACCTCACCATATCGAGTCCATAAACGAGAGAGTCGTGGAAAGCACCAAACTCCACATCGTCAATCGAATAAATCTCAGTTTCGAACGACATCGTTTTTTCTACCGAAAAGTTGAATCGTTCGAAACCATCCTCAGGGCCTACACAACAAGGTATTAAGATTACAAGGAATAGGTAGGACCAGAGGTATTTGCCCATTTTGATGTATTGCTTTATCATTTGGTTATTTAGCGGTCGAAGGGAAAAAGATAACTTGATTCTCAAATTGGCTTGTCTTGGCACTTTGTTAATGAGAAGGGTAGGTTAGTCATTTGAGACGGCCCAGCTGACAGCTACCCTCTTTGACACTATTCCTAATTGTAACGCAGCACCCAACACGTTCCTGTAGAATCACAATGGACACATTGCGTCCCAATAACCTCTCCGGAACTGTTCTTCACCTGCTGGAGTGCCGCCTGCATTAGCCCAGGATCATCTCCAGGTAATGAGGCATCTTACGCAGTCAAATCTCCAAAGGAAATAGTTAAAAAAGACATGACGAAAACAAACATTAGCTTTTTCATAATTACATCTTTTTTTTATTTTAGAAATAATTTAAAGGTTGGCCAAAGGCCACCATAAAAATCAAAAATGCTGCGCTGTTATTTTTAATTTCAAACCTAATCTAATTGCTTTTCTATACAACTACAAACCTTTCGAGACTATTTTTTTCTTTTTATTTCCGTAAAATATTGATATTCAGGCATTTGATTTTTCAAAGAAAACTCCAAACTCTCTTTTCTTTGCTTAGCCCAAAAGGAATGACTCGTTTTCTACGCCAATTGAAATCGGACAAGTATGCTGTGAACATGGTCGACAAACGGCCTAATCAGATTTCAGCTGGAATTAATCGGAAATTCAAACACTTTGGAATAAATTCATACTGACTAAATGCACATATGGTCGAATCATTTATCAACCACCTCGAGTTTGAAAAGCGGACAAGCCGGCACACCATCATTGCCTACCGCAAGGATTTGGAGCAGTTCGAGGAGTTCAGCAAGCTTTCATTTGAGCAGGAAGACATCACAAAAGCCGACCATGCTGCGATTCGGGCTTGGGTGATCGACTTGGTCGAGCAGGGTCTGAATCCCAGTTCCGTCAACCGGAAGATCGCCACGCTCCGTTCCTTTTACAAATTCCTGATGCGCTCGGGAGAAATCACCCAAGACCCGACCTACAAGATCCGCTCCCTGAAGACGCCTAAAAGGCTTCCCGAATTTGTCCAAGAAGATGCCATCGGCAAGATCCTCGAAGAGATGCACTACCCCGCAGATTTTGATGGGCAGCGGGACCGCATGGTGATGGAGTTTCTGTACCTGACCGGTGTCCGACTATCGGAACTGATCGAACTCAAGTGGAGGGATATTGACCTGCACCAAGACGCAGTAAAAGTTTTTGGGAAAAGGAAAAAAGAAAGGGTAATTCCCATTTCCAAGAGCCTAAAACTGAATATTATTTCGTATCGAAAAGTATTCCATGAAACGTTTTCGATTACCGACGAAAATGACTATTTTATCGTTACCAAAGACAAAGAGCAGGCATATCCTATGAAGATTTACCGAATCGTGAGGCAGTATTTGGATCTTTTTGCTCAGACTACCAAAAGAAGCCCCCACCTGTTGAGACATACATTTGCTACTCACCTACTCAACAAAGGGGCCGACCTCAATGCTGTAAAGGACCTCTTGGGCCATGCCAATCTCGCCGCCACCCAGGTGTACACACACAATTCCATGGAAAAACTCAAGGCTGTGTTTGAACAGGCACATCCTAAAGCTTAATAATTGTTCAACTTAAAACCATTAATGTTATGAAACTGCAAATGCACTCCATCCACTTCGATGCAGATCAGAAGTTGATCTCCTTTATCCAAAAAAAGGCGGATAAACTTGATACGTTTTATGATCGCATCATTGACGGTGAGGTTTTTATGAGATTGGATAAAAATGAAAAGAACGAAAACAAGATTATAGAAATAAAAATGAACGTTCCTGGAAAAACACTTTTTGCAAAACAGCAGAGCGACTCTTTCGAAGCCGCAGCGGATGAAGCCGTGGAAGCACTGAGAAGACAAATCAAGAAATTCAAAGAAAAAGTGGTCTTGGAAAGACAATAAACCGAAAGGATGAATTCTAGGAGAAGCCCTTGTCAAAAGCAGGGGCTTTTTTTTGTCCTGCGGCCAAGCAAATGCCACAGCTGACCCCTACTGAAAAACACCCATTACCACCCATTGGTAGATTACCCCGGCGAAGATCCCTATCCCGATGATCAATGGAGAGGAGAGTTTGCCGTATCGCAGGAGAACGTAAGTGCCCAGGATCGCCGCGATATTGAAAAGATTGGCATCCAATGGCTCAAAAAGCAAAAATGCCGCCGCTACCAACATCCCGCAGCTGACCGCATTGATTCCCTCCAAGGCAGCCTTGACGGGTCGGTGCTTTTTCACCTGATCCCAAAACCGAATCACAAAAAATATCAGGAATGTCCCCGGGAGAAATATACCCGCAGCTGCTACAAGCCCACCCGTCAACATGCCCACAAACCCATCCTCCCGCATCGAAAGCGCGCCTATATAAGAAGCAATGCTGAATGTCGGACCCGGAATCCCTTGGGATAATGCATAGCCCGTGAGAAATTCCTGTGAACTCAGAAACTTTTTGAACTCGACAAATTCCGTGTACAAATAGGGAATCAAGACCTGACCTCCCCCAAATATCAAGCTGCCGTTGCGGTAGAAGTTCTCAAACAAAATCACCCCGCGGAATTGGCTAACGGCACCCAATACCGCCGCGACAAGCAATATTCCGGCCCACAAGTAAAAATTCGCCCACTTGATCACCAGCTTTTTGTCTGCGGATTCCTTGGGAAGATTACGATATTTCAATGAAGTAGTAACTCCACCTACCACCAGCAACAAGGGGAAAATGAAAGGCGAATTGTAAAAAAATGAAATGAACACCGAAAACATCATCAGCACAGATGCCTCGGTTGTCTTCACCATCTTGAATATTGTCTTTTGGGCAGCAAAGATGATAAACCCTATTGCCATGGGCTGGATGAACTTCGAAAACGTCAGCGCGCCTGGGGTATTCATTTGTAGGAAATCAATCAAAAAAGCCGCCCCGATCATGATGAGCGTTGCGGGCAAAATCCAAACAAAAAGGGAGAGATATGCCAAGTTGGCCCCACCAATCCGATAGCCAATTGCGGAAATCGTTTGGGTGGAAGTCGGGCCTGGAAGGATTTGGCATAAGGCGTTGAGTTCCCAAAGCTCCTGTTCGCGGATATAGCCCCGCTTTCTCACCATGGTTTCCAGTACCATGGCGAGAAAGGCTTGCGGGCCACCAAAACTCGTCAGGGAAAGCAAGAGTACGTCCTTGAGGTAGAGGTAATATCTGACTTTCCGGACCGACACCTGCTATTTCCTTAAACCCAATTCCCTCAAACGCTCTTCCAAAAATTCCCCCGCCGTCGCGTCTTCAAACTGCTTGGGGTTTTGCTCATCGACACAGGAATCGAGGCAGGTAAGGTCCATTTCAGACCGTGGATGCATGAAAAAAGGAATCGAATACCTGCTCGTGTGCATCAATTCACGCGGCGGGTTTACGACGCGGTGGATGGTTGACTTGAGTTTCTTATTGGTCAATCGCTCCAGCATATCGCCCACATTGACCACGAGTTGATCCGGAAGTGCAGTGATGGGGATCCATTTTCCGTCTTTTCTCAAAACCTGCAGTCCATCCGCACTCGCTCCCATCAGTAGGGTGATGAGGTTGATGTCGCCGTGTTCGGCAGCGCGGACCGCATCCGCAGGAACCGCATCCGGATTTTCGATAGGGAAATAATGGATCTCCCGCAGGATCGAATTGCCGTAGGCTACTTTGTCTTCAAAATAGTTTTCATCCAACCCCAGATACAGCGCAATGGCCTTCAGCATATTTCTCCCCGCATTTTCTAGGGTTCTATAAGCCTCGTTGGCGATATCTTTGAATTCCGGCACTTCCTCAGGCCACACATTGGCGGGGTATTCTTCCTTGACTGGATCGGAATCGGGAACTGTGGAAAGTTCCTGTCCTACGTGGTAAAACTCCTTCAGGTCGCCTGTATTCCTACCTTTTGCATGCTCTTTGCCTTTTCCGGTATAACCCCTTTGGAAACCAATCGTAGGTCGCTCGTATTTTGCCTTTACTTCGTCGGGAAGCGCAAAAAACTTCTTGATGCTGGCGTATAACTTGTCTTGAAGCTCTTGGCCGAGGCCATGATTCTTGATGGCCACGAAACCGATGTTGTTGTACGCTTCGCCCAATTTCCTTACAAAGGCCGCCTTCTTTTCTGGACTGCCGGAAGTGAAGTCCGCCAAGTCCAAAGAGGGGATTTCATCGAATAAAATCTCTTTCATCAACTGATTTTTGATTTTTGTATCTGGATATAATTATCCAAATTTAAAAAAATTAGTGGTCTGGCGGTATGGATATGAAAAAAAGCCTGTTCTGGTGTTATTGCGGATGTTTGCTCCTTATGGCAGGTTGTGGGACGCAAACGGCTAAAGATGAAATCGTTGTATCCGGTACGGCAGAGGATTCTCTGGCGGTGGCCAATTCATCGATCGGTTTTTCCATGATGGAAGAATCCAATGAATTCCCCGACGCCATTATCGAAATGTACGCACCGCTGAGCAACCAAACTTTCAGCCCGGGTAGAATCCCATTTGAGTTCAATATCAAGAATTATCCCTTTGGCGAGGAACCAAGCCATCCACAGTTGTTTCTTATTACCAACGGTGCCGACCCGGTAGGGCACCATTCCCCAATTTTCCAACTGGAATTCAAAGAAGGAACCTATCGTACCGTTGCTTATTTGGTAGATTCGCAGGGGCTTTGCCTGAAAGAGTTTGGCAATTATGTGGATCGTGACTTTATGGTGGGAAATTCCAGACCCTTTCCCTATTCCGCAGAACCCTATATCGCGTTGAATCTTCCCCGAAACAACCAAGCGTATGCAGAAGGAGAAGATGTAATTGTCGATTTTTTGGTAGTTGGTGGGGATATGCTGATGGACCAACTGAAAGTGGTGGTGAAATTAGGTTCGCAGGAATTTGAGATGAGTGACATGGTGCCACTATCCATTTCCAATTTGCCGAAAGGAGAACACCTTATCCAACTCGAGCTCCGAAAGCAAGACGGAAAAGTATTTGACGGGCCTTTCTCGAGCGTCCAAAAGAGCATCCTCATCCAATAACCCCGATAATATCGCTCCGCTGGCAAAGGGATTTTGCCAACATCCTTATCTTTGCAGCCAATTATTTCCTGTCAAAAACACCATGTTACTTGTCAATACCATTCGGGAGAATTACGATACTGTCCTTACTGGACTGAAAAAGCGAAATCTTCCCAACGCCGAGTCGATTTTGGCAAAAGTCCTTGAACTGGACCAAAGCCGCAAAGACACCCAAAACCAACGCGATACCCTTCAGGCTGAGTCCAACGCCATTTCCAAGCAAATTGGTATGCTGATGAAGGAAGGCAAGACTGCAGAGGTCGAGCAAATCAAGGCAAGAACAACGGAAATCAAGGAACAAATCAAAACCTTGGAGGAATCCTTTGCCCAAATCGAGGAATCCCTAAAGCAGTTGCTGTACACCGTTCCCAATGTCCCCCACGTTTCTGTTCCTTTTGGGAAATCTGCCGAGGACAATGAGATTGTTTTGCAGAATGGTACGATACCAACCCTTCCGGAAGGGAAACTTCCCCATTGGGAATTGATCAAAAAGCTTGACATCATCGATTTTGAGCTTGGGGTAAAGATAACGGGAGCTGGTTTCCCCGTGTATAAAGGCAAAGGCGCTCGTTTGCAGCGGGCTTTGATCAATTTCTTTCTGGACGAAGCCCTAAAGGCCGGATACACCGAAATCCAACCGCCGATTTTGGTCAATGAAGATTCCGGCTACGGAACAGGGCAACTTCCCGATAAGGAAGGCCAAATGTATGAGGCGACGGTGGACAGATTGTTCCTCATTCCAACGGCAGAGGTACCCATCACCAATATCTACAGAGACGTCATATTGAACGAATCCGATTTTCCGATCAAAAACGTGGGTTATACCCCTTGTTTCAGACGGGAGGCAGGAAGTTGGGGTGCACACGTTCGTGGTCTCAATCGGCTCCACCAATTTGACAAAGTGGAGATCGTACATATTTCCCATCCTGAGGTGTCTTACCAAGCCCTCGAAGAGATGAGTCTTTACGTACAGGGTCTTCTGCAAAAGCTCGAACTTCCATACAGGGTACTTAGGCTTTGTGGCGGGGATATGGGCTTCACTTCCGCATTGACGTATGACATGGAAGTGTTTTCTGCTGCACAAGAAAGATGGCTGGAAGTGAGTTCCGTGAGCAATTTTGAATCCTACCAAGCCAACCGCCTGAAACTGCGATACAGAAATGCGGACAAAAAGACCCAATTGGCGCATACTTTGAACGGTTCCGCACTTGCCTTGCCAAGGATTGTGGCCGCGATCTTGGAAAACAACCAAACCGAAAGTGGTATCAAGATGCCTGAGGTTTTGATCCCATATCTTGGATTTGATGAAATTTGAGAAAAGAAAATCCAAAAGGGTGCCGACGCCGGCATCCTTTTTTTGTTAAAGCATTACCTATTCAAAAATCCCTTCTAACCCAACCTCTTCATGAACCCAAAGAGAATTTTAACAATGGGCCTTGCCATCGGTATTTTGGCAGGCTGCCAACCACAAAACCAATTTCCACAAATCAAAGTGACTTATCCCGAAACCAAAAAATCCGACCATATCGATACCTATTGGGGCGAAAATGTCCCCGACCCGTACAGATGGCTGGAGGATGATTATTCCGAAGAAACCAAAGCTTGGGTTACCGCCCAAAACGAAGTGACCTTCGGCTATTTGGCACAGATTCCGTTCCGCGAAGCAGTCCGCAAACGGCTGGAGGAAGTCTGGAACTATGAAAAAATCTCCGCTCCGACTACCTACGGGGAATACCAGTATTACTACAAAAACGACGGGCTGCAAAACCAGTCTATCCTGTATCGGAAGAAAATCGGCGATCAAGCCGAGGAATTGTTCCTCGATCCCAACAAACTTTCCGAGGACGGCACCACATCGCTCGCAGGCACTGCATTTACCAAGGACGGAGAGTTGTTTGCCTACGCGGTATCCGTAGCTGGGTCCGACTGGAGGGATATCTATGTCATGCAAACGGGCACAAAGGAACTGCTCGCGGACAAAATCGTCGATGCCAAGTTTACCGGCATCGCATGGAATGGAAAAGATGGTTTCTACTACAGCACCTACGACAAGCCTGACGGCTCGAAGCTTTCTGCCCTGACCAACAACCACAAATTGTACTACCACAAATTGGGTACACCGCAAAGCGAGGACAAGCTGATCTTTGGAGACGACAAGAATCCCCGCAGGTATGTGGGCGCTGGGGTGACCGAAGATGGGAAATTCCTCGTCATCAGTGCCGCCAACAGCACCACCGGCAATGAATTGTATCTGCAAGACCTGACGAAACCCAACGCTCCAATCGTCCAAATCGTCTCCGATATGGACAACAATCATAGCATCGAAGACCATCAGGACGGTGTGTTTTTCATCCATACCAATTACAAATCCCCCAACTACCGCTTGGTCAAGATGACATTGGATTCTTCCAACAAAGACCAATGGGTAGACTTGATTCCGGAAACGGAGAATGTTTTGAGCATCTCCTCTGGCGGTGGTAAGATTTTCGCCTCCTACCTGAAGGACGCTATAACCGAGGTGAAGCAGTTTGACTATGCGGGTACTTTGGAAAGGACTGTCGAACTTCCGGGCGTAGGAACCGCAGGCGGATTCAATGCAAAAAAAGAAGAAACGGCGCTTTATTACACCTTCACCTCCTACATCACACCGGGCTCGATTTACAAATATGATATTGCCACAGGAAAGAGTGAGTTGTACAATAGTCCCAAAGTCCAATTTGACCCAAGCCAATACGAAAGCAAACAGGTGTTTTACACGTCGAAGGACGGGACCAAAATCCCAATGATCATCACACACAAGAAAGGCTTGGAGCTCAACGGCAAAAACCCCACGATCCTGTATGGTTACGGGGGATTCAGCGTCAGCTTGACACCTTCCTTCAGCATTGCCAATACCGTGTGGTTGGAAAATGGAGGCGTGTATGCCGTTCCGAACCTGCGTGGAGGTGGTGAATACGGTGAAAACTGGCATTTGGCCGGAACAAAAATGAACAAGCAAAACGTGTTTGACGACTTTATCGCGGCGGGCGAATACCTCATCAAAGAAGGCTATACTTCATCCGATTTCTTGGCCCTCAGAGGGGGTAGCAATGGCGGTCTTTTGGTAGGTGCGGTGATGTCACAAAGACCTGACTTGGCCAAAGTCGCTTTCCCTGCTGTCGGCGTGTTGGACATGTTGCGCTACCACCAATTCACCGCAGGCGCAGGTTGGGCTTATGACTACGGTACGGCCGACGAAAGCGAAGAAATGTACCGCTACCTCAAGGCTTATTCGCCTTTGCACAGCCTGAAAGCAGGAACTTCCTATCCCGCTACGTTGGTCACGACTGCTGACCACGACGACAGGGTGGTGCCTGCGCATTCGTTCAAGTTTGCAGCAACACTGCAGGAAATGCACCAAGGCGAAAATCCCGTGTTGATCCGAATCGAAACCAATGCGGGGCACGGTGCGGGCAAACCTACCTCGAAACAAATCGAGGAAATCGCCGACACTTTCTCCTTTGGCTGGTACAATATGGGAATTGGTTTTCCCAACAATTAAAAAACAAGGGTCCCGGGGAATTTCCTCGGGACTTTTTTCTTTCCCGAAAAATGAAAACACTACTGACAATTCTCGCTTTTTGGGCATTTTTCGTCCCCACCTATGCGCAAACCGAGGCGGAGGAGAAAACAGCCATCACCGCCACCATCCAAGCTTATTTCAATGGGATGATGGATCGTGATGTGGAAAAACTCCAACAAGCGTTCTTTAGCGAAGCAAGGCTTATCGGCTATCGGGGCGAGACCTTGACCGTGACTGCGTTCAAGGACTGGGCTGCCAATACCGCCAAAGGAGAAAAAAGAGACCGAAGCCAATTCAAAAACCAAATCCAATCCATTGAAATCAAAGGATATACAGCATTAGTCAAAGCCGAACTCTGGTGGCCGGGCATCTACTATTTTGATTACCTGACTTTGATGAAAATCGAGGGACAGTGGAAAATCGTCCACAAAACCTGGTATGAGGAGAAAAGATAAAGGCCCACGCGGGGCCTTTGTGTTATCGGATTGGCGGGAGCCTATTTTTTCATGATTTTGATCTGCTCGACTTGGTTACCCCAACTGATTTCCAAAAGGATAAGTCCATTTGGCATTTTCGAAAACAATTGAGGAAAGGATTCATTGAGTTGATCGATGCTCTGCAATTCCGCTTTTTGCATCACCGAACTCACATGTATCAATCTGATCTGGATGGGACCATCGGTATAGGCTGAGGCCTCCACCAAGCTCAACTTTGGTGATTCTCCTGCGACGGGGTTGGGGTGTACCCGCCAAATGCCCCGGGTGGAATTCACCCCTTGGACGCGCAGCTTGAGCACCTTTGACAAGGAATACTTGCCATCAAAATCCACCTGTCTCAAGCGGTAATATACGTCCCCCCCTGCAAGCGGCAGCGAATTGTCCTCAAAGGAATACGCACTTGGTGCATCCGTCCAACCCATGCCCGGTACTTGCCCGATGACTTTGAACTGCTGAATACCCGCCAAAGAGCGCTCAACCTCAAAGTATGCATTGTTTTCCTCCTTGGCGGTTGTCCACTTCAGTAAAGTGCTTGCCCTATTTGGAGATTGGACTACTTCGAAGTGGGTGTAGTCGACGGGGAGGATGCGGCAATCGACATAGTACCCTCCAGTTGCACAGTCATTTGGATCGGGACATTCGTTTAGATTGTTCTTATTCACGGTACCAGGTGGCGGATCTGTTTGGGTATTTGCTCCACAGACTGCGACTTTAGCGTTTTCTTCGATAATCAATCTATCACCGCTTCCACTAATAATTACATCACCTTCGATGTAAACATTACTATTCCCTCCGAAAGTGATTTGAGCTGTACCTGCGATGGAAACGTCACCCTCTACCAGCACGTTACCGCTACCGTTGACATTTAGCTGTTTTCCAGATCCACCACTGACCGTCAATGATTGCGTGTTGAAATAGCCCCAAACATTGATTTCTGAATTATTTCCAGCATATTCAGTCTCACCATTTGAAACCAATCTCCCCCCCTCTAGCACATCAATTATTGCTCTCTGACCCAATTCGATTGAACCAACCTCAAGAGTTCCTGTATTGTCTCCCGAAACAAAGATTCTTGTGTCATTTCGTATATCCAATAGGCCGGTCACATTGAAAGTGCCACCATCATTTATATCAATATTTGCAATAGTTTTCGTCCCCGAGTTACTTCCTTGGTCCACCAGATAATTTCCTCCCACATTCAGCTCACCTCCATAGATATTTAAATTTCCAGTGGTTTGACTTGTTTGAACCAGATTTCCACTAATATTCAATCGCCCTCCATCATTCACTTGAATCGTTGCATCATTTGCCAAATTCATTGTTGGAGTAGTAACACCTCCAGTGTTGTCGCCATTGATATTCAAGACAGTTGAAGCGCCTGCACTTAGCGCTATTCCAGATGTTCCCAGAATATTGATGTTGCCACCGTTTATCGTTTCCAACGTTATGTTTTGGTTTGCCTGAATCACAACGTTTCCAGTAATTGTCAAAGTGGCGCCATCTCGAACTTCAATCTCATTTAATGGACCTCCAAGAGTTACATTCCCCAGAAGAGTCACATTTCCCGTGACTACCACGAACCTCTGACATGTTCCTGTACCGCCGGAAAGAGTTGGAATATCAGCTGGACTGGAAAAACATCCTGCTGGGACATCGATGTTATTCTGCCTATTCCAACAATCACCGTCCAACCATGCACCATTACAATTCGGCCTCGCCAAATCAAACGTATAAGTTTGGGCATTTCCCTCCACCCCGACTCCAAAAATCAGTAGCAAAAAACACGATATCTTAAAAACTTCTCTCATTTTGAAAAAGTGCTTACAAGGGCTATACTGTATTTCAAAAGTACAATATTGTAATTGAAATACAAAAAAACTGTTTCAAAATAAAAAGCCCCCAAAATGGGGGCTGGTAAAAGAGACTTACTGCTAAATATCGAGCTTTTACACTGCTAATTCGTTTTCAATACTTTGATATGCTCCACTTTTTGCCCCCATTGAATTTCGATTACAAATACGCCCTTGGGCATCGCGACGAGTAAGTCTTGTAAGGCAAGGTTCATTTCCTCTTCGGAATTGACCGTTTCTGCCTTGGAAAGGGAAGTTGGGTGCAGCAATCTAAATCTGATCTCTTCATTGTCATATTGGGATGCATCCAACAGGCTAACCCGGAGGCGTTCGCCTGTCGTCGGATTTGGATAGGCTCTCCAAACTCCAGTGGTTGATTTTATTCCTGCTGTCTTTACAGAGATAACCTTGCTGTAGGCGAATGTTCCGTCAAAGTCCACTTGCTTCAATCGGTAGTATACCATTCCTGAAGTGAGCGGAAGGGTTTTATCCTCAAACTCATACCTAGACTCCGTGTCTGACCAGCCTTTTCCAGCCACCTCCCCTATGGTCTCAAAATTCTCGACATTGGCTACAGACCTTTGGATTTCGAATCCTTGGTTTTCCCACTCTTTTGATGTGGCCCAAGCGAGTTTCGAAGTATTGGATTTTGTATCGTAGTTCACATCAAAGAATAAATATTCCACCGGAAGTATCCGCGCATTTAGATACACTACGTAAACGATGCCACGGGCACCATTCCCGCCCCTCGCATCGTCGGCTCCACCACCTCCGCCAGTTCCTGGTGATAGTCCGTTTTGACCGGCTTCATCATCTTCACCTCCTGCACCACCGCTACCGCTGCTACCGCCATTGCCGCCGCTATCCTCTCCGCCGCCGCCACCGCCAGCACCAAAGAATCGATCGAGGTCAATATCAAAATCAGAGAACCGCAGGCCTATCCCTCCATTTCCTCCATCACTTTCATCTGAATCCTGTCCGTTACCGCCAGCTCCACCGCCGCCACCGCCGGACTCATCTTCATCAGAATCCCCTCCATTGCCACCAGCGTTCACGCCATTGCCGCCGTCTTCATCATCCGCACCTCCGCCACCGCTTCCACCTCTCAAGAATACAGAGGTAAGGCCACTTGATCCACTCAAGACAGAGGAGTTTCTTCCATCTCGGCCTTCACCCTCATCTTGGGATCCACCACCGCCACCGCCGCCGGCAACAACCTGATAAAAGCCTCCCAAATCAAAACTCGAATCTTCCCCATCTTCTCCTTGGTCTTCTTCATCGTCGGACCCATTTCCTCCCCGACCGACATTGATACTAAAGGTGGTACCCGCCGGAAGGCCCTGAGGATCTTTAAGTTCAATATTTACATTGGCGGGCACGATGCCGCCACCGCCGCCGCCGCCGCCATTTCCGAAACCTCCGCCGCCGCCGCCCGCGACAGCCAAAACATCAAATTCCAGCAAGCCTTCAGGTGCTTCCCAATCACAATCTGCATTGAACTGGATGATATTCACACCAGAAACAGCACCGTCGTCCAAAATTGTAAAACAGGGACATGCTGAGATGATGATTTGGCCATTTCCGCCAGTTCCGCCCGTTCTTGTGCCACTTGTACGCACAGCGCCTCCGCCACCGCCGCCTGGAGAGAACCCGGGGGAGCCATTCGTGTTTACAGTATTTGTACCGGCGCCTCCATTACCACCACCTGTAGGAGCAACTCCCCCAGTCACTACCGCTCCGTTTGTACCGTTTGCCTCGCTACCTGCGGAGGATCCACCACCTCCTGAACCAGATCCCGATTGGTTTGCGCCATTTCCGCCGCTGAATCTAATATCGCCAAACCCTTCTGATGCTAGCCCTCCTGCCGCGCCATTATTATTGTTATTCCCAGCCGATGATCCACCCTTTGCCATAAGGGTGGCATTATTGACAAACCAAGTATCCCCACCTGGAGAAGGATTACTGCTGCCGACACCAACATTATATGAAAAAGACTGCCCAGGCGTGACAAAAAAAGTACTTCGGGAATATGCCCCGCCACCGCCGCCGCCGCCTCTACCATTGTTTGTGCGCGTTCCACCCCTTCCTCCCGCACCCCATACTTCTACGGTTATGGTAGTTACTCCCGCCGGAACCACATATGTCCCAGGTCCTGTTGTGTTGATCGTTTCGATAGGGACACACTGAGATCGAACTTGTTCGGTGATTGCAAACCCCAAAAACATTGACAATACTACTCTCGAAAATATATTCACTTTATTCATAGTCATTTTTTCAGCGTACAAATATATAAATTTGTTTTTTATCACAATAACCCGACCGCCCTGTATAGTATTAAAATGAATGATGATTTAGATGAAATCGATTAATTGATGTTGGGTTAGGTTCAATGTTTTGCCACTTGGCCAGCTTAGAAATAAACCAACAGGCATATCGCCGAAGACACCAAAACGTTTTTATGAAAAAAGCCCCCAATAGGGGGCCAAAAAACCATGAATGAAAAAAGTGATTGAAGAGAATGTCTTATTGGGCTTTGAGCATTTTGAGGTGCTCGATTTTGTCAGCCCATTTGATTTCGATGACGAATACGCCTTTGGGGACTCTTGAAATCTGCTGTTGCAGGAAGGCATTGAGTTCCTCGACAGAACCAAGTTCCTGTGATGCGAGCATCATATTGGCATGCACGATTCTGGCTTGGATCTTTTCACCGGAGAAAGCGCTGTAATCGAGCAATTTGATGTTGATTTGATTGTCCCTGACCGGGTTTGGACAGGCCTGCCAGGCGCTTTTTGCCTCGTTGACCACCTGTGTCTGTATAGAGATGACTTTGCTGATGGAAGACTTGCCATCAAAATCCACCTGCCTGATTCTGTAGTAGGCGATCGCCTTGCCGTTTGGCAGGGTATTGTCTACATGGGTATAGTTGGAGAGGTCATCGGACCAGCCTTTGCCGGCTACTTCTCCGATTTTTTTGAAATCCGCAACGCCACCGATAGACCTTTCGATTTCAAAATGGCTGTTGTTCCATTCTTTGGCAGTTGACCAGGTAAGATTGACTGTATTGGTTTGGCCGTCGAACTTGGCGTCAAATCCAGCGAAGTCGACAGGGAGGATGCGGCAGCTAGAATTAAACTGTCCATCGATCAATTCCACGGCACCACTTTTTGAATCGCTCGGATCTGGATAGCTACCGCAAACAAAGATTTGAGCGGTATTGGTTGCGGTTACAACAGAGCCCCCTTCAACTCTGACATCACCGCCGATATCCACCAAACTGTTACCGCCGAAGGTAATCTCTGAATTTCCACGTACATCTAGATCGTTGTCGATTACGACCTCAGCATTCCCAAAAGTATTCAGCTGATTTCCGGCACCACCCCTGATTAGTACCCCACCGGTCCTGAAAAATCCATTTACGTTGATTGAAGAATTGTTTCCTGTATAGTCCGTTAGGCCCTCTACGATTAACCCACCGCCATCCGCAATATTGATGGTTGATCTTTGGCCAAACTCGAATGATTTTACAAGCAGAGAACTCTGCGAATCTGCGTCTCCAGTCAGGTTAAGTGTCGCATCGTTTCTCACATCCAATTTTCCACCCGTGATTGTGCCAAAAGCATCGGTTACGCCAGTTACCTCGAAGCTACCCCCATTCCGGATGTCAACGTTCATGGTTGTTTTGGCACTTGACCTTCCAGCAGGGAGAAGCAAATTTCCTTGCACATTCAATTCGCCACCATCGACAACAATAGTTGTATTGATCTCAGCAGTTTGGGTCAAATCCCCAAGAATTGTTAAACTTCCCCCTGAAACAACACGGTAAGTGATGTTTCTACCAACGGTTAGCGTATTGATGGTGATTGACCTGTTGATAATAACAGTTATCGAACAACCCGAACTACTTGCTGGTGGAGTAGTACCAGGCATTGGTGAACAGGAACCAGTTCTAACCCAACATGATGCCGTTGAGAGAAAATTTGAGGGTGTTGCTGTACAAGAAGACGAAGTTGTGTACGTCACTTGCGACCATGCCTTTTGGGAAAAAGACACAATAGAGATAAGGAGTAGGAGGTTAAAAAGAGCTTTCATTTCGAGATAGATATTTAATTGCATTTCAAATATACAATTATGTTTTTCAAATCTCAAAATTTTTCATGGATTATTTTACTTTTACATCATTTAAAATGTATTTCAAATATTATTTAATGCTCTTAAATGCTATACAGAGATATTTTACTTCAATAAAATGAATAAAAAAAGGCCCTCAATATGAGAGCCTTTTGGAAAGGGGTGTTCGTTTAGCAGATCTCTCTACTTTAATTTCCCTTCTGTATCTTCAAAATCTCCTTTGATTGTCACACCTGAGCCCTTATTTACCCGTCCAAAAATCGTGATCTTGTCGTTTTGACCCACAAATTCGAGCGTGGCGCCGGAGTTGAGATTGAGATCACCGTATATGACAACCTCTCCAGAGATCTTTAGCGTTGCATTGCTATTGATACTCAGGGTATTGTTGCGGTTGTATTGGCCAAACACGAATGCACCGTTAATTTGAAACAGACCACCAGAATTAATGTTGAGGCTATTTTCGATTGTAAGGGAACCACAATAGGTCAATTTTCCACCCACATTGACGTTCTTCAGTGCGGCCGCCCCGGCATAGCCAAGCTCTTCATTTGAATTCACGTTCAGGTTTGCGTTTCCAGTATAAGCCGACAATCCCGTACAGTCAATTCCCGGATCGATTACTTGTTCATCCTTTACCGCTAGGCTAAGAATCTGAAGTCCTTTGCGTCCGGAGGCCACAAAAATAAAACCCTTATAGGCTTTGATGAAATTTGAAGAGCCCGAAATCCCAAGGATTCCAAGTTCCTCAATGATGTCAGACCCTGATACTTCCGATACAGATACTCCTGCACCACCGTTGGCCATGAATATCCTACCGTTGTCGAATGAAACCGCATTGGTCACAATGTCCTCATCCTGAACTCCGTTCGGATTAAGTGGGATGGATAGCCTTTGCAACATTTCTCCCGTCTCACCGCCGTAAACGCCTACTCCCTTGGAACCCTCAGAAGCGAAGATCATTCCCATTGCCATATCCAATGTCCGTTTTGACTCGGCTGCGTCTACACCTGTTTTTATCGAACTCAATTCCTTTAAACTCTGCGCATCCAAGATTTTGATACCCTCAGTGCCGCTAAGTGCCGCAATGACCTTGTCCCCAAACTTCAGGGACCGAAGGTCGCCCAGCGGGAATTTATCCGTCATTTGGCCCTTTTGGTCAAAAATTCCGATAAGCCCGTTGCTTCCAGAAGCAACTGCCACCTTTCCATCCTTGACGTCCACATCCACGGCTGCAAAACCCTCGATGTCATACTTCAAAAAATCCGAGGTAAAGTTGCCATTGCTGACGTTTACCCTTACCAATTGGGCAGCGGTCTTCACACCCGGTTCCTGATCGATGTCAAAGGCCCCTGCGGCATACAAGACACCATCACGATATACCAGTGCGTTGATGTCTGCATGTTTGAATACCGCTTGGCTGGTTATTTTCGGTTGCAGCGGATCGGAAATATCAAAAATTTCAATCGCTCCAAGGAACCTTGGACCTGCGACGTTATAGCTTACAAAAGCGTAATTATCGGAAATGTCGACATGGGTCGCCATCAACTCGATTCCCTCATAACTTGGCGGACTTACCTGAGAAACAACCATCATGGGTATCTTTCCGGCAGGCAGCTCATCTTCGGAAATGCGACCGTTGATAAATGCTGAGGGAATGATTCCAACGACCCCGGTCCCCTCAAGACTGAGCCGCTTGCTCAATACTTCGGCTTCCTTATTGATCAAAACTGTGGGATCCTGGACAGGCACATTTCCATCGGGATTACAGGCAAAAAGGAGCAAGGCAACTCCCATCAATGGCAATATTTTACGCATAACAATTATTGGGTGATCAAGTACAAAATTCAGATTACAAAATTTAATATAAAATATTTAGCATAAATTAAAATATTATTCCGTAAAAATGCAAAAAATATCTCCTGATTTGAATGGTTTTTTAGATATCCCATGTACAAAAAGTCTTCCGAATCAAGATATTCTTGAAAAAGTCAGCTTACCCCTTTGCTAATCCTGCGCGATTACCTTGTGGTACTCCCTGTATTTGCCCCAAGAAATCTCGACGACATACACACCGCGCTGTCCGCGTAAGAATACCCCGCTCATCCATGTCTGAAGCGCTTCCAAATCGGTTCCACTTTTGCTGACAGCCTCACCCATAGGGTGGATGATTCTGATCGAAATCTCATGACCCTGATAACCCTGCGCATCCACCAACTCCAGTCGGACAGGCAGGTTTCGGACAGGATTTGGGTAGATGATCCAAGTACCCTTGGTCTCGATCAATTGGGGTACGCGAAGCGCCACGACCTTGCTTAGCGCAAACCTGCCGTCAAAATCCACCTGCTTGATCCGATAATAAATGGGGGTACCAATCAACGCATGAAAATCATTGAGGAAATGAAGATCAGTCATGTAATCAAACCAAGCGTTAACATGCCCGTTTCAGCATTTAAATTTGGGAAACGTCAAATTGAGACTTGGCAGGACATGCTTTTCGGGAATGGACTTGGGTCGAAGAAAACGATCATTAAAACACTAATGCCGGGTCGAAGTGTTGAAGGAATCCGGCAGAGAACATCCGTCGGATTTGCAAAAAATGCTTATCCTGATCAATTCGATTTGATCACTTTTTTGGAGTAAACCTTTTCTCCTTTTTTCACTTGAATAATGTAAACTCCGGCGTCCAAGGCCGAAATATCCAATGACATCTTATCGGAATCCATCACTTTGGGAAAAAATGAGGTGGCTTTTCCATTTGGATCAAAAAGGGAAACCTCCATTTCGTCGATATCTTTAGATTGGATAAAAAGCTCCCGTTGTACTGGATTGGGATAGATGTAAATATCCCAATCTGGGATAAAGTCTACCCGGATGACGGCAGTGAATTCCTCTTTGCCATCAAAATCAAACTGGCGAAGCCGGTAGTAATTGGGACCTACCATGGGCTGGGTATCCCAAAACTGATATGCAACGGGCACATCGCTGTCTCCTTTGCCCTTTTCCTCTCCTATTTTTTCCCAGTTTTTGGCATCCCTAGACCTCATAATATCAAAGCCCGCATTGTCCTTTTCTTTTGCAGTAGCCCATTCAATACGCACCCGGTTTTCAATTGATTTGCCACGGAAATACAACCACTGCACAGGCAGAATCCTGAAGTTTTCACGTACTTCGGTAAAGTACGATCCTGCCCAGGTGTTGATGGTGACGTTATTACCGAAGCCATTATCCCCCGTCGCCCACCAAACATGGTCCGGCCCTGGTACTCCCGTGGTGTTTACCGCAATTGAACGTGGACTATCTCCCGGAGTGATCCCGGTCCTTGGGATCAGGCTGTTATCCCAAAAAATATTGTTGTTTTCCACAGCACCCGGCCGGATGTTGGTAACGGTAATTCCGAGACTTTGCTCCAAGTCATGGATAGGGAAATGGACTGGAAAAAATACCACGGTCGCCACTACTTCTACTTCGGTGTCTGGTGGAGTAGGATTTCCGGAGGCATCTTCCCCATTCCAGTTGATCTGATAAGTGCCAGGGGTCTCATATTTCTCGGAAATCAGAATATCCGTACCGGCATCATAGGTCAGATTTCCATTCAAATCAATCAAAACATCCACAATCGCGGGAAGACTGACCGTTACATTGACTTTGGCCTCACCTCCGATTTCTGGGGGCGTTTTGGCAAGATACTCGATATTCAAGCTTGCCGTGGGAGGAGCAGTGGTTTTCCAAATATCAGGGTCAGGATCACTGATAAACAATGGATATTGATAGTTGGAGGATGTACCGGACCTGGACTTCCGGTTCTCTTCAAAACTTAAGTCATTGCGTGGCCCATCCATGTTGGCGAAGAAGTTCGTCCATCCGCCTGAACCCTCAAAACGCACCCTTTTCACAAAATAGTCATCGCTTGCACCTGTGAAGGTATTGTCAACGGGTACGTAAAATCCAAAATCATTGTGAAAGGAGTAGCTATCCGCCACACCTTTTTGTACAGTAAGTGAGGTGGAAGAACCTTGTGTAGGATCACTTCTGGAGTTTGCAACACTCCAAAAACGGCTATATACTCTTCCCGGCTTTTCCACAAATCCACCAGCAGTGCCGGCCGCTACAGTGATGTCCCAAAAATTGATATTGAATCCACCCGAAATATGCGAGCTGCTTGTGTTGGCATTTGATATTTCCACCCAAAAAGCCCTATCTGCGCCCGTGTTATTGGTGAAGGATTGGGCGGTGTATCCGGTTCCGGTGATCTGGGACGGCCCATTAAGGGCTGCACTTGCATTCTGAGGACGCCCAGTCGCGCCACCACTCGCTGAGGCGTTGTAGTCGGTTGAACTTCTTTGGACCCGTGTAGACGAATTCGTTCCCGTTGGAAAAAAGCCACTCGTGGTAGGATCGTAAAACCAACGCACTCGAATGGTTGAAACTGAACTCGACACAACTCTAAATCCCCAAAAAACCGTTTCTCCTGCCTTTACAAAGACATATAGACGATGGCCTCCATCGTAATCCGGAGTATTTGATGGTACTAGCATATAGCCTCTATTGCTATAACCACCTGCCCCAGAACTACTGGGATACCAAAGCATACTCTGCCTGTTGCTGGCTGTTCCCCAATTACCGGATCCTTCAGCATAAGCCCGACTGGAAAGGAATCCAAATCCTATCGCGAGGCCAAAAAAACAAACTAATCTAAGTCCAAAACTTCGCTTGAAAAAAGACATCGAACATTCAAAATATAGGTGAAAAGCTACCGTTTCAGGCAGGTGAATCCTGAAACATATCCTCAATTAAGGAAAAAACAATTAGATTAAACAACTATTTAGTTTACAAAACAAAAATTCTTGTTCAAAATCCATTTTCATTATGTTCTATTTATTCTTGAATAATCACAACAATTCAAAAGTATAGGCGACAAATTGATCTTTTTCCTGAAAAAACCCGCAAAGACTCTTTGAATCACTTAGCCTTCACTAGTTTCTGAAGAAAGACGCTGGACCGTGTCCTGATTTGAAGAAAATAAACTCCTGAGGGTATTTCCCCAATTTCCAATACCACACGATCATCCGCCATTGATTTCGGCACAAATGGTTGGGAGACACCCTGACTATCAAACAGGACGAAACCAACATCTGCTACACCATTTCCCTCGATTTTGATTTCTGTACCAAATGGATTTGGATAGACCAGGAGATCCAATGAACCAGTGTACTCGATACGAATCACTTCGGAATAATTGGATCTTCCGTCTTCGTCTTGTTGCAGTATGCGGTAATAATTTCTTCCAAAAAATGGATTCGCATCCCATGATTCATACAGGGAGACGGAATCTGAGTCTCCCTTTCCTTGCACCCTTGGAAGCGCACTCCAAGTCCTTGCATCATTGGACTTTTGCGGGATAAAATAGGCGTTGTCCCGTTCTTGGGCGGTAGCCCACTCTAATCGAATACCGTTTTCAGAAGCCTTTCCCGAAAAATAGAGCCACCGCACCGGCAATATCCTAAACGATTCCGAGACCTCAGTGTAGTACGAACCAGCCCAGGTATTGATCGTGATGTTGTTGCTGAAGCCGTTGTCTCCAGTTGCCCACCAGATGTGGTCCGGGCCAAGTACGCCCGTGAAGTTGGCTTCCAAAGACTGGGGGCTGTCGCTCGGAGTCAAGCTGGTACGGGGAATAAGCGTATCATCCCAAAAGATCTTGTTGTTTTCTACCACGCCGGGACGCACATTGGTCACAGTGATTCCAAGGCTTTGCTCCAAATCATAAATCGGGAAATGTACCGGATAAAAAACAACGGAGGCGATCACGTCTACCTTGGTTCCCTTAGGAACCGGTGTCCCGCCCGCATCCTCCCCATCCCAATAGATTTGGTAAGTACCGGGCGCATCGAATTTCTCGGAGATGATCACGTCTGTGCCTACATCATAAACCGCGTTTTCATTCAGGTCGATCAACACATCCACTACAGCAGGTAAGCTGATGGTCAGGTCTACAGTGGCTTCTCCACCTGTCGCGGGGGGGGATTTTTCCTGGTAGTTGATCAGCAGACTCGCGGAGGGTGGAGTTGTTGTCGCCCAGATACTGGGATCAGGATCGCTGATAAACAAGGGATATTCGAAGTTGGAAGAAGTACCGGAAATGGACTGTCTGTTTTCTTCGAATGTGAGCGTGTTGCGGGGGCCGTCTTTATTGGCAAAGAAGTTTGTCCAACCACCACTGGAACCTGAAAGGTTGACCCGCTTTACAAAAAAATCATTCCCTGCTGCTGAGAAGGTATTATCTACCGGAACATAAAATCCAAAATCGTCATGGAACGAGTAGTCGTCAGCCAGGCCTTTTGTGAGTGACAGCGTGGTACTCGAACCGGATGGCCTCGAGTTGGCAATACTCCAAAATCTGCTGTAAACTCTTCCCGGGTGCTCAATAAAGCCACCTGCCGTTCCGGAAGCGACGGTGATGTCCCAAAAATTGATGTTGAATCCAGCTGTGATGTGGTTTCCCGAAGTGTTGGATATTTCTACCCAAAAGGCCCTTGCAGCGCCTGTACTGTTTGTGAAAGAATATCCTTGGTAGCCAGTTCCTGTTATTTGGGATGGTCCATTCAGCGCATCGAGTCCGGTACCTGGTCTGCCTTGCGCAGCCCCAGCGGTGCTGGCATCGTAATCCTGACTGGCGGCAAGTGTCCTCGCTGCACCTGAGGTTCCCACAGGGAAAAAATCAGAAGATCCTGCGTCATAATACCAAGCCACTCGGATATTTCCCGTCGTACCGTGACGACGAAATCCCCAAAAAACGGTTTCACCATCCTTGACATATACGTAAAGCCTGTGTCCTCCATTGTAACCTGTGACCGAAGAAGGCAGCAACATGTAACCGCGGTTGGTATATCCGCCTGAACCGGCATTTCCCGGGTACCAAAGCCAGCTTTGACGATCCGTAGCTGTGCCCCAATTTCCCGAGCCCTCAGCCACTGCTTCATTTTGAATTAGAAAAAACAAAAAGCCCAGCGACAGTTTCCAAACCAATGGAATCAGTCGGTATCCAATCTGCGGAAAGGATGAAAAAAATTTCATTTTCTAGGGCAGGAATGGGACGCTTAAGGGTGATTTTCTTGCCCATTCTTAGCAACAAGTTAATGACTGGGCATCTATAGGCCAAGGACTTGATTTACAAAGCATTTTTCCCAAAATGAACACCAAAAAAATGGTAAATAAAAAAGTCCAAGCCTCGCAAGACCTGGACTTAATTTGAAATGTTTGATACACATTAGCCGTTCATGCTGATGAGGAATTCGACGTTGTCTCGGGTTCCCTTCATTCTTTGGAGCAGGAATTCCATTGCCTCTTGCGATGTCATGTCCGACATGAGTTTCCTCAAAATCCAGACACGCTGCATTTCTTCCTTGTCCATGAGGAGATCTTCCCTTCTGGTACCTGAACTTGGTACGTCGATGGATGGATAAATCCTCCTGTTGGAAAGTTTTCTATCCAATGCCAATTCCATGTTGCCGGTGCCTTTGAATTCTTCGAAGATCACCTCGTCCATCTTGGAACCTGTCTCCACCAATGCCGTGGCGATGATGGTCAAAGAACCACCGTTTTCCACATTCCGTGCAGCACCGAAGAAGCGCTTTGGCTTGTGGAGCGCATTGGCGTCTACACCACCCGAAAGAATTTTACCGGAACTTGGCACGACCGTGTTGTAGGCCCTTGCCAATCTCGTGATAGAATCCAATAGAATTACGACATCGTGGCCGCATTCCACCATTCTCTTGGCTTTTTCCAAGACAATGGAAGCCACTTTCACATGTCTTTCAGCTTGTTCGTCGAAGGTAGAAGATATTACTTCCGCCTTTACCGAACGCGCCATATCCGTAACCTCTTCAGGACGCTCGTCGATCAAAAGGATCATCAGATGCACTTCCGGATGGTTTTCCGAAATCGCGTTGGCAATCTGTTGAAGCAGGACGGTTTTACCAGTTTTGGGCTGCGCAACGATCATGCCTCGCTGTCCTTTTCCTATCGGAGCAAACAGGTCCAAAATCCTTGTGGAATAATTATCGTGCTTGGTGGCCAACTTTAGGCGCTCCTGTGGAAACAACGGTGTCAGGTATTCGAAAGGAACCCTGTCTCTGATTTCCTCGGTAGTCTTTCCGTTGACAGTGATAACTTTTAGAAGCGCGAAATACTTTTCACCTTCCTTAGGCGGGCGGATGGTGCCTTTGATATGGTCACCTGTCTTGAGTCCAAAAAGTTTGATTTGGGAGGGAGACACATAAATGTCATCCGGGGAAGCGAGGTAATTGTAATCCAAAGACCTCATGAATCCGAAGCTCTCGGGCGTGATCTCAAGTACGCCCTCGTTTTCGATGATTCCCTCAAACTCCTTGACGCTTACGTATGGTTTTTTCTTTGTCGGAATAATCTCAGCGGCTGGAATGTGGGCCTCTTCGATATCCCTGAAGTTCTTTCTTCTTGGCAATTCCACTTCCGGTTCTATCGGCGCGGACTGTGCGGCTGGCGATGGTACGATTTCATCCACGACACGTCTGCGTGGCCGGATGAACTTCGCGGGTTCTTCCTGTTGCAGATTCGGCCTGCCACCATTCTCTCTCGGTGCAGGTGCCTCACGCCGTGGCGCTGGACGCTCTTCGCGTTTGAATTCAGGCTTGGCAAATTCAGGTTTCGGCGCAGGACTTGGCGCAGCTTCCGGAGCGGGGTTTTCCTCCTTCTTGATTTCGGCTACGTTTTCTCTTCTGAATTTGGGTTTGGATTCTGGGGCAGGTGATTCTTGAGCGATTTTTTCGGGGGCGGGTTTGCTTTCGGCTTGCGCTGGCGCTGTCTCAACTACTGACGGCCTTTTTTTGGGCAGCGATGACTCGTCGGTGATGGCCTGCTGCTCAAGGATTGCGTAAACCAATTCGTCTTTCTTGAGTGATTTGTGATTTTTGACGCCCAATTCCTCGGCAATCTCTTTCAGCTCAGAAAGAAGCCTGATTCTTAGTTCTTCTATGTTATACATAAAAAGCTTATGAAATGAATAAATGAAGTGTGTGTGTGAATGTGTGATGAATTCCTGTGATGATTCTGACAGATCTGAATGAAAAAGGGATTCAGCTACGATAAAACCCAGGGGGAGAGGGTTTTCTTCTCTGTGAGTGCACAATATTACAGGTATAACGCTGAAATAACAAATTTTTAATCAAGGATAAATTTATCCCTGCATCAACTGCCTAAGAACTTCTACTGATTTCCATTCCGGGTAAATTTCCAGATGCTTGGCATAGTAAGTCAGGAAATGATCCAACAGCCTTTTTTTATAAATCGGAGAAATCTTTTCACTGAATCCAAAAGATGCCTCCATCAGCGAATTCAGGTATTGTTTTTCCGCCTGTAGCTGACTGGAAACACCCAAAATCGGCTCAAGTTCCTCATAAAACGAATCCGCATCCTCCGGCGGGAATCCGAGAAACTTGGATCCCTCCAACAGGAAAACAAGCGGGAAATGGGAAAGATGTGCCCGATCCGAATCGAGCTGATCCACGGCCGCTTCCAAAAAATCATAATAAGACTCGTTGTGATATCCCTCCACGACTGATTTGCCAAGCACCTCCGCCATAAACATCGCCACAGCCGACCTTACAAAATCAAAAGGGATGCGCTGATGGGGTCTCAGCAGCTTAACCTCCGATATTCGCTGCAGATTTTTGCCCTCTTTTTCGTAAACAACAAGCTCCAACAAGGTCAAAGGCTGGTAAAATGCCATCTTGTTTGACCGGGAACTTGACCTGACACCATTCACGATATAGGAACGCAGCCCCATTTCCCGGGTAAAAATCTTGACGATGACGGAGGTATCACCGTATTTGATAAAAGAAACGACGATACCGCGGGTTTTTTGGAGCATAAGTCACTGTTACCTGGGCTCGTGGAAACACTTTCTGCAGCGGGCTTCGTAGCTGTCCTTCTCACCCAAGAGAACCTTGTCTTGTGCGGCAGTCAACCTGTAGGAATAGGATGCGAGATTGCCGCATTTCATGCAGATAGCATGGACCTTGGTCACGTATTCCGCAATGGCTAATAACTGAGGCATAGGCTCAAATGGCTTCCCTGCAAAATCCATATCCAATCCGGCCAAAATGACCCTTTTGCCGGCGTTGGCCAAAATATCCGCAACCTCCACGATCCGCTGATCGAAAAACTGTACCTCGTCAATGCCGACCACGTCGCAATCTCCTGCAAGCAAAATGATGTCATCCGCGAAATTCACGGGCGTCGACCGGATCGCATTCTCGTTGTGCGAGACTACATCGAAGTCATGGTAACGCTTGTCAATGGAGGGTTTGAAAATCTCGACCTTTTGGCGTGCAATCAGGGCACGGTTGAGGCGTCTGATGAGTTCTTCCGTTTTCCCAGAAAACATGGAGCCGCAGATCACCTCTATATGACCTCGGCGATCAGGATTTCTGGATTTTCCGATGGAAGGTTCTATAAACATACTTTCTACTCGCTGTAATGGATATGGGACAATTTGTTTTCCTCCGCAACCCGAACCGTCAGTTCCCCATCCATGATTTTGGCTTGCCAAGATAGCCTTTCGTTTGGTTTTAACTTGCCCAAATCGCGGTAAATTTCCTCCGGTTCGGTGAGCGGGGAGAGGTTTTCCATCCCTGAAAGGACGATGATTTTGCAGGTGGTACAGCGCCCTTTTTTTCCGCAGGCATGCATCCAATCTATGCCGTTTTGATGGATTAAATCAATAACTTTGCCTCCGGCATGCGAGGAAGATAATTCGCGTCGTTGTAGATTTTGGATGACGATTTTCAGCATAGCATTGGCGGCAAAAAATAGAAAACGGTAGGATTATGTCAGCGAAGATAAATAGCAATTATGTAGAAAGCTACGCGAAGGAATTTAGTGGTTTGGTGTGTGCGGACTATTTCAAAACCAAGAAGTACATGACGGGACAGGAGATCATCACCCTGACCCCGAGCATTCAGGTCAACTTTTTCATCATCAAGATTTTGTTTGAAACTTGGCAACTTGAAATCGAAAAACTGAAGAGCAGCCCATATTTCGATTACCGTGACAAAGCCGTCCACGAATCTTTGCGCGAATTTGCCAACCTGCTCTCCCGCACAATCAAGATCGAAAGGCAGCACTTTGAGCCCCTTTTGATCCAGGCAGTGAAGGAAAGCATTTCCCTGGCAGTCAACCCCTTGGATTTTTTCAAAAACGAAATCGCAAAAGTCAAAGACCAAGATGTGAACCAGTTTTTGAAAGACAACAAAAAATACATCAAGTGGCACACCGCCCTGATTTCGAGCCTGATCGACCGGGCGGGATTGCAGCATACGCGGGAAGCTTACACGAGGGCTTTGGAAAATAACTTTGCCAGCCAAAAAGCAGGTCTCGATAGCCACAAATCCCTGCTCAACAGCATGGGTCAAATCAAGTTTTTGGATTTTGACCTTCTGATCCCAGTCCAGGACGAGCAAATCGAGGAAACTCCAAAACCTGCGCCTCAGCCAATCCAAGAACCCCTGGCCACGGAATCTTTCTTCGACCAAATCGAAGAGCCCTCAAAACCCCTTCCGATCCGGATGCCTGTATCGGGACAAGAACCTGAATTGGAAGATACGGTGATGGTAGAAGAGGACCTGAAAGACCTGCCGTCCGAACGTAGGTTCAAAACCGTCAACCTGGAAAATCGGATCGATCCGATCGAAATCTGGAACCGCCTCGAAAACGAACAATATTCCGTGATGAAGGGTACCATCAAGGACCTCGCAGAAAGTGTGGGATTGAACCAACGGTTTATGTTTACCAAAGAGCTTTTTGACGGCAACCCCGATTTGCTAAAGCATGCGCTTCGATCCATTGACGAATGCAAGTCATTTGTCGAAGCCATCGAACTGCTGAATGAACGCTATGTCGGTGAACTCGGCTGGAATAAAAACTCGGAAATCGTAGAGGAATTTGTCCAGTTGATTTTCAGAAAATTCGACAACCGCGGATAGAATTGGTTCCAAAAAAATCACCCCCAAAAATTGACTAATATCAATTTAGTGTGTTTGGGAATATTTCCCTATATTTCAAACGTTGATTCCAATACTATTTCGCAAGTAAAATCAAATTTAGGTCAGCACTAATTCCCGCAGCTTAGACGGAAAGTACAATCGCCGATTTGGTCCATGGATATGTTTGGGACGATTATTGCTCTCGTGCCATTATATGGGCAGGAAATTATTGGCGTTAATTCCGGAGTGATTTGATTAATCTTATCTTCATTCTGATTTATAAAAAAATTTAATTTATATTTTATGGAATTTGGAGGTGGACTGCATGTGTTTAAGAATCCCAAATCCCGGCTTTTGTTGTTGACCGTTTTTGGCCCAGACATTGAAGCTGCTGAAATATATGTTCATGAACATATTTCCAACCATATTGAACAAGTAGTTTAAAAAGGATCAAGATTTAATTTGTGTTGATTAACTTACCCATACCACAGCTTTGGGTTTGACCTAAACAAGCCGAATGAAGGAATTCTTAAACATAAAAAAGGAGGTTTTGTCCATGTTGGAATCTGATCTCCCGAGTAGCCTCAAGTACCACGACATGTCCCATATCATGGATGTGTATGATGTTTGCAACCAATACATCGATAGATTGAAGCTCCCGGAGCAAGAGGCCTGTGAACTAAGAATCGGCGCCCTGATGCATGACATCGGCTTTACCCAAGGCAATTCCAACCACGAAGAAGTGGGGGCAAAAATGGCCGAAGAAATCCTCCGAAAATACAACGTCGGCCAGCCCTGCATTGAAAGTGTACAAGGGCTGATTTTGGCCACAAAAATCCCCCAATCTCCCACCAACGAGCTACAAAAAATCATCTGTGATGCTGATTTGGACTATTTGGGACGGGATGATTATCCGGAAATCAGTTCTAAATTGTTTGAGGAACTGAAGCTAGCCAACGTCATTCGAACAGAAGAAGAATGGAAAAACATCCAGGTTAGATTTCTCAAAGCCCATCAATTCCATACCGATTTCGCAAAGAAAAACCGTGAGCCCAAAAAGCAGTACTGGCTGCGGATGATCGAGAATTCTTAGGATTTCCGAAAAATACTTTTACAAGACTCTACAACTTTTTGAGCATCGAGTAAGTTTTCCGGCAAAATAAAATCCCGATTAGTGGTAAGGTACTGTTTCAGTTTTTCAATATCTGAACCACTCAATCTTTCCCCCTCAATTTTCAACATCAACTCAAGTATCAAAAGCCCAAGGTATTGATTCTCCAACAACTTAATTTCAGGGGTTTCAACTGAGCCTAGCAACGAAGATTTTGAATACTCTATAAATGTATCAGCGCTTTCAAAACCAGATAGTAATGCGACTGTTGCGAAACATATAGAACGCCTCGATTTATACCTACGCATATCAGGTGAATCGTCGTATTCACTTCTAGAATTTTTATAAATCGCCTTTAGAATCGGCTCAATTTCAGTATTGTAATCCGTATTTAGATTCACCCGGTTTCGACCCATAAGAGCATTCACAAATCTTTGATTTATTGAATCCGATTCTACTTGATAAGCTGGATTTAGATCCGAATATTGAAAAGTTTTGATTATCAGAGCTTCACAATTCGCAATCAATTCCGCATTTTGAGAATAACCAAATTTAGGTCCCAAAACCAGTAATGCCAGGAATATCAGCCTTTTCATGTTATTTAAGTCAATTAATAAATTAAACATAACATTTTCCTTGGCGGATTGCAGGTTTGTGAATCTATCAATGCGCCTCCAGCCAATCCTTCCCGGTCCCCACTTCTACTTCCAAAGGCACAGGCAGCTTCACCGCATGGGTCATCAAATACGGGATTTGTCTTTTCAGGATTTCGACTTCATCCCTGTGGGCATCAAATACCAATTCGTCATGCACCTGCAGGATCATTTTTGATTTGAGGTTCTCCTTTTTCAACCAACGATGGACATCAATCATCGCTACTTTGATCAAGTCAGCGGCGGAACCCTGCAGCGGGGCATTGATGGCGTTTCGCTCGGCAAAGCCCCTCATCGTCATATTTCGGCTATTGATATCCCGCAGATAGCGCCTTCTTCCCAAGATCGTCTCAACATACTCATCCTTTCGGGCCTTCTCAATGCTGTTGTCCATGTAGGTCTTGACCGCAGGAAACTCTGTGAAATAAGCATCGATGATTTCCTTGGCTTCTGTTCGGGAGATGTTGAGACGCTGTGACAATCCAAAGGCCGAAATCCCGTAAATGATACCAAAGTTGGCGGTCTTCGCCTTTCTGCGCATGTCCGAATTCACGTCGTCCAAAGAGACTTTGAATATCTTCGCCGCAGTCGCCGCATGGATATCTTTCCCTTCCTGAAAAGCTTCCAACATGGATGCATCCTGTGAAAAGGCCGCCATCAGCCGCAGTTCTATTTGGGAATAATCGGCTGAAAGGATCACGTGGTTTTCGTCCCTTGGAACAAAGGCCTTGCGTATTTCCCGGCCCCTTGCCGTCCGGATCGGAATATTCTGAAGATTGGGATTGATGGACGAAAGTCTGCCGGTCGCTGCCACGAATTGGTTATAGGTAGTGTGGACACGGCCCGTTTTGGGATTGATCATGGTAGGTAAAGCATCTACATAGGTGGACTTGAGCTTCACCATTTCTCGGTACTCCAAAATGGCATCCGCGATTTCGTGCTCGCCCGCCAACTTGCTCAAGACTTCTTCTCCGGTTGCATATTGGCCAGTCTTGGTTTTCTTGGCCTTGGGATCGAGTTTGAGTTTTTCGAAAAGCACATCACCAAGCTGCTTTGGAGAGGAAAGGTTAAACCGAACTCCCGCCAATTCATAGACACGTTTTTCGATCTCCTTGCTTTCAGATTCAAGTATTCCCGACAACTCAGCCAAACTTCCCGTATCGATCCTTACTCCCTCAAACTCCATTTCGGCAAGCACTTCGATGAGGGGATTTTCGACCTCAAAAAACAACTTGGCCAGGCCGTTTTGCTTGATAATCGGGTCAAACTTCTGCTTGAGTTTCAAGGTCACATCGGCGTCCTCAGCGGCATACTGGACCACATCGTCCACGTCTACGTCCCGCATGTTTCCTTGTCCTTTCCCTTTTTTTCCAATCAATGACTCGATCGAGACAGGGCGGTAATTGAGATATTGCTGCGCCAGCCAATCCATCGAATGCTTGCCCTCCGGCTCGATGAGATAATGGGCCAACATGGTGTCGTACAATTGTCCTTTAACCTTGATGCCATAGTTCATCAGCACGAGCATGTCGTATTTGATGTTCTGGCCAATCTTGGAGATTTTTTCATTTTCAAATAGACTTCGGAACAATTCCAACTGACGAGTGGCCTGTTTTTGGTCGGCCGGGAATGGTACATAAAACGCCTCGCCGGGCACGTAGGAAAAAGAAAGCCCAACGAGTTCCGCTTCATTGGGGTTGATCGATGTCGTCTCACTGTCGAAGCAGAATTCGTCTTGGATTTCGAGGTAACTGATCAATTCCAGGATCGCATCTTCGCCCTCTACTTTATGGTAATCATTCGCGGTCGTCAGGATGCTGTCATACTCCTGAAGCACCGGAGCCAAGGGTTCTTCCGGCACCAACTCTTCTTCCGCCACAGCAACCTCCGGTGTGGTAAACAAGCCCAACTGCTCGCTTGGCCGGGCTTGGGGCTTTTTGATCTTTTCCCCAAAAACACGCTGCGTCAGTGTCCTAAACTCCAATTCAGCAAAAATTGCCTTCAATTGGTCCTCGTGGGGTCCATCGTAGCGGAGCGCGACTTCATCAAATTCGATCGGAACATTGATATCAATCGTCGCCAATTCCTTGGAGAGGATTCCCTGCTGGGCAAAGTTCTCTACGTTCTCCTTTTGCTTTCCTTTGAGCTGATCCACATTCTGGATCAATCCCTCCACTGAACCATATTCTTTCAGTAGCTTCACTGCCGTTTTTTCCCCAATTCCCGGAATTCCCGGGATATTATCTACCGCATCGCCCATTAGGCCGAGAATGTCCCGCACTTGGTCTACATGCTCGATATCCCATTTTGCACACACCTCTTTTGGTCCCAATATCTCCACGCCATTGCCCATAAATGCCGGCTTATACAGGAAAATATGGTCCTCTACGATTTGTCCATAGTCCTTGTCGGGCGTCATCATGTAGACTTCAAAACTGGTGCGTTCGGCTTTTTTAGCCAGGGTACCGATGATATCGTCCGCTTCGTAGCCGTCCATTTCCAGCACAGGAATATTGAATGCCTGCACAATCCGCTTTACCCAGGGCGTACCTACCTCTATATCTTCGGGCTGTTCCTGTCGATTGGCCTTGTAGGCTTCGAATTGCTTGTGGCGAAACGTCGGAGCCTTGGTATCAAAGGCTACCGCGATATGTGTCGGCTTTTCCTTTTCCAAAACTTCCAGCAGCGTATTGGTAAATCCCAGCATAATGCCAGTGTTGAGGCCTTTGGAATTGATCCTTGGGGTCTTGCTGAAAGCAAAATGCGCCCTGTAAATCAGAGCCATGGCGTCGAGTAGAAAAAGTTTTTTATCTCCTTTTGAAGGCATGGGGTTCGGTTTTTGGGAAGTAGAAATTCAGTTCGAAAGTAGCAGGGTGGCTAAATTACAAATTATCGGCATAGGCTTCAGCCTAAATCAAAAAACTAAGTCAAGACATCGCAGCCAGACGGGAAAAAGAAAAAACCCGGCAACAGGCCGGGTTTCCTTAATCTCTATCAGCGCAGGGACAGTTAGCTCACCTTACCGTTCATGGCATCGATCAATTCCCTTTTGAGTTTCCTTTCACGCTCAAGCGTGTTTTTGCGGTGTTGCTCAAACTCCTCTATTGTTTCTGCCAAATCATTTTGGGCTTTAGCGATTACTTTGTGGCTTTGGCTGTATTTGAACAAGAAAAACAGCAATCCCGCCGTCAGCAACCCAACGATAGCCCACATCATGTTGACATAGGTGGATTTGTGGATCTGTAGGCCCAAAAATTCGAAACTATCCACGGCGGCTTCCGCAGACTCCAATCGATTTTGGGTTTCGGTGACACCTGCTTCCAAGGCCTTGATCTTGGTTTCCTTTTCTACCAAGTCTGCTTGGATTGTACTCAATTCCTTTTTGAATACATTTATGGAGTCGGTCACGTTGGCACGGATCTGATCCAAATGTGTCTTCTTGACCACCTTGTAATCCTGGTAATTGTTTGAAATCTTGAGGAGGTGATCAAATTGGCTGGAAATCGTCCCTCCGGTGAGGGATCCGGTTTGCTGTACGGTATCCTGGGCCCAAATGGGCACAGCAAGTACGCTCGTGAGAAGGATAAGTAGTATTTGCTTTTTCATTGGATTAAGTTGTTTGAAGCGCAACCGCTCCGGCATTTGGATTTTTCCGGGTAGGCATTGCATCAGCAATAAATATGCCTCTATGATTTGAAAATTGCAATAATTTAGGAACGAAATATGACAAAATCACTCTAATTGTTTGAATTTATTGGACTTATCGGCAAAAATCCTTTCCAAAGAATATCCATTGAGCGAATTCAACTTTTCTCACAGTTATTTTCCTGAAAAAACCGGAGCTTTGTTTCAGGGCTGATTTGTCTTATAAAATTGTGATTTCTGGGTTTTTCATGAACAATATTCCCAAATCCGGGATTGCATTTTGGGCCAAGAAGACAAGTATTTGAAAATCAATATTTTTTTGATAAATTCCACGGTATTTTTATGTTTTTTATATGAAATGGAAGAATTTAAAGCTTTGGGGAATTCTTGCCTTATTGATTTTGGTGATAGGCGCCATTCTCTATCAGCAGTCCCGCAACAATCGCGACGAACTCAAAATGCAGGCGATCCGCGGAATGGAAATCACCCGGCAAAACCTCATCGGCGCCTACGATTCTTACCATCAAGAAATTGAGGGGTACTTTTATAGGATCCTGATCGAAAAATTTGGGAAAAAGGCGCCAGAAAACCCAGATGGACAACCTCAAAGCCAAAGCGCCATCGCACGGACCATGAATGGCTTTTTTGGTTCCAACCGTCCCGTCTTTACAGAAACCGTCATCATCAACCCAAATTCGGAACAACTTGCCGAACCTTCTTTGGAGATTCTTTACGAAAACCCCGTCCGACTGGCAGACAGGCACCACTTGATGACATGGGACCGGAAGCAGTTTGACCTCAGGGAGCTTCCAAGTCGCAGGCAGATCAAAGAATTGTTGGGATTTGACCTCGTTTATCCCAAGGATTTCGACTTTGAAGACTCACTCATGGTGCAGGTTTCCAGCATTCTTCCGCTCGAAAAATTACTGAAGAAAGACCAAAACAACCGCTTTTTTGACCATATCATCTTGGCCGACGAAAACGGCAATGCGCTTTATCCAAATAATCTGAGGGAATTGCAGCTGCTGGATTTTAAGAAAATTTCTGAAAACGACACCTTATCCCGGCACCAAGCAGGGGTGAGGTTGACAAATTTTGACATTTCCCTAGTCCCACATATGGGGTTCTGGATTCCCGTTCAACTCAACGGCAAAACATTTTACCTGATAGGTACCAAGCAGGCGGACCATTTTGACAAAGTAGGCTTGAGGATCAATTTCAACCTATTGACGACCTTGATTTATGGATTGATCATCCTGCTGCTTTCGATCCCAATACTTTCCATTCTCAACCTCGAAAAAGGGGACGTACTGAGCAAAAACAAGGTATTTGCCGCGGGATTCTCCTTGATGTTTTTGATGACGGTGCTTGGTTTTGGCTTATCCCAACTGGGACACCTTGAAAAATACGTCGATGCCAAAAAAGAGAATTTTGATTCCTTGCGGCGGGTTACCCAAAGGCATCTTGAAAGCTACCTGAAGGTTCTGAATGAGCGAAACGGGAAAGGGTTCAGGTTTGAGGATTTTCCCGACAAGGAAGTCCTTGAGCTCATCGAGGTGCAAAACTCCATGATCACAAAGCTCAACATTGCTGATTTTGGAGCGAAATCGATGATCAAACTCGATTTTGCCAATCCCAACGAATCCTTCATCGATATTTCGGGGCGTGATTATGTAAGGCATTTTGATGCACAGCGTGATCGTCCGTATTTCATCGGAGCCCAATACTCCAGGGGTTCAGGGGAGTTGGAAGCTGTGATCAGCCGAAAAGGAAACCAAGAGCAAGTTGTCGAAGCCATAACATTTGCTTTGCGAAAAGTCAGCCCAATCACCGAAAACCACCGCTACCTGCTCTTCAAGGAAGGGGGGAAAGTCCTCCACAAAAGTGATGGGATACTTACGCCACTTGACCAAATACCGGACGCTTTGGAGGGTCAAAAATGGGCTGAAATCAAAAATCTGATGGAACAGAATCCTTTAGCAGGTGCCGAGGACTTTTGGGAAATCAGCATGTATCTGAATGGTGACCCTTATATCGGAATCCTGCAACTGGTGGACGGGAAAAACTTTGACCAAAATGTCTGGTCACTTTACCTTATCAACAAAAACTTAGCTTACGTCAAGTCATCCCTCGTCAGTTTGGAAGCCGTCGTGATCTTGAGCTTTTATCTACTCATGTTGGTGGTTATGACTTTCATCAACAAGTTTGCCCAAATCCCACCGCAAATCAAGAGTTTCGTGCCCTTTGCGTACGCTTGGCTATTCCCGACCAAGAGGAAGCAAAGCCGCTATTTGTTGTTGACCAGTGTCAATGCCATGCTCCTCCTGGCGCTTGTCCTCGTGTTTTTCTCCAGTCGATACCATTTACTCGCAGTCACGCTGGTAGCGGTGCTTTCATCCACTATTGCTTCACTTTGCCTTTACCTGCTCGCTGGACCGACTTGGCGCTCACGGACCATTAGGCGGGATCTCCTTTACATCTTGCTGATGCTGTTGCTTTGGGCCTTCGGTGTCGTCATTTTGATTCAAATCAGTCTTGGATGGGTGATCATACTCGTTACCGCAGTTTTGTTTGGAATCGTCGCATGGCTGAAATACTCGGGAAGCCTCCGGACGATTGACGGTTTTCTCAACCAATGGGCTATCAGTTCCCGGGCAGCTTTTGTCGTGTACATGATTTCTTGGTCCCTGTTGTTGGGATTCCTGCCTGGTATGATGATCCACGGGAGTACATTCAGGTTTGAGGAAAGCATTTGGAACGGACAGGCGGCTAGCGAAGTACCCGAATCCAAGGAATGGATCGAAACCTACGAGAAATTCAGGCGGAATCTCTTTTCGATCGTCGGGGACAATGCCGACAAAGAGCCTGGGCAATTCATTTCTCCGCCAAAAAGCGCCATCTATGCGGCCTTCGAAGGAAAGCAAGATGCGGCAAACTGGAGCCTTTGGAAAAGTCTCCGCTGGCCGTGGATATGGCTCGGGGCATTGTTTGGTATACTGGTCACAATCTACTTCTTGATCAGCAACAACATCAGTAAAATCTACCTCTTGGACTTTGATTTTGACAATCACCTGGTGGGCAGCAAAGCGGACTGTGACGCCCAAGACTTCAAAAAAGTGTTTCTGTGTAGCCTCGATACCTTCCAAAAGAAAAAGTGGATTGCCTGTAATCTGGGAGTGGAAGAGAGCGAAATTTTTGTGTTGGATTTGGCAGAAACGAAACTGGACGATGACCAGGGAAGCACATCATTTTCTCTTCCAGATTCCAAAGGCAAAAAAGTATGGCTCATAGAGAATATCCACTGCGTGACTGAACCGAGTTGGCTAAGTGACAAAATCCCGCTTTGGCTTGAGGAAGCCAAATCCAACCATGTGCCGCTCGTACTGGGCTCTGGAAAATCATGGAAGCAACTGCTCCAAAACTTTGCCGCAGATTTGGACAAAGTGAGGTTCAGCGAGATTTTCGTCGACTTTTTCTTTGAAATCGTCCCAATCGACTACTCGCTCGGGGAAGTCACCAATGGCCTGGAACGGGAGCTTGCTTTTGGGCAAAATCCTGAAATCGTTCAGACCCTCATCCGCGCCAAAGATGGGGATATCGAAAATCAGGTGATGCTCATCCAGCGCTACAACAAAGCCTACTATGCCAATATTTGGGCAGAACTCAGTTTTATGGAACGCAAGGTCTGCTATTATTTCAGCCGCGAAGGTTTCATGAATCCCGCCAACTGGGACACGATGACCGAACTGGTGCAAAAGGGAATCCTGAGAATCATTCCGGAAAAGGATAAAATGGGCATGTTCAACAGGACTTTCAGACATTACATTCTCAACAATATCTCTGAAAAGGAACTGCAGGAATTCAAAACCCACGAGCGGGCCAATGGCAACGCCAACACGATCCAAATCGCGGGGGTGAGTTTTGTACTACTTTCCCTTGCCATGATTGGCTACTTTGACAAAAACTTCCTCAACGAGGCCTACGCCTACCTCAGTGGGATTTTGGGTGCGATAGGCTCGATATACTCATTGTTCAGCAAGGGATTTTCCTCCTTATCTTGGGGGAAAAAACCCGCCGAATGACAATTTGCATGATGCTCGTGAACGCCCAACTTGTCCTTGCCGACTGGTTTTTTGTGGTTTTTCATTCCAGCCTTATCCTCTTCAACCTGTTTGGCTGGATCTGGAAAAAAACGAGGAAAGCCCATCTCATCACCATCAGCCTGACGCTGCTGTCTTGGGGATTTTTGGGCATCTGGTATGGTTGGGGTTATTGTCCACTTACGGATTGGCATTGGCAGGTGTTGGAAAAGCTTGGAAAGACGAACCTGCCAAATTCCTACATCAGCTATCTCCTCGACCGGGTTCTCGGTTGGCAACCCGGTGAAAAATGGGTGGATGGCGGGACGCTTGTGTTGACGCTTTGGGCATTTGGGATGTCGGTTTGGATGAATTGGAGGAAGACACCCAAATAATATCCGAATGACTCGAAAGTGATCAGTTGGAATCGAAGTAGACCTTGGTGATTTTTATTCGATTACCAAAAAAGACTGTTTACGTGTCCTTATTGATTTTGAGTTGAATTCCCCGGACACCGTAAAGGTTTGATCTAAATCCCACTGGGTTGGCCAAAGTTGGGGATTAAGGGTAAGCTGCTGAACTTGGTTGGTTTCCCAAAGCAATTGAAAAATACCCCCTTCCACATAACTCGTAAATGCCGTAACATTTTCGGTTTTTCTTTCCAATTCCAAATCCAGGCCCCATCGGTTTTTGACCACTATCTTATCATCATCCTTGATTAATTTGAAATCTAAAGACATGTTTAGGGTATCGGCATCAACCTTTTGTAGAAAAGGCAGTCCCGTTCTTACAAACTGCACATAAGAGGTATCGATCCGCGCCTGTTGAAGCTCTCCTGACAAAGAGACGGTGTCCTGAATGTGAAGCATTTCGATACTGCGAATCTTTATCATCGTGCCAAGGGCTTCCGCTATGTTTTGCTTCGGGTAGAGCAGCATGGAACCCAATTTAGAGGTAGAACTTCCTGTCTCAATTTCCAACTCAAACTCTTTCGCTGGATCCGAGCCATACACGTCTTTTTCATTCAATAGGTCGCCGTTTTTGTTGTAGAACAACTTAAATGGTTCATTCACAATCGGCAACACATATTTTCCAACCAATCGGCTACCCTCCTCGGGCATGTTGCTGTCAAATCGGACAGTCAGAGGCAAGCTGCCACGTACCTCATCTTCTAAGACGTGATATTCGGCGCTGCTTATATTCACTTCAGCCTCTACACTGTCATTAGTGCTATAAAGAATCTTTATACTCGCTTTCTGTTTCATTTCGGAAAAAGTCCTGGGCTTCTTCTTGATTTTCCTGCCATGATAGTTGTCGTTGGTAGATAGCTCCATAGAAAAATGAAAAATATCCTGTCCTGCTGCAACCGTACCTAGCATCATAAGACCATTCAAGAAAAATATCCTAATACCATATAGATGAAAAGCCGTTAGCAGATGCTGGATGCTTAATGTACACTTCATAAACTAATAGTAACTTTCTTAAAATAAGGATAACGAAATATCAATCTGTCGGTTCAGCAAATTGATCCAATTTTGGGTTTCATTGGATTGAATATCGATAGAACTATATTTCACGGTTATCCTAAATTTTGAAAAATTTATAAACTTGATGGCCTCCCCGCTTGAACTCTTTTGTATAATTATTTTCTCTAAGGTATTTCACTATTGGCTTTCTTCCATTGGAATCAATTTTTGTAATAAAATGATATCCTAAAAACCACTACAGGATGCCTTTCTCCGATACATGCAGAAGAACCTTCCAAATTCCGCTCTCTGCTGCCAAGATCCTCAGCGTTGGGGCTGGGTTTTCTTCGGATTGAAGAAGTTTTCAAGCGATTTCGTAAAGCCACCGCAATTATTGAAGGTAAAGGAGTCACACACGGCAGTGACGTATATACTCGAATTGTCTAACTGCGTGATAGAAGTGATTTGAGCATTTTGTAGACCTTCGTTCTCCAATTCAATTAATTTAATTCCCTCGCTTTTTATATCGATTCGATAAATCGCGTCGAGATTGTTGAGAATGATTTTCCCATCAACGCTGAATAGATTATCTGCCATTTGACTCAAGATAAAATTATCAAGTGGTGAAATCTGACTTGAACTGTAGGTACCCAACAGCTGATTGTTTTTACCGGAGAGATCTGATTTGTATACTTCCCATGGGAGATTGTCGAATGGCATTGGCCGAGCAAAGGTAATGATCTCGTCTCCGACCTGAACGGATTTGGCAAACCTCTCAAAACGCAACTCCAAATTTCCAGCTCTGTCTATGTCAAAGGTCTTGCCATCAAGCGTGACCCTTGTAAAACTGGGAAAATCCTTCAAGATGCGAATCGTAGAAATCCCTGCAAAAAACTCTTCCTTGATCAGCTTATATTCCAAGAGTTCAACTTTCCCGGCATTGACTGCGGTCTTGACCCAAAGGAAGTCAGGCGTATTTTTTTGTTTCCCGTCTTTCGCTGAGCGGTAGGGTACCATCACTGTTCCGTCGGGATTGATACTGATTTGCTCACACAAATAATAATGCAGGAAATGAAACTCAGTAAATTCCGGATCGATGTCCCTCATGTTTAGGGTCAAAGCATTCTCCTGATTGGAGTTCCCCGCGGGCAGGATGAAAAGTTGAGACGGATTGATAGCTGCCATCAGTCGGTCAGAAAGGGGTAGCCTATAAGGTGGCATACTCTGCATAAAGAGACTGAGCTCGCTAAAATCATTCGGCCCTCCTGCGCTGGCATTGGCAAAAACCCGCGATCTCGCCGCAGCGAAGAGCTTCCCATCTATTTCCCGAGCAAATGAAAGCCCCTCTTGAAATCCTTCCACTTTTTCCCATTTTTCAGGGGTTGCTGGTTCCTCTTTCGGGTCACAGGAGTAATAACACAGCGTGAGAAGAAAATACAGTGCGAAAAGGTTTGATTTTGTGTACATGGAAAGGATGATGGCTGTGAAAACAAAAAGAATCGTTATAAAGTAAAGGTCACGAAATATTATAGTTGATCAAAACTAATATCGAATTATTTTTTTGATGAATTTCAGTAAGCGAAATAAAGGTCACAGACTGTAATATCCAGTTTGACAAAAAAATCGTTCGAAATTTTGTAGTGAGCAAAAAAGTTTGCGTTGGGAAGCCTTTTTTTCGGATCGGATGTTGCAACAATTAACGAGGATTGGATTCCAAAGGATTGAAGAAATTATCAAGCGATTTGATGAAGCCTCCACAGTTATAAAAAACCTCATTATTATGACAGACCGCCGTGACGAACACCTTTGAATCGCCGAGCAAAGTAATCGAAGTAATATCTGAGTTTTCAAGACCATTATTTTCCAAACGTGTAAGCACAAGTTGCTGACCATCCATTGAAAGTTTATAAATCCACCAAGCACTTTGTACTAAGATTACTCCATTCACACTGTAGAGATTGCCAGTGATTTGGCTAAGAACCAAGTTGTCCGACAGGGAAATATTGGAAGAATCGTAGGTAGCAATTAGCTGATTGTTTTTACCTGTGAGATCCGATTTGTAAACATGAATCTGGGGGTTTTCATAGGGTGACGTCATCGCAAACGCGAATATCTCGCCGTCCACCTCAACTGATTTGGAAATCTCCTCGAAACGCAGCTCCATATTCCCCGCCGGATCAATGTCAAAGGTCTTGTCACCAATCGCGACCCGAGTAAAACTACCAAACGCCTTCATGTTATAAATCGTCACACTTCGATCGAAATACTCGTCTTTGATCAACTTGGTTTCCAAAAGGACTACTCTTCCCCCATCGACTGCTGTCTTCACCAACAGAAAATCGGGTGTGTTATTTATTCTATCGTCAAATCTTGAACGGTATGGGACAATAATGCTACCGTCCGATAGGATCGCTATCTTATCATCTCCGGCATTAATACTAAAGTGAAACTCAAGAAAATCGGGATCGATGTCCTTCATGTTCATCACCAAAGCGTTTTCCGGCTTAGGATCGTCCGAAGGCAGAATCGTAAGTTGTGTTGGATTCACGACGGCTATCAACTTATCAGTAATGGGCAACTTGTATGGAAACATTGCCCTCAAAAATGGACTGAGATCGACGAAGTTATTTGGTCCCTGAATACTCGCATCGGGGTATATCCGCGTCCAAGAGGCTGTGTAGAGCTTCCCGTCGATCTCCCGTGCATCGAAAAGCCCTTCCTCAAATCCTCTCACCTTTTCCCATTTCTCAGGCACTTCGATATCAGAATCTTCTTTCAATTCACAGGAAACAACGAAGAATGTGCAAATTAAAAAAAGCAGGGGGAGTATGTTTCTTTGGAACATAGCGAAGGAGTTTACTCTTTGGTTGACTATCATAATATGATTTGAAAGGAAAATATACCGGAAATATTTCAGCAAAAATTAGTTAAAGTCAAAAATATTGGCGATCGTATAGACAGATTGAATAGGGTGATAAAAAGGAAAGTCCCAAGTTGGCCAAAAAAAGGAGTTTACAGGTTAAGCCCCGCCTTTCCCGTAATTTTTCCCGCTTGATTGCCTTTCGTCCAAAAGATTTTCTAAATTCCAGTTCAAACCCATTAACCTGTTTTCATGGAAGAAAAGAAAAAACTCCGTAGCCAAGAATGGTACGGACGCACCGGTAAGGACGGATTTATCTACCGGTCTTGGATGAAAAACCAAGGCCTTCCCCACCATTTGTTCGAAGGCGAGAAGCCCGTCATCGGCATCTGCAACACCTGGTCGGAATTCACCCCCTGCAATGCCCATTTCAGAGATTTGGCCGAAGCGCTGAAGAAAGGGATCTGGGAAGCGGGCGGATTTCCCTTGGAGTTTCCCGTAATGTCCTTGGGCGAATGCTCGATCAAGCCCACCGCCATGCTTTTCCGAAACCTCGCGTCCATGGACGTCGAAGAAAGTATCCGCGCCAATCCGATGGACGGCGTGGTATTGATGTGCGGCTGTGACAAGACGACACCTTCCCTGGTGATGGGTGCCGCGTCCGTGGATTTGCCGACCTTGGTGCTCTCCGGGGGCCCGATGCTCGTGGGTCGGTTCAAAGGCAAAAAAATCGGCACCTCAGATGTGTGGAGATTCGCCGAGGAATTTAAAATGGGCAAACTTTCCCAACAGGAGTTTATCGAAGCGGAAGCGGCGATGTCCCGCTCTGTAGGACACTGTGCACCAATGGGCACTGCATCGACTATGGCTGCTATGGTAGAGGCATTGGGCTTGGCACTGCCCGACAACGCGACCATTCCGGCGGCGGATTCCAGAAGGAAAGTTCTCGCCCACATGGCCGGAATCCGGATTGTAGAAATGGTGAAGGAAGACCTGCGCATGAGCAAAATCCTCACCCGCCCAGCCTTCGAAAACGCCATCATGGTCAATGCGGCCTTGGGCGGTTCGACCAATTTCATCCTGCACCTAACTGCAATTGCCAAGCGTGTCGGCGTTGATTTGGATCTGACGGATTTTGACACATTCTCCTCCAAAATACCCCTTATCGCCAACGTGCAGCCTTCCGGGGAGCATTGGGTTGAGGACCTATTCTATGCAGGCGGACTTCCCGCCGTGATGAAGGAAATTATCCACAAGCTTAACCACGATTCCCCCACGGTGACCGGAAAAACACTCGCGGAGAATATCGCCAAGGCGGAATGCTACGACCGCAACCTGATCGGGACATTCGAAAAGCCGATCAAGCCGGAATCGGGCATCGCCGTATTGAAAGGAAATCTCTGCCCCGAAGGTGCGGTACTGAAGCCATCTGCCGCGAGCCCCCAGCTGCTGAAGCATACCGGCAGGGCCGTGGTCTTTGAAAACATCGATGATTACAAAGCCAAGATCGATGATCCCAACCTTGACATTGACGAAACCTGCGTGATGGTGATGAAAAACGTCGGTCCCAAAGGTTATCCCGGCATGCCGGAAGTCGGAAATATGGGCTTGCCTGCAAAACTGCTCGCAAAAGGCATCAAGGATATGGTCCGCATTTCGGATGGCAGGATGAGTGGCACAGGTTACGGTACCGTCGTGCTGCACGTATCACCCGAGTCGGCGATCGGTGGTCCCTTGGCATTTGTCCAAAACGGGGATATGATTGAACTGGATGTACCAAATAGGAAGTTGACCTTGCTGATCTCGGATGCCGAAATGGAAAAACGCAGGGCCAATTTTGTGCCCACGAGCCTCCCCTATGAGCGCGGGTATGTCAATCTGTTCTTGGATCGGGTCAACCAAGCCCACGAGGGTGTTGATTTTGATTTTCTAAAGGGAAGTTCAGGGTCAGTCGTGAAGAGAGATTCGCACTAAAACATGAAAAACCATAGCAAAGTCGCCCTGATCACCGGCGCGGGTCAGGGTATCGGATTGGAAATCGCCAGACTCTTATCCCTGTCCGGTCACCATGTCATCCTCAATGACATCGAAAAAAGCCTCACGGACGAGGCCGTTGCCCAATTGCTACGTGAGGCAAAGGGGAAGGTGATCGGCATGTCGGGGGATTCGGGCGACATTGCTTTTATCGAGGAGATGGCGAGCCTCGCTTTGAGTGAATTTGGAAGATTGGACATCGCAATTGCCAATGCGGGCATTACGCTCTACGGGAATTTCTGGGATTACCCCGCAAAGGATTTCTTTGAGGTGATGCGGGTGAATATGGGGGGGACATTCTTTCTCGCCCAAGCGGCGGCCAATATCATGAAACAGCAGGAGGAAGGCGGATCCTTGCTATTCACATCTTCCGTTACAGCCCATCAGGCGCACAAAAACCTCGCCGCCTATGCCATGAGCAAGGCAGCAGTGGAGATGTTGGCAAGGAATTTGGTCATCGAATTGTCCGAATTCCGAATAAATGTCAACTCCATTGCACCGGGCGCCACGCTGACCAACCGCACTGCTTTGGATAAACACTACGAGAAAACCTGGTCTAAAATCACGCCGATGGGCCGACCAGCTTCTGTTTCGGATGTCGCCCATGCGGCTGTTTTCTTGGTATCTGAGGAAGCAAGGCACATTACAGGACAAAATTTAGTCATCGATGGTGGCTGGACAAGCATCAGCCCCTCCCCTTACGAATGATGGCTTGATTTTGTCTTTTATGAAAAATAACTAATATTACGCACCATTGGAAAGTCATTTGACTCAAGTTTCAGAGCACGGCGTCACACACTATCTCAGAAATCTATCCACAATAATCTCCTTGAAACTAAGCCCACACTATGAAAATCAAACTATTCGATTTATTGGAGTACAACCAACATGCCAACCAACTAACGATTGACCTATTGGTAGAAAATGCGCTTATCTCTCCGCCAAAGGCCAACGAGCTTTTCAGCCACATTATCAACGCACACCACGTCTGGAACGCACGGATTCACGGCAAAAGGAATTTTTTCAGTATTTGGCAAAAGCATTCCCCCGAGGTTTTTGAAGAAATGAATGACGAGAACTACCTGGTATCAAAAAAAATACTGGAGACGATAGAACTCGACCGAATCATAACCTATAAAAATACCTCTGGGGAGCAATTTGAAAACAGCCTTTCCGATATTCTTTTCCATATCATCAACCACTCCACTTACCACCGCGGGCAGATCATGCTGAAAATGAGGGAGGTCAATATCGAGGTGCCCTATACCGACTATATCATCTACAAGCGGAAAAATGCAAAAACCTGAGCCGTATTATCCAGCCCCTTGGAAACTCCAAGGGGAAGGTTTTATCCTTGCTTTTCGCTTCAAGAAGCAATGGGTCTCACAAAATCCATTGTTTACGGATGAGCAAAAGAAAAACTTTTCCGGCGGTCTCGGTTACCTCATGCTCGTCAACTACCAAAAATCGCCTGTCGGGCCCTATTTTGAACTGCTGCTGATCCCAGGCAAATTCAAACCCAATGGGAAGCAGACCATCAGCCATATCTTTGTGGATTTGGAGTCAAGCACCAAAAATGGCCGATACAATTGGGGAATTCCCAAACAAACAGTGCCCTTCCTTTGGCAAAAAAGCGGCAAACTCGAAACAATCGGTGTAGGCACCGAGGACAATCCAATTTTCTTTGCTGAGTTGGAAGTGGGGAACATCCCTTTCCCCGTCTCGACTTCCCTGTTGCCGATTAGTCTCGAACAAGAATTGGAAGGAAAAACCTACCTCACAAATCCCACCGGAAAAGGCTGGGGTAGGTTTGCAAAGATCAAAAAGATGAAAATCAACGGGGACCTTTTCCCAGATATAAGCGGCATCAAGCCACTTTTTTGTGTCAAGGTCAAGCCATTTCATTTGGAATTTCCTCAGGCAGAATGATCCTTTCAGGTAAGAAAATCGTCGTCACAGGAGCCGCTTCGGGAATTGGCCGGGCGCTCGTGGCGCAACTACATGCAAAAGGGAATGAACTGCTCGCGGTGGACATACATGCGGAAAACCTCTCCCGATTAAAAAATGAGTATCCAGGTCTCCAGACGCTGATGCTTGACCTGGCGGTCGAAAACAGCGCCGACAAAATCCTGGAATGGGTAAAATCAAACTGGAATAGCCTCGACGGTTTTTTCTCCAATGCAGGATTTGCCTTGTACGGCAATTGGCAAGAAATCCCAAACGAAAGGACCGAAGCCATGTTCCGCATCAATGTTTTTTTTCACATGGAATTGGCAGCCAAGCTAAAGGAAAGATTTGGAAGTGACTTCCGAATGGTCGTGACAGCCTCCGCAATGTCCTATTGGGCAGTTCCCGGATACGCAGCCTATGCCGCCAGCAAAGCGGCCATACACCAATGGGCTGAAGGTATATGGTCGGAAGGGGATTGCGAGTGGCTGACCTTGGTTTATCCCGCTGCGACCGCTACGGATTTTTTTGAAAAAGCAGGCAAGCAAATCCCCAAAGCATATCCCGTACAACCCGTCAATGAAGTTGCCAAGAGCATCTTGAAAGGCACGGAAGCGGGAAAAAGGAAAATCTTCCCGTCCGATCTCTTTCGCTTTATGTTGGGGTTGAACCGGGTTTTTCCCTTGATCAAAAAGATCTATTGCTGGTCCGAAAACCGCAAACTGCAACGTTGGACCAATAACAAATGACTGGGGTGGTTTATGGATTTTGGAAAAAATCATTCTTGAAAAATCAGTAGATTCAAGGCTTACTGCATATCAAGATCACCAAACCATGAAAACCCTAACACATCTGTCCCTTATCGCGCTCTCCGTGTTGGCCTTCTCCTGCCAGCCCGCCAAGGAAAAAACACTCCCCGAGAAGGTCGCCGAAGCCTATGGCTTTGAAAACTTTGACAAGGTAAAAACCATCTCCTACACATTCAACGTACAGCGCGACTCAGTCACGCGCTTTAGCCGCAACTGGAAATGGCATGTCAAGGACAGAACCGTGGATTTCTCGGACGCTGACACGAGCTATTCCTACAGCCTCGACTTGCCCAAGGATCAACTCCCGCCAGCGGACAAGGGATTTGTGAACGATAAATATTGGCTGCTTTTTCCTTTCCAACTGATTTGGGATACGGGCTACACCTTTGAAGCTACCGAAAACGTGACCGCCCCGATTTCAGGTGCTGCCGCCACCAAACTTACCATCCTTTACAACAATGTCGATGGCTATACCCCCGGCGACGCCTATGACCTGTATTTGGATGAAAACCACATGATCCTTGAATGGGTATTCCGGAGGGGAAATGGCAGTGAAGGCCGTCCCATGACTTGGGAAGATGTCCAAGAATTTGAAGGCATCAAGATCACCCTCATGCACAAGAATGACGCCGGTACTCCATTCCTTTGGTTTTCGGATGTAGCAGTTGAAAAATAATCGAAAAACAGTCACCATTTCCATGAAGAAACTCGTCTGGCTATTGCCGCTGCTTTTGGCTTTTCAAGTCCAAGCCCAGAAACTTTCCAAAACCGAGCAGAAGATCATCTCCCAAATCGAAAAGAACTACCAGGAGACGCTTTCGCTCTTGGAAGAGACAGTCAACATCAACTCCGGCACCTTCAACATGGAAGGCGTCAGGGAAGTCGGGAAGGTATTTGAGCGGGAATTTGCCAGAATCGGCTTTCAAACGGAGTGGATCACCTTGCCGGATTCGTTGCGCAGGGCAGGGCATTTTGTAGCCACGAGAAAAGGAACCAAAGGAAAGAAGCTGTTTTTCATTGGCCATTTGGACACCGTTTTCGAAAAGGAAATGCCTTTTTACCCATTCACTTATGTCAATGATTCCACGGCCAAAGGCCAGGGAGTGAACGACATGAAAGGCGGCAACGTCATGGTGTTTGCGACATTGAAGGCTCTTCATGAGTTAGGCCTCTTGGAAGATAGGACCATCACCGTTTATTTTCCCGGCGATGAGGAAAATGCAGGCAATCCGAGTTGGGTGAGCCGTTTGGATTTTGTCGAGCGGGCCAAGCAGCATGACTATGCCTTGGGCTATGAAACCGCCCAAGGCTTTAACATCGCTACAGTGGCACGAAGAGGTGCGAGCGAATGGACACTGAAAACCACCGGAAGACAAGTTCACTCCTCGGGAGTTTTCCGCGAATCCGTGGGTTATGGCGCCATTTATGAAGCGGCGCGGATCTTGGACGAGTTTCGCGAGGAGCTTTCCGGCGAGCAATACCTGACTTTCAATCCGGGCCAAATCATCGGTGGTTCTGATATCACCTACGATCCAATCACAGGAGAAGGGACTTCCTTGGGAAAAACGAATATTGTTTCTCGGGAAGTTTTCGTCACCGGAGACCTGCGATTTCTCGGTGAGGATCAAAAGGAAAAAGCCCGGGAAAGGATGCGTCAGATCGTTTCCCAAAACCTGAACGGCACTACGGCATCGATCGAGTTCAAGGACGGAATTCCTTCGATGAAGCCGTCTCCTGGCAATTATGCCTTGGTCGATGTCCTGAGCCAAGTCAGCAAGGACATAGGTTTTGGTGAGGTCAAGGCGGGAGATCCGGGTTCACGGGGGGCGGGGGATATCTCCTATGTTGCGGATTATTTGGACTGCATCGATGGACTTGGAGCTTCTGGTACAGGTGCCCATTCCCCTTCCGAGACGATCAACATGAAGCAATATCCCAACCTGCTCAAAAGGAGTGCGGTGTTTGTGTACAGATTGCTAGAACAATAAACTGGAAAATTCTTCCAACGCGGGAGTGTCAACAATTTTTAAAGCCCATCTCATTTGATGGGCCTTAACTTTTTATCTTTATCCCGATGAAAAAATATGCTGCGATTGTTCTGCTTATTGCCGTATTGAGTAATGTCGGCTGCAATTCTCCCCAAACCCAAACCAAAGAAGAGCCCACTATGGCTGATCCCCCAAAAATCGTCCTTTATCAGGTGTTTACCCGGCTTTTTGGGAATACCAACACCACCAATAAGCCTTGGGGAACGGTGGCAGAAAATGGTGTCGGAAAGTTTGATGACTTCAACGACCAAGCACTCTCCGAGATCAAGGCGATGGGTGTCACACATATATGGTACACCGGCGTACCCCACCATGCCGTGATTGGCGACTACACGGCCCTTGGTATTTCAAACGACGACCCAGACGTGGTCAAAGGCCGGGCAGGATCGCCCTACGCGGTGAAAGACTACTACCAAGTGAATCCAGACTTGGCCAAAGACCCCGCAAAAAGAATGGAGGAATTTGAGGCTCTGATCGCACGTACACACAAGCATGGGATGAAGGTCATCATCGATATCGTCCCCAACCATGTCGCGCGCAGGTATGAGGGCCGCAATAACCCAGAAGGGGTACGCGATTTTGGGGTGGATGACGATACCTCGGTGGAATACGCCCGCAACAACAATTTTTATTACATCCCGGGAAAACCCTTTGAAGTACCTGTGCCCTTGGAGGATTACCGTCCTTTGGGTGGTGAGGCCCATCCCTTGGCTGACGGGAAGTTTGCCGAAAATCCGGCCAAATGGACTGGAAACGGCTCCCGAGCGCCACAGCCACATTTTTACGATTGGTACGAGACGGTGAAGATCAACTATGGTGTGAAGCCGGATGGAACCAAGGATTTTCCAATCTTGCCGGCCGATTATGCCCAAAAGGACTATCAGGCCCACCTGGATTTCTGGAAAGACAAGGATGTTCCCGACTCTTGGAAAAAATTCCGTGACATCGCCATTTTCTGGACCAAAAAAGGTGTGGATGGCTTTCGATACGACATGGCCGAAATGGTCCCTGTGGAGTTTTGGTCCTATATGAACTCGGCTATAAAAGCAGAGAATCCCAATGCCTTTCTTTTGGCAGAGATCTACAATCCCAAAGCTTACCGCGATTATATCCGCCTGGGCAAGATGGATTACCTCTACGACAAGGTAGAACTTTATGATACCCTCAAGCACATCATGCAGGGAAAAGGCTCCACAGATCATATCGTCGGCATCCAACAAGGCCTCGCTGACATCGGTGGACAAATGCTGCATTTCCTCGAAAACCATGACGAACAGCGCATTGCAAGCCCTGATTTTGCAGGAAAAGCCGAGTTGGGAAAACCCGCCATGGTGCTGTCCGCCACGATCGATCGCGGTCCGATCATGTTGTATTTTGGTCAGGAAGTCGGAGAACCGGGGGCCGAAAATGCAGGCTTTGGCAAGCCTACGCGCACTTCCATTTTTGACTACGTGGGCGTACCACATCATCAACGCTGGATGAATGGAGGAAAATTTGACGGTGGCCAATTATCCCCAGAAGAAAAAAACCTGCGCGATTTCTATGTCCGCTTGCTGAATTTCACCAAAACAAGCCCCGCCCTGGCCGGCGAATACCGTGAAATACACAGCCACAACCGGCAGTTTACAGAATGGTACAATGACAAGGTATTCTCCCTTGCACGCTGGTCAGAAAACCAGAAGCTCGTCATTGTGAGCAATTTTTCCCCTAGCGATACCTATGGATTTGAATTGCAGCTGCCTGGCAACTTGATCCAAACATGGGGCCTAAAAGAGGGAGATTACCAAATGAGCGAAAAGCTCTATGGAAAAGCCAGTGCGACGCTCAAAGTGAGCTCCGGAAAGGCTACCGTCAGGGTAGATTTGGGACCTTTGGAGAGCTGGGTGTTGGAGGTGAAATAGCTGATCAAATATGCCGATCCTTGCCTTGGGCTATTTCGTAAAGTAGCTCTCGAGAGCGGTGGAGTTGGGCCTTGACCGTCCCCAATGGCTTATCAAGCTCTTGGGCGATTTCCTCATAGGAGAGCTCATCGAAGTACCGTAACTGGACCAGTTTCCTGTATTTGGCAGGAAGCTTATCCACAAAAATCCGCACCATTTCGATACGCTGGGACTTGATGTATTCGTCTTGCGGATTTTTGTCGTCATCCTCCACATCGATATTGACGGGATTGCCGCCGTCATCGCTGAGCGTCGTATTGAGGCTCATGGTTTTGAGCTTCTTCTTTCTGATGAAGTCAATGGTATTGTTGGTCGCGATCCTGAACAGCCAGGTACTGAAAGTGAAATCCTTTTTGAACTTGTGCAGGTTACGAAAAGCCTTGGCAAATGCCTCCATGGTCAGATCTTCGGCATCGTCAGCGTCGCGTATCATTTTGAGCACCATGAAATAGACCGCCTTCTTGTACCTTTTCATCAAAGTGGCGTAGGCCTGTTGGTCTTTTTCTTGGACAGCTTTGTCAATGAGGTCAAAGTCCTCCAAAGCTTTGCTCGAAAATTCTCGTTCGTTTATTTCCATCTGACTCTTTTTGACAAATACCCCATCGAACCCAAAAACCAAAAGTACGCGCTATATACAAAATCAAACGCCGCGGACCATCCTGCTTTTGAAATTCCCTCGAGCTTCTTGCGTGCTGACTTGAATACGGAAGTGATTAAGGCCGACCTGACGAGTATTATACCTATAATCACCAAAAATTGTTCCCATTGTTGCCCGATTCCTGTAAGTACAGCAAGCGTTAAGGCAGAAATCCAAAAAACGGTGTGGGTAAAGGCATACCATCCGATTTGGAGTTTGCTCCCGGTCCGGTAATATTTCCCTGCATGAAAATGCCTTTTTTTCTGCTGCACATAATCTGTCCAATTCTCCTTGGGCACGGTGTAGGTGATGCTTTCCGGATCGACAACGACTGCGGTGTTCCTGCCGTTCGAGTGGATGTTGACATACAGGTCGTCGTCTCCGCAAAAGATATCCCAAATTCCCTTGAATGCCTTGTTCTCCATGAAATAGCTCCTACGATAGCACAGATTCCGCCCTACGCCCATGTAGGGCGCTTTCAACAGACCGAAGGAAAGGTATTGGATACCATTGAGCAAAGTCTCGAATTGGATCCACTTGTTGAGGAGGGTTTTGCCCTCTTCATACTGGGAAAACCCAAGGGCAAAATCCTTGCCTTCTGTCCTCACGGGTGCGGTCATGATGTCGATCCACTTGGTGGATTTCGGCCAACAGTCAGCATCCGTCAACAGCAAGACGTCGTTTTTGGCAACTTTGATACCGAGGGTAAGTGCGTATTTTTTGGAAGTGACGTGGGTGGGTGTATAATTCACCGTGACGGTCCGGAGCCGCGGATAGATCTCCATCAATTTTTCCAATACCCTTTTGGTCCCATCGTAGGAGCGGTCGTTGATAACCATGACCTCAAAGTTGGGATATTCCTGCTCAAAAAGGATCGGGATCAGTTTCTTGAGATTAGTCCGCTCATTGTGTGCGGCAATGATGACGGTCACGCCTTCTTTTTCAGAAGTAGTTGACTTTGTACGATTCGTATGAAAAAAAGCCAATCTGCCGAAAATGAAAAGAATGTAGAAGAGTTGGACGGCAAGGCTGATAAAAAACAGAATCCACAAAATTTCTATAAACATTCCCAAGCAATTGAAGGGCAAATATAAACCCAAAATGCGCATTCATTTAAGAAGAAGCTTATATTTTTGTGCCTTCCTGCATAGCCCGAAATCAGGCAAGTTGGAAGTAATAACTAGCGGATGAAGTTCAAACTAGAGGCCACAGATCCAAAAAGCAAGGCCCGCGCAGGCCTTATCAAAACTGACCACGGGGATATCGAAACCCCTATTTTTATGCCTGTGGGCACGGCAGGTTCGGTAAAGGCCGTGCACCAGCGGGAACTCCAATACGATATCAAAGCCCAAATCATCTTGGGCAATACCTATCACCTTTACCTCCGTCCCGGCCTCGACATCCTCGAAAAAGCGGGTGGACTCCACAAATTCAACGGCTGGTCCAAACCGATTCTGACCGATTCCGGAGGCTATCAGGTATTTTCGCTTGCCGAAAACAGGAAACTCACCGAGGAAGGCGCCATCTTCAAATCGCATATCGACGGTTCCAAACATGTCTTCAGTCCCGAAAGGGTCATGGACATTCAGCGTATCATCGGCGCGGATATCATTATGGCTTTTGACGAATGTCCACCCTACCCTTGTGATTTCACTTATGCCCGGAAATCGATGGAGCTCACCCACCGCTGGCTGAAGCGGTGCATCACGCGTTTTGATGAAACGGAAGGAAAATACGGGTACAGCCAAACGCTCTTTCCGATTGTACAAGGCTCGGTTTTTCCGGAATTGAGAAAACAGTCGGCTGAATTTATCGCTTCCTGTGAACGCGAGGGAAATGCCATTGGCGGACTTTCCGTAGGTGAACCCGCAGAGGAGATGTATGCCATGACCGAGATGGTGACGGACATTCTTCCCAAGGACAAACCGCGCTACCTGATGGGCGTCGGCACTCCAGCCAATATCCTGGAGTCAATTGCCTTGGGCGTAGACATGTTTGATTGCGTGATGCCTACCCGAAATGCCCGAAACGGGATGTTGTTCACCTCAGAGGGCATCATCAATATTCGCAACGAAAAGTGGAAGGACGACTTCAGTCCAATCGATCCTTATATCCAATCTTACGTCAGTTCTTTTTATTCCAAAGCATATCTCCGGCACCTGACCATCAGCAAGGAAATCCTGGCGGCCCAAATTGCCAGTATCCATAACCTGAGCTTTTACCTTTGGCTGGTGGGTCAGGCGAGGGAAAAAATCAAATCCAGGGAATTTTCCGTTTGGAAAAACCAAATGGTGGAAAAAGTCAGCAGACGTCTCTAACATGAAAATTCTCGACAAACTCATCATCAAAGATTTCCTCAAGACCTATCTCTTTGTGGTCTTGATGCTGATTTTGATCGTTTTGGTACTGGACTTTACCGAAAAGAACGATACGTTCATCCGCAACAACGTCCCGGCCAAGTACATCATCGTCTATCTTTTCAACTACGGGCTCTACCTCAACAACCTGCTTACGCCCATCACGGTCTTTATTTCGGTCATTTTCATCACCTCCAAAATGGCCGGGCGCACGGAGATAGTTGCGATCTTGAGCAGCGGGACTAGTTTCGTGAGGATGTTGGTGCCCTATTTCATCGCGGCAAGTTTGATTGGTGTAGTGAGCTTTTTTCTCAATGGTTGGGTCCTGCCGACAGCCACCTCGGGGATTACCGAATTCAAGTCCCGCTGGATGGATTCGGACAAGTTTTATTCCCAACAAGACATCCATATCAAGGTGGCACCGGATGTTTACGCTTACCTTTCGAGGTATTATTCGACAGGAAATACCGGCTATAACTTTACCCTTGAGCAAATCAAAGATGGAGTACTGGTGGCAAAACTATCAGCGGACAGGATCGTATGGGACACCACCACAAATGCCTGGTCAGCCAAAAACTGGAGGATGCGGGTATTGAAAGAAGACCGTGAAGAATATTCGGTCGGCGAAAGTATGGACACCGTGCTTTCCATTACCCCGAATGACTTCGACCTTCCGCTCAACCACCACGAGACGCTGAAGCTCCCCGCCTTGTCCAGACAGATCAAAGTCCTTGAAGAACGAGGGGCTGACAACGTCAACTACTACCGCATCGAGCGCTATGTGCGCTACATGTCCCCATTTGCGGCAGTGATTTTGACATTTATCGGGGTGATTGTCTCATCCCGAAAAACGCGTGGCGGATCCGGATTCCAGATTGCATTGGGATTCCTGTTGGCCTTCATTTACATCATCCTTTTCCTGTTGTCAAGGACATTTGCAGAAGCCGGGACCGCATATCCGGTCTTTGCGGTTTGGTTACCCAATATCATCTTTGCGATTACCGGATTGGTACTTTATAAAACAGTCCCCAGATGAGTCAACATCCTTCGTCGGTCAGAGACTACCTGACCTTGCATTTCCTGGTCTTGATTTGGGGATTTACAGCCATCCTAGGTTTATTGATCAGTATACCCTCCTTGGAGGTCGTATTCTTTCGGACACTCATCGCGACGGTACTGCTAGTGTTTATTTTTGGGCTCAAAGGTTATTCCTTTCGTGTGGAAAATAAGGAGCTTGCCAAGATCATCGGTACCGGATTCATCATTTCCCTGCACTGGATATTGTTTTTTTGGGCAGCGAGGGTTTCCAATGCCTCAGTTTGTCTGGCAGGAATGGCCACCACTTCACTATGGACGGCATTTGTCGAGCCGATTGTCAACAAGAAACGGATCAAGTCGTATGAAATCCTGTTGGGACTGATCGTGATCTCGGGACTTTACGTGGTTTTTAGCTTTGAATTCGACTATTGGCAGGGATTGGCGATGGCGGTTGCCTCAGCATTATTATGCGCGATATTCACCGTCATCAACGGCCGCTTGACGAAACGCCACAGCCCATATACAATCACCTTGTATGAAATGATGGGAGCATGTGTATTCGCCGGGGTGTTTATGCTGGTGTATTCGGGCCTCTTTTCAGAACAATCGGTACAATTCCCGCTGCCGATGGATTGGCTATGGCTTCTAATTCTGGGCGGTGTGTGCACTGTTTTTGCATTTACCGTGTCCGTGGAACTTATGCGCAGGCTGACTGCTTTTGCAATCAATCTAACCTACAACCTCGAACCCGTCTACGGTATCATTTTGGCAGTGATTGTTTTTGGGGAAAAAGAACGTATGACAACGGGGTTCTATTTGGGCACGCTGATCATCTTGGTTTCCGTGCTGATTTATCCGCTTTTGGCATTATGGGACAAGCGTCGAATGGCTAAGCGCACGGCACTGGAATCTTGATGTAGGCTCAAAGGCTTAATGTGTTCGAGCGATTCTGTCATTGGCCACAACCCCGCTGGATTGTAGTCTTCATTGCAGCCAACACCAACAGTCAATGCCGCTTTAATTTGGTAGACGCGGGATTTTTTTACTGTTTACAGGGTCGATGCTGTTCATTTTTCTTCCAAGGAAAGGATATACGTTGCCATCATCTTTGCCTCTTCAAACTTCAGATGGGGGTGTGCCTCCATCACTGGGTAGCCCCATGCGCCCGAACCCCCCGAGATGATTTTTCTTGCCAAATGGTCCAAATACACTTGCTGCATCGGATATCTTTTTGCGATGGCTTGAAAGGACGGTCCCTTCGCCTTGTTTTCCTCTTTATGGCATTCATAGCAGTTGGAATACGCGATCAACACTTCACCTTTTCGTACAATCTCGGCATCGATCACTTCGTCTTCGCCCGGAATAATCAGCGTCTCATTTTTCTCGACCATTGAATTTTGGGAATGTTCTTCCCTCTTGTCGGATCCGTTACAGGCACCGAGGAGGGTCACCAAAATCAAACAGAAAGAAATAAGTGTTTTTTTCATGCGAAATTCGAACGCAATTTGGGAGGTGACTTCGGACAGTCTAGGATTTTTCCCTTGGGCTTCACAATGACTCCAACTGTGGTTATCCCAAAGAAAGTAAAACCCACATTTACAAACAATTTCATTCTTCTCGTCTTCACAAACAAATCAACTTTTCGGAGCAGGGTGAGTAAGGTTTCTTTCCGGATGCTTCCCCTTTTTTTGGAACGGGTCGGGCTACTTTCGATTATTTGTCTAATTTTGCACCAATTTAGCCATAAGTATCCCACCTCTTTAAACCTTACCAAGAATGCCTAAAGACAGCAGCATCAAACACGTCCTCATCATCGGTTCAGGTCCTATCGTCATCGGTCAAGCCTGCGAATTTGATTATTCTGGCTCACAGGCCGCTCGATCACTCCGGGAAGAAGGTATTAAAGTGACCCTGATCAACTCCAATCCGGCGACCATCATGACCGACCCAGTGACCGCCGACCACGTGTATTTGCAGCCTTTAGAGAAAAAATCCATCGTCAAAATCCTCAACGAACATCCCGATATCGACGCCGTGCTCCCAACCATGGGCGGACAGACGGCGCTCAATCTTGCGATTGACTGTGAAAAAGCGGGTATTTGGAAAAAATTCGGCGTGAGGATGATCGGCGTGGATATCGACGCTATCGACACTGCTGAAAACCGGGAGAAATTCAAGGCGCTGATGGAGAAAATCGGTGTCGATGTCTGCAAGGGCGATACAGCGACTTCTTTTTTGCATGGAAAAGAAATCGCCCAGGAAATCGGGTTCCCGCTAATCATCAGGGCTTCCTACACCTTGGGCGGTGCTGGCGGCGCGTTTGTGGAAAAAGCTGAAGACTTCGAAAAAGCGCTAATGGCAGGACTGCAGGCATCTCCCGTGCATGAGGTATTGATCGAACAAAGTATCCTTGGATGGAAGGAATACGAGCTCGAAGTCATGCGCGACAACATCGGCAATATGATCGTGGTGTGTTCCATCGAAAACTTCGACCCGATGGGCATCCATACGGGCGACTCGATCACGGTTGCACCGGCCATGACGCTTCCTGATACCGTCTATCAACGCATGCGAAACCATGCCATCACGATGATGAACAGCATCGGAAATTTCGCGGGTGGCTGCAACGTTCAGTTTGCCGTGAGTCCCGATAACCAAACCATCATTGGAATAGAGATTAACCCGAGGGTTTCCCGCTCTTCAGCTTTGGCTTCGAAGGCAACAGGTTACCCAATCGCAAAGGTTGCCGCCAAACTTGCCATCGGCTATAATTTGGATGAATTGAAAAACTCGATCACAGGAAATACCTCGGCGTTTTTTGAGCCCGCGATTGACTATGTGATTGTGAAGATACCGCGCTGGAACTTTGACAAGTTCAAAGGTTCGGATCGCAGATTGGGACTTTCCATGAAAGCCGTTGGTGAGGTCATGGGTATTGGGAGAAACTTCCAGGAAGCACTCCAAAAAGCCTGTCAATCTTTGGAAATCAAAAGGAATGGCCTCGGTGCGGACGGAAGGGAGCTAAAGGATCAAGCGCGCTTGCTGCACTCCTTGGCCAATCCGAGTTGGGATAGGCTTTTCCATGTCTACGATGCATTCAAGTTGGGAATATCGTTCCGTACCATCCATGACCTGACCAAAATCGACAAGTGGTTTTTGCGCCAAATCGAGGAATTGGTACATATCGAAGCTGAAATCGAGAAGCATACGCTCGATTCTATCCCGAAGGAATTGGTGGATCGTGCCAAGAAAAAAGGCTATGCAGACCGTCAGCTCGCCCACATGTTGGGCTGCCTGGAAAGTGAAATTTTCAACAAGCGCTATCATGACATGGGTATCAGGCGGGTGTACAAGCTTGTGGACACTTGTGCAGCCGAGTTTGAAGCTCAGACCCCATATTATTATTCCACTTTTGGTGAAGAAAACGAATCCAAAACATCTGATCGCAAAAAAGTCGTCGTATTGGGTTCAGGTCCAAACAGGGTCGGTCAGGGAATCGAATTCGACTATTCCTGCGTGCACGGTGTTTTGGCCGCCAAAGAATGTGGCTATGAGACCATCATGATCAATTGCAACCCGGAGACGGTTTCCACGGATTTTGACATTTCCGATAAGCTATACTTTGAGCCGGTGTTTTGGGAACATATCTATGAAATCATCCTGCAGGAAAACCCCATCGGCGTGATCGTGCAGCTTGGTGGACAGACTGCTTTGAAATTGGCAGAAAAGCTCCACAAATACGGCATCAAGATCATCGGTACGAGCTTCGACGCCTTGGATTTGGCGGAAGACCGGGGCAGGTTTTCAACGCTCTTGAAAGAAAACGATGTGCCGTACCCTGAGTTTGGGACGATCCACAATACCGACGAGGCCTTGGAGCTGTGTAAGAGAATCGGCTTCCCGCTCTTGGTTCGTCCGAGCTATGTGTTGGGCGGACAGGGAATGAAGATTGTCATCAATGAGCAGGAACTTGAGGAACATGTCGTCAACGTCCTCCGCGATATCCCAAACAATGAAATTCTCCTAGACCATTTCCTCGAAGGTGCGATCGAAGCTGAAGCGGATGCAATCTGTGATGGGGAAAATGTCTATATCATTGGCATCATGCAGCATATCGAACCTGCGGGTATCCATTCGGGTGACTCCTATGCGGTACTTCCTCCCTACAACTTGGGGGATTATGTGATGCGGCAGATTGAGACTTATACCAAGAAAATCGCCCTTGCCCTGCGCACCGTTGGTCTCATCAATATCCAATTTGCGATCAAGAACGACCGCGTGTACGTGATTGAAGCCAATCCTAGGGCCTCCCGTACCGTTCCATTCATTTGCAAAGCATATCAGGAACCCTATGTCAATTATGCCGTTAAGGTGATGTTGGGAGAGAAAAAAGTGACGGATTTTGATTTCAAACCATTCAAAAGCGGCTATGCAATCAAGGAACCTGTCTTCTCTTTCCACAAATTCCCCAACGTCAACAAGGAGTTGGGGCCTGAAATGAAATCCACTGGAGAGGCGATTTACTTCATCGAAGACCTGATGGACGATTATTTCATGAAAATCTATTCTGAAAGAAACCTGTACCTGAGCAGGTAACAAACTCAAGGCTTGGAAACTTGTTGACAAAAAAATTCCGCCGAAGGTCTATTCAGGGATTTCTTGCTTCTTGTCTCTCGCCTTTTAAAAATCTAATCATGGGCTTTATATTCAAATTTATCCTCATCGCGATTGCACTATCCTGGATATTCTCCAAGTTGTTGCAATTCTTCATTCGCTCCAAGGTAAGGCAGTTTGCAGAACATGCGCAGACCCTCAAGCGAGAGGAGGATATGCGGCGAAAATCTCGCGAAGGCGATATCCACGTAAATCACGTCCCAAGAGATTTTCAGGAGAAAAGATCCAAGGAAATCAAGGGAGGCGACTACATCGACTACGAGGAAGTGAAGGATTGATCTGATTCTGAATCTTTGCCATTTTTTCAGTGGTATTGATGCATCCCTAAAGAAAGTCCCCCGACAAAGGCAAAGTTGCCATCTGTCGGGGGACATGTTTTTTCCCTGCTGCACAAGATCAATCCGCGGTACCTGACTGAATGGTCTGCCCAAAAAACAACGCATTCAAAAACAGCTTGTTGGTGCCAAACCAAATCGCGCGGAAGTTTGGATTATCCACAAAGGCGACAATCCGTCCGCTGCCTACCCTTTTGATTTGGACGGAGGCGGTATTCTTAACCTTTTCCAAGTTTTCTGGATGGACATATCCACTAGCAAGTGGCTGAGCGGTATATAGGACGGGATTGGCATAGGGGTTTTTAGCTGGCTCGAGAAAAAGGTTGTTGTTTCGAAAGACAAAGAGTTTATCCGAACCGAAACCATACCCAATCGGATGGCTTGTGTCGATTTTGGCATTGAAAATCGTCCCGCTAGTCAGCCTTGCGCCCGCATTTTGGGAATAATCGGCGTAAGGAGCCTGCAAATTTTTAGCAACTTCTTTTGGTTCCTCTTTGAAGTCAAACTTCGCGATTTCCTGGGAATTCAGCCAACTAAGCGCATTGCCCCGAGCGATCAAAGTCTTGCCTGAAGAGATCCAAGATTTGATTTTTTCAGTGTCTGATTTGCTGAGGGAATTATAGCCGCCATTGGGCATCACGAGTACGTTGTAGCGATCAAGATCGGCGGATCCGAATCGTTCGATGGGTAGCAAGGTAATCGGAATCCCCATACGCGTATCGAGCAAATGCCATATTTCTCCTGCTTCCAGGGAATTGACTCCGGTACCAACCAAGACGGCTATTGATGGCGTTTCCAAAACGGAAATACTTGGCGAACCGATATTGTAGCCGCCTGTATAGCCTGAATTGAGGGCATGGACAGTGATGCCCGTGCTTTCGGCGATTTCCTTCAAATCCTTTGGCAACTGCTGTGCATCTTCGGCTTTTGCATCATGTCGCAATCCTACCAAAATACTCCCACGTTTCAAGGTCACGTTGTTAGGGAGTGTGATGTCTTCATGGCTGACCCGAACCAAGTATCCTCTGGACATGAGGTCGTGGGCTGCTTTGGGCGCATAGTAGTTTTCCCAGCCAAATCCGTACGCATAGTGTTCCCCGGTTGCGGTTACCGCACCTCTTTTCATTGAGAAGTCCGCTCCTATTGGACTTACATTGGCCAGGTTGTACACCTTGCTGCTAAGTGCAGCGTGGTCTAGGTTGAAAGACATCGGGAGCGTCCAAGCAGAGACGTCGTAGAAGAGGCTGTCTCTGAATGTGTTCCTTACCTCAAACATCGCTTTGATGAGACGGTATTGCGGTTGTTCGGTCGGTACTATATAGGATCTTTCTTTTTTGAAAACCACACCATTCACGGTGATGTCTTCATTGAGTTGGAAGACTTTGATCTGGTGCTGTCGGATGATATCCGCGAGATGGAAGCTGCGAGCCGGGTCCTCAGCCGCACCAAAAATGTATGCCTTTTCTGTATCGGCCGCAGCCAGAGTCTTTGCTTCTTTGTAAAAGTCATGCATTAGTTTGTTGAATTCAGGCCGCATTTTCCTTGCTGCTTCGAAGGAACTGATACTTGCACGGAATTGGTTGCGGATCGTAAAGGCAAATGTGAGCGGGCCGAATTTTGTTTCCTGGAGGTGCCCTCGTGAGGACGCCTGCTCAAACAATATCCCTACGGAACCTTGGATATCGGGATATGTGGAGCCGTAGCCGAAGTAGTACTCGTCAAAACTCTCCCGTGTATAGTAAAGCGAACCCAATTTGTCGAATTCAGCCACGTGGAATTGGGCTATCTTTTCCGTCATTTCAATGATACTCTTAGGAATCAATGGATGGTCCCGGCTTGGAATGGCAGGTTGGAAGAAAAAAGTGTTGTTACTGCCCATCTCATGATAATCGAGGTAGATGTTGGGAAGCCATTGTTGGAATTTGGCGACGCGGTTTTGGGATTCGGGATGCTGTACCAATAGCCAGTCCCTATTGAGGTCAAACCAATAGTGGTTGCCCCTACCACCTGGCCACGCCTCACCAAGTTCGCGTGTATTGGGATCGCCGTTGAGGTTCATAGATCGGTGTGAGTTGACCCAAGAGGAGTATCGGCTATATCCATCCGGATTAAGCGCTGGGTCGATTAGGATGACGATATTTTTCAAATCTCCTTCCAACTCCTTTGCAGCCGCAAAATGATAGGCTGCCAAAAGTGAAGAGTTGATCCCGCTGGCTTCGTTACCATGAACCGTGTAGCCTGCCGCAAACACCATCGGGAGTTTGTCGTAATCCACATTTGCATTTGGATCCCGCAGCTTTTGCCGCTCGGCCTGTATAGATTCCAATCTGCCAAGGTTTTCAGGGGAGGAAATGGTAATTAAAACCTGTGGGCGTTTTTCATAGGTTCTTCCAAAGACTTCAAATTTAACCCTGGGCGAAGTCTCAGCCAATTTCTCGAAGTACCTGATAAGCTGCTCGTAGTCCACAGTCCATTCTCCCACCTCAAATCCAAGGAAATCCTTCGGTTTGGTGACTTTTTCATCGTACGTGTAGCCCTCAGGCAGGTAGTAGTCGAGGGAAATGTTGGCTGTGCCCTGTGGACTCTCTTGGGCGAAGAGTAGCGTGTCGAACGCAAATAGCAATAGGCATGCGGTCAGGATTTTTCTCATGTTGTCAAAGTGATCATGGTACAGGTTTCAAGTTATTCAAAAATCAATTTGAACAGGAAAACCACGCCATGAATTGTTTCAATGGCACAATCGAACGCCTGTAAACAAAAAAAGCCCGAACCTGTACGGCCGGGCTGGAATAGTTGGTGTATTGATGTTTATTCTACCGTTACCGATTTCGCCAAATTGCGTGGCTGATCGACGTTGCATCCACGCATCACTGCAATATGGTAGGATAGCTGCTGCAATGGAATCACGGAAAGCAGTGGAACAAATGCCTCTTCCGTCTCAGGGATTTCTATCGTGTGATCTGCCATATGTTTCACAGTGGTATCACCTTCGGTAACTACCGCAATGATCCTGCCTTTTCTTGCCTTCACTTCTTGGATATTGCTCACGACTTTTTCATAAGAGCTGTCCTTGGTCGCGATGAACACGACGGGCATCTCTTGGTCGATCAAGGCTATCGGTCCATGTTTCATTTCAGCGGCGGGATATCCTTCAGCATGGATGTAGGAAATCTCCTTCAACTTCAACGCGCCTTCCAAAGCGACCGGGAAGTTGTATCCGCGACCGAGATAGAGGAAGTTTCTGGAGTCCTTGTATTCCCAAGCGATATCCTTGATTTTGTCGTTGAGCTTAAGGGCTTTTTCCACTTTGGATGGAATTGTCTCCAATTCCGCCAAAAGATGCATGTATCTTGCCTCGGAGATGGTTCCCCTCTGATAGCCGAGTTTCAAAGCCATCATGGCCAAAACGGAGATTTGGGCCGTGAATGCCTTTGTGGAAGCCACGCCAATTTCAGGCCCCGCGTGGGTATAGGAACCGGCATGTGTCGCCCTTGCGATCGAAGATCCCACCACGTTGCAGACACCAAAGATGGTGGCTCCTTTGGATTTCGCCAACTCGATTGCGGCCAAGGTATCTGCCGTTTCACCGGATTGGGAAATCGCAATCACAAAGTCCTTCTCGCTAATAACGGGGTTTCTATAGCGGAATTCGGAAGCGTATTCAACTTCCACAGGGATTCGGGCAAATTCCTCAAAAAGATACTCTGCCACCAATCCTGCATGCCAAGAAGTACCGCAAGCGGTGATGATGATACGCTCGGCGTTTTGGAACTTATTCAAATAGTCCCTGAGTCCTCCCAAAACCAACCGGCCGTTTTTGGCATCCAACCTTCCCCGCATACAATCCGCGATGGACCTTGGCTGCTCGTTGATTTCCTTTAACATGAAATGCTCATACCCTCCCTTTTCGATCGCCTCCAATTCCATTTCCAATTGGTTGATATAGGGGTTGGTTTCAACATTTTCGATGGTTTTGATCTGAAGCTTGTTGTTGCGGATGACGGCGATTTCGTAGTCATCCAGATACACCACCTGGTTCGTATATTCAATGATCGGCGTAGCGTCTGACGCCAGAAAATATTCATCTTCCCCGACACCTATCACCAATGGAGAACCTTTTCTTGCTGCAATCAAAGTGTCAGGTTCCTCCAAATTCATGATCACGATGGCATACGCACCGACGACCTTGTGCAATGCCAACCTCACGGCTTCTTCCAAGCTGCAATAGTTGTTGACGTAAACATCTTCGATGAATTTGATGAAAACCTCAGAATCAGTTTCACTTCTGAATTCATATCCTTTTTTGATCAAGTCGGTCTTCAGCACATCGTAGTTTTCGATGATCCCGTTGTGGATCATGGCAAATTTCTCGTTAGAGGAATAATGCGGGTGGGCATTGACGTCGTTGGGCTCGCCATGGGTTGCCCAGCGCGTATGTCCTATACCGATTTTGGAGCCAAGGTCACCGAATTTTGCGAGATGATTTTCCAGCTCGGATACTTTGCCTTTCTTCTTGTAGATGCTCAGTCCTTCTTTGTCCAGTAGTGCCACACCGGCACTGTCATAGCCTCTGTATTCCAATCTTTTGAGGCCTTTGATGATGATGGGCAGAGCTTCCCGCTCTCCCACATAAGCTACAATTCCACACATTTTTAAAAATTCTAAAGCTGAAATTTATACATTTTCAAAATTTAATTCCAAATAGTCATTGATTTTTCTGACTTATCGAAAAAAAAAGCTCCCAATTAGGAGCTTTCATAAAAACTGGTATTCTACAGGGTTCTGCCTTTCGAATAGAATATTCTGAGTTTTATCTTGCTTTGATCCACTTGGTACTCCCGCAAAGAATTTGCAAAATCATCTGTCTGTGCTGTGCCGGGAAACAGCAGAAAATCCCTCCTAGGTATCTGTCCACGGTAAACCGCATTCATATGGGAAGTCAAAAACTGCCTGTAGATATTTTCATCCCGGAGGTGGGCCAGTATGGCGGGACGATCTGAATAAGCAGGCTCTCCTGTGACTAGATCAACCTGCTGTGTACCGTCTTGTTGAACCATCATCGGAAGCCCATCCTTTCTGACAAGAATCTGGCTGGTCTCATTGGTGAAAAACATCTTTAGAAACTGGGGCGGATAGTTTGCGGAGGTATCTGACACCAGCGGCCCGAATTCCAATATAACTTGGTTGAAGGTGACGTTTTCGAGCGTATCCAGAAATTGATCAAGGGGGCTTGTATTCAACTTCATGACCAAACCGTAGGTAGACTTACCTCCTGCATATTGGCCCAGATTATAGGCTTTGTTTTTCTCTTGGACCACTTCCGTTGGTGTCCCTGTACGGTCAATTACAGTTTGGGTAAAATGCCTTGCCAAGTTAAAATTGAGGCCAGTGGCTATCGGATAGGCCCTGGAAATGGTATCGCCGTCATTGGTATAATAGAAAATCAAGCCTGTGTTATTTCCAACACGGGTGGAAAAGGACGCATCTTCTCCCTTGAATACCAAGCCGGGCAAAAACTCACGGAATGAGAATATATCCCCAAAATATCTGCCATCGACCAATTCCTCAAAAACCAAATCGGTAAAGGCGTTGTCCACGGGAAGTGTTACAATTGTGTCCTGTTTTGCTCGAAAATCGATCGTTGCTTCAAATGTCGGCGCAGGGTCGTAGGCGAGACCATCGAACGTATAATAGTCCTTGTCCTGAATCTGTTCCTGCAAAAGATGGATGCTGAGTTTTTTTGGAGTCTGCAATTCCTCCGCTATCACTTCCCTGAAACTGATATTCAGCTTCACCGAATCTAGCCTCGCTCCTTCTCTTGGGCGGGCTACGTCCCGGTTAAAGAATAACCTCGAATACCCGATGGCTTCTGTTATTCCAAAGAAATCATTTTCCGATCTCCCGTACTGTACCACACCGGCATTGGTGGTGTAAATCGAGTCCCGCTGCACTACATCAGCAGATAGGGGTATCTCGATATAAGATACCCCTATTTGGTTGTTGTTTGGGTCCAATTCCAAACCAATGTTGGATGGATCCTCACAGGATGATAAGATGGCCGCAATTGGAACACACAAACCGACGAGCTTAGCCCGCAAGTTCAGTGTAGATGTTGTAATAACTCTCAAAAATCTCCTGCTCTTCTTCGCTATGGATCTCACACTTCTTGTTTTTAGACCACTCTTCTACGAGTTGGCTTAGGTTCTCTGATATTTCTTCACTTTTGATCACCACGTCGGCATACTCCATTCCAATCTTTAGGAATCCTTCGTAGTCCTTTGAATTGAGAGGTGCCAAAATCGCGTCGTCAATGTCGACCATCTTGACCTTCTCGAATAAATCGTCGCCAAATTTATGGCTAAATCCGGTATTGTAAATAGCGAATACCGTTTTTGTATCCTTGAAGAGTGGCTCGTTCTTGTAGGTCGTCTTCAGGTACATGGGCACGAGGCTGGTCATCCAGTCGTTGCAGTGCACCACGTCCGGTGCCCATCCCAACTTTTTCACCGTCTCAATGACTCCCTTGCAGAAGAAAATGGCTCTTTCGTCATTGTCTTCGTAAAACTTTTCATGCTTGTCATGAAATACGCTCTTCCTCTGGAAATAGTCTTCATTGTCAATGAAGTACACCTGGAGCTTGGCATTCGGAATCGACGCCACCTTGATAATCAGCGGCTTCTCTTCCTCTCCTACGGCAATGTTGATCCCGGAAAGCCTCACAACCTCATGCAACCTGTTTTTCCTCTCATTGATGAGCCCAAACCTGGGCACAAGAATGCGGATTTCCATCCCTTTTTCTTGCATCGCCTGCGGCAGCTGCCTTACGAAATTGGCCACTTCTGAAGTCTGTAGGAAGGGATTGATTTCGCTGGCGACGTAGAGAATACGGAGTCTAGACATACCTTGTTGTTTTGTTGAGTGATAATAAACGCACAAAGATACAAAAAAAATACGGTAAAACCATTGTATTTCTGGGGAATAACATAGTTTTGCCTCTATTTTACATTCGCAAAGTACAATCCCGTGAAAGTCCATCTGACCAAAAAAACGCTCAATTCCGACTTGCTGATTTTTAGAAATGACAGAAAAACAATTGGATTGGTGCCTACAATGGGTGCGCTACACATAGGACATTTGGAATTGGTCAAAAAAGCAAAAGAATCTACTGATGTCGTGGTAGTTTCAATTTATGTGAATCCGACCCAATTCAATAATCCGGCAGACTTCGAAAAATATCCAAAAACTTTGGACAAAGACTTGGAAATATTGGATAAAATCGGTGTGGATATCGTTTTTACCCCCGAAAATCAGGAAATATATCCTTCAAATCCAAAGTTGAGACTCAATTTTGGACTTTTAGAAGAAGTGCTGGAGGGAGCATTCCGCCCAGGTCATTTCAATGGCGTCGGAATCGTCGTTTCCAAGCTGTTAAATATTGTTAAACCTGATGTCGCCTTCTTCGGCCAGAAGGATTTGCAGCAAGTGGCCATCATCAAAAGGCTTGTAAGTGACCTTTCCTTTGACGTCAAAATTGATGTAGTACGCACAGTGCGGGAGGCTAATGGGTTAGCGTTTTCGTCGAGAAACATGCGTCTCAATCCCGATGAGCGTATGGCTGCATTGGTCCTTTCGAAAGCACTATTTTTTGCCAAATCCGAACTTTTAAGGGGTGTAGATTGGTTGACAGTCAAAAACCAAGCAGTTCAGCTATTTGAATCAGAGCCGCTGTGTCGCTTGGAGTATTTCGAATTGGTAGATCCCAACACCTTCAAGATTCTAGAGAGCTTCGACCCACGCGACCTTTCATCCATCTGCACCGCAGCCTACGTTGGTGAGGTGCGGCTGATAGACAACCTGCCCATAATTGATTAATATCGCGCAAAATTTAAGTCCATGCACATTCAGGTATTGAAGTCCAAAATCCACCGGGTGAAGATCACCCAAGCTGAGCTCCATTACGTCGGTAGTATCACGGTCGACGAGGATCTTATGGATGCGGCCAACATGATCGAAAACGAGAAAGTCCAAATCGTAAATATCAACAACGGAGAAAGACTCGAGACCTATCTTATCAAAGGCGAGCGCGGCTCGGGAAAAATTTGCCTCAACGGCCCCGCTGCCAGAAAAGCACAGGTAGGAGATGTAGTAATCATCATCTCCTATGCGTCGATGGATTTTGAGGAAGCTAAAAAGTACAAGCCGGTGATCGTGTTTCCGGACGACCATAACAAACTGATCTGATACAGTGAGATTCAATACCAAACAATGGATCCAAGTGGGCGTATCTTTGGTACTTGCCGCTTGGATTTTTTGGTTTTTGTACAAAGACGTCAGCATCCAAAGGCTAGGCGAAGCGTTGGAGGAGACTTCCTATTCGTGGCTTTTGCTGTCGTTGATGGTGGGGGTTTATGGATATTGGGTAAGAGCTTGGCGGTGGAAGTTGCTGATAGAGGCTGATGGTTCGGCGCAAGTTTCGACAGGAAGGTCATTCGTTGCGCTGATGATTGGCTATCTCACCAATCTCCTGATACCCCGGGCAGGCGAAGTAAGCAGGTGCGGCGTATTGTCAAAATCCGAGGAAATCCCCATGGGTCGCCTCCTCGGGACTGTCGTGCTAGAACGCTCGGTGGATCTGATTTTGATGATCATGACCGTATTGGTTGCTTTTTTTTGGGAAAGGAATACCTTCCTCGACCTGGTCGCGGACTTAGTAAATGTGGATATGGTTTCAAAAAACCTCGGAACGATACTCCCGATCGGCATTGCGGGCGTTTTGGTCGCAATCCTTTTCTTTTATCTCCTTTTCTACAAATACAGAGAAAACAGTACTGTGCGGATGATCAGGCATTTCTTTCGGGATTTTATCACCGGTATCCTCAGTGTCCGAAAAGTAGACAACCAATGGGGATTCTGGGGCAGTTCGGTCGGGCTTTGGCTGCTTTACTATTTAATGATGGTATTGGTGGCTTGGGCGATACCATCCACTGCCAGTTTGGCATATAGCTCGATCCTCATGGTGATGGTGATGGGAAGTATTGGCATGATCGCACCAGTGCAGGGGGGAATTGGCACCTTCCATGCATTGGTGGCGTTTATTTTGATGGTGTATGGATTGGAGGAAGAGGAGGGGAAAATATTCGCCGTGATCATCCACAGCAGTCAGCTGATCGTGATTGTCTTGCTTGGATTGGTATCTTTGGCATATTTCCTCAAAATAACTTCGAAGAAAGAATCCAAATCATCTTAAATTCGTATCCAAACTCAAAAACAAAAATAGAGCTATGATTATTCTGATTGTTGTCGTATTCGCAATCTTGGGATTTGTGGTCAGCAGTAGGCTGAAAAGCAAGTTCCAGAAGTACTCCCAAACGCCCTTGAGGGCCAATCTATCCGGAAAGGAAATCGCCGAGCTGATGCTTGCGGACAATAATGTGCATGACGTGAAGGTGGTATCCGTAGAAGGCCAACTGACCGACCACTACAACCCGATGAACAAGACGGTCAACCTGAGCCCCGATGTGTATTATGGTAGAAACGCCGCCGCTGCTGCGGTAGCCGCACACGAATGTGGCCACGCCGTGCAGCATGCCACTTCCTACTCTTGGTTGAATATGCGCTCCGCCATGGTCCCAATCCAAAACGTAAGTGGCAAGATCCTGAATGTGGTGCTGATCGCCTCTATTTTTGGAGGGGCTTTCATTGGGTTGCCTTATGAAATTATTGGGTACATCGTCGTTGGTTCTTACAGCGTAATGACCTTGTTTACCCTGGTGACCCTTCCTGTGGAATTTGACGCCAGCAACCGTGCTTTGGCTTGGATCGATAGACGTGGTATTGTCACCCCTGCGGAACACGCCATGTCCAAGGATGCCTTGAAATGGGCAGCAATGACCTATGTAGTAGCAGCTTTGGCAGCTTTGACGACATTGGCTTATTACATCTTTGTTTTCTTCGGAAACAGAGAATAGGAAACCGAAATTGATAAAATGAGTTTACAATAAGGGGCGAGAAATTGTCCCTTATTTTTTTTTGCCCTAACTTCCCCGCTAAATATCAACCCAAATATTCCTATGCATTTTGAGTTTACTGAAGAACAAATAGCGGTCAGGGATGCCGCAAGAGAATTCACCCAAACCGAGTTGCTTCCCGGCGTGATCGAGCGTGATACCGAAGCCAAGTTTCCCCACGAACAAATCAAGAAAATGGGCGAGCTTGGATTCATGGGCATGATGGTCGACCCCAAATACAACGGCGGCGGCATGGACACGATCTCCTACGTTTTGGCCATGGAAGAGATTTCCAAAATCGACGCCTCCGCATCGGTCTCCATGTCGGTCAACAATTCCCTCGTCTGCTGGGGCTTGGAGAAATATGGCACCGAGGAGCAAAAGCAGAAATACCTGACCAGATTAGCCTCGGGGGAAATCCTGGGCGCATTCTGCCTCTCCGAACCGGAGGCAGGTTCAGATGCTACTTCCCAAAAAACGTCCGCGGAACTCAAGGGCGACCACTATGTACTCAATGGTACAAAAAACTGGATTACCAATGGCTCCAGCGCCAGCGTCTATTTGGTCATAGCCCAAACGGATGCTACCAAGGGGCACAAAGGGATTTCCGTCTTTATCATTGAAAAAGGCTGGGAGGGATTTGTGATTGGCAAGAAAGAAGACAAACTGGGTATACGTGGTTCGGACACCCATTCCTTAATGTTCTCGGATGTCAAAGTCCCCGTTGCCAAAAGGATTGGAGAAGAAGGTTTTGGATTTACTTTTGCCATGGAGACACTCAATGGCGGAAGGATTGGCATTGCCGCCCAGGCTTTGGGAATTGCTTCCGGTGCATATGAATTGGCTTTGGCGTACAGCAAGGAGCGAAAGGCTTTTGGAAAGCCGATTTCGCAGCACCAAGCCATCCAATTCAAGTTGGCAGACATGGCCACCCAAATCGAAGCCGCAAGGATGCTGGTCCTGAAAGCGGCTTGGCTGAAAGACCAGGGCCAAGACTATTCCCTTGCCAGTGCGATGGCCAAGTTGTACGCCTCAGAGGTGGCGATGCAGGTAACGGTCGAGGCGGTACAGGTCCACGGCGGCTACGGTTATGTAAAGGAATACCATGTAGAGCGCCTGATGCGTGATGCGAAGATTACACAAATCTATGAGGGCACCAGCGAGATTCAAAAAATAGTGATATCCAGAAGTATTTTAAGATAAATTTGTCCATCAGCGATCTAAAGGCATAAAATCCAATTTTTATGCCTTTTTTTATGTAAATCAATGAAATAAAAAAATTTTTGTCTATGATTTTCGAAAAATATAATACTTTTATGGCCCAACCCCTAATCATGCCATCATGGAATATTACAATAAAGTAATTGAATCTGTGGGAGTCAGGTTTTTGAAAGGAAACAACTTCAAAATCGAGAAACCTGTCACAGTATCCGATTACAGCGATTCCGAGAATACCCTGATCCTATTGCACCAAGGAAGCCTCAAGTTTTCGGAGGAAATGGAATTGGTCAATGAGGGCGAGATTCTTTTTATCCCGGCAGGTAGGTTCAGCAACGTAGCATTCGGAACCCAAAATAAGCGAAACGAGATCAATAACGAGTCATTTCTCGACAATAAGCGGAAATACCTCCAAACGATCAGTTTCAAGGAAATAAAAAATGTGGAGGAAGACTGTGTCACCATCATCAACTTCGAGGCGAAGGTCTTTGACGTGGTGAACTTCTTCCATTCTTTGGGTATCCCGCCGTTTGCGATTCGTTTCAATGACCGCATTGCCACGGTCGTCGAGGACATCATCAAGGAATCCGAGCAAAACACCCCCGGCAAAGAGCGCGTAGTCAAATTGATGACTGAATTGCTGGTGATCGAGATCGTGCGACATATCCTGAAGAACAGGCTTTTTGTCGAGGAACTGTCGACCAACAGCACCTATTTCAAAGACCCACGCCTCATCGATCTTTTCAACTACATCAAGAAAAACATCGGCGGTGACCTTTCCAACAAGGTTTTGGCCAAGGTCGCCAACGTCTCCGAGGATTATGTGGGGCAATATTTCAAGATGCTTACGGGCATCAACCCGCAGGATTACATCGAATACCAAAGGATGGAGGCTGCCGTCGAGTTGCTCAGGACATCCAAGAAAAGCATCCGCGATATCGGCAAGGAAGTGGGCTATAAGGATACGGCCTATTTCTGCCGACGCTTCAAGATGATGTATGGACTACCCGCCGGCAAGATGCGCCGCCGCGAATCATTGATCAACGTACAATAAACCCAATCTATATTTAAGACCGAAAAACCGCCTTGGATTTCCTCGGCGTTTTTTTTTGCTATTCCCCTGACCAGCAATTTTTGTGTCAAAAATGGTCATTCCTCAATCAGCCCATACACGGAGTGTGGTGAAGGAATACACGGAATATCTCTAACGCATAGACGGAATACCTCTCCTTAATCGTAGTCTGGGGCTGCACTATCATCTAAGAATAGGTCAATTCGAATGCTACTGCTTGAAGCAACTTCGCAAGAGCATTGAAAACCCACCAAAGGATAGTTTTTCCATTGGAGGTCAGAAAAACTAATGCTATATTTCAATGAGGATGAAAAAAAAGTCTTTTGACTTGACGAGGCTTTTTGATAGAATAATAACCTGTATCAATCCATTTTAAAGAAAGAAAAGATGTTTGGACTTTTCAGAGAAAAACCTCAAGGGATTGATTTCTCGGAGGAGAATATAGAAAGATTTAAAATTCTCCTAACAGACATTTATGAAGTCTTACGCGATTCAGCATATACCGCACAGGCGAATTGGATATTACAAATATTGGCTGCCGTGGAAAATCGAGATCAAGAAATATTTAAGAAAAAAGTAATCTCGAGTGAGTTATTGGGTGGATCGGGTTCAGTGATAGACGTGTGGATCGAGGATGAGAAAAAGATGAAATGGCTCGATTCTCGATTGAATGATTTTTTGGTATTGACCTTAAAATCGGGGCTTAACCACAAAGCGGTGAAATCAAGAATAAAAAGTTGATAATAACACGATTCATCCGGGGCAGTGTCATTTCGAATATCTTTAAATATGAAGACAATCAATTAGACTGGTTGGCGCAAGAAATTGATCTGCATTAATAAAAACACAATCGGAATACACATGAAAGACCTGATTATTTTGACTGTTGTCTTATTGGCCTTTAGCTGTTCAAATCCACACGATTCAAAAGTTGCAATTGACGACAAAAGGCATTCAACCAATGTAGATTCCCTAAGCGCCAAGGTTGATATCCTGCATGAGGGCATAAAATACATTGGGTTTATTGATAGTTTTTATTTTTCAAATGAAAATGAAGCATATGTTGAGCTTTATTTTATTCAGGATGAAATAAGCTCTGACGAATACGAAAACATCGTTGACCTTTCTGACTCATTGATATACAAGGACGATGAAAACAGCAGGCACAGAATCCCAGCAGATATAGCTTCCAAATATTTTGACCTACGTGGACTCTCAAAACTCAAGATTTACGACACCAAACATAACCTTGTATCTGGTGCCGATTTTCTTCGAGTTGAGTACCTAGATCAAAACATATCTCCTGTCTTCATAGCAGTCTACAGGACAGACAAAAGGATTGTTGGCGACAGCTATTATGGAATAGGGAATTTCAGTGGGCAATTTCGTCCAATAAAATTCACGGTATCAAGCGACACCATTTTGTCTGGGAAACTTTTGGCTCAACTTGGTGATAAACAGACTTTCTTTGGACTTAAAGACAATGGGACTCACTTGCATTTCAATAGCGGCGACACTGTCCTTTCAGTAATTAATTCGGATAACTATGCCTATATAGTATTGACAACTCCCAAGGAATTCCAGGTTTTGTATAAGAGCGTTGAATACGAAAACTACACAGACCTTAAAATTATTCCTTTGGGTAATGGCATATTTCCCTATATTTTGACAAGGAATGTTCAACCTGACACTGACGTTATGTGGGACAGACTACTATTTTTCGATGGCACAAAGTATACTTCCGCCGATAGACAACGAGTCGAAAAGTGATTGCACTTGCATGGCGTTAACTTTGTTTCCTTGAGCCTAAATACTTGAACACGTTAGTTTTCCGCCATTTCCTTCAGCATTGTAGTAGTTTTGACTTTAGCCAAAAGAAGTAAACTTTAAGTCATATTGGTATTTCTACACAAAGTACCCTACAAACCTTTTGGATACAAAAAAACCGCCTTGGTGATCCAAGGCGGTTTTTTTTTTTAGAACTCGACGATGATGCCGATCGTGGGAAGGATCGTCCCCGCGGGATTTTCGATCAATCTCATCTGATACCTTGTCGGATCGTTTGGATCGATCTTGATCGAGCCATCAGTATCCCTGACCGGTACAAGGACCGGAGGCTGCTCGGCCTGGAAGTTGTAGGCATTTTGCACATCAAAATACCAGTTGAGGTTCCAGCGGTTAAAGAAGTAGCGCTTGTCCACGCGGAAGTCCAACTGGTGGAATGCCTTCAGGCGTAGGGCGTTGATCTGGTTGAAATCAAGCACAGCCTGCCCTCTTTTGTCCCAAACTTCAATCAGGGAGGAGGTCTCTATATCAACTGGCGTGTAAGGCAAACCACCCAAGTACCTCCAACGTGCACCGACTTCCCAGTTGTTTTTGAAACGCTTGCCTGCTGTCAAGCTCACGATGATCCTGCTGTCCCAGGCTGAAGGGATAAAGCCTACCGTATTGGGGTTGGTAAATTCGCTCCTGACGAGCGTGACCGCGCCGATACCGTAGAAGGACTTGAAGAGACGCTGCTGTGCAAGAAACTCCAAACCATAGGCCCTACCCTTCGAATCTGAACTGACGGGTTCGTTGCCGATAACGCCGAAGTCTGCACCGAGGTTGGCCAAGGATATCCCATTTCTGATGGAAGAAGGATAGTTGTCGTAGAACTTGTAGAAGCCCTCGACGCTGAACCTGCGGCTTTTCTCAGGAATAACCTTTTCGAAGCCTGTGATAAAGTGGGTCGAGCGGATAAAGCGGATGTCGTTTTGCTGGTTGACCAGGTTTCCGGCATTGTCACGGTAGCCCAAAGCCGTGTAAGGAGGCTTTTGGTAGTAAATACCCGAATTGGCGGTCCAGAACAGGTTGGGCTTGATCTGATAGGAAACCGAAAACCGCGGACTGACTTGGTTCAGCGGGTTGCGGGCGGTCTGTCCAAAATCGCTTCCATCCATCCGCAGGCCTGCAGTGACCAAGAGTCTTTCGTTCAGAAATGTCTTGTTGGCAGAGACGAAGCCTCCGTAGCTATTGAAAAACGCCGTGGCGTTCGCAAAGATTACCTCTCCATCTGCTGCGCCTGTAGACCGGTCCAGATTTTTGATGAAATACCGGGAATACTCATAATTGACGCCATACTTGAAATTGAAGCCTTTCGCAAATACGGAGTTTTCCGCACGGAACTTGTTTTCGCTCTCCTGGGAAGTGTAGTCAAACAGCAGGTTTGCCGGGCTGCTCTCATCGTTTTGGGCGTATTTGTACTGCCTGTTGTTGAGCATATTACGGCTCAGGATAAATGTCCAAAAGCCGTTTTCCCTGAATCGTTTCAATTTCAAACCCGTCATGTAGTTCCATTGGGAAGAGATGGGTAGACTCTCGAGCAGGTAAAGCCTGTTTTCCCTTTCCTCTTCGGTCTCATCCCTCGGTTCATTGAAGTTCAGTGCAAACTGGTCGATCGCACCCACACCCAAAAACGTCAACTCAGTCTTGGCGTTCAGCTTCGTCGTCGTCTTGATGGTAAAGTCATTGAAGGTAGGCAGGAAGGGAAGTTCCAATTGCCTGAAGAGAAATTGCAGGTAGGACCTTCTGGCTGAGATCAGGTAAGTGGTGTTTTTACCCAAGGGACCTTCATTGGATAGCGTCAATTCACTGGCACCCAAGGTCATTTGGGTGAACATTTTGTCCTTTCTACCTTCTTTGAGCTGAAAGTTGAAAAAGGAGCTCAATGAATTCATCCGGTCAGCCGGGAATCCACCCGTGATGACATCCACGTTTTTGATCAGGTTCACGTTGAGAATACCGACAGGTCCTCCGGATGAGCCCTGTGTGGCGAAGTGGTTGATGACGGGGACTTCGATCTCGTCGATGAAAAACTTGTTTTCGTTGGGCGCTCCACCCCGGATAATGATGTCGTTTCGGAAGCTTGCGGTACTCGCCACGCCAGGAAGCGACTGGATAACCCTTGAGATATCCCTGTTCCCGCCAGGATAGCGCTCGATTTCGTTGGTATTGAGTCTTCTCACCGAGATAGGCGTCTCGTCCGAGCGGCTAAACTCCGCGTCGACAGTCACCTCACTGAGGTCAGAAGCTTCTTCCAGCAGATCAATGTCCAGCCTGACAGGCCGGGCGAGCGAAACTTGGATTTCGAAAAAGGTCTTGGAGCGATACCCCACAAAACTCGCACGCACGTTGTACAGTCCCGGAGGAATATTGGTCAAGGCGTAGTTCCCGTTTTCATCCGAGACTGTCCCCAAATCGGTGCCCACCAATACCACGTTGGCGAAGGGAATACCCTCGTTGTTGATCGGGTTAAAGACCCGGCCACGGATCTCGCCCCCTTGGGCAAAGGAACTGAAGCTTGTAAATGAAAAGAGAGATAGCAGTAATATAAGTCTCATAGTTGGTTATGAATTTGATTTTTAAGCTTAAAGCGGTGTTAAATGTTTTAGAATTTTCGTAATTATTTTCAAAGGTCAAATGCCTCTGGCTGTATGATTTTCCACTCTTTGCCAATAAGTGGCGCAACATCAGGCATTTACAGCGTTGAAACCTTTCTAAATCGACAGACATTTTTCATATGATCCCATACTTTTTCGATTTTCAATATCTTTCAAATACTATGAAATCATAATTTCTTTGACAAATGTAGAAGAATTATTATTCAAAAACATAGTGAAATAAAAAATTTGATTTAAATTTGTTATGTTTTTGTATCGAAATGAGCAAGGAACTTGTAAAGTTGGTAAACCTTTGGGATAGGTATTCGGAAAATGACCCTGAATTGGACATCAGGGGCTTTTGCTTGAAATACCTATCGGAAATGGGCGAATCTGCAGCGCAGCAGGTCCAGCCTGGCTTCACCGTAGATGGCCGGCTTATCAATCTCGTCAATCGTCTCAACAGGTTTGCGGGCATGTATTCCAAAAAGGCGCTCCTGCACAGCGAACTCAACAACCTGGAGGATTGGGGTTACCTGATTTCGCTCAACTTCATGGACAGTCCCAAAAAGTCTGAGCTGATTGCTGAGCTCCTTTCCGAATTCCCCAGCGGCATTGAAGTCATCAAGCGCCTGGTCAATAGCGGCTTGGCAGAGGAATTTGACGACCCTACGGATAGGCGGTCCAAACGCATCAAGATTACACAAAAAGGACAGCGCGTCCTGTTCGAGACGATGCATTACATGAAGGACATTGCTACCCTGGCCTTTGGGCCATTGACCGAGGCGGAAAAGCAGCTGCTGATGCTCCTTCTTCAAAAATTGGATAAGTTCCACTTGGACAACTACAAGGAAACCCGGCCTTCGGATTATCATGGCGCGGTACAGGCCCTGAAACAGTCATTGGAAAAATCGGCTGAGAAAGGGTGATTCAGGGAAATTTTTAGAATTTGAATTTTTGGTAAGCCTCTTTTACCTTCCACAGCCGCCACCAAGGTGTACCAGGGGAGTCGTGGTGCTCGTAGTGATAGCCAAAGAAATAACAGGAGATAAACGCCCAAAGGTGGTTTTTTGCTTGAGAATGTGAATGGTGCTTGTTGTCCGACTCACCCATGTGGGGCAGGTAGGTCCCGAAATAAAACAACTGCAGCGTGGAGAGCACTGCCGGCAGCATCCAAAAAAGGATCAGATTTTCGGTCGGAATAAAAAGCTTCAGGATATTGAAGGTCACCGCCATCAGCAGAATCTGCCAAATACTGACATACTGCCGGATAAAACTCAGGTACCAGACCAAGAATTTTCCGGAAGCGTGGTAGTCGGGGTCTTTGTCCGTCGCCACAAACCTGTGGTGCTCGTGGTGCTTTGGGTACAATTTCCAGTAGAAATTAAAGGAGAATAGCACCGCCGAAAACCAGCCAATCGCGTGGTTGAGGCGCTTGTTTTCGGAAACAATCCCGTGCATCGCGTCGTGGGCAGTGATGAACAAACCCGTGTAGAGGTGCATCTGTACCAAAATGGCCACATAAGTCAGGGGGTGGGTCCATGAAAACTCCCAAGTCAGCAAAAAAAACAAACCCACAAACCAAAGGATAATGATCGTCATGCCGATCAAGACTCCCTTGATGCCAATGGGTTCGTAGGGTATTTTCAACGCTTTCACTTCGTAAAGATACGGGAATGCCGGAATCAGAAGGATTCGATTTTGGCTTTCACTTCTTCCATCAGCCACATAGGTGTGGAGGTTGCGCCGCAGATTCCCACCGTGTCGTTATTGGAAAACCAAGATGGATCCACTTGCTCGGGGTTGGAGACAAAGTACGTGTTGGGGTTTTTGTCCTTGCAGACGTTGTAGAGGACCTTTCCGTTGGAGGATTTGGTACCGCTGACAAACACGATCTTGTCAAATTTGTCCGCAAACTCCCGCAATTCCTTATCCCGGTTGGAGACTTGGCGGCAGATGGTATCATTGGTGTTGACGGATATGCCGTTTTCTTGGAGGATTTTATTGATTTCGTAAAACTTGTCGGTACTCTTCGTAGTCTGACTGTACAGGGTCAGATTTTTGGGCAAACTGGGGATATCAAGTTCACTGATGTCCTGGAATACGACCGCTTTGTTGTTGGTTTGTCCCAAAAGCCCAACCACCTCGGCATGTCCATGCTTTCCGTAGATGTAGATCTGCTCGTCTTTATCAAAGGAATTTTTGATGCGGTTCTGCAGCTTTAGCACGACGGGACAGCTCGCGTCGATCAGCGTCAGATTGTTTTTGATCGCCAATTCATAGGTAGAAGGTGGCTCGCCATGCGCACGGATCAGGACCTTTTCGTCGTGAATCATCTGAAGTTGGGCATGGTCGATGATCTTCAGGCCCTTTTGCGTCAGTCGGTTGACCTCCTCGTCATTGTGTACGATATCACCCAAACAGTACAAATAGCCTTGCTCGTCGAGGATTTCCTCAGCCATTTCTATGGCATAAACTACACCGAAACAAAACCCTGAGTGTTGGTCGATATGTACTTTCAGATTTAGCATATGCTATAAACTTTTGACGGTTTGAATTGTTTTGCGTTGCCTAAACTTTTCATAGAAACTGATGTTCATCAGCAGCAGGATCATCGAGTAGACCGTATCCTCGATCGGAATGGTAAATATTCTGATGCCGAGGTTTTCCGCGTTGTTGTAAATGACCACAGGCTCCTCCGTAAATCCTCCCGTGAGTACACCATTGACCAACAGGAAAGGAATCAAGTGGACCAGATAGGCCAAGTAAAACCGACCCAGGTACTTTGTCTGAAAGAAAATATAATGCAGTGCCAAAGTTCCAGAACCCAGCAGCAAATTGACCGAGGTATACCATTTATCGAGGTTGAGCATACCAACGACAAAAAGGAAAGGGATAAGAAACAAGGTTGTCGCCTTGGCGATAGGCTGCAAGACATCCTTTTTCACGAAGTAATTCAATACCTCATAGATGAATATGCTGGCGAATGGTACTGCGATGAAGAACATCCATTCTTCGAGCGGTAACTCAAGGAAAAAATAGCCCAACACATACCTCGGGTTAAATTCCCAAACGCCGATCACTGTGAACCAATGGTCCCACACGATGAACACAAAAGCCGTGATGGCGATTGCGGGGAAAAGGTACCTCCACTGTCTGTAATAGGTAATCCGATGCTCAAAAGACTGAGCCAAGGGATAAGAAATGGAAAACAACATCAGTGCGAGGTACAGGTACTTTTCCATCAGTTGAACCCAAGTTTGGTTTCCACATAGGTGCCGAGCAGCAAGGATAATTTCTTCGCATTCGGGATGCGAATCCTTTGATTGGTAATAACCTTAGGGTCTAGACCCTTGATCTTGTCAAACAGCTTCTGGTAGTACAAATATGCAACCTTGACGCCCATCTTCGCGCCGCTAGGAAGCCTTCTGATCCCATCCAACGCTTCATCAAAATCCTTCTGGATATCTTCTTCGATGAGCTGCTTGACAGATTTATCAAAACTGTTGAAATCCACACCTGGGAAATAGACTCGCCCCCTTTCCTCGTAATCGCTCTTGATATCCCGCAGGAAGTTCACTTTTTGGAAGGCCGAACCGAGTTTGCAAGCGGGGCTTTTGAGGCTTTCGTAGAGTTTTTGATCACCTTCACAAAATACCTTCAAGCACATCAGTCCTACCACCTCGGCAGAGCCATAAATATACTCATGGTATCTCGAGTCGTTGTAGGTCTTGAAATCCAAGTCCATTTCCATGCTTTTCAAGAAGGCTTCAATGAGATCCTTGTCAATCTGATAAGCATTGACGATCAATTGGAAGGCATGCAGGACAGGATTTAGGCTGATCTTGTTGTCGATCGCGGTATAGGTGTCTTCTTTGAATTGCGCTAACAGCGTCTTTTTGTCTTGGTCGTGGAAGGTATCCACGATTTCGTCCGCATACCTCACAAAACCATAGATCGCGTAAATCGGCAAATGGAATTTCTTGGCAAGGGTTTTAATGCCCAATGTAAAACTGGTACTGTAGCGCTGAGTGATCAGCTTGCTACATTCCAATGTGGTTTCGTCAAATAGGGCCCTAGCATCCATGCCTATGAATTTAGCAAAATTTTAAATTCTATGTTCTTTCATTACCTCTTTTGCAACCACATGACCTGAAATAAGGCTTGGTGGCACACCTGGTCCGGGCACGGTAAGTTGACCCGTGTAATACAAGTTGCCCACTTTCTTGTTTTTCAAAGAAGGTTTCAAGATGGCCGTCTGAAGTAACGTATTGGCCAAACCATAGGCGTTTCCCTTGAAAGCATTGTAGTCAGCCTTGAAATCACTGTGGGCGTAAGACCTCTTGTAGACGATATGGCTTCGGATTTCCTGTCCGGTGAGCATTTCCAAGCGATCCATGACGATGTTGAAATACTTCTCGCGCACTTCTTCGCCATCGGCAAGATCGGGAGCAAGAGGGATCAGGATGACGAGGTTTTCGGTTCCTTCCTTTGCCACGCTTGGATCCGTCTTGGATGCAGCGGAAAGGTAAAATAACGGTCTCTCCGGCCAGCGAGGGTTCTTGTAGATCGCGTCCGCGTGGGGACCCATTTGCTCGTCAAAAAACAGACAATGATGGGTTATATTTTCCAGTTTTTTGTCGACCCCAAGGTAAAACAACAGACTCGAAGGAGCCATCACCCTTTTGTCCCAATAATTGTCGCTGTAGTTGCGGTACTCGGGCGCAAGCAAAGCGGAATCGACATGGTGGTAATCAGCACCGGCCACGACGACATCTGCCTCAAAGCTGCGGCCGTCTTTCAACACGACATTGCTTGCTCGGCCGTTTTTTACATTGATATGGGAAACATCGGCGTTGTATTGGAATTTGACTCCTTTTTCTTCAGCCAACAGCACCATGCCTTCTACAATCTTGAACATTCCTCCCATGGGGTACCAGGTACCAAGAGAAATATCTGCATAATTCATCAAGCTGTAAAGTGCAGGGATATTTTCCGCCGTCTCCCCGAGAAACAACACGGGGAATTCCATCAGACGGATAATCTTCTCGTGTTTAAAAAACTTCCTGATATGCTTGGACATTGATTGGAATACATCCATCCTAATGACATCCGCCAACAATCCAGGACTGGCAAACTCCATCAAGGAACGGCTTGGCTTGTGGACCAAGTCATTGATGCCGACTTGATATTTATAGGCGGCTTGTTTGAGAAATTCGTCAAGTTTCGGGCCTACGCCAGGCTCCAGGGATTCCAAAAGTGCTTTGAATCGACCGTAGTCCGCTGGAATCTCCATAAACTCGTCCTTACCAAAAACGACGGTGTAGGACGGATCTAACCTGATCAATTCATAGTAGTCCGAGGGCTTTTTGCCAAAATGAGCAAAATAGTTTTCAAAAACATCCGGCATCCAATACCAACTTGGACCCATGTCATATACAAACCCTTCAGCTTCGAATTGCCGAGCCCGGCCACCGGGTCCAGCGTTTTTTTCCAATAATATTACGTCGTATCCCGATGCCGCCAGATGAGTCGCCGCGGAGATTCCAGCGAATCCAGCGCCTATCACCACTACATTTTTTTTCGGCATTTTGATCAGTTTCTATGTTGATACATATACAAATCGCCCTTCAGGAGCTTTCTGGCAATATGGATACGATTCTTCACAGTTCCAATCGGAATATTTAGTTTTTCGGCGATCTCGTGGTATTTGAATCCTCTAAAATGCATCATAAAAGGCACCTTGTATACTTCCTCGAGCTTCTCGATCGCGTTGTTGATATCGTCAATAGCAAAATCGCCAAACGCACCATTCTCAACAAGGATATCTCCAGAGTTGATATAGTGAAGATTATCTGTGGTATCCACGAAAGTACCCCTACGTACCATCCTTTGATAGTTGGTGATGAAGGTATTTTTCATGATGGTGTAAAGCCATGCTTTCAGGTTGGTTCCTTCAGTGAATTTATCCTTGTTCGTGAAGGCTTTTACCATCGTGTCCTGCAATAGATCATTTGCATCGTCCATGTCCCGGGTGAGCTTCAACGCAAATGGCTTGAGGGAACTGGACAACTTGTTGAGGGAATAACTGAATTCTAGAGTCGTCATGGCGTTTAGCATTTTTGTTTAATCAAAGGTAGCAATCGTTAAACAAAATGCAAGCGCTTTGTGGAAATATTTTTCAAAAAGATTAAACAAAATGATTCAAACTGACGCGACCACATCACCAATTCTGTGAGAAAAGGCAAAATAGGCCACATTTTTGCACAAAAAAAGGTGAGAGCGGTATGCCTCACCTTGTTTAAGATTTTGTTAAAAACGTTGATTATTTCTCAACCATCACTTCATTGATCTCTTCCACAAAATCCCTGAGTTGGCGGATGTAATGGAGCGGTTTCACGTTTTTCGGGAATTTCAAATCCTGGCCCACAATCTGGTAACCCGATACGACGATCTCTGAATCCTGGAAGTTTTGTGCCAACTCATTCAAGTAATCCTGCACATGGTCCTGCGAAGGAGAAGTGGTAATGACGGTCACTAAATATTGGGGTTTATGCAAACGGTAAACTGCCTTTAGGTCTTCCCTTGGCGTATTTTGTCCAAGGTATAGCACTTGATGTCCCTTGGCTTTGATGATGTATGCTGCAAACAGCAGTGAAATCTCGTGCATTTCGCCCTCCGGCAAGTACAACAGAAACTTCTTACCGGTGTACTTGGTCACCTGACCATCTATCGCCACGATCAGCTTCTGACGGATGAGGTTGCTGATAAAATGCTCCTGTCCTGGATTGATAGCCCCTGTTTGCCAAAGGACACCGATTTTGGACAGAAATGGATAGATGATGTTGAGCATGGTCTGCTCGAATCCGAATTTGAGGATATTGGTCGAAAGTACCTTTTCCAATCTTTCCTCGTCCATTTCGACCATACAGATCGTCAACGCGTGGATTTGGTCATCATGGGTGAGGTTGCGGTCGGTCAGCCGAATGACCTCATCGCGCATTTCGCTAGGGGACATTTTGCTGATTTTACTGATTTTGAAGCCGTTGTCGTTCAGCAGGGCGACATTCAGGATTAGCTTCAAATCGTCGTCATCGTAGTAACGGATATTAGTATCAGTCCTTTTCGGCTGTAGCAAATCATACCGCTGCTCCCAAATACGCAGCGTATGGGCTTTGATACCTGACAATTGTTCGAGGTCTTTGATGGAATAGGTACTCATTTGGGTGTATTTTTAAAATACTTTTTAGGAACAAAGAACAATCCAAAGGATACTGCGTCGTCTTTTTGATTGGTCGCATGGTGGGCTTGGTGTGCCCTGAATATGCCCAATAGAAAGTTGTTTTGTGGCCTGGAGAACCATTTGGCCCGGCGATGTACCATGACATCGTGGATCAAAAAGTACAAGAGACCGTACAAGCTTATGCCAACCCCCATCCAAAACCTGTAATCCAAGCTTCCCACGCCGAGGACAATCAACACAATGGCCACGCTCCCGAACAATAGGGAAAAGAGGTCATTGAGCTCGAACGGTCCCTTGGAAGGCTGATGATGTGTCTTATGGATACTCCAAAGCGGGCCATGCATCAGGTATTTGTGTATGAACCACCCGGAGATTTCCATTGCAACAAAACCAAGCGCGGTGAACAATACAGCAGTTATCATATTCATTGACGTAACTCGTTCAAATTAAGATTGTTTGAAATATTTTATTTTCAATCACAAAACCAAATTTAAAATCGCAAAAAACAGGATCAGATTCAACAGGAGGAAGTCCGAAACCGCATTTGGTTTTGAAAAGCTTGTTTTCCGGTAGATGATTTGGATGATAAAAGCAACCCCAAGCCATCCCAGGTAATTTTGTACCGGAACGATGTTCCCCTCCCAAGACCAAAAGTCCAAGGAAATTGCCACGGGCTCGATGATGAAGTCAATCCCAACCATCAGTGCCGCCGCCGCCAAAGCAGCGAGGATGTCATTTTGAATTTTTGTATGAAAAAAATGACCTGCCATATAGCTCAAAAGCAGCCAGTTCACCCCGATCATCAGTGGCACTTCAAATACCTGCACACCGAGAACAGGCCCGTACCAATAGTTGCCAAATGGAAATCCCGTGTGGACGCCAGAAACCTCCGAACCATAACCGATAAGAGCAGCCGAAAGGCAGAAAATACCAAAAGGCACATTCCACTCCTTGTGAAACCAAAACAACACGCCCAAACTCAATAACAGGTGAAAGGGCGTCAACTGCTGGAAAAAAGGCCGAATTTCAGGAATAGCCATCCCAACGATCCCAACCAAATAAAAAAGTGAGATGAGTATCTTAAACCAAGTTGTAGAACTGATACCTCGCCCTTTTTTGGCTGGTTTTTGGTTTTCCTGCTGTTTCTTTTCTACAATTGATGTATTCATTTACGCTTTACAAGGATTGGAATAATTCAGGTTGTTAAACAAGCCGGTCGTATATTTGTTGGCAATCGAAGTCCAAAAGTACAGATAAATAGACAGAATATGATTTTATACAACGTGACGGTCAATGTCGACAAGGACGCCGAAACAGAATGGCTGAATTGGATGCGGGAAACACACATTCCCGACGTGTTGGCGACGGGTATGTTTTTGGAAAACAAACTCTATCGCATCCTCCACGATTCTGAGGACGGTAGCATCAACTACTCGGTGCAGTATTTTGCTGAAAACATGGACAAGCTCAATGAATACATGCAAGTACACTCCAAAAAGCTACAGCAGGATGTCCAAATCAAGTTTCAGGACAGGGTGGTTTCCTTTAGGACATTGTTGCAGGCGTTCGAATAATCTGGCCGCTTAAATTCTCCAAATCCCAAAAAACAATCCAAAAATCATGATGCATACACACGATGCTTTCCGCTGCCCTTGGTGCCGAGGTTTTGAAGCATATGTCCAATACCATGACGAAGAGTGGGGAGTTCCCGTATGGGAGGATGGAAAGCAGTTTGAGTTTTTGGTTTTGGAAAGCGCGCAGGCGGGCCTGAGTTGGTCGACGATATTGAAGAAAAGAGAGGGTTACCGTGATGCCTTTGCCAACTTTGACTATAAGATTGTAGCTGATTTTCCCGAAGGCTACGTACTCGAACTGCTACAGAATCCAGCCATCATTAGAAACGGCGCAAAGATCCGCTCTGCCATCCACAATGCGCGCTTGTTTATGGATGTACAGGCCAAACATGGGAGTTTTGTCAACTACATTTGGGATTTTGTGGGAGGACAGCCGATTCAGAACTCGTGGAGTGAATTATCAGAAGTGCCTGCCACTACGCCAATTTCCGATCGCCTTGCAAAGGATCTCAAGCAAAAAGGATTCAAATTCCTCGGTAGCACAGTGATGTATGCCCACATGCAGGCCACCGGCTTGGTCAATGACCATTTGGTCGGATGCTTCCGGCACGAGCAAGTCAGGCAATTGACGCAAAAATAATCGAGATTCCCCAGGAGTTTCGTTAAGGCCAACCTGTTGACCTTCTCTCAGGGATCTTTTCAACATCTATCTCAAACTATGAGCTTTCGATACATCAGCAGTTTGCTGGATAGCCTTTCTTTTAAAATTTCATCGGCATGTTACATGCGCTAGTAGCCTTATTCCAGGGAATGTTTTTACTCTCCGGTGCCTTAATGCTGCTCGGGCTAATTAGGCCGGTTTGGGTGCTGTGGTTTTTAGATCGCTGCAACCGCTTGATCGTGATTAGAATCTATGGCGGGATTGGTTTGGCGTTTTTTATCCTGTGGAAAACCTGTAGCCTACTGCTCTAATCCCTCCAAAAACTATCCGGTTTCGAAAGAAATTTTCTAACACTTTGACTTAGCAGTTGATTTTCTTTACATTTCGAAAAAGTGTCAACCGAACTTTGAGGAAACCAATCGCCATATTGCTGCTTTGCTGCTTTGCATTGTACCATTTTGGGTACTATGTGGCGTATTTTTCTTTTCGCCTTCAGGTTGAAAAACACTGGGTTGACAAAATTTACAGTGACAGCTCAGCCGCCTTGGAAGAGAAAATGATGGAGATACCGCTTTCCATTCCTTACATGGTCTCAGAGGAGGAATTTCGGGTAGCCAATACGAGTTTCGAAAAAGATGGGCAGTTTTTCCGTATCATCAAACAACGCTACGTCAATGATACACTTCAGGTGGTCTATGTCCCTGATACCGCAAAACGGACCATGAACGAGACTATCAAGTTATGGGTCACATCCTTGGTCCATGATGATTTGCCAGATGGTGCTAACAACACGCTGCTCTCCAAAATCTTTGTGAAAGACTACACCCAACCGGTCAATGACTTTCAATTCAGGTCTTTCATTCCGGTCCAAAAGCATTACATAGGGTTTATTTTTTTACCTTTTGATCAATTGACCATCAACATCCATACACCACCCCCAGAGTTGGGTTGATCTTTTTTTGGGGCTTCATTTCATTTCCGAATCAATTCTGATTAGGTTCCTGTTGGCTGTTATCAACAGTGTTTGCTGGATCTACCAGGACACAGTCTTTGCTGTCGAAGGATTCAATCTCCATTCGCGATTTGGATTCTCGAGACGTTATGTAGCCTTCCCACGCCTCGGCCTTGGGATTTAGGTATTACTCATTCAACCCAACTTAATTACAATGGAAAAAATATTTCGCCTTGCTGCCCTCTTGGCAGTATGGATAAGTTTATCCCTGCATTCCTTTGCCCAAACTCCATGGGACGAGGTCATGATGGGGAAAGGAGAAATTTGCGCGGCTTTGATATATGAACATTCCTCTTGGGACCAGTACTGGGAAGGGACGTATCTCCGCCAAAACGCCAATATCGGTACTTTTACCCGACAGATGGGAATGCCCATGATCGCCATGGGCGTATCAAAGAAGGTAAACATCATCGCAAGCCTACCCTTCGTCCACACAAAGGCCTCTGGTGGCACACAGGCAGGTCAGTCCGGACTACAGGATTTGAGCATTTCGGCCAAGGTTGACTGGCTCCAAAAGCAAGTTGGTCCTGGTAGGTTGCTGTTCCTCACCAATGCCCATTTTTCCACGCCAATAGGTAATTACCTCTCGGATTATATGCCTTTCAGCATCGGTGTCGGTGCCCCCGAGCTTGGTTTGCGTGGAATCGGAGGATACAAAATGGACAACGGTTTGGTATTCCGCGCGGCGCTCGCCTACATCTGGCGGGGACAGACAGAAATCGAGCGGGATTATTACTATGAAAATGGCAGCGTCTACTCCGCGTTTATGAATGTGCCCAACGTGCTCAATTTTCACGGAGCGATCGGCTACTGGGCCTTTGACAACAGACTGAGGGTCGAGGCAACCTATCAGAATTTCAACTGCCTGACAGGTGATGACATCCGTGCCTACAATCGGCCGCAGCCGACCAACAAGATGGATTTCGGTCAGGTCGGTGCTTGGGTACAATATTTTGTCAAAGCGGACCGGGGACTTGGAGCATTGGCCTATTTCAACCAAACTGTCAGTGGAAGAAATGTCGGCAAAGCCACCACGATCGGTCTCGGCCTCACTTACCAATTCAAAGTCTATTGATTCCCATTGCCATGAAAAAAATCTACAACAATTATATAAAGCTGTTTTTACTGGTCTTGATCGCAAGCTCCTGTATCGAAGAAACCCCGAATTACTATGAATTTGAGGGTTATGATTTCTCCAATTTGGATCCAAACGGTGGAACTTGGAAAACAATCCTTGTGACTTCACCGACACAAATAACGGTACCAGCGCCAAACGCGACCAGTTCGGCGCAATACCAAGCCGAACTATCGGAGATGAAGCAAAAAATGTCTAGCCTAACGCCCGATGAGCAGGCAGCGGTGAAGTATTGGACCAACAATCCGGTCCTTAGGTGGAACGAAATCGCCCTGGAACTGGCAGCAAAGTACAACCTGATTCCTGGACCAAATGCGGATGGCACCTACACACTCCCCAATCCAGCAAATCCCCAGGGACCTCCTGCATTTCCGTTTGCCCACCCCCCTTATACCAGCAGGGTGCTCGCTTACTTGAGTGTGGCGCAGTTTGATGCATTGGTGGTTGCTTGGCATTACAAATATGAGTTCAACCGGCCGACACCTTACCAGGTGGATACGGCTATAGAACCAGCTTATGCAAAAAGTCAGCTTCCCTCCTATCCATCGGATGGTGCAACACTCGCCTTGGTTTCAAAAGAGATCTTGGTTGCCATGTTTCCCTTGGAGACCATTTACCTGGAAAGGAAATACCAGGAACACATCGCCAGTTTGATGCACGCCGGCATCAACGTCCAAAGTGATATCGCGGCTGGGGTTACAATTGCCACGGAAGTAGTCAAATTGGCTAAACAGCGTGCGTCAACTGATGGCATGGCAAAAGCCCAAACGCCAAAACCCGTTTCTGATTCCATTGCAAACGCTGCATTTGAGCGCTTTGGATGGAAATGGCAAAACATGGAAACTCCCCAAAGGCCGGTCGGATTGACGCCCCTGTTTGGAAAAGTCAAAATGTGGAATGTGCCAACTGTGGAGGAAGTAAGGCCAGGGCCTCCACCAGCACCGGGTTCCGCCGATTTCAACCGGGACGCCGAGGAACTCAAGAAATTCGCTTCCCACATGACCATCCAACAGCGGAAGATTGCCAATTGGTGGGAGGATGGCTTGGGCTCCTACACACCGCCGGGGCATTGGAACAAGTTTGCAAAAGAGGCTATCGTGCGACATAAGCTGAATCCCCTACGTTCGGCAAGGGTTTTCGCCTATATGAACACCGCCATCATGGATGCGGGCGTTGCCTGTTGGGATACCAAGTACTATTACCATTATCCACGACCAATTGAGACTATTCCAGGATTCAAGACGATTCTGGGAACACCTAATTTCCCGGCCTACACTTCTGGACACAGCACATTCTCGGCAGCTGGAGCGGAAGTACTTGCCTACTTCTTCCCAAGTGAGGCAGCACAGTTTAGGGCTTGGGCGGAAGAAGCGGCTGTTTCAAGGCTTTATGGCGGGATCCACTACCGATTTGACGCGGAAGTGGGAACCACGCAAGGCAGAAATGTAGGTAGCTATGCAGTAAACAGGGCTAAAGCCGACGGCGCACAGTAAGTGGCAAAATATTTCTTCATAGGATTGATTGGACTGGCTTTGCTGGAGATAGCAAGAGTGTACCTCATCATGCCAATGCCGGGGAGTCAACATTGGGATTCCTTGGCATTGGCCTACTTTCTCCATTCGTACCGATGGGTGGGACGAATCGTTTTCCTTGGATTCATCCTGCTTGGTGCAAAGCCGGCGTTTTCTTCTTCCAAATGGCCTTCTTTGATTTTGTCTTTGGTCGTCCTTGGGGTTGTGTACCTGTTCAACTTCCGCATGACAGCGGAGAGGATGTTTCTGGAACCCAGCCAACTCAATTTCCTTTCCCTAAACTCAAAATCCCTCTCCGACAGCAGCTTGGTGATTGCAGTCGCCCATGGGGGAGAAGCGAAGGCATATCCCATCCGCTTTATTGCTTATCACCATCAAGTGCGGGACCAGATTGCAGGGAAGGAGATCATGGTCACCTACTGCAGTGTTTGTCGGACAGGACGGGTTTTTGACCCGACTGTCGATGGACATCCGGAAACCTTTAGACTAGTCGGAATGGACCATTTCAACGCAATGTTTGAAGACAGTCGTACGGGTTCTTGGTGGCAGCAAGCCAATGGGGAAGCAATTGCAGGCCCATCCAAGGGTTCCCAATTGCCAGAGCTAGACTCCTATCAACTTACTTTGGGGAAGTTCTTTGAGCTTTTTCCGCAAGGGAAAGTGATGGATGCCGACCCAAGTTTTCTATCGAAATATGACAGTCTTGGCAAGTATGAGTTTGGAAAAAGCAAAAGCAAACTCACGGGAACAGATAGTCTATCTTGGAAAGAAAAGTCTTGGGTGGTAGGCATCAGGGTACGGGAAAAATCCAAAGCCTATGACTGGAATGACCTGAAGTCTATCGGAACCATTCTCGATGTAGTCGCTGGACAACCCGTGGCGTTAATCCTATCTGAAGACCAACAAAGCTTCAAGGCTTTCCTAAGAACCGATGTGACTCAATCCATTGAAAGACTACCGGGAGACTTCCTGTCGGTCGGAAAGGACACGCTTGACTTTCGAGGCGCCAGCATCCATACTGGCGAGCAGGTCCTTTATCCCATCTACGCCTACCAAGAATTTTGGCACAGCTGGAGGACCTTCAATCCACAAACAGAAATATATGTTCCTTGAATTTAAAAAAGCTTGACTACATGTTGAGCTTTTTTCAAACCCTTACTGGGCTTTCGATTTCCTTTTTCAAGCTCTTTGACGCCAATACAATCAATGCAATCGAAAGTGCAAAAAGCAGCGCCGCAATTATAGAGAGTACATACACCTCCTGCTGAAAGTTTTTCCAAGCAAAAAGTCCCAGCGAACTCAATGTAACGGCAAACATGAAGAACATGGGGATCGTCACGAAGGTGTTTTTGATATTTTGTTTGCTCAACCAAACCGCGATCGCCAGCAAGGCCAAGGCCGCCAACAACTGATTCGCCGATCCAAATATGGGCCATAAGGTCGCAAAGCTTCCGGAAGCCAAAAGCAAGATCGAAAGAATGACAACCACCGTGGTAGATACATACCTATTTTGGGAAATCTTGATCCCAACGGGGCTCTTTACATCCTCAAAATATTCCTGCAAAGTAAACCTTGCCAAACGCGTGCAGGTATCCAAAGTCGTCAGCGCAAAAGCGGAAACCGTCAGTGCGACAAAGCCAACGGCGAATTGTTCCGAAATACCGGTTGAGGCAATCATATTGCCCAAGCCTGTGGAAAATAACGCCACGGGCCCCTCGACCGATAACCTGCTCACATATTCAGACCTTGTCAAAATAACCACTGCGCCGACTGAAATGATGGCCAAGAAAGATTCTATAAGCATTCCCCCAAATCCCACAATTTTTGCATCGCCCTCCTTGTCCAATTGCTTCGAAGTTGTACCTGAGGCCACCAGGGAATGAAATCCGGATATCGCACCACAGGCGATGGTCACGAACAATACCGGAAACAGGTATCCCAAATTCTCAGCACTGATATGGACAGTGGTTTCCATTTTGATTTCTGGGTTGGAAATGAAAATACCGACTACCGCAAAAATGATCAGACCATACAATAGGAAGCTGTTGAGGTAGTCCCTGGGCTGAAGCAAAAACGAAACCGGCGTCACGGATGCAAAAAACGCATAGCCCAACAACAGGTACACCCAAACTTGGTAATCCAAGGCGAAAGGAAGTTGCATACCGAGGTAAACGAAATAGTACATCAGTACAACTCCAACAACGGAATTGATCACAAAGGCTGTTTTGTTGCTGCCGGTAATCTTGCTTACAAAGCCAAATGCGATTGCCAAAAACATGAATAATATCGAGGCAGATGCCACGCCCGCGTTGGTCACAAAAGTCTTGGCGATAATGTCTGTGAAGACACCGATCACCAGTATTAGCGTGGAAAAGCTAAAAAGAATAAACAACTGCTTTCCCCGGTAGCCGATATTTCTTTGGATAATGACCCCGATGGACTTCCCTTGGTTTCTCAACGAAGCCGCCATACTGCCCAAGTCATGCACCGCGCCGAAGAATATACCCCCGACCAAAATCCATATTACCGCCGGAATCCACCCAAACGTCACTGCAATGATTGGCCCCACGATCGGACCGGCGCCCGCTATAGATGCAAAGTGATGGCCAAGCACAACGATGGGCCTGCTTGGAACATAATCCACCCCATCCGAAAACTCATGCGAAGGCGCTTTTCTGGCATTGTTGAGGCCAAACCTTTTGTAGACGAGATTGCCGTAGCTGAAATAAGCGCCAATCAGGATGATACCAGCAAGTATAAGTAGCGTAGTTAATGCCATGCCATTGGATATTTTGGAACCTGAATTTCCTGCTAATCTTCCAATTTGCAAATGAATATTTCAAGAATCCCCGAAATGTAGGAATAATGGATGTAGCCCAGCGCAAAACTCGACTTTTGGGCTCAGCTCGAGCACTCGGCCGCAAGTTTACCCTCAGATTTTATTTAATGGAGAATACCTCTAAATTTGTACACCCCGAAAGAAACCTTTCAGCAAAAACAACTTACTATGGCTTGGTTCAAAAGGACTGATAAAGGAATCAAAACCTCCACGCAGGAAAAAAAGGATACCCCGGATGGGCTTTGGTTCAAGACACCACAAGGAAACATCATCCATACCCGCGAACTCAAAAACAACGCCTTTGTATGTCCAGACGATGACTATCATGTCAAAATCGGGTCCAAGGAATATTTCGAATTACTTTTTGACGATAATCAATTTGAGGAATTGGATGCCAACGTGAAGTCTGGTGACCCCTTGAATTTTTACGATACCAAATCCTATAAAAGCAGAATTGCTGATACCATCAAGAAAACTGAACTCAACGATGCGGTAAGAACAGCGGTTGGGAAAATGAACAAGATCGATTTGGTGGTGGCCTGTATGGATTTCAACTTTATCGGAGGATCGATGGGTTCTGTTGTTGGGGAAAAAATTGCCCGGGCGATCGACCATTCGCTAAAGTACAATATTCCCTTCCTGATGATTTCCAAGTCTGGGGGTGCGCGGATGATGGAGGCAGGATTCAGCTTGATGCAGATGGCCAAGACTTCTGCCAAGTTGGCGCTGTTGGATAAGGCGGGTATTCCTTATATATCCTTACTCACAGATCCTACGACTGGGGGAGTCACTGCCTCCTATGCCATGTTGGGCGATTTCAACATTGCTGAACCAGGATCGTTGATCGGGTTTGCGGGGCCACGGGTAATACGTGAAACAATTGGCAAAGACCTGCCCAAGGGCTTCCAAAGTGCCGAGTTTGTGTTGGAACACGGTTTCCTTGATTTTATCATCGACAGACGTCAGTTGAAAAACAGATTGACGATACTGCTAAACCTTCTGAAGAATTAGAAGTTATCCTTTTCTATATACATCCACGCCCTTTGTCAAAATTCAAGTTTGCTTTGGCCGTTTGTATGGATTAATAAATATATTTGTGAGCCCAAGCGGGCACCTGTACCGAAAATCAAAAGTAAATTTATCATTAAATGGGTTCAGTAATTATTACATCGATAGTAGCGTTTACGGTGATTATCCTGCTACTCGTTTTTATCCTGTTGTTTGCCCAGTCCAAGTTGGTGGCTTCAGGTGATGTAAAAATCATCATCAACGGCGACGAAAGCAATCCAATTGTCACTTCTGCAGGATCATCCCTGCTGAGCACGCTTGGCAACAAAAAAATCTTCCTCCCTTCTGCATGTGGTGGTGGGGGTACCTGTGCCATGTGCAAGTGCGTAATCGAAGAAGGTGGCGGTGAAGTACTTCCGACCGAAGAAGGTCACTTGAGCCGGGCAGAAAAACAAGGGAATGTGAGACTATCCTGCCAGGTAAAAGTGAAGCAGGACATGAAGATCAGAATTCCTGAGGAAATCTTCGGTATCAAGAAATGGGAATGCGAAGTCGTTTCCAACTACAACGTTTCTACATTCATCAAGGAATTTAAGGTAAAACTCCCAGAAGGCGAGACTCTTCATTTCGAGTCCGGCGGCTATATCCAAATCGACGTTCCTGCCATCACGGTCAACTTCAAGGATATGGACATTACACCACATCCTGAGTTGGGACACCCTGCAGATGTTTATAAGAGTGATTGGGACAAGTTTGGCCTTTGGTCCTTAGTGATGAAAAATGACGAGGAGCTCTTCAGGGCTTACTCCATGGCAAACCACCCTGCGGAAGGAAACATCATCATGTTGACCATCAGAATTGCTACTCCGCCATGGGACAGAGCAAACAACAAGTGGATGGATGTAAATCCAGGCGTTTGTTCTTCCTACGTTTTCTCCCGAAAACCCGGCGACAAAGTAACCATTTCGGGTCCCTATGGTGAATTCCACATCAACCCAACACAGAGAGAAATGATCTACATCGGTGGTGGTGCCGGCATGGCTCCATTGAGATCACACATCTTCCACCTTTTCCATACAGAGAAATCCTCCAGAAAGGTCTCCTATTGGTATGGTGGTAGATCCAAAAAAGAACTCTTCTATGTGCCTCATTTCAGGAACATCGAAAAAGACTTCCCGAACTTCAAGTTCTACATCGGTTTGTCCGAGCCACTTCCTGAAGACAATTGGAAAATCAAGCAGTCATTGGACGGCGAAGGCGACGGCTACGTGGGCTTTATCCACCAGGTATTGTATGACAACTACTTGAAAAACCATCCCGAGCCAGACGAAATCGAGTACTACCTTTGCGGTCCTCCATTGATGAACGCGGCGGTTCTGAAGCTCCTTGATGATATGGGAATTCCAAAAGAAAACATCAGATTTGACGACTTCGGTGGTTGATCCACCCCAAAAAGAGTCCCGCCAACTGCGGGACTTTTTTATTTCCCTCTGGATTTTTTGACTATTTTTGGATAGCATTTGCCTATCCTCTATGAATATCAAATCCTATTTTGAGCCTGTCCCGGATTTTCTTTTTCAACAAACCTTCAGCCACAACTCATTTTTCAACTTTATCCACTACTATGGAGAGACATTCCCAGACTTGAAGGGCGTGCAGATTGCTCTGATCGGTTTGACAGAAACTAGGGGTATGAAGCAGCCGGAGAGCATGGAACGGGCTGCCTTGGAGATCAGGGAAAAACTCTACCACCTCAAGAAAGGGCACGGATTGTATAAGATCGTCGACCTAGGTAATCTCAAACGTGGCGAGAGCTATGAGGATTCCATTCGTTTGATTCAAGAGGTGGGTGAGGCCTTGCTGAAGAGGCAAATTCTTCCAATTTTCTTCGGTGGATCCCATGACCTTGACTTGGGGCAATACCTGGCCTACGAAAACATAGAGAAACTTGTATCCTTGGTTACTGTCGATGCTAAGATCGATATGGAAGAAGAAGGTCTGCCCTTTGAGAAACATTCCCAAGACATCATTCTCCATCAGCCAAATTTCCTTTTCAATTACAGCCATTTAGCCTATCAAAGCTTTCTCGTGGATAAAGACCTATTGGGGGCTTTGGAAAAGCTTTATTTCGAACACGTCAGGCTCGGACAGACCAAGGGCCATTTCAAGGAAATCGAGCCCATAGTCCGCAATGCCGATTTGATGAGTTTCGACGTGTGCGCTATCCAATCCTCGGATGCACCCGGTGCCGCAGATGCGCAGCCGTTTGGCTTGACTGGAGAGGAAGCTTGCCAGATTTGTAGGTTTGCCGGTTTGAATGAAAAACTGTCCTCGATGGGCATTTATGGCTATCAACCTTACTATGACGATAGCCGCAATAAGACCGCTTCCGTCATCGCAACGATGATCTGGTACTTCATCGAGGGATTCTATGATAGGAAGGATTCGCTATCATTCAAGGGGAGCGATTATGTCAAATATACCGTATCTTTGGACTCCAAACCCTCCATTTTGGTGTTTTACAAAAGCAAACGCAGCGAGAAATGGTGGATGGAAATCCCCAAACAGGATGCCGATAAGTTTGACCGGGCCAGCATTATTCCCTGCAGTTACCAGGATTATCAGATGGCCCAAGCAGGAGAGGTTCCCGATCGATGGATCAATGCCCAAATCAAGCTTTTGTAAATGAAACCCGTCACGAGGCAGCAGTTGGCCCTGAGAAATGGGCAGGACAAACCCGAGATCTGGATCGCCTACAAAGGGACCATCTACGACGTGACCAAGTCCCGACTCTGGAAAAACGGCAAGCATTATGAACATTGGGCAGGGCAAGACCTTACCGAGGAGCTGAAAGACGCTCCCCACACAGAAGAAGTTTTTAAAAGATTCAAAGCAATAGGCCACCTAATCGAACCATGATACTCATCGCAGACAGCGGAGCCAGCAAAACTGATTGGCGGATTCTTTCGGATAAAGGCGTTGTCGGACAGCATAGGGGAATTGGCTTTAACCCCAACTACCAGACCGCCGAGGAAATGTCCAATGAGTTGCAGGATGAATTCCTGCTCAAGGCCCAAGACGATATCGAAACGATCTATTTCTATGGTGCTGGCTGCACTTTCCCCAAAAACCGCTCTCAAGTTGAACATGCGCTTCGCAGGATTTTCAAAAGGGCTGAAATAAATGTCGACCATGATATGATGGCGGCTGCAAGGGCGACCTGCGGGCACCATGCTGGAATTGCCTGCATCTTGGGCACTGGTTCCAACAGCTGTGATTATGACGGTGAATACATCATAGCCAAGCGTCCGGCACCAGGTTATATTTTGGGCGATGAGGGAGGTGGCGCCTACATCGGACGGAAATTTCTGCAGGATTTTATCCATGAGGAAATGCCCAAGAAAATCCGGGAAAAGGTCCTCGAGAAGTTCCAGCTCGACAACCAGACAATCATCGAGCATGTCTACCAAAAGCCATTCCCGGGGCGTTACATGGCGAGCTTTTGCCGCTTTATTACCGAGCATATCAACGACCCCTATTGCTACATGCTTTATTACCAATCGTTTCAGGACTTTTTCAGAAAGCATGTCATGAAATATGACGACTATAAAAAGAAGGAAGTCAACTTCGTGGGCTCCATTGCCTTTTATAACAGTGACATCCTGAGAAATGCCTCCTACGATGTGGACATCCACGTAAATTTGATTATCGAAAGTCCCATCGAAGGGCTGACGCTTTACCACCAAGAATTATTATGAGCACTACCGAAAGTTCCTCACTCTACGACAACCTCGAAAAGATGGATGTCGGTACCCTTTTGCACCATATCAACGAGGAAGATAAGAAAGTCGCACATGCTGTCGAAGGGCAGCTAAAAGCAATCGAGACCTTGGTCTCCCACATCGTTCCAAGGATGGAAAAAGGTGGCAGACTCTTCTATATCGGCGCAGGTACAAGTGGAAGGCTAGGAATCCTGGATGCATCCGAATGCCCTCCCACCTATGGCGTCCCGTTCGACTGGGTGGTGGGCATTATCGCGGGTGGTGATCAGGCGATTCGGAAGGCAGTCGAAAATGCCGAAGACGACCCAAACCAAGCTTGGCAGGATATCCAGGCCTTTGGTTTTGATGAAAATGACACCGTAATCGGTATCGCAGCTTCAGGCACCACTCCCTATGTCATCGGCGGTGTAAAGGCGGCCAGGGAAGCAGGTCTCTTGACTGGTTGCATTACCTGCAATAGCAATACACCGCTTGCGGCAGCCGTGGAATATCCGATCGAGGTAGTGGTTGGGCCCGAATTTGTCACGGGAAGTACGCGGATGAAAGCAGGCACGGCCCAAAAACTCGTCCTGAACATGATCTCTACTACGACGATGATCAAGCTAGGTAGGGTAAAAGGAAATAAGATGGTGGACATGCAGCTGTCCAACGCGAAACTGGTAAAAAGGGGGACCAAGATGATCATGGAGGCCACAGGTTTGGATGCTGAGCATGCCAACTCCCTTTTGCTGGAACATGGCTCGGTACGAAAGGCGGTGGAAGCATATTCCAATACTTTCAAGGGCTGACATATTAATCCGAAACTTTGGGTAACTTTGCATCCCTTTTAAAATCAGGGAATTAAAAACAATACAGATACAGCAGCGATGCTGCAATTACAATGAGAAAAGACGATAGAAATTACGGTTCAAAAAAAGATTTTGGCTCGAAGGATTCAGGCAAAGGAAAATCCGACAAAAAGAAGGGATTTTCCAAGGATGATTCCTTTGGAAAGTCAAAATTCTCAGGGGGTAAGGGAGACAGCTGGTCAGATAAAAAATCAGGATTCGGCAAAGGCCGCACCGACTCGAAAGGCGGAGACAATGCGGAAAAATGGCTTTCAAAGTTTGAGGGCGGAGAAGGTAAAAAGCGGGATTGGGAAGACAAAAAGCCACGCTTTGGAAAAAGCGATGAAAGACCAAGTAGAGGTCGTGGAAGAGATGATTCGGGGGAAAAGCGGTTTTTCAAATCTGACGACCGCGAAGGCTCCAAGCGTACTTGGGAAGACAAAAAACCTAGATTCGGCAAAGACGAAGAAAGGCCAAACAAAGGCCGCAGCAGAGACGAATCGGGTGAAAAGAAATTTTCCAGATCCGATGATCGGGAAGGAAGAAAAAGGGATTGGGAAGACAAAAAGCCACGATTCCGAAAAGATGAAGAAAGACCGGCGAGAGGGCGAGGAAGAGAGGAAGGACCGGAGAAGAAGTCATTTAGGTCTGATAACCGCGAAAGCGGCAAGCGATCCTGGGAAGACAAAAAGGATTTTGACAAACCAAAATCCTACGGAAAGTCAGGAGATAGATACCGCGATTCTGGTGAGGGCGACCGTCCAAAACGGTATGAAGACAAGCCAAAGCCTGAATGGAAAGAGTCCCGCGGAGAGGATAGAACTGAGCGGAAAGGTAGTTTCGAAGAGAAACGCATCAAGCGGTTCTTCAAGGAAGATGAGGAACTTCCCAAAGAAAAACTGGCAAAGCCGGACTTCAGCAAGTTTGGCGCTGGAGATCAAGAAGACAAACCCCGAAAATTCCCCAAAGCAGACAAGGATGAGGCGGAAGAGGGAGATTTCAAAACTGTCTACCGAGGTAGAGGTAAGGATGAAAAGCCTGTGTATGCCAGAGTTCCAAAATCGGAAATAGAAGACCGAACAGAACGGTCTTCCAAAAAAGCATATTCAGCTGAAGCACCCGAAGAGCGGCCAACGTACAATTTGGAAAATCTTCAAAAGGGCAAAAAAGGCAAAGATGATGAGGTTTTCCGTCTCAACAAGTATATCTCCAATTCAGGGATCTGCTCCAGACGTGAAGCGGACGAACTGATCAAAAAGGGCGAGGTAATGGTAAACGGCGAAGTAGTAACTGAAATGGGCCATAAGGTGCTGCGTTCCGACAAGGTGACCTTCAGGGGAAAACTCATCCGTCCCGAAAAGCCTGTCTATATTCTCCTCAACAAACCCAAGGATTTTATCACCACAACGGATGATCCCATGGAGCGCAAAACGGTCATGCAATTGATCGAAAATGCTTGCGAAGAAAGGGTCTTCCCCGTAGGAAGACTAGATCGGAATACGACTGGCCTGTTGCTGTTTACCAACGATGGTGAACTGGCAGATAAGCTATCGCATCCATCAAATGAGGTAAAGAAGATTTACCAAGTAACCTTGGATAAACCGCTGAGCCACAAGCATGAGGAGGAAATCTTAGAAGGCTTCACCCTCGAAGATGGCCCTGTCAATGTCAACGACATGCAGGTGCTTTCAAAAGACCGGACCATCCTAGGCCTTGAAATCCACTTGGGCAGAAACCGGATTGTGAGAAGAATTTTTGCACATTTCGGATATGACGTCATAGCGCTTGACCGTGTCCTGTATGCGGGTCTGGACAAAAAGGACCTGCCACGTGGAAGGTATAGATTTCTGTCCGAACAGGAGGTAATTCGCCTCAAGTTCCTCAACAAATAGCAAAAGAAAAAGGCTGTTTCGAACCCGAAACAGCCTTCATTTTTTCCGCCCCTTGAGCAATTACTTCACAGCCAAGAGTTGCGTGAACCCTTCGTCTGTCTTCACAAAGAACTCAAGCTTCGCTCTTGGGCTTACGCCTTCCATTTTGTAGAGCTTCTGGAAGCCATTGACATCAGAAACGTGTTCCTCATGGATCAGTTTGTCGTTTTCGAAAACCAAAATCTCGAGGTTGACCGCTGACAACCCGTTGTACAACAATTTGAACTTGTTGTTTTCGACTTTCTCCACCATGGAGAATGCGATTGGCTTGCTTACAGGGGTGCCCATATCGAGCACATACTGATCGATCACTTGGTTGTTTTCAAGGATTTCGACTGCGTATTTGCCGGGAACAAGGTTGACAAAATCATAAGCCTTTGCAAATGGCTTGTCCGCGACAATCTTGTCCTTCTGTACCAAAAACTTGTTGGCATCGTAGATTTTCACGGTGACAGGTGCCACAGGATTCATACTGTAGATCAGTTGAACCTTGGTGTTGTCCACTTTTCTGACAGTAACACTCGCACGATCAGGATCGACAGAACCTGAGACATTTGCCATGGCGGTCGCCGACACGCCAAGGGCAAGGATAAAAGCTTGTAACTTTTTCATGGTAATAAATAGTTAATAGGTTTGAGAATTCTAACTTTTGCTAACCCCTGGGAAACTGAGTTTCCAAACAATCATCGGGGGGCTATTTGGGGGCGGATCAAGTGGGCCAGTCGATTGACTTCGGGACAAACATAGAATACGAGATTCTTTATTGCAAATATTTTAATGAAAATTAATATCTATTACAAATTATACAACAAAATAACTATTTTGATATCATATTTACATTTGTCAAATATTCTATCGGAATCGATCGCAAAGAACTGGATCATCTGATTTCGAGGGATCTGGCCAAATAATATTTTTTCTTGAATATCTTCTGGCTGTATTTGATCCTGCCTCCCAAAGTTCCGGAAAATAAAAAAAGGACCCGGCCTGAAGCCTGTCCTTTTCTTAAAAGTGGTAAGTTGGTTTAGGGAATATCTGCGTTACTTCAAACCCTTTCCGGCATCGGCCAAGGTTTTGGAATCAAAAGACCCGAGCAATTCGACGACGATCATATCGCCTTCTTTGTCATTGACCATTACAACGACATCGCTGATGACATTGTTGCCTTTGGTGAAAATCAATACGCTGTTGCCTTTGTCCCGCGTCTCCATCAGAAGTTCATAGCGCTCCTTTTCCAAGGATTTCTGAAGGGCTTTGAATTCGGTTTCTGCTGAGCCCACGTTCTCCGGAAGTTTGAAAAGCTTCACTTTTTCAAGGGATTTCACGATTCCCTCCATGTTTGCCTCGTCAAGCTTCACGTTGAAGCCCTCCGCAAAGTTCATAAAGTTGCCGCCGATGTCCATGTGGAAGAAATCATCGTTGGCTTTGTATTTTTGGTATAGTGCATCGACGCTTTTACTTTGGGCGAAGGCAAATTGTCCAACGAGGGACAGGCTGAGAATGAGGATGAGCTTTTTCATGGTATAGAGGTTGGTTTATTTTTTTCCTTTTTGGTATTCGTTCATGCCGGGCATATTGGTTTTTTCGGCGAGGATATTCAGGTCTTGGTAGGTAAAATTACCCAGCATGCTGAGGAGGGTGAAGCTCTCGCCCGAACCCGAAATCATGAGGAGCTCCTTGACCATGCCGTTTTCCTCCCGCACCATAAACTTCGTATTGGAGCCCTTGTCGGCCACGTCCATCAGGTCCTCGTATTTGTTTTTGGTTAGCGTACCCATGGCTTCGTTGTACAAGGATTTGCCGTTGCCACTTTCCGTGGAAAGGATTCTGATTCCTTTCACCTTGGATATCAGAACGCCTAGTTCCTCGGCTTCCTTGTCATTATCCGAGGTCGCGGCGGATTTGAGAAATCCCCCGGCCATCTGCATCATTTTGGGGCTGATGTAGACCCGCGAGAAGTTGTCGTCTTCCATGTATTTGGAAAAAAACTTCACGATCGCATCATCCTGTCCGTGGGCGGCACCCACCGAAAAGACAAACGCCAGTAAAATCAGGTACTTTTTCATGGGGTATCGGTTTTGGCAGGAATCTGGAAGATTTCCTGCGTGGTGTTGAGATGTTTCATTTCTTGCATGATCTGCATGGAGGAAGTCCCCTTCTGCATATTTTCCTGGATCAGGGCCAAGGCCTGCATGACCTGTTCATAGGCTTCACGCTCTGCCTTTTTGGTTTCATAGCGCAGATAGGCCGCCCCGGCCACGAGCAGGACAAGGAGTGAAGCGGCAATTTTCTTCCAATTGGCCCAGAGCCAAACTTCCTGCTTCGGCATCGTCATTTCGGAAGGTTTCATGGCCGCGATGGACTCGAGCCCGAGGAAGAATTTCTTCTCTTCTGCATAGCCCTCGGCCTTGCGGAGCAGCGTTTTGAGCTCAGCTTCTTCTGCCAAGTCGGTCTCCGCTTCCCAGTACTTTTCCAATAATTTTTCCAATCTATCGCTCATGTGCGTGTTGGTTCAAATAGTTTCTCAATGATTTCCTGGCCCTGTGGAGGTTGACTTTTACCTGCTCCATGGAAATCTCCAGGTACTCGGCGATCTCCTCGTAGGTAAGTCCCTCCACTTCCCGGAGTTGGAAGATCTCTCGTTGCTTTTCGGGTAGGGATTCCAAAAAGGCGAACACCTGCTTCACTTCCTCGGATCGCCCTTCTTCTCTGGTTTCGATCGCCTCGGGTTCCAGATTCCCAAGCGGTTCGATGCGCTGGGCTTTTCTGAAATGCTGCAGGCTCTCGTTTTTGAGACTCCGGACCAGCCAACCGGTCGGGTTTTCCATGTTTTGAAGCTGCTCTTGGTACCGCCACGATTTCTCGAAAACTGTCTGCAACAGGTCCTGTGCGACATCCCGGTCCTTGACCCAGAGGTACGCCATGCGGAACAGCTTGTTTTTGAGCGGCCAGATACTTGCTTCAAAAAATGTCTTCATTCGCGTAGATGATGCAGGGAAAATCGAAATGTTACAGCAAGTTGGGAAAAAAATGGAGGGAATTTGTGATTGGGGGATTGGTTGTTGGGTTATTGGTGATTCGTTATTGAGTTATTGGTTATTGGGCGAAGGCGTAGAATTGCTTGTTGGGGGCTCAGTTCGCGGGTTTGGTTACATTGCAACGCCTCGTAGGGAGATTTTATAAGGCGCAAAAACCCTGAACCAGTTGTAGGCAAAAAAGCAGGATAAATGATAGGAAATTCGTTCAACTAACTGGATATTTATATCTCGTTACTTGAGATACGGCAAGGTTTTTTCGCATGGACGTAGCCTACATTCTGAAAATCGATTTTCAATTGTTTTTCCTACTTTTTTTCGTGGGGATTTTTGCATTTCTCGTGCTTCTCGCACCCTATTTTCTCCTTTACCTGCTCCATGATTGGCTAAGATCAAAAGGCTTACGACATATTGGGCCGACACTGGCAATTGGCTACACCGTTTTCTTGCTCTATTCAGTTTACACAGCAATTTATCCTACAGACGATTATTTCTTTAATGAATTTGAACTTGTGACACTTAGAGAAACACCATTATCAGCCGTGGTAGTCAGAAAGGAAGCGTCATATCCCGACTTTCATGGAGATTATTGCTCGGCAGCTCTTTTGCTGCTAACTGAAGAAGATTACCGAAACCTATTGGATGATTTGGGTGATGACCAACGATTTTCAAAAATGGCAAAGGGTGATTACCTGGGTTCATTTGAATTTACAGCAGCAATGGACACGCTTAGTACTGACCAAATCGTACAAGGGTTTGTCCGCTATACATCGGGAGATGAAAATTTGTACATCGGATTCTTGGACGATGGAAAAACAGTCGTAATCAGCGTTTGTGTAACTTAGGTAGAAGCAACCCGGGGGCTTGGAAATTATTTATTTGACTATCAATTCGAAGCTTAAAAAATATGTATTTCCGCAAAACTGCCAGTAATTGCCGATAGGACTAGGGGTTGATCCACCACCGAAAAGAAATGAGAGTGATTCAATATATACGCAAGCTCAAAAAAGTCTACAAACACGGTCAAATCCTTAGGGTTGTCCAAAAACAATACGCATCCAAGGCCTATCTGAATTGCATTTCCAACTGCCATCTGATGATTGAATTGATAGAAAATGATTTTTTTGGATATTACTACCGAGGTCTATGCTATCTCAAGCTCAAATTCTTTCAGGAAGCTCTGTCTGACATGGAGACAGCCTATTGTAATCAGAAGAAAAACCGATTCCCCAAGCTCATGGAGGAATACAGCCGGGACGTTGAATTAAGAATCGCAAACATTTTTCGGCTTCAAAGGAAATACGGTTTGGCCATAGAAAAACTCAACGATCTACTAAGTAGAAATCCTGACTTTGTAAATGGATACATTGAAATGGTTGGCGTTTATATGGACATGGAAGATCCAGAATCTGCTCTTCAGGTAGTTAACCAAGGTCTTTTACAATACCCGAACAACCAGGATTTAAAGGATGCACAATCAAATTTGATTTATTATTCTACTTCAAAAAGACCTGCCCATTAGGATTTTAGCGATAATCCCAATCCTGATTTACTCCTGTCAACATCCAACTTACTCAGAGCTGCGACTATTCAATTCACCCGCTTGGTCAAGGACTGATCGAAGTAGCTGTTCGCTAAACCTAAAGTTTGTATTTCTGATTTTCTCAATTATTGGTTGGATACTTTTTATAAGTCCTTCCTGTTTTGCCCTTAATATTAACCCAAAAGTTCCTGAATGCTTCAACCCCAAATCGAAAGCCACTCTTCTGCCTTTGAGATCATCAATCAGCAGAACAGAACCAAATGTTTCTAATGCAAGGATAATGGCACTGGCTTCCCCTTTGTCAACTTCCCGTTCAAGCAAATTTTGGAAATGCCTATCTGCTGGTTCCTTTACAATTATCCAATCAGGTAAGCTCATGCCAAATTCTTGCTTTATCTCTGGTGTAACTAAAACCCTTTTCCCAATTCTCCTTAAAAGGTCCAATTCCCCAATTTTGGCCAATAAGATTAGGCAACTCGTGTCGGAAATGACGATCTCAGAATTGAGCGGCATCTTTTTTCACATCTGTAGGCGGATAATTCACTAATGACACTCCATAATCAGATAAAATTTCTGAAAAAGCAATTTTCGAAAGACCAGCTAACTCTGCTGCCTGACCCAAGGAGAGTTTGCCTGATTCATACAATTTGGCAGCGAGAAATCTCTTGGTTTCCGTCTCGTTGAGGTTTAGATGGTCCGGCACTGTCAATGTCATATGTTTCATAATAGGTCAAATTTAATAAAAATACCTCGGTGATCTCTTTTTGAAAAACGAATAACTTCTATCCTCCAACAAATGTCGAACGTTATCCCACCTCACGATTCATTATTCGGCGTACAATATTTTTGATTCTGAATTTACTTGGATATCGAATTTTGAATGTCCAAAACCGAACGCACAACAAAGTATGTTCAACCCTTAGACTACGCTCCTCGAATCCATGATAAACCTTGGGGTCGAATTTCGAGGACAGACTAATCGGTCTTTCGATCTCAACCCCTATTCAAATTTTTTGAAGATCACCGTCTTCTCCTTCATTGATATTTTTCCGACTTGATACCCGAACTGGGCAAGTTCCTTTTTGCAATTCAAAAATGAATGGTCGATATCCATCCCGAGGATCTCGCGTATTTCATCAAAACTCAGTTTCATTTGGGATTTTCCCTCCTTTTGGACAAACTCCCATAGGGGATTGTATTTGCTCATTGATTACTGGGATCGTTTGTCAATTCTTATGTGATGTGGACACTTGCCTAACAAAGGCGCATACTCAGGAGTAATCTATCAAAAAAATTCTCGCCAGGCTACGTTTGGCTGGTATTATCTATCAATGTGAGCGCTTCCCTCGGAGTCATTGTTGGTATTGAGCTTGTCCTAAAATCCTTGGTGTCGCGCGTGACAATACAGTCGATAATTGGTAATGCTTTGGCACAATGATATTGGATCGCATCTTCAAAATCTTTAAAGTCGGATTTCAGAGCTTGTCTGATTACTTCTTTTGAAACGTCAATGGCCTCGGTCCAGTCTTGTAGTTCAGAAAGTATATTTATTGCGTCAGCATGCGAACTGGTCTGTCTGATGATGTAGTAAATGTTGTTGTAAGAAACTGTGGCGAGATAAATGGTGGCTTTTTTGTTGAGCGCATGATTGAACAGTTTTGCCGCATCGATGGAAAAGGGCTTTCTGTCTGCCAAAAAGTCAATCAGCACATTGGTATCTAAAAACAAATGCCTCATAATTTATATTTTTTTGAAAGGGCTTCAGTAAGTGACTTTTTGTAATCGAAATCTTCCGGCAATTCAATCGCGCCCATCAGTTTCAAAATCCTAGGAGAGATTTCCTCTTGCATTTTGTCTGGTGCAGTCAAGGTTACCAGGTAATTCTCAACAATTTGTGAGAGGCTCTTTCCATTGTTCTTTGCAAATTCCTTCGCTGTAGCGATCACGGAATCGTCTATTGTAAGCGTCAATTTAGTTGTCATAACACGTGTAGTTGAGTTTATAAAGATACGTATATATTGGAAAAATGTAAACTATCCCACCCATGATGCCGAATTGCCGCCCACGCCAATATTGAACTGAGGCCCACTTCACGATTCATTAATCGGCGTTCAATATTCTGAATTTACTTGAATATCGAATTTCAAACTCCCAACATCGAATATCGAACTGGCGCCCCCTCCTTAGACTCAATCTAAATTATCGGAAAAAATAGTATGCATGCCTACTATTTTATATTTTGCACTGTCAAAAAAATTGGATGAAAGGTCAAGGAAATACCGCCAAAGCGTTCACCAAAGGGCATAAAAAAAGTCCCGAGATCCTCGGGACTTGTGGTGATGAGTGGACTCGAACCACCGACTCACGGATTTTCAGTCCGATGCTCTACCAACTGAGCTACATCACCGTTTCCGTTAAAAGTGTTGCAAAGGTAGATATTTGAAACATTCATGCAAGGTATTTGATCAAAAAAAGTAAGTCGATACCCATCAAAAACGCTTAATTCTAACAATATGAGCATATTACCCCAGCTGGCATTTATTCTGGTCCTTGGGATTGCAGGCTACATTTTGTCCAAGCGCATCGCATTTCTCCGTAGGAATATCCTCCTCGGAAAGGGAGAAACCCGCAATGACCAAGCCGAGAAGCGATGGAAAACCATGTTGCTTGTGGCTTTTGGACAGCAGAAAATGTTCAAGCGCATGGTTCCCGCATTCCTTCACCTATTGATCTATGTGGGCTTCCTCATCATCAATCTGGAAGTCCTCGAGTTTGTCATCGACGGGATATTTGGCACCCACCGCATCTTCCATCCGGTGCTAGGCAAAGCCTACACCGTTGCCATGAATGCCTTTGAGTTTTTGGCAGTAGCAGTATTGGTTTCCTGCGTGGCCTTTTTGGTCCGGAGGAATGTCATGAAAGTCGAGCGCTTCGTGAAGCCCGAACTGAAGGGATGGCCGGCCATGGATGCCAACCTGATTTTGGTCATAGAGATCATCTTGATGGTTGCCATACTCAGCATGAACGCCACCGACCAAATCCTTGCCCAAAGAAACCATCCGCAGTATGTTTTGTTGGATGGGCTTTTCTTCAGCGGATTGATTCAGCCAATATTCCAAGGAATGGGCGACGGGGCTTTGGTGGCTATCGAACGTTTCGCCTGGTGGTTCCATATTGTGGGGATTCTCGCCTTCGCGGTCTATGTGACCTATTCCAAGCACTTGCATATTTTCCTCGCGTTCCCCAACACCTGGTATTCCAACCTGAAGCCCAAAGGTGAAATCGAAAACATGCCTGCCGTCACCAAGGAGGTCAACCTCATGTTGGGTTTGGCAACGGATGGCGGCAGCGAGGCACCTGCCGAAGTCGGGAGGTTTGGTGCCAAGGACATCAATGACCTCACCTGGGTCAATATCCTCAATGCCTACAGCTGCACCGAGTGTGGAAGATGTACTTCGGAATGTCCTGCCAACCTGACGGGCAAGAAACTTTCCCCCCGAAAAATCATGATGGATGTCCGCGACCGTGCCGAGGAAGTGGGCAAAAGTCTGGATACTGGAGGTAAAGGCTTGGAAGATGGCAAATCGCTTTTGGGCGATTATATCAGCAAGGAAGAGATCAACGCCTGCACTTCCTGCAATGCCTGCGTTGAAGCCTGCCCGGTCAATATCGACCCGCTTTCCATCATCCTCCAACTCCGCAGGTATGTGGCCATGGAGGAATCGGGCACCCCGGCACAGTGGAATGCCATGTTTCAAAATATCGAAACGTCTTTCTCGCCTTGGAAATTTTCCCCTTCGGATCGCTTCAACTGGGCAGAAAAGGTTAAGAATGAAGAAATTAAATAGACGCAAGACAAAAGAATCAAGATGCAAGAATACCACAGCCCATGCTAGCCTATCATATCTTGGTTCTTTGCTATTTCTCTCGCGTCCCGTCCCAAATCTCAAATCTCCCATCTCAAATCTCCAAACATGTCAACATACACAGTCCCTACCATGGCCGAAATGCTCTCCCAAGGAGAGAGCCCTGAAGTATTGTTTTGGGTTGGTTGTGCCGGTTCTTTTGACGAACGGTACAAGGCCGTCACGGTCGCTTTTACCAAGATATTGAACAAAGTCGGCGTCAAGTTTGCTGTCCTCGGACCTGAAGAGTCCTGCACGGGCGATCCTGCCAGAAGGGCCGGGAATGAGTTTTTGTTCCAAATGATGGCCATCAACAACATCCAGGTACTCAATGGGTATGAGGTCAAAAAGATCGTCACCGCCTGCCCCCATTGCTTCAATACGATCAAAAACGAATACCCGCAGTTAGGCGGCAACTATGAGGTCATCCACCATTCACAGTTTCTCCAGCAGCTGATCAACGAAGGCAAGATCGTGCTCAAAGGCGGCGGCGGGTTCAAAGGTAAAAGGATCACCTTCCACGATTCCTGCTACCTGGGCCGCGCCAACGACGTCTATGAGGCACCACGCGAGGTCATCAAAGCCCTCGATGTGGAGTTGGTAGAGATGAAGCGCTGCAAAACCAAAGGCCTCTGCTGCGGTGCAGGAGGTGCGCAGATGTTCAAGGAACCCGAGCATGGCAAAAAAGACATCAACATCGAGCGCACCGAGGAAGCATTGGCCACTGGTGCCTCAGCCATCGCCGTCGGCTGTCCTTTCTGTCTCACGATGATGACGGATGGTGTGAAAAACAAAGAAAAAGAATCCGAAGTCCAAGTCCTGGATTTGGCCGAATTGCTGGCCAAGGATATGGGAATTTGAATGTAAACCCAATGCTGGTGAAAATGTCTTCTGGCCATATGCTGGGAGACATTTTCCGTTTTTGGAACAGATTTTCACACATTCCTACATACACTTCCGCATATTTTCCGTTATCCATTCGGAACCTTTCGCCCAATTCGGATATTTGGAAGATAGACAAAAGCAATTAATATGTACATTCCATTTGATCAGATGCCTGCGCATGCCCGCGTGTGGGTTTATCAAGCAGACCGGAAGTTGAACGAAGATGAGTTGACGACGGTCAAGCGGACCTTGGAGCGTTTCTGCGGACAGTGGAATACGCATGGCGCAGGAATGCCGACCTCTTTTGACATACGGTTTGGTCAGATACTCATCTTGGCAGTAGACGAAAGCCAACTCGGCGCAAGTGGCTGCTCGATCGACTCCTCCGTGCGGACGCTCAGGGACTTGGAACAAACCCTGCATTTAAATCTGCTCGACCAAGGGAAGGTTTCATTTTTCAAATCCGACAACCAACTTGAGGTGTTGCCGTTTTCAGGTATAAAGTCTCGGGTAGCCGCGGGGGCAATCCAATCGGAATCCTTGGTACTCAATCCAGCCGTAGCAAGGAAATCAGATTTGGACTCCGTCTGGATTACCAAGGCGAAGGATTCCTGGCTTGGGAAATTCTTTCAGAATTAATTTGATTAATGTTCTATATTTAAAGTTCAGATTTCTGTAGACCATGAAGCGAATTTCGATATTGTTGCTTGCCTTTTCCGTTTGGCTCGCCGGCTGTACGAGTCTGATACAGAAGGGGCAGGGACAGTTCCAATCGGGCGAATATCAAGTTGCTATCGGTACATTTTCCAAGGTGTTGGAGAAAGACCCAGACAATAAGCAGGCTAATTTGTATGTGGCTGAGAGCTATCGCCTGAGCAACAGGATTGAAAAATCATTAGATTATTATAAAAAGGCTGCATCATTAGAAGAGACGTTTGATACCTACTATAAGTTGGGCCAAGCCCAAAAAAGTCAAGGTGAATACGCAGCTGCCAAGGAATCATTCACCAAAGCCAAAGGGTTGACATTGGATGATGGCTACATCAGACTGGCGGAAAGGGAAATAGCAGGGATGCAAAAAGTCACCGAAATCACCGATTATTATCCTTACATGCAGGTAGAAAACTACAAACTACTCAACACGCCACTTGCAGAATATTCTCCAGTCGTTCACAAAGGCTATTTGTATTTTACCAGCAATAGACAATCAAGCACGATATACAATGCAACTGGCACTCCGGTCATGAAGCTATTCCGAACCAAAGCCGATGGTATCAAGGTCGATGTACAAAGCATTCAGCCGCTGCCGGAGTTCCGCAATGAGGAAAACCTTAACCAGGGCTCCTTGGTGCTCAGTCCTGACGGGAATACGATGATTTATTCCAGGGCCAATTCAGGAAGCAAAAAAGATTTGCCGGATACACACTTATTTGCCTCCTACTTCAGAGGCGGAGGATTCACGATGCCGATTTGGATGCCTATCAACGAAGATGAGTTTTATGCCAATCAGACAGCTGCTTTCAGTCCCGATGGCAATGAACTTTACTTTGCCTCCATCAGGCCGGATGGTCAGGGCGGATTGGACTTGTACCGGGCTACTAAGTTGGCCAATGGAGATTTCGGCAATGCGGTGAACATGGGTGCACAAATCAATACACCTGGCAATGAGCATTTTCCCTACGTGGCACCCGATGGCAAATTGTTTTTCGCGTCTGATGGGCATCCCGGATTCGGAAAAATGGACCTTTTTGTCGCGGAGCGCACGGACAAAGGCTGGGAAGTGAAAAACCTGGGCCCCAACATCAATACCGTGGCAGATGATTTTGGAATTTTCTTCACCAAATACCCTATTGAAGGCTTCCTATCCTCCAATCGTGAGGGGGGCTTGGGCGATGACGATATCTACTTCTTTGAAGACAAATCCCCCAAGCCCAAGATCGTCAACGTATTTCTCAACGTGACTACCAAGGAAGGAAAGGAAGACGGGACAGAAGCGGTTTTGCCACAAACCAGGGTGGTGTTGTATGACTCCAGCAACAAGAACATTGGGGGTGATTTCTCCAACCAAAATGGCCGCCTTCGATTCACTTTGGCACCCAATGAGAACTTCTCGATCATCGCATCCAAGAGCGGATATTTTTCCAAGAGCATCACCTATTCTACTTTGGGCAAGACACCTCGGGTAGAAGACCTCGTTCAGGACGTCACCAACGTCATGCTGGATACCACGATTGTGCTGGACAAGTTGATCTTGGAAAAAGCAATCGTTCTTGACAATATCTATTACGACCTCGACAAAGCGGATATCCGTCCGGATGCGGCTATTGAGTTGGACAAATTGGTCAAAATCCTGAAGGACAACCCTAGTATCCGCATTGAGCTTTCTTCACATACAGATTCACGCTCGAGCGATGCATATAACGATAACCTTTCCCAAAGAAGGGCAGAATCAGCAGTCGCCTATATTGTGTCACAAGGTATAGATGCCAGCAGGCTCGTGGCCAAGGGCTATGGCGAACGCCAGTTGATCATACAAAATGCCCAGACTGAGGAAGAGCACCAGGTCAACAGAAGGACCGAATTCAAGGTGATCGAGATCAAAGAGTAATGATTATGTGAAATATTCACTTCGCTAGAATTCATTTCTGGCCAGCATTCAGCAATAAAAAAAAAGGAGGTTTCGGCCTCCTTTTTTATTATGTTTTTATTGACAAGACCCTAATCACAGCCTTGTTTACGTCGGGTATCGATGATGTAAGTGATCTTCCAGCCTTCAGCGGTCTTGATCAATTGGAAAGAATTGACGCCGCAATGGCTGAAGTTATCGTTGACGTAAAACCTGTACGGCGTCCAAGCTGCCGCCATGTCCCCGTCGATTTTGACCTGATATTCCAAAATCCGCTCATCCAATTGGGTGGTTGCGGGTGTATTTGAAATACGGTTGACGAAATCCTGGACAGAATTTGATCCCAGCTTTGCCCCCTCTTCTCCCGCGATAACTGTCTGCATGCTGGCTTCCGGATGGAATGCAGCTTGGAGTAGCTCCGTGTTTTTGGTCTTCATCCCCTCAAACAGCGAAGCAATGACTTTCTCGACTTCCTTCTCTTCCTGGGCGTAGGCAGGCGCTGCCAGCGAAACCAAAAAGAATGCTGGGAGGATTGTCTTCAGGTATCTCATTTCTTTTGTACGGTACCTCCCGTTCCGGTCTTGACATCTATGGTACCTGGATCTCCGCCATAGAAGATTTTCGCTGCAGTGGCCGCCGAACCGGTGATGGCATCGGTCACGTGCAGTCGGATCGTAGCCGCAGTATTGGCTTGAACGGTCGCATCACTTACCTCCAAGCGTGTACCGTCGATTTCCGCACTGGTAAATGATTTTGCCTCGACTTGGTCGACGCTGCCACGAACCATGATTTTTGAGCTGGTTGCGGCTTCGACGCTGAGTTCTGTTGCTTCGATCTCTGCATCAATAAACCCACTCGTAGCGGCAAATAGATACGCTGATTCGGCTACGATTTTGCTTTTCGCCACTACATGAGAAGAAGTGTGGGACTCGATTCCTTGGATATCCTTGTAAGTTACCACGACCCTCACGTTGAAGTTCTTGAAGTTGCCGCGGGCAAGTCTTACTTCCAAGGTCCCACCCACGATCGAGGTCTCGACGTTGCCGACATCAATGCCCGAGGCACTGACTTCGGCCTTGTTTTCTTCCCCTTTGACCAATTCGACCTTGATGGAGTTGGATACTTTTACCGCGTCAAAATTGCCAAGGTTCCGTGTGTCTTTCTGGGTTTGTGCCAAAGCGAATACGCCTGACATCAGGAAGAGAATGATTGCAAGTAGATTGGTTTTTGTCTTCATTTTTAGTTGGGGTTAAACGCCTCCGTATAGTTTAAAGGTTGTGTTTCTGATCGCAGGATTGTTGGTCGCAAAGTGCATGGTTTCCGCAATTTCCGCAGGGCTGACCCATCTGCTGAAATCCGCATCCGGCATGGCCTTTCTGTTGGGTTCGGTGTCGATGATACTCGGAACAAAGACATGTACACGGATTTTGCTCTCTTTGGTTTCTTCCGCTATCAAAGAGGCGAGCTCTATCACCAGGCCTTTGCTCAAGGAATAGGCCACTGAGGATTTCCCCGCAGCGGGTTCCAAAGCAGGCCTTGCCCCTACCAACAGAAATGTCCCTGCATCTGCCTTTTTCATCAAGGGTAGAAAAAACCGTACCATATTGTAAGCAGAGAAAAAATTGAGGCGGATCATTTTCTCAATGTCAGCTTGGGATGTTTCCTCGATCTTTCCCATTGCAAAACCGCCCACCAACAAGGCAACGGCGTCGAGTTCCCCATATTGGGAATTGTATTCGGCGGCAAAATCCCTCACCGAGCTTTCATCGCTTACATCTACCGCGTAGGTATCGTCGGCATCTTCCACGATATCCTCCGATTCCGGAAGTACCGTCGCTATCACTTTGTAACCTTCACGTTTGAATTTTTGCACCACGGCCTTCCCAAGATTACCTGCACCCCCTGTGATGATGATGTTCCTTTCCATATTTCACTTATTTTTACCCAAAATTAACATTCCTAGTCCAAAGTCATTTTCAAATTTCCGATGCAGATTTCGAGTTCACCTTTTCAACTGATTGAATCCAGGAAAAAACGCAACTTCGTTATCAAGCTGATTCTTTACCTGACACTGTTGGTTGCTGCCAGGTCAATCCCCGCCTATCAGGAGCTTTTGGACAAATTTACCGGAATCAGCAGCCTCCACGGCGCTATCCTGTTTCTGCTTGGCGGCAATATCCTGATTTCCTTGGCGAGGATTTCCGTCGTCAGGTTCTACATGCGCAAGGCAAAGGACGAACGGACCCACGGCAATTTCCTGCTAGGAATCGCCTGGATTTCCAATATACTGAATTCCGTCATCATTTTGATCTCCATCATGCTGGCCTTCGACATCCAGCCGTTGGAGTTCCTGACCGGGCTGACCATCGTCGCGGCGGCGATAGCGATCCTGACGAAGGACTACTTTACAAACGTCATCAATGGGTTGATACTGATGTTTACCGACCAGTTTTCCCTGGGAGACACGATCAAAATCGGCGATCAAACCGGCATCATCGATGATATCACTTTACTTAACGTTGTGATCAAGAAAGACGACGGACAGCGTCACATTGTACCCAACAACCTTATCCTCAACACCCAAGTGACCAATTTGGGCCAACTCGACCACAAAAACATAGAGTTTGTCATGGACATAACCCATGACAAAAAACTGGAAGTGGAGCGGCTGCAGGAATTACTTGAAAAAAGGTTTGAACAGGCGATCAAAGATGGGAAGATATTGACGATCAAACCCAAGCTGATGGAAATACAGAAGGACTTCAGCAAGATCAAAGTCACCCTGGAAGTACCCATGGACCAGGATCCATCCGTTGAAAGCCAGCTTCAGGAATTTTTATTGAAACTGAGTCATGGCGGGTACTAAGGAAAACTACTTCGATTTGGTGTACCAAGTTGTACGCCTGATTCCCCGGGGGCGCGTGACATCATACGGCGCCATCGCCAACTATCTTGGTATCAAGAGCGGGGCAAGGATGGTGGGCTACGCGATGAACGCAGCCCATGCCCATTTGGATGTCCCGGCACACAGGGTCGTCAACCGTGTGGGCGTTTTGACGGGCAAGCATCATTTTGCTACTCCCACCCAAATGCAGGAAAGCTTGGAAGCCGAGGGTGTGAAAGTGGAAAACGACAAGATTCTCGATTTTGAAAAGGTTTTTTGGGATCCCAATACTTTGACGTTAGACTGAAAAAAACCTCCTTTTTTGGCCCCTGGTCATAAAAACCTGATTTTTTCAACACTTTTTGGCCCGATTGTTTAAAAAGTGTATGCTTTTTGTAAGAATCCGTAAAAAACAGTCTGATTATGGATTACGCGCTCAAAAGCCATATTGCCGAAAACCTGCGCAAGCACCGGGTGCTAAGAGGTTATACCCAAGAGTACATCGCCGAATTTTTGGGCAAAAAGGACTATACGGCTTATTCCCGCTACGAGCAGGGCCGCTCCAACCTCAAGATGGAAGATGCGATCAAGTTGGCGGATCTGTATGAAGTGGATGTGCAGGAATTGATCTCCGTCAGTCCATCGGTCAACCACCACAACGGCGAAAACGGCAAAAAACCAAGCGGCATGGTTTCGGTGTTGGTGGATTTGGACGGCACAAGCGACAAGTTGGACAGCCATATCCAGCGCCTCAAGAAAATCAATGACCTGATTGCGAAGCAGGAGATTTGATCAGGGAGGAGGAAAATTCGACCGGAAAAAGTAGGCTATCGCTTTCTCGCGAGATAGAGTCCAAAGAACATCAAAAGGCCATTTAGAATAAGGACCTCAAAGCCAAATTTGTATCCCCAAAGCCATTCTTGGGAGTTTTTTGAAATGATGTAGGCGATCAGGGGTGCAGCAACCGCCAAGTAGGGAACCCATTTGTCCTTCACCTGCATTTTGGTAAACAAGCCAAAGGCATACAAACCCAATAACGGCCCATACGTATAGCCCGCAATCACAAATACCGCGTTGATGACGCTTTGGTCATTGATCCAGCGGAAAAATAGGATGGCAAAAAACATCAGCGCCGTAAATCCGATATGCACCCGCTTGCGCACGGCAACCTGTTTTTCCTTTGGATACCTTTTCTCTATCTCGAGAAAATCAAAACAAAACGAGGTCGTCAGGGCTGTCAAGGTGGAATCCGCACTGGAATAGGCGGCCGCAATGATGCCCAGGACAAATACGATTCCCACAAAAGCAGAAAAATACTGGGTGGCAAGCATCGGATACAGATCATCCGTCTTAGAGGGGATCGGAATACCTTTTACTTCGGCGTATTGGTACAAGAGTACGCCAAGCGATAGGAAAAGCAGGTTGACGATCACCAGTATGACGGTAAACCAAAACATATTTTTCTGTGCATCGCCGATATTGCGGCAAGTCAGGTTCTTTTGCATCATGTCTTGGTCGAGACCGGTCATGACAATCGTTATGAACGCACCCGATGCAAACTGCTTGAAGAAGTTGGTACTTGAGCGCCAATCCCAGTTGAAAACCTCTGACCTGGGGTCGGATACAACAGCCTCCAAAAACCCGCCAAAGCTGGAAATTCCGATTTCCTTTCCAATCAAATAGATACTGATGACTACCGCCAAGAGCATGAAAAGGGTCTGCAGGGTATCTGTCCACACCACCGTCTTGATGCCACCGCGATGCGTATACAGCCAAATCAAAGAAACCGTGATCAGGACCGAAACCCAGAAGGGGATTCCGAAGTTGTCAAATAGAATCAATTGAAGTACCCCTGCCACGAGGAATACCCGGATGGAGGAGCCCAAAGTCCGGGAAAGGATGAAGAAAAAAGCACCCGTCTTGTAGGACCAAAACCCGAACCTATCTTCCAAATAGGAATAGATCGAGACCAGGTTGAGGCGGTAATACAATGGCAGCAGCACCTTGGCAATCACAAAGTAGCCGAGTGTATAGCCGATGACTATTTGGAAATAGTGAAAACTTGTGTTGCCGACTTCCCCGGGTACGGAAATGAATGTGACGCCGGAAAGTGAGGCACCAATCATTCCGAAGGCCACCAAAAACCAAGGGGACTGACGATCACCGGTAAAGAAGGTATCCTTCGAGATATTGCGCGAAGTGAGGATCGAAATCAGAAAAAGCATGGCGAAATACACGCCAATGACAATCAAAACCGTTGTGGAGTCCATTTTGGGCGGGGAGTCGATTGCGCTAAATTGTCCATAATAATTAACTTTGCAAAATGAGCCAATCTGTTGAAACCTATCCAATGCTAGAGGAAGTCGAGTTGTTGCTCGAAGAGCTTATCGATACGGATGAGTGCGAGTTGGTGGTATTCAATGACGACATCAATACCTTTGAGCATGTCGCCAAGGTATTGGTCAGGGTCTGCCAACATACTCCCGAGCAGGCAGAACAGTGCACATTGATCATCCACTACAAAGGCAAGTGTACCGTGAAAAAAGGCAGCAAGACCAAATTGAAACCCATGTGCCAGGCTATTCTGGATGCGGGCATTCAGGCTGCGATTATCTAAAGACTATCCTCAGTGAATTTCCCCTCCAAGCTTATCGAAAATGCCGTGAATGAAATCAGCCGTCTGCCCGGTATAGGGAAGAAGACTGCACTGCGGCTTGTCCTGCACTTGCTGAAGCAGAAGGAAAACACGACTATTGAGTTGGCCGATTCACTGATCGCTTTGCGGACCAAGGTCAGGTATTGCCAGGTGTGCCACAATGTGGCCGAAGGGGAAATCTGCGATATCTGTAAAAGCCACCGACGTGACAAGTCGATCATTTGTGTCGTGGAAGACCTCCCGGATGTGATGGCAATCGAAAATACGGGACAATTTCAAGGCCTTTACCATATCCTTGGCGGGGTGATTTCCCCGATACAGGGCGTTGGTCCAGATGATCTCAAGATAGAGTCCCTGATCAAAAGGGTGTTTGAATCCCAATCAAGCGGAGAAGCGGTCCAGGAAGTGATATTGGCCTTGCCTGCCACCATGGAAGGCGATACGACTGCGTTTTTTATCACCCGTCGTCTCAAAGAAACCGGCATCAAGGTCAGCACGATTGCCCGTGGGATTCCTGTCGGAGGCGAATTGGAGTATACCGATGAGGTTACCTTGGGAAGGAGTATTTTGACTAGGGTAAATTATTCCCTGGATTGAAAAAAGCCTTTGTGCAAACAAAACAGGTTTCTATATTTGGACTCCCATTCGGAAACAGTCATTGGGATCTTAGCTCATCCACGATAGCTATCGGGAGGTTTAGAGCGCTGTGGGTTTCTTTCTTTATTGGGATCTTAGCTCATCCACGATAGCTATCGGGAGGTTTAGGGCGCTGCGGGTTTATTTCTTTATTGGGATCTTAGCTCAGTTGGTTTAGAGCGCTGCTTTGACAGAGCAGAGGTCATGGGTTCGAATCCCTTAGATCCCACTTTCTTACTGCTTTGACAGAGCAGAGATCATGGTCCACGATGGCTATCGGGACGAATCCCTTAGATCCCACATTTTTTCTCGCAAAGACAGCAAAGGCGGAAAGAACGCAAAGGGTCAGCGATCAGTTGGAAGTAGCAGTTGGCAAATAACGCTTGGCGGCATTCGCGTGCATCATTTTTCTCTCGCAAAGACAGCGAAGGAGCGAAGAACGCAAAGGGTCAGCGATCAGTTGGCAGTAGCAGTTGGCAAGCATTCAAGGTGACATTTATTCGTGCATCCGTGGCTATTTTTTCTACCATTGATATACTGGTGATTCGTCACCCTGAGGAACGAAGGGTCTCCTCAATTTAGGAGATGCTTCTCCCGTACGGCTGTCGGGATCCGCAGGCTACGGTTCAGCATGACGGGACGCAGGCTAATCTCCTCTCCGTAAATGCCAAATTTTAAAACCACGCAATGGCAGTTGGCAGGGAGATCTTGGCATTATTCGCGTCTTGGCGACTTGGCGTGCAATAGTTTTCTCGCAAAGACAGCAAAGGGGCAGAGAACGCAAAGGGTCAGCGATCAGTTGGCAGTAGCAGTTGGCAAGCATTCAAGGTGACATTTATTCGTGCATCCGTGGCTATTTTTTCTACCATTGATATACTGGTGATTCGTCACCCTGAGGAACGAAGGGTCTCCTCAATTTAGGAGATGCTTCTCCCGTACGGCTGTCGGGATCCGCAGGCTACGGTTCAGCATGACGGGACGCAGGCTAATCTCCTCTCCGTAAATGCCAAATTTTAAAACCACGCAATGGCAGTTGGCTGTAGAAGTTGGCAGGGATATCTTGGCGATATTCGCGTCTTGGCGACTTGACGTGCATCAGTCCATCAGCACCCTTTGCCCCTTATTTTTCTTTGCGAGCGGTGCAAACGCTAAAATTCTTATCTACTCTCTATCTTGATCGATCCGCCGGAAGTCTCCAAGGTTACGGGCACGCCGCCTCCCTTGACCGTGCCACGAATGGAACCGTCAGTACGGACTCCCTCAAAATTTGCAAGCTGAGAGGAGACGCTGCCCCCTTTGACTTCCAATTGCATGCCTTGGCCTGCTGGTAGGGAAACGGAGATACTACCCCCGCTTGCCTTCATCGAAACCTCATCGGAGAGCGCCAACAAGGATGCCTTGATACTCCCCCCACTTGAATTGGCCACCAACTTTCCAGACACCTCGGTTAGCGTGATGCTGCCACCCGAGGAGTTTACCTGCAGGCTGCCGGAAATTTGCTCCACCTTTACGGACCCACCGGAGCTGTCCAAGGTCAAATCTCCCTGAAAATTGCTGGCGGAGAAACTTCCCCCCGAGCTTTTGGCCGTCATGCTACCGCCGCAGTCGCTGATTTTGATACTGCCGCCGCTGCTTCGGAGGGTATGTTCGCCCGACACTCCGGACAAGGCGATGGAGCCTCCGCTGCTTTGGAAGCTGGTAGACATGTTTTTGGGAACCTTGACCTGCAGGTCAAACTGGAGGTTGTTTTTCCAGTTGCCCATGTTGGATTTCCTGGACTTGATGGAGACGTAGACGGTCGCGCCGTTTTGGACCGCATCGACTTCGTAATCGGCGAGCTTTTCCTGAATGGTTGCGTCCATATGGTCAACTGTCTTGCCGTTTTGGCGGACAAAGACCTCCACATAGACTTTATCCTGCTCCCAAGCAGAGACATTCATGCTGGAGCCAGCGGATTGGATATCGAGTTGCTGGACGCCCTTGCCGGCAAACTCCTTGGCCAAGTAAGGGTCTTGGAATTTGTCAAAGGCTTCGAATCCCCAGGTCATCAGGGGCATGGTCAAAAGGTAGGCTGCGAGTACAAACTTGATGGTTTTCATGGCAATGTCGAAAAAGCGTTGGTTACATCGTTCCTTATTCCAAAGCGGTGCCAAGAACGTTATGCCCCAAATTGGCTTGCTGAGGCTGTTTTCCCATCACCGCCTGTTCGAAGCCATCAATTTTTGACCGCAGGCGGACGTTGGGGAATTGCCTGCACAAACCGCCGCAATCCAAAAAACTCTGCCTGAATAATTTGGAATTAGTTATCAATTCACTATATTTATCGTCATCACCCTGTTGGTGCCGAGTCAAATGCCGCTAGGTACCCCTTATGGTACGCCTTAGTAATAGGTCACCCCTTCCGTATACACGGAATATGGTTAGGTGATACACGGAATATCCTTAGCTGATACACGGAATACCACTAACTGGGTATAGAGACATCATTAGGACAAGCATAGATTTAGAATAGAGCAAGGTTATGGCAAAGGTGATTGGAATACCGCTATTTGTGGGGACGGTGGGGAATCTTACTATCTACAAGACCAAAGACGGCATGTTGGCCCGACAAAAGGGCGGTCCTTCGCGGCAGCAGGTGAAGCATTCGAAAGCGTTTGAAAACTCCCGTCGGGCATCGGCGGAGTTTGGCGAGGCTTCGCGGTATGCTGGGAAGCTAAGGCGGGCGGTATGGCCCATCCTGTACCCGATACGCAGTCAGTCGCTGAATGGGCGGCTCACTGCCAAATTCCGTCAGGTACTGCTGGCGGACCCCATCCACGGCAAGGGCGAACGGAAAGTCCTGAGTGGGAACCTTGAACTGCTGCGGGATTTTGAGTTTGGGGACGATTACCATGTCACCGGACAGCTGCGCGGCCTTCCCAAGGTATCCGCTGGGGATGAGGTGCAACTTGACTTCGCTGGTCTGGGTACGGTCAAGCGCGTGGCGGGGGCACAGTATGTGCAGGTGGTCGGAGGCCTTGTCGCCTTGGAAGAAAAAGCCGATTCCTGGCCCGAGTGGCATTTTTCCGAGCCGCTGCCCTTGGACAAACCCCTCAGCGAGATGGGCCAACTTGCGATCCCCATTCCCACTGTCCCGGCCGAAACACCCCTGCTACTCGTCCTCGGTACGCGGTATTTCCAATCCTTGGTCCAAGGCAGCTATCCTTTGACCGAGGGGGTAGCGGTGAGGGTGGTGGAGAAAGTGTGACAACCTTTGTCTCGTCGGCAAGTCCAAAACTGTCTTTTCTTGAATTTATTTGGTTTTCAAAAAACAGCGAGTGGATACTTTTGATATCTTTAATAGATTGCGCTAAAATCAGGATTGGGCTATGGAAAACAACTTAGAATTGAAGGAACGAATTTCTATTGAAGAATTTTTTGGAAAGAAGTTCAAAATCAAATTGGTTGAAGAAGATGTGGAAAAGGCTGCATTTACCCATTACCTAAATGTGATTGATGACCCCGAAGCAAAGGTTTTCGAGAATAGTGCCATAAAATTCTACAAGACTTTATTGGAGGAAAAGGACTCGTCTGAGATAACCTGGAACGATGCACTTGAGGCTATTCAGTATTCACTTTTTGAGCATAAGGAAAAGATACCATTTCCTGAAAATCCAAATCCAAAATTCAAGTTTATTGACCTCTTTGCGGGAATCGGTGGATTCAGGCTCGCTTTTCAGCAGCTTGGTGGAAAATGTGTTTTCACCAGTGAATGGGACGAACAAGCTAAAAAGACTTACTTCGCAAATTTTGGGGAAATCCCGTTTGGTGATATTACAAAAGAAGAAACAAAGAGTTTTATACCAGATGGCTTTGATGTTCTTTGCGCTGGTTTTCCATGTCAGGCATTCTCCATTGCAGGACGACGGGGCGGTTTTGAGGATACACGGGGGACCCTATTTTTTGATGTTGCCGAAATTATCAGGAGAAAACGCCCAAAAGCGTTCTTTCTTGAAAATGTAAAAGGTCTAGTCAACCACGACGGTGGACGGACCCTAGCTACGATTTTAAATGTACTAAGGGAAGACTTGGGGTATTTTGTCCCAGAACCAAAAATCATGAACGCGAAAGATTTTGGAGTACCACAAAATCGGGAAAGGATTTTTATAGTTGGCTTTAGAGGTGATCTAGGAATAAATGCTTTCGAGTATCCTGAACCACTTGAAGAGGTTGTCGCATTTGAAGATGTCAAAGAGAAAAAACCAGTATCGGTCAAGTATTATCTCTCTACCCAATATTTGAAGACACTGGAGGAACATAAAAACAGACATCTATCGAAAGGCAATGGGTTTGGATATGAAGTGATCCGTGATGATGGTATTGCAAACGCCGTAGTTTGTGGGGGAATGGGACGTGAAAGAAACCTTGTCTATGATGATCGATTGGAGGATTTCACTCCAATCACCCATATCAAAGGAGAAGTGAACCGGCTCGGAATTAGAAAAATGACTCCAAGGGAATGGGCAAGATTGCAAGGCTTCCCCGACAATTATATCATTGATGTAGTTTCCGATGCTTCAGCATATAAGCAATTTGGGAATTCAGTTGCGGTACCCGCAATTAGGGCCACAGCAGAACAGCTATTAAAAGTTTTGGGATGTTTCTGAAAAAAATCATTGACGTCAAAATCTCACGAAAAACCATTTCTGTTAGCAGGGAGGCAAATATTTCAACAAGGGAGCTGGAGGATCAAATTAGTAAACTTCAATTTTCAGGAGAAAGAAATCCAAAGACACCACAGGTTGAAAATGCCCCTCTTCCCCCTTTCATTCAGTCATTTTATTACTTGTTTTTCAAAAGTCTAAGAATTCCAACCGAAAAGGAATTTTGTGATTACTACCTTGAATTGATTGGCGGATCGTTAAATGGAAAGGTGGTAATTGATGGAGAAACATATGATTTAGATCCAGTAATCTATCGAATGAAGCGAACTTATCCGTCGCTTTTAAGAGATTTGCACTTTCTTTATCTTTTGGAGGAATCTGGGCTTTTCGAAGAAGTGGAGTACTCTATGCATAAGGATTTTTATAACGGCCTAGATATAAAAGTAAGATATAGTCAAAAAGACTATTTTGTTTCATTATTTATTGATTCCGCACGTGGGACATACTACAAAGCAAGAAAGAGGACTAGGCATGATTATACAGAAGTGAATGAAATTGAGTTCAATGTCGAATTTTCGACATTAAAATCTTTCGGATCTATATATCTCTTGACTCCCGAACACATAAAAATTCTTATAGATCGAATTCCAAAATAGATTACAGCTATGCTCACTGGAAACAAAGGCGAATGGAGTGAAATTTATACGCTTTTTAAGATTGTAAGCGACCGTTCATTAGTAGCGGGTGACAGCGATTTGAAAAGGATTGAAAATCTTTTGTTCCCAATTATCAAAATTATCAGGGACCAAAGTAACGGCACTTTCGAATATGGCGTTCTCGATGACTTGGTTTTCGTTACTGGAAACGGCGAGGAATATCGAATCCCAATTGACGAATTCCAAAGTCAGGCTAAACGCCTTTTGACGGCAATCAAAAGGAATTCAAGTTCGTCGTTTCAAATCCAAGAGACAGAAACCTTCATGAAGTCATTCAATTGTGTTTCATTAAAGGCAAAATCATCTGCAAAAACTGACATCAAGGTAGTGATTCATGATTTGAGGACGGGTACTACTCCTGAACTTGGGTTCAGTATCAAGTCCCAATTGGGAAACGCCTCTACGCTTTTGAATGCTGGAAGAACCACAAATTTTGTATTCAAAATAGAAAACCTAAATCTTACTTATAGCGAAATCGCAGTAATCAATGCGATAGACTCCTCCAGCAAAATAAAGGATAGAATCGAAGAAATTGAGGCTAGGTCTGGCGCTTTGAAATTTGTGAAAACAGAAAGCCCGATTTTTGGCAATAACCTTACGCTAATCGATAGTGCTTTACCAATGATTTTAGCTGAAATCGTGTATCTTTTCTTTACATCCGGTTATTCCAAAATGAGAGACCTGGTTGATGAACTGACGAAAAGAAACCCAATAGGATATGATCAAAATCTGAATCACCCTTTTTATAAGTATAAAGTGAAGCGGTTCCTCACGGATATTGCGCTTGGTATGATGCCCTCAAAAGTTTGGACTGGAGAACTGGACGCAACAGGCGGGTATCTAGTAGTAAAGGAAGATGGGGAAGTTCTTTGTTACCACATTTACAACAGAAACGAGTTTGAAGATTATCTACTTAACAATACAAAGCTGGAAACTGCGAGTAGTACACGACATGAATTTGGAACTATTTACTCTGAAGGAAATGCCAATTTCTTTAAATTGAATTTGCAAATTAGATTTTTGAGATAAGACAAAGATTCCAGAACTACTGTTTGATAACCTGGTTAGACTCGTTATCTGCCCAAAATGTACCGAAATCATTCTATTGTCGTTGATTACTAAGAAATTCTCCATTGGGAACGAAAATCACTTAATCCCATTCCATAAACATATTGATTTTAATAGCTTAAATTCCAATAAAATGTTGTTTCAACTTGTAAAAAGTGAAAGTTCTGACGTCCATTTTACAACAGCAGACTTCTTTTAGTATTCGGTCAGCCTCTTCAAGAAAAAAATCGCCTTGACGGTCCGCATTTATTTCATTCTCGCCTTCTTCATAGTGACTATTTAAAGTTGAAGTTTTCAAAACAACTTTGAAATAGCCAATCTTTGGCAGAGCTTATATCATCCTTCTAAATTCTCTCTTCTTAATCAAAAAGAACTTCCCCCTCAAAAGGGAAATAAATAGCTTCCCATTAATCACAAATTGACATTATAATTCCCAAAAATGGTTTTTTTGTTTATTATTAGGTTAAATGGATATATTATATAGATATTTTTAAATACATTATTTTTTTGTATTACATATTTTGCTTTTATGTAATATAATTATTTAATTTACAAAAAATATAAAAATTGTATGAAATCCGATAAGCGAAAAAGATTCGAAAAAGTGGCGGAAAACAGAGTCGAAAAGATTCTGGATGGTTTACGTCTGCTTGGGAATTGCTCCAATAGGAACAATTATGAATTTACAAAGGACGATGTGGATTACATGTTTGATGAAATCCGTAGAGCTTTGAAAGACACTCAATCCAAATTTGAGAGTGAATTCGTTAGAAACGAGCAGAGAAAATTCAAATTCAAATAAGTGAACGAAGTTTTATATGGCTGAAAAAATTAAATGGTTTTTTGAAACTACAAAAAATACTTTTAGTGGGGCTAATGACCCCATTCACGAAACATTTCGCGCAAACCCATATTATTCCCTGGTGCGTGAATCAATTCAAAATAGCTTGGATGTTTGTTTAGACCATTCTAAGCCTGTTGAGGTAAGATTTGAAATTATTTCAATAAATCAGGCCGAACATCCCGAGTTATTCTCTCTGCGAGAGCATATTGAAAGTTGCTTGGAATTCCACAAGGATAACAAGCAAGCTAGGGATCTTTATACAGGTATGCTGAAATACCTTAATGAAAATAATTCCATTAAAATCCTAAAGGTGGGCGATTATAACACTAAGGGAATGCATTATGATCCTTATAATTATCAATGTCCATTTACCTCCTTTATGGGAGAGGGCATAAGTTCCAAATCATCAGGTTCAGGCGGATCATTCGGTTTCGGGAAAGGAGCCTATTATGTACCGAGTGAATTAAGAACCATTTTGGTCTCTACTATGATCGAAGGAGATCAAGTTTTTTTTCAAGGAAGGACAAGATTGGCTTCTCACAAAATCGGAGATGAGATCAAAGGAAAAGACGGTGTCTTCAAGATTGAAGAGAGTGGACCAATCACCGATGTTAATGATATCGGTGTGATGTTCAGAAGAAAGGAGCGTGGCACGGATGTCTTTATTCTGGGAATGAGAAATGACCCGAATAGCGGTAGAGAAATGGTGAAATCAGTTCTCAATAATTTTTGGCTTGCAATTCATGAGAACCGACTTGATGTTGTAATCAAGACAGACGATGTGAATGTTCATTTTGATGAAACAAATCTAGAGGAAATCATGAATGAATATTTTCCAGAAGAAAACGAGTATGGCTCTATTAGTGAACTAGATCAATGGAATCCGAAAGCTTATTACAAGGCAGTGAAGTATGCAGGGTTATCAGATGATTTTATTCTATTTGACAAGGATGAATTACCTGTTATCGGCCCTGTCCGTTTTTATGTTTACAGAAATGAAGGATTGCAGAACAGGACATCATATATGCGAAAACCGGCAATGACTGTTTATAAAACCACCCGAAATATCCTTTCCGGATATGCTGCAGTATTTATTTGTGATAATGAGGAGGGTAATGAAATTTTGAGACAGATGGAGAATGCTGCACACAATGAATGGAAACCTGAGAATGTTCGATTTGTTGCATCCGAAGAAATGCACAAATACAAAGAGGCCTACAATCAAATTAATAAATACGTGACGGAAAAACTGAAGTCAATTTCGGGGGTGGGTAATTCGAGCAAAATGGAAGTTATTGGTTTGGCGGATTTTTTATCTATTCCCGAAGAGTTGTTAGACGAGGAAGAAGCTGTTCCTGGAATGGCTGAAAGTACCAGGGATGGAATATCGTCTGAAAACAAATCTTTGGAAGAAACTGCCCTAATTACTTCAATAAATACCAAAATAAAAGTCAAGGCCTATTCTTCAACCACTAGTTCTGTCGCTGATAGTGCAGAAAAGGGTTCAGGTGAGGAAATTGTATTCGTCGGAGGGGGTGAATCAAACGAGGAATCTAATCCAAATCCCCAACCATCCGAAAAAAGAGGTAATCAATTGGAAAATGGAGCTTTTTCTGAAATAGGAAAAGGAAAAACTCCAATTTCTGTACGTTTCAGACCGGCTGCTACAAAAGATGAAAAAGGCATAGTGCATAACTTGATCATTCAAGCTGACCAAGCTCATTCAGGAGTTGTCCTAGATCTCAAATCAGGATCGGATAATGGTGATGATTTACCTCTAGCTATCATAGAAGCAGATCAAGGAAAATATTATGGAAGTAGTATTTCAGGATTAAGCCTTGCAAAAGGGAAAAACATTATTAAGGTTCGATTTGATGATGGAATAAAACATACTTTAAAATTATCCGCATATGAAGCTAAATAATTTATTATTGCCACATCCAGTATTAGGCCAGGCGGATGACATAAACAGTTCATTTGGATTCAAAGAGTCTCCCACAATTGATATAAAACAGTCCACCTATCAAATTGAATTTGAAATTGAACATGATAACGGTACGATAGCTGACCTGGTAAGAGTCAATAAGGCAATATATTGTTGTGAAGTAAATTGTGCGGGAACTCTTTTCAGGGAAATTTTTACATCAAAAGACCCTAGATTTGGTTTCGAAATTCCCCGAACATCACTTCGAAAAAGAGTTGATTTTCAAGTCTTTTGTTTGGCATTGGAAGACATTCCAAATTATTATAATCCAACCGCTCATCCAGATTTTTCAGGTTTCATTTTTGAGCTTGAAAAAGCAGATTTATTAGGTGTTTTTGGAGCATTCCGATTTAATGCTGACGTCCAGTATCATAAACTAAAAGCCGCTTCTTCCTTTTTGCAGATTATTCCAAATGAGGGAGATGAAGAATTCACAAAATTTGTTCTGGATGACAGCAAAATCCAGGTCAAATTGCCAAAAGCCCTTTATGAAAAATACAAACAAGATTACATCGGAAAAAAAAGGGAGTTTGCTGATATCATCCACGCCTCTCTTGTTCAAAATGCACTTACAATAGCCTTGTTCAATTTTAAAGAACATCTTGAAAGAGAAAATGTATGGGCTGTCTCAATTCAACATCGACTTTTAAGTGAACCCGAATTAAACAACTGTTCTGACCATGTTGACCCTAATAATATTCCAGACCTAGTTCAGAAACTCTTGGGAAATCCGAATAAGCGAATGATTGAACAGTTGGAGAAATTGTCGATTGTAAATCAAACTGATTGAAAATTATGGAGCTACAAAGAATCTTAAGAAAAAGATATATGGATACCCTGATATCAGGAATAAAATCCGGGGAATGGGTTCACTTATTCAGAAACAGCGAATTTCAAATAGATGATAAAAACACACTTATTATGCCTCATTTGAAAAAGCCGCTGGGCTTATTGGGTAGAATGAGTGCGGAGAATGATTTTGAGGCTGCATTTGCCCTATTTGAAGCATACGATAAATTAACCCCTATTGAAGCAGCAGACCCTAGATTTTGGAATTATCTCGCAATAATTGATTTATATCCCTATTTGAGAGAAAGATGGCCCAACGTTTATAAACGGAAAGAGGGGACGAATGAAGAAGGATATATAATGGAACATTTCCTTTTGGAAAAAAGCAGTCAGTTATTAAGAAATTGGTTATCAGGCATGTGGTGGTCCGTTTACTTGTCAGTAGATGAAAAAAATTCTGAGGACAAATATTGGTTAACTAAGGTTTTGTTTTGGAATCAGACTCTAAGAACCAGAACAATGGGTACGTATCAATTGGCCAGGAAAAAAGAGATAATAATGGGATTTTTGGAATATTGTTTGGAAAGAGGGAAAAGCAATTTCGGAAACTTTGAAAAAGAACACCAAGATATTACTGAATTTCTTAATAGGTTAGGAGGAGCAAAACCCCTTTCGATATTTAGCAGGGATGAAGTAAAATCAATTTTATTCAAAAAATTCCCCATCACTAATGAGGAAATCTAAAAACTTAACCTGTTAGGTTCGATCCAAGTCTGGCGAATTTTGAGAGTCACTATTTCATTGCTGTTTGGATAGACTGTTCAATTCTATTTTAGGCTAATGTCAAGAATCATCAAACCTGATGTCAAACGAGTCAAACCCACTCGTGGTCCATCGAAAGCGAACCCTGTGAAACTTCTTGGCCGCATTGTCCCCCTTGGCACCGTAGAGAGCATTGTGCGGTTAATTTTCTCTCAGTAAGTCCCATTTAGAATAGAGAATTGTGCAAAGTTCATTATTCAAAAAATTTCTTGATATCCATTTGCAGAGCCTCCGCCAACTTCTCCATCACCTCGAGTGAGACATTTCTTTTTCCCTGCTCGATGGCGGAAATATAGGGGCGGTTGAGGCCGGATTTTTCAGCAAGTTCCTCCTGTGACATTCCTTTTTCCTTTCTGAGGGTTTTTACCCTTTGCCCAAATTTTTCCTTGATATCCATGAAATAATTTTGTTTACTATTGTAAACATTTTTAAAACTTTTCGTATCTTTAGTTATCTGATTTGGAGACAATTTAGAGAAAATCCAGGTGGCAAATCAACCTTATGTTTTGAACCATCCGAACAGAAATCGTACGACGAAAGTAAAGTGCTATGAAAGAGAATATTTCCACCGTTGCTGATGTCAGCGCCTTCTTCAAACATTTGGTTGAAGTCGAAAGCTTGAATTTCCATCCAGACGAGCGGTTTGAAAACTATATCCATATCGATACGGGACTTCCATCCTACTCAAAGGAAGAAGCGGAACTCAGAAACCGAATGATGGAAAGGTGCTTCGAGGTCTGTGAGCAGGCTGGTACCGAGATATACTCCATCGGGTATGAAATCTTGATTTCGAAACTTAACCCTCAAACTTAAATACCATGAAAGAAACAAGCATTGATAATGTCATCAAAGCGCTGGAAGAAGAAAAGCGCAGGGGAGCTACCACAGTGCGGTATCGTGGAACCCTTGTCGTGGTCACTAAAAATTCTTGGTCCATTATTCTGACAACAGAACCACAATGGTGACAGGCAATAACTCAAACCAACTCGACCATGAAAACAACCAAAGAAGGGCAAATTGTTAGATTTCATACGCCCTATCCAGATGAAAACCCCGAACAGCTTTATCTACTGGAAGAAGTGATGGATTACGAAGATGGGAGGCCAGCAAAAGCATTGATTCTTGCCTTGAATACAGGTCTGAGTTTCCCACCAATCAATTCAGTGTTGCTAGACGACTTGGAACTTGCCGAAGTGGATACCTCGGACTTGATCGGATATCGTGCAGCCATCCGAGATGATTCCGGAAAGAAAATCGACGGAAGAATAATCCATGTAGCTAAGCAGAAACTCTTTGTAGAACTCAGCAAGGAAAAAGCAAGCGTGAACACCAATATCGATGTGACCCTTAAGGATCACAATGGCGAGATCCATCAGGGCCGACTGGAAGTTCACTTTTAAGGTTTGCATGAAGGGTTATGCTAAACTTCCTCTCCTATATCTTCCTTTCTTCGGGCACTGATCTTTGTTCCTGCCGAAATTTGCCTTCCGGTATTTTTTCGTCCCCTCCAAAACCCCATTGACCAAGGTGACCAAAAATCGTCCCGGTTCCTTGAGCATGGGGAAATGACCACTGTGTTCAAAGCTGAAATTTGCTTTTTGGGGGCATTCAAGGCTTCTAGGTATTCCTTTGCCGGGCCATAATGCAAGTCATAAACGCCCATCATGAAGTAGATCGGGATATCGAATTGGTAGGGGAAATCGGGGGCATTGCTTTGGGACATGTTGTATGACCGTTGCTTGGTGGCATAGAAACCGTTTTCCTCACAGATTTTGGGTAAGGGATAGGGTTTGGGGATGGCAGGCATTGGCTTTTTAGGCATCTTAATTCCTCACTCGAATTTCTTCCCCACAATTGATGCGGGCTTGGTCCAAAGCCATGCCGATAAACATGGGGTAGCTCCAACTTTTGTACCTGCCCCATACCTCACCTGCATATTTAGGATAGATTTCATCTACGACCAAAGGGATCAGCGGTTGGGCTTTCTCTTCCAGGAGTCTTAGGGCAATGGCTGCATGGAGGACGGTGGTTTCCTCTTCCGCTTGAAGGTATTTCCCCAATGTTTGATAGGCTTTGGGATCTTCCTTGATTTGGATGAGCATTTTGGCACTCTGAATGGCATTGATTGGAGAAGGGTCATCCAACATGTTTTCCAGTTCCTGAATTAACAAGCTGGAATTCAACCCGGCATATTCCAAAGCAATCAAGCCCCAATATCGGACAAGGGGATCCTGATCCTGCATCCGTTTTAGGGTTGAAGCGCCATCTATCTGCCCTACCAGGTTCATTGCCTCAAGAGTTTTTTCCGGATCAAATTGGGTGTCATCCCTTAAGATTTCATAGACGGAACTTCCTTTTGCCCGGAGCATATATTCAGATTCATTGAGCATTCCAGAATCCCTGTGCTTTACCATCCATTGATCCAGTTCTTTTTGGAATAAACCGATACGTTCCTGATGCTCAGGTTTCATCGCCAGGTTATTCAATTCATAAGGATCTTCTTCCAGGTCATATAATTCAATGGTCATTTTGGGATGAAAGTATTGTTCCATGTGATTAGGCAAGGTCTTTTCATTTCTTGCCCGGTAGATTTCCTCCATGGCCTGTTTGCCTTGGGTGAAGATGATGGCATTTTGAATGTAGGGAAGTTGGGGCAGGTAATGGCGGATATATAAGTATCGCCCATCAGAAACCGACCGCGACATCTCATGACAATCGTCCGCACGGCTTCGGAAGCCAAAATTGTACTGGTTTTTCACTGCATTTGGTCCAAGGAAATTATTGCCTTCCATATAGGACGAAGGGGCTATGCCTGCCAAGCCCAAGACAGTAGGAGCAAAATCCACAAAACCCACCAGGTCATCCACCTGTTGGGTTTCCAGATTGGATACCAGGTGTCGGTATTTTTCCGGTACATGAAGGACGAGGGGAATGTGTAATCCAGAGTTGGTAAGCCAGCGCTTGTGTCGGGGAAGGCCAAAGCCATGGTCGGAAAAGACAAAAATGATGGTATTGTCATACAGCCCGTCGTCCTTGAGCTGTTGGACAAGCTCCCCTACTCCTTGGTCAAATATGCTGATCAGGTCATAGGCATGCGCGATGATTTCCCGCATTTTTGGGGTATCGGGAAAATAGGGTGGAATAGGTGCTTTTGCGGGGTCATGTCTCAGCTTGAGGTCCTTTTTTACCGATTCCGGGTCGTCGTTGTTGGTGGGGCCTTCGTGGGTGATCATAAAATTGACTACCGAGAAAAACGGTTGACCTTCTTTCCTGTTTCGCCAATGGGCATCTTTGCTGCTATCATCCCAACGGCCTTCGGCACTGAAGTTATAGTCTGTTTTGACATTGTTGGAGGTATAATAGCCATGTTCCCGGAGGATTTCGGGGAGGATTTTCAGGTCATTGGGGAGGGGCACATCGGAACGTAGGTGTTGGGTTCCCAAGGAAGTGGCATACATGCCGGTAATCAGCGTAGAGCGGGCCGGGGCACAGATGGGGGAGTTAGCGCTTGCCCTTGTAAAGATAAAGCCATCCGCTGCCAGCCCGTCGATATTGGGTGTAGCAGCGTATTCATCACCATAACCTCCCCAAGCCGGATCAATGTCCTCGGTGGAGATCCACAGGATGTTGGGCGGGGGGAGATCTTTTTGGCTTTCAGAATTGCAGGAAAAGAAAATCAGCGCAGCTAAAAGAAAAAAAGGAAGTAGGATTCTCATGGTGCCTTATCGTTAAAGTCGAGGTACTTAATGCAAAAACAAGCCTTCATGTTTCGATCCTCATTTGATCGACCGGTTACAACGAATGAATATGCAAATTTTTACTTAAGCCCTCAAATGACAACATAAAAACCTTTCTTAGTTTGTCAGGCTTGGAATTTGAAACAGTTTAGGGTGTTTTGGTTCAACTTGTGGGGTCGAAAAAAGACATACACAAGCCTGATCACATAAAGGGTCAGGCATTCATTTATTGTTTAATTGTTCAGATAGGACAGATGGGCTTCCTGACAATTTTTGCATGCTTTGGCACATGCTTGAAGTCCGGTAATCAATTCATTACATGGTTATTCTACTATAAGGTAACAAATCCATTTAACTACCTTAAAAAAAAATAGCAAATACCATTACATCAATCAGCAAGGGGTTTTACCTTATTGACCAGTTCTACCAAGAATTTTCCCGGTTCTTCCAAAAAAGGAACATGCCCACTGTAGTCAAAAGTAATGACCTGCTTAGAAGGAGCAGCGATACTCTCCCAGTATTTTATGGCGGATTCATAGGGTGTATGCAGGTCATGCCTTCCCATCATGAGGATCATGGGTATGTCGAAGCTTTGTGGAAAATCAGGAGCCCCTCCATTGGAAAGGATCCTCCGGCTTATCCATGGCGTACTTTTGGCGAGGTTGTCAATATCTTCAATCGTATACTCAGGAGATAGCGAAGGGAGCGCAAATAAAAGTTCAAAATCGGATTTTCCATACCATCCACCATTAAATTTCCTGGACCATTTGCGTACGGCCAATAGTTTGCCTACAGGAGTCTGTCCATTGGGATTCGGATAGGGGGCCAGCGATTTTAACTCCTCGAGGGCTTCGGTGTTTTGAGCATCTTGGGCCAAGCGGAGCAGGGTTTGGTAAATGACCGCCTCGGGATTTCCCGGAGCCATTTGACCTATTCCGATATAGGCATGCAGCTTGTCGGGAATCCGTGCCGCCATCCTGACCCCAATGCCGGCTCCATAAGAATAGCCCATCAGGAATATTTTCTCCTGCCCAAAGCGAAGCCTCAGGTGTTCCACAAGTTGGTAAGCATCCTGAATCAATGTACCGAACTTAAGCTGTTCTGCGATAAGAGTAGTATCGGTACCCACCCAATTCTTCCCAGCAGCACGCTGGTCCCATTGCACCACGGTGAAATAGTCTTCCCAGGGCCCCTGAAATGCCCAAGCCGTCGGCATCATCGGAGAGGCGGGTCCCCCGTGCAGGAAAAGTAGGATGGGATTGTCGCGGTCCTTGCCGCGGATGCTGATCCATTGTTGGCTGCCGTTGAGGTTGATTTGCTCCAGGGTCTCGATTCCCTTGGGTGTATGGATACGGCGCAGTTCTTGGATCAAGTCCTTTGCCGGGGACATCTCGTCAAGAACTTGGGCGAAGGCGGTGGAAATTGAAAGAAGAAAGACTATTGGGAGAATTCGAATCATGTGTAGCATTTTTTCCTAAAATAAAAAAACCTCCGTTTTATCGGAGGCTTATTTTCAAAGGCTAGAAGGTCACGGACTTTGAGGCCACGGTCGTCGCATTCAGGTTGGGGAAAACCCTTTTGTTGGACACCGGATCTACGTAGTCGTTGGTGAAAAAGGAGTCACCATAGACACGGACGTGGAGTGTTCCCGTGGCGCTGACGCCAAACGAGGTCAACTCGGCTGGGGTGAATGTCTTGCTGTAAGGGGCATCCTGTACGACATAGGTAGGGGAAAAGCCCTTGTAATTGGTATTGGAAACATCCGGCGTATCACTGAAAAAATAACGGATATAGCGCCTGTTGCTGCTGTTGCCTGCAGGTGAGGTGGTGACGGCCGTGACCAGGTTGCCTCCGGTGATACCGAGTTCCACGGCGGTGATGGTCGTGGTGGACACTTTACCCAAAGAGGGCGTGTCGGTAATCGGTGTGGAAGCCGCCTTGTGGTCGGCTACCTTTTTCTTGAACGTGCCCTAGCCGGTTTTTTCATACACCAAGACATAGTTGCCAAAGGGGACATTGGAGAGCTGGAATTTTCCAGCGGCGTCGGTTACAGCCGAAATCGCCGGGCTCGAATTTTCGACGGTGACTTTCATACCGGCGTCTTCCTGTCTGGTTGATCCTTCGTCAAACAACAAAACTGAGCCTGAGATTGTACCCGAAGTCGGAGCTGGATCAAGCGTGTCGGAACCGCATGAAACCAAAAAGCCAAGTAACACTAGGTAGGCAAGAGAGGATTTAATCGTTTTAATCATAATTTTTCATAAATAACTTATAAAAGTATGAAGTTCTTTTCTACCCATAAAACACCCAATAAAATTTCTCAATTAGGTGAGGTAAATACAGTTAAATTCCAAAACCGGGCAAGGTTTCTATCCCCCTTTGCGCTCAAAACCGATAGCCGATCCGCAGGTCCATGTGTTCGGCCACATGACCGTGGGCTTTCATGGAGACACCCAGGGACACGTTGCGGAACGCGCGGTACATCAACAGGTAGCGTTGGTAGAAAGCCGCCGTTTGGTAGTTGTCGGGTTTGTGGAGATACAGGGCCATGCGCTGGCTGAAGTCGAATTTTCCGAACAGGAAATGGTTGGCAACAAAAACGGCCGGCATCAGGGCGGGCGATTCGTTGCTGACCGCATAATCCCCCACGATATCCAAGCCTCCACCGAGGGCATTGATCCGGGAGACGGAACGGTACGCCCCCAGCGCCAAGCCCAAAACCGGCTTTCTGGCCGTAGAACCCGTCACTTCACTCGTGGTAAAACCCGCGTCGATGTAGCCTACCCAATTTTTGGAAATGGGTGCTTTTTCATGGCTGGGCAATTCCGGATTTTGGAGATAGGAATTTATTCCTAAGCCCAGGAGGGGAAAATTCATGCCCTTGTTGGGTTGGCGTTGGCCGCCGTTGGAGATATGGTTGTAGGCAAAGGACAGGTGGGCGGACCAAGTGTCCGAAAAACGGTATTCCAATTTTGGACTGACAAAGCCCAAGAAACTAATCGGAGAAGAGAAGAAGATGTTGTCCGGATTTTCGATGGCATCGAAATATTCGGTCAGATAGCTCACGCCGACCCCGGTGAGGAGGGAGATCCGCAGGCGATTGTTTTGCCAAAGGATGGGCTCAAAGGTCCCCGTGATGCTCGTAGCGGAACCCAAAACAGCGGGATTGGCAAAATTGTAATGGGAAAGCTGTACGCCGAGGAAGTGGAAACAAGCGCAGGCATCCCAATTGGTTTTGTCGGTTTTAAGGACCTGGTAATGCAGGTTGAAGCCGTAGGGATTCGATTCGGATAGGGGCTTCAGTTCGGGAGAATGGGGAATGATAAAGCCATATTGTCCTTCCAGCGAGAAGCGTTTGACGCTCTGGGCATTTGATTCCGCCCAAAGAAAAAGTGCTGCCAGAAATAGTAAGCGTTTTCCCATACCTGTCAATCCTACCTTATGATCCAAAATCAGGCAATTTTGTTTGCGTAAAGTAAAGCAGCTTCATTCTTTTTTTTCAACCACCGTCGGAGATTGCTAACGAAAGGATGGCCAAGTGGTTAGCCCGCTTTGTCTGAAACCAAAAGCTGGCTGTGTATCATGTGCTTTTTGCAGGGAAACTGCCGCATTCTCGTGCCAATTCCTTAAATTCAAAGACCAAACCACAGCATTATGAAAAGACTATTTCTGGGTATCCTCCTCGCCGCATGGATGTTTTCCTGTAATTCGGGCAACAAACATACTGGCGAACAAATAAGTGAAACCCGTGATCTGGATGGGGTATCCCGCCTGAAGATCAATGGGGTGTTTAGCCTCGTCCTTTCCCAATCGGACCAAGCTTCCCTGCGTATCGAGGGCGACAAGGAAATGGCCGATAAACTTCAGGTCAAGCAAAACGGGGACCTGCTCGAACTGAGCATGGAGGAGGGGGAAACGAGTTTTTTCCAGAACAAATCACTGACTGTTCACCTCGCTGTGGCTGATTTGGAGGAATTTACCTTTGAGGGCGTCGGCAATATCAAGACCGAAGAGGCCCTGACCTTGGACAATATCCTCATCAGAGGCAAAGGCGTGGGCAATATCAAGCTGGACATCGAGGCAGAAAGTATCGATGCGGAGTTTAACCTCCTGGGCAATATGGAGCTCAAAGGCAAAGCCACGGACGTGCTTTTGGTGAATGAGGGCATCGGCAATGTGGATGCTTCCGGGCTGATAGCGCAGACCCTGAGCCTCAAGAGCTCGGGAATCGGAAGGGTTTCGGTGCATTGCGAAGAGGATCTGTCCATCGAAGTCAACGGCATCGGGGCCGTGGAATACTCCGGCAATCCCAAGACCGTCAACGAAAAGGTGGATGGGATTGGGAAGGTGACGAGGAAATGAGGGATAAGTACGAAGTACGAAGTTGGAAGTACGAGGGGGGAGGGACGAATGAAATTGTACCAAGAACAAAGTACCAAGTACGAGGTAAGAAGTTAGAAGTACGACGGGGGAGGACGAGGGGATTTGTACAATGTACCAAGTACGAAGTACCAAGTAGGGGAACCCAAAAGCTGTGGGATTCTCCCTCCCTCAAGGGAGGGTTGGGGAGGTTGAAAAGGTACGGGAGCCACATCCATGGACTATCGACTATGGTCTATGGACCAACTATAAGAATAACGAATGATGAACGTCGAACAGTGCCTAGCAGAACCCAGCAATACACCAATAACTTAATAACCAATAACCAAATAACGAAGTACGAGGGGGTTGTACCAAGTACTAAGTACGAAGTACCAAGTAGGGGAAAGTACGAAGGTAGAAGTTAGAAGTATGACGGGGGAGGACGAGGGGATTTGTACAATGTACCAAGTACGAAGTACCAAGTAGGGGAACCCAAAAGCTGTGGGATTCTCCCTCCCTCAAGGGAGGGTTGGGGAGGGTGAAAAGGTACGGGAGCCACGTCCATGGACTATCGACTATGGTCTATGGACCAACTATAAGAATAACGAATAATGAATGTCGAATGATGAATATCGAATGACCTCCGACGGGAAGGTCCAATCCACCAATAACTGAAAGTCTGCCAACTGATCTCTGCGACTGCCGACTTTCCTCCCCTTCCATCGCCATCCAAACCTTTTAGCTTTTTCCCGGTCGCTCTCCCTTTGCAGGCTTCTTCAATTCCGCTTATCTTGCCGCCTTCTAAATCCGAAAAGACTTTATGAGAAACAAATGGTTGCTGATAATGGCGTTTTTCCTTGCTGGAACGGCCATGGCACAGAAGAGCCCTGAGGAATTCTTGGGCTACAAAATGGGCGATCGCTTCACGCCGCACCATCGGGTGGTGGCCTATTTTGAGCACCTCGCGGCCACCCTACCCAACGTGAAGTTGGTTTATTATGGAGAGACCTACGAGCATCGGCCGCTTTTTGTAGCGATTGTTTCCAGCCCTGAAAACATGGCCAATTTGGAAAATATCCGCCTCGACAACCTCAAGCGGACCGGAATGGTCGAAGGCAGTCCTGCTACGCAGGTTGCCATCAACTGGATGCAATACAATGTCCACGGCAATGAGGCTGTGGCCACGGAAGCTGCGATGACGACCTTTTGGCAGGTCGCAGATCCAAAAAATGCGCAGTCAAAGGAATGGTTGAAAAACCAGGTTCTCATTATCGACCCTTGTGCCAACCCTGACGGCAAGGACCGGTATACGATGTGGTACAACCAAAAGCAGAACAGCATTATGCAGCCGGACCCGCAGTCCATGGAACATGCGGAACCTTGGCCAGGCGGCAGACCCAACCATTACCTGCTTGACCTCAACCGGGATTGGGCTTGGCAGACGCAACAGGAGACCCAACAGCGTTTGGCACTTTACCATCAGTGGATGCCACACTTGTTTGTGGACTACCACGAGCAAGGTATCAACGAGCCCTTCTATTTTGCCCCGGCGGCGCAGCCTTTGCACGAGCAGCTTTCGGCTTTCCAGCATGAGTTCCAAGATATTTATGGTAAAAACACCGCCAAGCATTTTGACCAAAACGGCTGGCTGTATTTCACCAAGGAGCGCTTTGACTTGCTGTATCCTTCCTACGGCGACACCTATCCCATGTACAATGGCGCAATTGGGATGACGATCGAAAAAGGCGGTTCAGGACGTGCGGGTGTTGGGATGCTTAATGCCCTTGGCGACACAGTGACATTGAAGGAACGGATTGCCCATCAACATACGGCGGGCATCTCCGCCGTGGAAGTGACGGCGCTGAATGCAGCGAGGCTTACAGATGAGTTTGCGAAGTATTTCCAATCCAACCGCAGCAACCCGCGTGGCAAGTACAAAAGCTTCGTCATCAAAGGTGACCAAAAACCCGAAAGGCTGAAGGCGCTTTTGGCACTTTTGGACAAAAACCATATCCAATACGGCTATGCCAAGGCAGCTTCCGGTCTCAAAGGATTGGATTACAATACAGGCAAGACCGCCACTTTTGCCGCCACCGACAAGGATATCGTGCTCAACGCCTATCAGGCAAAGTCGGTCCTGACCCAGGTGCTCTTCGAGCCAGAGGCAAAACTCCAGGATAGCATTACCTACGATATCACAAGCTGGGCTTTGCCCTATGCCTACGGCCTACAAGCCTATGCCTTGGAGACAAGGCTGGATGCGGGGAAAAAATTTGAAAAACCCGCGTTTACCCCCAATCAGGTGAACGGAACACCCGTGGCCTATTTGGCACCTTGGCATGCCACCCAACATGCGAAGTTTTTGGCGGCTTTGCTGCAGGCGAAAGTACGCGTGAGATATGCCGAGAAGGCATTTACCATCAATGGCAAGAATTACCCATCCGGTACCTTGATCATCCACCGAAATGGCAACCAATATGTGCCCGACTTCGACAAGAAAGTCACGGACATAGCCAACAAATTTGAAATCAGTCTAGAGAGCACAGTATCGGCATATGTGGAAAAAGGCAAGGACTTTGGTTCACCCGAAGTCAGGCCGATCACCGCACCAAAAGTTGCCCTTCTTTCCGGTGCAGGGGTTTCCTCCCTCAATTTTGGGGAAATTTGGTATTTCTTTGAGCAGGAGCTCAAGTATCCTTTGACTGTATTGGATGCGGGAAGTTTGGGCGGTGCAGACCTTAGCAAGTACCAAGTCTTGATTGTGCCCTCGTCTTGGGGAGGTTCACTTTCCGACAACAACCTGAAAAAGGTGATGGAATGGGTTCGTGCAGGCGGTCGCATCATCGCCTTCGAAAACGCCATGAACGCCTTTGCCGACAAGGAAGGCTTTGACCTCAGCAGGTACGATACAGAAGAGGAGAAAAAGGCCGCCGAAAAGACCGAGAAGGATATCCAAAATGTGGAAAGGTTGGAGCCTTATCAGGACCGTGAACGCATGGGCATCGCCACGACTGCGGCGGGCGCCGTTTACCAAGTGAAAATTGACCCTACCCATCCGCTTGGATTTGGATTGGGGGATAAATTCTATACTTTGAAAAACAACGGCAGCCGGTTTGCTTATTTGGACAAGGGTGTCAACGTAGGTATCATTCCCGATGCCGAGGCTTATCGCTTCGGCTATATCGGCAACAAGCTCAAGCCCAAAATGCCAAAATCCATGACCTTCGGGGTGGAAAACCATGGCCGTGGACAGGTGATCTATTTCTCGGACAATCCGATTTTCCGGGCATTCTGGGAAAATGGAAAATTGCTGGTAGCCAATGCCGTGTTTTTGGTAGGGCAGTAGGGGATGAGAAGGTTAAAAAGTTATTAAGTTATAAGGTTATTGGGTTGGAGTTGATGTAGAGATAGCCTTCAGGTATTTTGAGGATCGAATATCCAAAAGTTTTATCAACAAGAATTGTCGGGGAAGGATGGGGCGAACCTATTCTTCCCCGATTTTTTTGAATGGTTTTCGGAAACGGAGTGATAGGACGCAGCTGTCATTGCCTGCCATCCTATCTCTGCCAATTTGCAATTGGCTCAATACCATTACTCACTCTCCGATCCGGACGGGATTACCATTCTCTCTTTCTCTTGTTACTTTTTTTCTTGTCAAAAAAAGTAACCAAAAAAGGACAAGAAAGTCCAATCCTAGGCTATCGCGCAAGGCCCTAGCCGGCCCGGTGGACTTTCATTCCTCCGCGCGATCGATTGAGGTAATTTGTGCAGTTTGAAGAATTGATCACCTCAGCCCCAGTTAGGCCTCACGTTAAAAACAGGCCTCAATTTGTCACCCTAGTGCCGATAGCTATCGGCAGAGGGGGCTATTACACCAGTCAGAATAGATTCCTCGTGCCTACCAATGACAAGAATCCCAACATCAATAGTTCAACCCCTTTGGGGTTGATCCAAATTCGCATCAAACGCTACCCCGGTCCACGATAATTATCGGGAAAAACCCGGGGCTATTCAAGGTTCAACCCCCGTTGGGGGTTTGAGTCTGTTGTCATCTCCTTTCTGTAAATGCCAAATTTTAAAAACTCGGAATGACAAAGGAAGGTTTCACCCTTTTTCTGGCGTAGAGTTCAGGGGATAGGCTTTCCTTTGTCACACCGATCCCGATTGATATCGTGGAGAGGGGTCATTCGGTTGCTAAGAACTGCGATAGATTCCTCGTGCCTCGGAATGACAAAGGAAGGCTTTCAGCGTACAAGTTGTGGATAATCCCGAAAGCAGGGAGATTGATTTTTGACAGAAGGAAATTTACCGAAAGGTTATTATTCCTAAATTCAAGCACCAACCACCAATCCCATGAAAACTTACAGATATTTACCTGCTATCGTCTTTCTGTTGTTCTTGGTTTCCTTTCCCTTGTATGCGCAAAACACCAAAGCGCTCGTCGGAGGCACGTTGATTGACGGCTTCGGCGGGCCGCCGTTGCGGAATTCCGTCATTATCATCGAAGGTGAACGCATCAAGGAAATCGGCCAAGTCGGTTCCATCGAGATTCCGAAAAATGCGGAGATCATTTCCACCGAAGGTATGTCCGTTATGCCTGGGCTTTGGGACATGCACGTGCACCTTATGATCAATGGACACAGCAATTATACCCATTGGGACAGTACCTATATCGGCGTTTTTGAATCAGTCATTATGCCCTCCTCTGCGCATCAACTCTTGATGGCGGGAGTGACCTCGGCCCGGGACCTCGGCGCACCTTTGGAAGCCAGCATCAAGGTCCGTGACCGCATCAACAAAGGCGAAATCCCCGGCCCGACGATCTATGTTTCTGGGCCATTTATCCAAAAGGCCCCCTATCCCGGTACGGAAGCTTTCCGCTGGGGTATCAACGGCGCCGCAGATGCCCGGGCCAAGGTGAAGAAACTCGTGGATGCGGGTGTGGATGTGATCAAACTGATCGACCATGACGAGATGACTTTTGAGGAAGCCAAGGCCGTGGTGGATGAAGCGCACAAATATGGCAAGCCCGTGATTGCCCATTCACACAGGCCGGACGAAATCCGCATTGGCCTCAAGATCGGCGTGGATTGTTTTGAGCATACGGGTTTGGCATCTGCCCCCGAGTATCCAGCCGATATCGTGGCCATGATCAAGGAAAGGACCGCCAAGATGAATATGGGGCCGTTGTTTTGGACGCCCACGGTCGAGGGCCTTTTCAACTACGAGTATACCCGCAACAACCCCGAGAAACTGGACGATCCTTCTTGGCATTTGGGTTTACCGGATTCCATCATCCGCGATATCCGGGCATCTTTACGTTTCCCGGGCAGGATGCCCTACTTCCAACTTACACCTGTGCGCAAGCCGACTTTGGAGAAGAAGTTCAACCAACTCAAAGAATCCGGGGTGGTTATGCTGATCGGAACTGATAGCGGCATTCCGATGAAGTTCCACAGCCAAAGCACCTGGAACGAGTTGGACGTCTGGGTCAACGAGTTTGGCTATGACCCGATGCTCGCAATCAAAGCGGCGACCTATTGGCCCGCAGTTGCCATGAAGGTCGACAAGGACTATGGGACTATTTCCGAAGGAAAATACGCCGATATCATCACCGTCAGGGGAGATGTACTACGCCATGTCGTCCTCCTGCAAAATGTCGATATGGTGATCAAGCATGGAAAGAGGGTGAGGTAGGAGAGTATTGTACGATGTACCAAGTACGAAGTACCAAGAAATGGCGGACTTGAAGACCTTCTAAAGTAATTGATGATGAATTAATAATGATGAATGTTGAATTCGAGTAATCGGAAATGATACGAAATAACGAGCTATGAACTATTCCCACTATGGACCAATATCGAACTTCGAACTCCGAATGATGAATGTCGAATGATGCCACCGTGGAAGCAGCAATACACTAATAACCTAAATCACGAAGTACGAAGTTAGAAGTACGAATGCTGGGACGGGGTCTATGGACTATCGACCAACTATAAGAATAACGAATATCGAACGCTGAGTGATGAATGTCGAATAATACCAACACAGGAACACTAATACACCAATAACTCAATAACTAATAACCAAAAAAAAACGAGTCCATCGCTATGGTCTTTGGACTGTCGACTATGGACTATCCAATAACCAAAAAAAAACGAGTCCATCGCTATGGTCTATGGACTGCCGACTATGGACTATCCAATAACTCAATAACAAATTACCATTAACTAAACGCCTACCATGGCCAAGATCAAGACCACTTTTTTTTGTCAAAACTGCGGAGCACAGAGTCCCAAATGGATCGGGAAATGCCCTTCCTGCGGGGAATGGAATACCTATGTGGAAGAGGTGATCCAAAAGGAGGAAGTTGGACGGGGGACATGGAAAGCGAGTCCTGCCAAAGAGAAAAGGGCAGCCGTGCCGAAGCGCCTGCAGGAGATCAATTTCGAGGAACAACCAAGGACCGTTACCAAAGACGCCGAATTGGATCGCGTCTTGGGCGGGGGAATTGTGCCGGGTTCCTTGGTGCTGATCGGCGGGGAACCTGGAATCGGGAAATCTACGCTGATGCTGCAGATTGCCCTTTCCTTGCCCCAATTGAAGGTCCTCTACGTATCCGGCGAGGAAAGCGAGGCCCAAATCAAAATGCGGGCTGATCGGATGCAGCAGTTTTCCGACAACTGTTATGTACTCTCCGAGACGAATACCCAGCAGATTTTCCAGCAGATCGAGCTATTGGAACCGGACCTCTTGGTGATCGATTCCATCCAAACCCTGCACAGCCAATACGTGGAATCCGCCGCAGGGTCCGTCTCCCAAGTCCGGGAATGTACCGCGGAGCTGATGAAATTTGCGAAGGAGACGGGCGTGCCGGTGTTTCTGATTGGACATATCACCAAAGACGGCTCAATTGCGGGGCCCAAGGTATTGGAACATATGGTGGACACTGTGCTGCAATTTGAGGGGGACAGGCATTTGTCCTACCGGATTTTGAGGACTTCCAAGAACCGCTTTGGCTCGACCAATGAGCTCGGGATTTATGAAATGCGGACGGATGGCTTGCGTCCCGTCGCCAATCCCTCGGAAATCCTCCTGACCCAAAGGGAGGAAATCCTCAATGGCGTGGCCATCGGCGCCATGTTGGAAGGGAACCGCCCGCTGCTGATCGAGATCCAATCGCTCGTCAGTCCGGCGACCTACGGTACACCCCAGCGCAGCAGTACCGGTTTTGATTCCAAGAGGCTGAACATGCTGTTGGCCGTTTTGGAAAAACGTGGGGGCATGCGCCTGGGACAGCAGGATGTTTTCCTCAATGTCGCGGGAGGTCTTCGGGTAGATGACCCGGCTTTGGACTTGGCTGTTTGTGCCTCGCTGATTTCCTCCTATGAAGATCACCCTGTACCAGGGGATCTGTGTTTTGCGGGCGAAGTGGGCTTGGGAGGGGAAATCAGGGCCGTCCATCGTATCGAAAACCGCATCGCCGAAGCGGAAAAGCTGGGCTTCAAAAAAATCATGGTTTCCAAGTATGCCGTAAAGGGCTTGGATCTCAAAAAATTCAAAATACAGATCCTGCAAGTCAGCAAGCTGGAGGAAGTATATCAGCGGATGTTTGGGTAAGTAGGATAAGGAACCCTCCAAGGGTTTCGAACCCTTGGAGGGTTTTCTCTAGAGCGGTATTTTCTCGCCGCTTTGCGTGCCCCTAAAGTATTTATCGCCTTCGATCAGCAATATTTCCCCGTCGATTCCTTCCTTGATATTGGAATCCACGGCAATGATTCTTGCTCGGTGCATCGCGGTGACCCTGCGGAGCGAGGTATGTCCCACGATGATCCGTTGTACATCGAAGTATTTCAACATGCTGTCAATCGTGCTGCCATCTACCTGACCTTCCACAAAATAGCCCCTGTACCAAATAGGGCCATTTTCCCCATTGAGAAAACTGATCGTGTTGCTGAGTTGGCGGGCGGGTCGTTTTGATCCAAGGATATAATTGTAAAACAACTTGTTGGTTTTTTCATCCGTCAATTCCCTGCCCAGGTATTCCGGCGAGATGCCCGCATGGACAAACAGGTAATCATCAATCTTGACCATGGCGGGCCGATTGCGTAGCCAATCCCCCAAGACGGAGTTTTTCCCATACATCTCTTGGATGGTGATGCCCATCAGGCGGGCACTTTGGGTGTATTTTTCATGGAGAAATCGGTTGTCCCCACTGAGGAGCATTTGTTCGTGATTGCCAGCCAGGTAATGAACTTTCCCTCCTGCCGCCGCTGCCTGAATCTCCAAATGATACACGAGCCAAAACGCTTCCGTAACCTGGGTGCCGCGCCCGGCGATATCGCCATTGACCACCAAATGCCCCTCGCCAAATGCCCAGCGATTATTGCCATCGATGACGCCATGTTGGCGCAGCAGCTTGACCATGAGGCCAAATTGCCCGTGGACATCCGATATGACAGCTACTTTTTGGACGTTGGCAAAATGCTGTTGAGGCTCCGGTTTTTCCCTCATCTTCTTTTTGATGATTTCGATACCAGAATCCCATCCGAATAAAGTCTTGAGTTTGTCGGAGCTTAGGTTTTCGGCCGATTTCAGCTGTCCGTCTTCAATCCACTTGGCGTGCAATTTATTGTTTTTGAAGTAGAGGTAGGGCCCTTCGGAAAAACGCTGATCCGCCTGTTGAGCGAGCAGGCTTTGAACAGCCAACATGAAAGCGAAAACAATACTGGGAACGGGGAAAAATTTCATGGCTAAACTGGGTTAAGGGCCAAAACAACCTGAAATCAAGTTAGTGCTAAATATTTGCTTATCAACCTCCTTCATGGATTTAATTGGATGTATTGCTGTAGATTAGGATTAGTAAATTCGGAAAAAACCTAGCAAACCAAGCCTAAAATTTTTCAATACCCGGCGCTGGATCGATGCATGATTGCGGCAATCGTTTTACATTTACGGGCTATGAAGAAAAAGATTGCCCTTGTTACCGGAGGCTTCACCGGAGAATCGGTGATATCCCTCAAGAGTGCTGCCGTCGTCGAAAAGAACCTCGACCATGCCCGATACGACATCTTCAAAATTTTGGTGTATCCGGGGAATTGGTATCATGAAACCAGCAACGGCGATAAAGTCCCGGTAGACCTGAACGATTTTTCGATCCTATTGGGCGGGGAAAAAATCAAATTTGACGGGATCTTCAATATCCTCCACGGTTCACCGGGTGAGGACGGAAAGTTGGCGGGATATTTCGACATGCTGGGAATTCCCTACACCACCTGCGATGCCTTGACTTCGGCGATTACCATGAACAAGGGCTACACCAAGGCTATTGTGCAGGACATTCCCGAACTGCACGTGGCAAAGTCCATGCAGCTTTTTGGGAAGCAGGTCGGACAGGCGGAAAAGATCTTGGAAAACCTCAAACTCCCCCTTTTCGTCAAGCCCAACAATGGCGGCAGCAGCATTGGAATGAGCAAGGTCAAGGAGGCTTCTGCATTGCAGGAGGCATTGGACAAGGCATTTCATGAAGATTCCCAAGTCCTCGTGGAAGAGTTTGTATCCGGTCGGGAGTTTTCGATTGGTGTCTACAAAGCCAAAGGCTGCATTACCGTCCTTCCTGCCACGGAGATAATCAGTAGCAAGGAGTTTTTTGACTTTGAGGCCAAGTATGTGCCCGGAGTTACCGAGGAAATCACGCCGGGCAGGATGTCAGGCGAGGAAGTCGCCCGCGTCAACCGCATTATTGAAAAAATCTACCAAAAGCTCAACTGCAAGGGTTCGGTGCGCGTGGATTATTTCCTCGAACACGGCAGCGGTGATTTCTATTTTATCGAGATCAATACCGTCCCCGGCCAAACAGAGACGAGTTTGATTACCCAACAGGTCAAGGCGACGGGCATGGCGATTTCGGATTTCTATACGCTGTTGATTGAGGAGATGCTGGGGACTGGGAAGTGATCTTGCGGTTCCTCCGCTTTTGTCAAGGGGTATGTGCAGGCTGCGACTTTTTTCGGCAAAACAAAACCTGATACTGTCATTATCTATTGGTTGCTGATTGTCAGCCCCTCATGTGAAAACTCGATGGTTTCGACAGCCACTTCACCGGCATCAGCATTTATGTCTGTGGAACTGATTTTTGTGGGCCATGCGTTAGCCAATGTCCACACCATGGTTGTGTTTCCACCTTCGTCGCACAATTTGATGACCACATTTTGACGTGCGATCGTGTTCATTTTGATCTCCCCGTACCATTCCCAAAAGGCATTGTCGCTTTTGAATATGCCTTTTTTCATGGTCACATTACCAATTTTGGCGATTCCGGGCATTTTGATCGTAGAGAATACTGGACTGTTTACACCTCTGTATTCTATGGGTTGGGCTTCCGCTTCCAGGCCACTTACTTCTTGAAAAGAAACGTCTTTGAAACTGCCCAAATCTATTTTGAAGTAAAACTTTGGCAAAGGCCAATTGCTGTCTTGTGTTTCTCCTGCCATGATCACGAAGGATTAATATTGCCTAAGCTACCCATTTTCTCTAGGGTTTTTGCATTTGTTGTTCAAAAGTAAGCACGATGAATTCCGCAGGTTTGACGATGGCCAATTTGACAGAAACCAGCATCCTACCTTCGAGCACATCCAATCCCGTCATGGTAACACCCAATCCGATCTGAACATCAAAAGCCTCCTCGGGCGAGGCGCCGGCAAGTGCGCCTTGCTTCCATTTATTTGTCAGGAAATTGACAATCATACTCTTTACCGAAGTCCAAGTATTGGATTCATTGGGTTCAAACACATAGGCTTCCAGTGCAAGCTTGATGGATTGCTCGAACATCAATACCGTTCGCCGGACATTGATATACCTCCAATCGAGGCTGTTGCCATCGAGGGTTCTTGCACCCCAAACCAGCGTCCCTATTCCTGCAAAAGTCCTGATGGCATTGATCGATATCCCTGAGATATGAACATTTAGGTCCTCTTGTTCTTCCTGGGAAATCTCGACGGCAGGCCGAATTACGGCATTCAGGGAGATATTGGCTGGGGATTTCCAGACTCCCACGCTATTGTCTACCATGGTGTATATTCCTGCCAACGCCGCAGCGGCGGGCAATAGATTCATCATGATTCTCATTTCTTCCAAGATGGAGGCATAAGTTGGACTGGTTGCCAACAAGCCCTTGTTCAGCTCGTCTTTCTTGCTATTTAAATAGTCGTCGAAATCGACTTCCGCAGATTGCGAAATATGAGGTTGTTTTTTTTGAAATACTGTTCTAAAATGGGCTTCATCCTTCGGGAATTCCCTAAGCAATTTTTTGGCATTTGGCTCTTGAAGGATTGATTCCAAATCTATTTCAGGATCAAGGTTTTTAAAACTCAGTTCCCCTTGTTGGACTATAGTAGTATGTAACCATGGATAATAGGCAGTCCCGTAGCTCAAAAAATCCGCCCCTATTCTCACTCTGAACAAATCTATCGGATCGTCTCCGCCTTTATTTTTAAACCCGTCAAAGAGGTCAAAAATCCCGATCCTGTTTTGCATCTGATTACAATGCGCCAACACCTCCCGGTACACCTCATAGCAATCCTCCCCCAGTAAGGCTGCCTCCGGGATAACAACCAAGGTCGGTTCCTGTTCCTTTTCCAATGAGCGCAAACCCCCGTCAATAGGGTTCCCTTTTTCGTCCTTGCCATGACCCAAAAGTTGGTCTTTTTGGATTTCCAAGGAGTCTTTGCCCTCGTAGGTACCGACTGAGACAATGTAGCAAGAACCTCCCCCATTGGCATAAAACAGCCGGATGCTGTCAAAAAAGAGAAGTTGGTTATGCGGTGCAAATTTGATTGCCATTTCAGCTTCTCCCAACATTCCCTTCTTGCTGTCATTTTCTTGAGGAGATTCAAGTTTGAAAGTTGGGTGAAATCCAGCCCCAAAAAAAGCCATATAATCCGACAAAGATGTAATTCTTGTAGGTCGGTTAAGCAAGGATTTGCCGTTGTGCATAGCCTTTTCCGTGTACCCGATAAATGCGGGTACCGCCGTCGCGACTTCTATAACAGCATTCGGGAAAGCATTTTTCTCCTCTATATAAATGCCTGGAATTTTTTGGGTTTGTGCCATGATGCATTTGGGGAATCATGCTGTAAAAGCTACAAAAAATCAGACGATTAAAATCAGGTTATTTCCCTTTCCGGCGATGGTGATGGTCGGGATAAAAATGGACGATAAAGTCCCCCGAATCCTTTGGACAAAGAATCGTCCTTTGGTGGTGGTTGGGTGGATCCTGGCAATGATATCAAACATTTTATTTGACAAACATTGTTGTTTTCCACAAACCTAAAAGACTATTATTTTCCTTGTCTGCACGCGATTCATATAAGACATGCTGACAAAAAATACTCCTGACGAATTTAGATGAATGACGGCCCCAATTGCATCTTTCGAATTGCCGGACCATATTCTCCGGCCACTTGAGTCGAAAACTGTTAAATTTCCAATGTATTCAGACCGAATATGAATACTTCTGCTCCTGGAAGGATTGGGATAAACATCAAAAAGGTCCAATTCTTCATCTTCAATTCCTGTGACAATGTTTGCCACAAAGCTCTGATTGTCTAATTGGCCAGAAAGTACATTGATCGGTATGGAAACGGGCTCGAAGGTGTATTTTTCTGATTTTGGCGTAATCACGCCCGTCCAACCTTTGGGTAATTCAATCCGATAACTTCCGTCTTCCAAGGTCCTCACTTCACTTGGGAGACCTGTAAGCAGAACATCGTGGACCGGTGATTCCCGTTCGTCTTTGATATATCCTGACAAAAGGTATGTCCCCGTTTCTTTGATAGCCACAAAAACTTGATTGACCAAATCACTTTGAAGATTGGTAACCTGAAGACTATTGGGAACAAATGTATATCCCTCCGCCACAGGAGTAATTGACCCAGTCCAACCTTTAGGTACTTCACCAAAAAACTTTCCGGACTGGTCTACTCTGGTAGTTTCAGGGAATCCCGTTAATGTGACTCCTGGGAAAGATTGGCCGTTTTCATCATTAACTATCCCTATAATGTATACAGAGCCAATTTTTCGAATCAGGAAGTTTTGGTCTACCAAGTCAGACCTCACATCGACGTATAGCATCGAACCGGGATTAGATTCGTAGCCAGTCAATTCGGGAGTGATTGTACCTGTCCACCGTGCCGGCACTTCTCCGACATAGTATCCAAAATCATTGGTATACACGACCTCAGAAAAACCTGACAATGGAATCTGGGCAATAGGTTGGTTACTGACGTCGCTTACCTTGCCCGAAATGAAGTAAGTGCCCGTGTAGGTGCCGACAAAGTTTATATTTTGGGTCGGATTTCGGGCATCCTGTATAGATACAAATGCGGGACTGAACTCATAATTTCCCAAGGTCGGGGTGATCCTGCCGGACCAACCGGAGGGAACCACTACCTCGTATTCTCCATTTGAATTGCTGCGTACAATGTTGTTTTTTGCCTGAATAGTCACTCCGGTCAATGCTTTGCCTTGATCATCGGTGACTTTTCCTGAAAGAATAACCGGAGCCATTAGAGACTGATTGGTGTAATATACACGCTCGTCCAAAAGCTGAACCAAAAATATTTTGCCTGCTGATGATTCATAGTGAAAATTCCTCTCAAACCGATCCGTTTGGCTGATTCCCATTCCCTCTGTCCTCTTTACCCAATTCATGCCTTTATCTGTGGAATAGAAGGAGCCTCCCGAACTCCGAGAACTACTTACAGAACTATACCAGTCACCGTTTTTGGCGAAATGGATTTCATTTAATGTGAGGTCATCCCACCAATTACCAATTTTGCGGACGGACCAAGGCTTCCATGGGGAATCTTGAGAAACATCATTGATATGCTTGACCAAATTCAACCTGGTTGAAAAATTGACATTGGTCCCCGCCACACTTACAACTACAGAATCCTCTGGGGTAATGCTTATGCCAAAGGAATTCAACACTTTGATGATACCGAGATTGTCAACCAACAAAGCGGATTGTCTCCATGTCATGCCCATATCATCTGAAAAATATAATCCTCCTTTACCAGAAGTATTCTCATCCGGCAAGCTGACATAGACTCTGCCATTTTTATCGACTGCGAGTTGTTCTGCTGCGAACAATCCGGTAGGCAGACCTGTATTTCGCGGTTCCCAAGTCTTGATATCACCCCCACTGTAGAAAACGCCATCTCCCACAAATCCTTCCTCATTTGTAAATCCACTGGCAATAAAAAAATACGTTTGGTCTTTGTTCTCTATGATTTTCCTTATCGGATAAATAGTACCCACTCCTACCGAGTCCCAAGTTGATCCTTCGTTTTCAGAAAAAAAGATCTTGCCATTTCCCCCTGCGATCAAAGTCCCCGAAGAAGAAAAAAGTAAGCTTGAAATGTGGGATGAAGCTAATTTTTTCTCCCATTCAAAACCTTCATTGCGCGAAAGCCAAATGCCATCGGCAGTTCCCACCACCAATATTGAATCCTCTCTGGCTGCAAACGAGGTCTTGACCCCACCAGGAAAATCCCTTGTGGTATGCCAAAATTCTTGAGCCATCAGGGAAAATGCACTAACGAGCGGTATGATTGCGGTCAAAAAAAGTAGCTTCATAATATTGATTCCATTTTCTAATTGCACTATTTCACTTAACCTCAAGGAAATTCGGGTCGATTTTCAACTTAGAACTCCATTGGTCTTGGTTATTTTTTGATCAGGAAGATTCCCGCAATCACCAAAATGAGACCTATCCCCTTTACCCAATTGAATGGCTTTACTGGCATTCCAAATAGGCCGTAATGGTCCAATAAAAGCGAGGTCACCATTTGACCGCAAACAACGAGACCCAAAAACACGGCGATCCCAATTCTTGGTGAAGCAACAATGGTAGAAATGATATAAAATGCACCGACCAGTCCCCCTAGCCAGGCATAAGGAGGGGACTGACCGATCTGCAAAAATGATTTGTACATTGCCGAAGGATTCGATATGCTATATACAACCAAGGCGATCGTTCCCACAGAAAAGGATATCAACGAGGACGTGATGGCATTTCCCGAAAAAGATGTCAGCTTATTGTTGAAGGCAATTTGAAGCGGCAAGACAAACCCGGCTACCAAGGCCAGTACTAAATAAATTTTGTTCATTTCTATCTTGATTTTGAGAACGATCGATTATCCAGAACCGATGCTTTCGTCATTTCCTCTTCGAATAGGACTTGTTTAAGCTTTTTATTGAATCTTCTTTTGAGTCTATTGTTAAGGAAATCTTCAGAACGCAGTACGATGAGTTCAGAATGAAGCATGTTATCGTTGACGTCATAATAGTGGACAAAGACATGGTCACACTTAAAAGGATCATTTTCTACCACCCAATAACCCTTTGAAGGCATGTGGAGGTTACGGCTAGTCGATGCATGCAAGCTATTTGTCTCAATAGAAATGAGGATAAGGAATACGCAGATCATTGTTTTCATGATTTTTTTAGTTTAAATGGTTTTAAAATATTCGATAGTGGAGAAGTAAATTTTTAACAGAAAGGAATTCAATAAGGCAGTGCAGAGTACCACTTCCAGGAAACGGTCTTTCTTACCCAGTCCGATTTAATTCAATTCATGGCGGAGGAAGACGCCAAGGTTGTAAAGTGTGGAAACCTCGCTGCCCCGTTCGTCAATGTTTAAGGCGATGCCCGCCGCTGTTTTTCCAAGCAGCATCCCCGCACGGAAATTTTGGAAACTTCTGTTGTGATGATTGGGGCCATAGTTGGTCATCAGCTGGGCTCGGGAATAAAGTCGGACCCCTTCGGCAATAGCCGGCGTATACTCCAACAACAGCATCATTTCCACTGATCCACTTTTTTGTAGATCAACCCTTGGAACTAGGAATGCCCTAAAATCACGGTTAGCATATCGGAATTGAAGGGAGGCAGACGGCGAGATGCCCGGCTTGCTGGCGTAAAATGTGCCCAGGCCAAGCTTGACAAAATCCGTCAGAGAATAAGTGATATAGGATTGGCTCATCAATTCATTCATCTCCTCCCCTTCATAAAAGGCGTGAAGCGAAGAGGTATGCATAAACCCAAACCGGGAACTACCCATACTTTTTGAAATGGTATGCTGGTAGAAGAAATTCTGTTTTCCCAGCATTGCCTCAATGGTGGCGGTTTGTGCATTTACGGCAGCAACAGCGAACACCCCAACCAAGACGACTACCCATCGGATCATAAGGGATGATTTTTAACCATTTTTCGATCCCAGGACAGTGCTCCTCCCCCAGTAATGAACAACATCACGCACATCGACAAAACGAGCACGTGATATTCATATCCTTCGCCGGCATTGGTGCCCGACCAGTTCATATGAAATCCGTAATCTAAGTGGTAGCTGGCCATTCCGATAAAAATTCCAAATACACCCAATGCGGCAATCCGCGTCAGCGCCCCGGTAATTAGCATCAATGACCCGAAGAATTGGATACAGATGACAGCAATTGCGATAAATGCCGGAAGTCCCATATTGTCTGATAGGAACTTGATAGTGGCCTGTAATCCACTCCCTCCAAACCACCCTAGCATACTTTGGGCGCCATGAGAGAAAAGGACAATTCCGAGAGCAAAACGAATGGCTGTTGCTCCCCAATTTTCAGTTGTGTTCAAAAGTTGTGTTTTCATTTTTAGATTGTTTTTGTAGTGAGTAAATTCTTTTTTTCGGTGTACTCTTTGGACTTCGATTTAAGTTGCCTGGTAAGCTCGGCTATGCGTTGCCCAAAAAGTTCTGCAGTGTGCAGGTCTTCAGGTTCAAAAAATTCCTCATGGGAATTGCTGGACAGCGTCATCAATCCTAAATAACTGGCCATCCCGTTTGGCTCGGGAAGCTGCTTACCGGCGCTGTCGTATTTAGGCATTATGCCGAGTGGAATCCATAGCATACCGTGTTGGGCTGCGAAGATGGATAAACTGGTAAGCGTATTGAGCTTATCCCCATTCGTACTGGAGGAATTAGTGAACCCTGCCGCCAATTTGTCTTTCCAAAGTTGGTTGGCCCAGGCCCCACCGGTAGATTCCATAAAGAGTTTGAACTCGGCCGACACATTCCCGAAGTATGTTGGACTGCCAAAAACCAAGGTGTCAGATTCCAATAATAATTTGGGCTGCTGTATCGCCATCTTGCTGTCAAGCAAAATGACATCCTTCAACTTTTTTCTTGCACCTTCTGCAATTCGCTCGGCCACTATTTTGGTGTGTCCAAAGCCACTGTGATAAATAATTGCTACTTTCATGTCTCTATGTGCGGATTTTCCGCCTTTTGTTCCATACAAAATTAGAGTGCGGTGAAGGGCTGGGAAATAAACTGGATTATCGTTTTTAGTTGAACTAGTTCAAGATGAAGGCAGATTTACTATTTGAGAGCATAGAAAAAGAGATAAAGCTTTCTGAGACTGACAAAGAGTTAATTGTCTCCCTTGTCAGGGAGCGGAAAATCAAGAAAGGCCAATTTTTGTCACATGAGGGTGCTATCAGCCGTTGCACCAACTTTGTAATTGAAGGCAGTATTCGTACCTACTTTATTGATCTCAATGGACAAGAACATATTGTACAATTTGCTATCGAAGGATGGTGGATCAGCGACCTAAACAGCTTTATCATGCAGGTACCCGCTACGTTCAATGTACAGGCAATCGAAGATTCCACGGTATTGGAATTGGCATATGAAAACCTTGAACTGCTTTATGAAAAAATCCCAAAATTGGAACGCTATTTCAGGATCCTGACACAAAGGGCGTTTGTGGCTTTCCAGCAAAGGATTATTCAAAACATCAGTATGACTGCCGAGGATAGGTATTTGTCCTTTGTAAAAAAGTATCCCAAAATTGAGGTGAGGATTCCGCAGAGGTTGGTAGCTTCTTACCTGGGTATTTCACCTGAATTTTTAAGTAAAATTAAAAAGCGCCTAAAGGAGTCAAAGTATAATTTGAAATAGGGGCATGTAAGTCTTGATTGTATTTCAATTCTTGAAGCAATACCCATAGACAACATCCATCAAAAAAACAAAACCCCTTCTCGGTATCGAATAGGCCCTAGGTGGTAGTTAGGTATATCGCATTTTTCACACAAGCCGGATAGAAAGCAAAAAAGCGGCCTGAGCCGCTTTACTGGTTTGTTACAATCCAAATTCCTTTTTGACCTTGTCGACGTAGTCCAGCTTTTCCCAAGTGAAGAGTTCGACTTCGAGGGTCTTCGTGGAACCGTAGGGATTCCGGAAGGTTTTGGTGACAATCTCGTTTTTGCGTCCCATGTGGCCATAGGCGGCGGTTTCCTCATAGATGGGATTCCGCAACTTCAGGCGCTGCTCGATCGCATAGGGCCTCATGTCGAAGATCTCTCCGATTTTTTTGGCGATTTCGCCATCGGTCATGTTGACCTTGGCAGTACCGTAGGTATTGACGTAGATGCCCATCGGCTTGGCAACGCCGATGGCGTAGGAAACCTGCACGAGCATTTCGTCGGCCACACCTGCCGCCACCATGTTTTTGGCGATATGACGGGTTGCGTAAGCTGCGGAACGGTCCACTTTGGAGGGGTCTTTGCCGGAGAAGGCACCACCCCCGTGGGCACCTTTGCCACCGTAGGTATCCACGATGATCTTTCTTCCTGTCAAGCCGGTATCCCCATGGGGGCCTCCGATTACAAATTTCCCGGTCGGGTTGATATGGTAGGTAATCTTATCGTCGAAGAGGGCCTGAATCTCAGGCTTCAGCTTGGCTTTCAATCTTGGGATCAAAATGCTGATCATGTCTTCCTTGATTCTCGCAAGCATGGCGGTTTCCTCTGCAAAGTCATCATGCTGCGTCGAAATCACGATGGTATCGATTCGGAGTGGCTGATTATCATCAGAATACTCGATCGTTACCTGCGACTTGGCATCAGGACGGAGGTATTGGATATGCTTGTTTTCACGCCTCAGCGCGGCCAATTCGATCAAAATCCTGTGGGAAAGCTCCAATGCCAAAGGCATGAAGTTATCGGTTTCTTTGGTGGCGTAGCCAAACATCATCCCTTGATCACCGGCGCCCTGTTCCTCGGGATGTGCGCGGTCGACACCTTGGTTGATATCGGGAGATTGCTCATGGATGGCGGAGAGCACACCACAGGAATTGCCGTCAAACATGTATTCTCCTTTTGTGTAGCCGATGCGGTTGATCACCTGACGGGCGATCAATTGGACGTCCAAATAGGTATCGGACTTCACCTCTCCCGCCAAAATCACCTGTCCTGTGGTGACCAAGGTCTCACAGGCTACTTTGGAACGAGGATCAAACGCTAAAAAGTTATCGATCAAAGCATCCGAAATCTGGTCGGCGATTTTGTCCGGATGTCCTTCAGATACTGATTCTGAAGTAAATAAATATGGCATATCCTGTTAGTTTTCTTATTCGGCTCGTAAAATTAGGGTTTCAGGGCGAAATAAAAAATGGAGACGAGACAAGTTTCCCTACTGATTCAATAGGATTTAAGACAGGCATTTGACAAAATCTTCACATATCGTTTGACAGAAGAAAAACTCCTCCCTCCCATTCCAGCAAGAATCCTTAACTTTGCCCCATTCCCCGATTTTCCCCACCATGAACGAAAGGTATATGCAGCGCGGTGTTTCTGCCGCCAAAGAGGATGTTCACCGTGCCATCGCTAAGCTGGACAAAGGGCTTTTTCCCCAGGCATTCTGCAAAATTGTGGAAGACCACCTCGGCAATGACCCCGCCTATTGCAATATCATGCATGCTGACGGAGCAGGGACCAAGTCCTCCTTGGCCTACATGTATTGGAAAGAAACCGGGGATTTGGGAGTGTGGAAGGGAATAGCCCAGGATGCGATCATCATGAACATTGATGACCTGCTGTGTGTCGGGGCGATCAACAATATCCTCGTCTCTTCCACGATTGGTCGCAACAAAAACCTCATTCCGGGTGAAGTAATCGCCGCCATCATCAATGGGACAGAGGAAGTGCTCCAAATGTTACGGGACCATGGCGTACAGGTGACCCTAACGGGAGGCGAAACAGCCGACGTGGGGGACTTGGTCCGGACGGTAATCGTGGACAGTACCGTCACCTGCAGAATGCCGCAAGCAGAAGTGATTTCCAACCATACGATCCAACCGGGCGATGTAGTCGTCGGATTGGCTTCCTCTGGTCAGGCAAATTATGAAACAGAATACAATGGCGGCATGGGCAGCAACGGGCTGACCTCGGCGAGGCATGATGTTTTTGCGAAGGTGTTGAAAACCAAATACCCAGAAAGCTTTGACCCCGCTGTTCCCGAAGCATTGGTATATGCCGGGAAATACAACTTGACGGACAAAGCCCACGGACTTGCAGTGGATATGGGCAAACTGGTACTTTCCCCAACTCGAACTTATGCGCCGATTATGGTAGAGGTTTTCAAAAACCTACGTAAAGAAATCCACGGCTTGGTGCACTGCAGCGGGGGCGCCCAAACCAAAGTGCTGCATTTTGTTGAAAACGTCCATATTGTCAAGGATAACCTCTTTGACACACCGCCGCTTTTTACGATCATCCAAGAGGAGAGCAATACCGATTGGAAAGAAATGTACAAGGTATTCAATATGGGCCACCGGCTAGAGGTATATCTCCCGGAAGCCTTTGCCCAAGAAGTGATCGATATTTCAGAGTCATTTGGCGTGGACGCCAAAATCATCGGGCACGTGGAAGCACATGCCGGCAAAAAGGTCAGCATCCTTGGGCAACATGGCAGGTTTGAGTATGCCTGAAATCAGGTTTGAATCTTGATGTGCTTGGGAAAATTTTTGTAGCTTTAGGTTTGTCCAATTTCAATAAATCCCATGACCACCACTTCACTCCCAAAAAATATCTTCAAAGTTTTTGCTTGGGTGGTGGGTGTCTTGGTGGTGTTGGCACTGTTGTTTTTTACCAGAGTGGACAGGAAAGACTACCGATTGGAGGAATATTACCTCCATACGATGGGTCATCTCGATACTTTGAATCTGCATACGACCGTGGGGAATGCCTGGCTTGCAGGCTGGTCCAAAGTCAATTCCACACCACAAACACCCGCAAAGCTGCTTGGCTATCGACCAAGGGGACGTTATGATTTTGTTCAAGACAGCAGCTATATCAGATCGTTGATAGTCGGCAATGGAAGACAAAAAGTCGCCTTTGTCAATTATGAGTTGATGATTGTGCACCCTTATCTCCAAGAGCGCGTTTTGTCTCGGCTGGAAGAGCTCCATTTCCCAGTCGACATGGTCTATTTCACCGCCACACATACCCACAGTGGCTTGGGGGGATTTATTCCCGGGCTGATGGGAAAGCTTGCCTTGGGAAGTTTTGATAAAAACGTCGTACAGCTTTTGGAAGACAGGACGCTGCACAGTCTGCAAATGGCCCTGTCCAATATGGATACCGTTTCCGTGCATTTTAGAAAAGTCTCTACCGATAGCTTGGTGGCCAACAGATTGATTGAAGGCAATCCGATCGACCCATACGCACGGCAGTTGATCTTGGAGAAAAGGAATGGATCCAAGGGCCTGATGACTACCTTCAGCGCCCATCCGACGATTTTGCACCCAAAGTTCATTGGCCTATCGGGCGATTATCCGCATTACTTCAATGATCGTCTGGAAAAAGCTGGCTTCGACTTCTCGCTCTTTGCCGCGGGAACGGTCGGCAGTATGCGGCCACTTTCTACCGGTGATCAGCCTGAAGATGTGCAGGCATTTGCCGATGAACTTGCCGGGCAGTTGAGCGAAAATGCTGGACAAGTCTTTTTGGAAAGTTCGCAACGGATGAAATGGGCGGTACTGCCGGTCCAATTGCGCAAAGCCCACTTCAGGTTGGGGAAGAATGTCCGGGTAAGACCTTGGATTTTCAACCAACTTTTGGGTGAAACCAACGCGCATTTTGACTTGGTCCTACTTGGAAATGTCCTGATGATCGGCTCCTCGGGGGAAATCTCAGGCGAAATGATGGAAGCCTGGGAGACATTTGCCTTGGAAAATGGCCTAAATCTGATAGTTACCTGTTTCAACGGAGGGTACATCGGATACATTACCCCCGATGACTATTATGACATGGAACTGTATGAAACAAGGGATATGAACTGGTTTGGCCCCTACAACGGCGCCTATTTTGATGAGATCATCAGGAAGTCTATTTCCCGCATGGCACAGGATTAAATGAATTTTTTTAAGAGGATTTCCCTCACCCCAGCAACAACAGCACCCAGGTTATCAAAAAGCTAGCTTCCAAAATTTGCCGTTTGAGCTGCGTATCCCTGTTTGATCTCAGAAAGACCACCATATGGATATGCGAAATCAGCAAAATGACCAGCGCATGCATGTGGTAAAAGGATGGTTGGAACATCAGCAATCCGAAGAATAAAACGTTTACCAAAATCCCCAATACTACGATGGCCCTTGCCAGGTAGTAAGGCCTAATTACCGAGGCAATGGAGTGAAATCCATGACGTATGTCGGCTTCCCGGTCCCAGAGCGATAGTATCCACAAATTGATCAAGGCCAACAAAAAGAATCCAAGAAGGTAGAAAGAAACAAAGCTGGGCAAGAGTTCAAAGCCCTTTTTCCAGACCGGGAAAATTGAAATCCCCGCGACATAAACCAGCGCGATGAGGATTTCCTTTGCCCAAGCTCCAAAGCGACCAGCGTATTTGCCCAAAAGCGAGGTCCCCGCTACCAATCCGGCCAGTGCGCCGGCGTAAGGAACAAATCCTTGAAGCGTTTGGTCAAACCCCACGAGGATCAATGCCATGGCTGCACAAAGCCCCAACGAAAGCCAAATGATTTTGTAATGCCGTAAGAAAAAGCTCCTTCTCGGCTCCTCATCCGTGTTGTCCAAGGCCCGAGCGTCCAAAAGATGATCAAGCATATAGATTCCCCATACGACTAGCCCCAGTCCAAGGTACACTGGAATTGGCACCTCCACTTCCAAGAAACTGGCAAAAAAATACATGCCGCCCATCGCTGCCAAGACTACATCCAAGGAAAGTATGTTGATCAAAAACCAGGTTCTTTGAAGAAATGCCATTGTTCAAGTTGATTGGCTGATCAGCAAAATCCAATCACCGATCAAACCGATTTTCTCTATATTGGTAGAAAATAAACCCTTTCAAACCTATGAAAAAACTCCTATTAATTCCCATGCTTTTATTGTCGGTGATTGTTTTTGCCCAAAACAAGACAAAAGTCGCCTGTGTCGGCAATAGCATCACCCAAGGCCCCGGCAGGGACAATGCAGATAGCTACCCGCTACAAATGCAAGCGATTTTGGGAGATGGCTATGAAGTCAAAAACTTTGGCGTCAGCGGTAGGACCATGCTCAAGAAGGGCGATTTTCCATACTGGAACGAACCACAGTTTGAAGAAGTCAAGACCTTTCAGCCTGATATTCTGGTCATCAAACTTGGCACGAATGACTCCAAGCCCCAAAACTGGCAGTACAAGGATGACTTCGTCAATGACTATGTGGCCATGATCACCGAGTACAAAAAGCACATGCCCAAAAAAGGAAAGGTCTATATCTGTATTCCAGTCCCGGTGTTCAAAGACAACTTTGGCATTCGTGAGCGTGTATTGGTGGATGAAATGCGTCCCATGCTGCAAGAAATTGCCAAAAAGACCAAGTCCAAAACCATAGATCTCTATTCGCCATTTGAAGGAAAATCAGCCTTACTTCCAGACGGTGTCCACCCGAACAAAGAGGGGCTGGGGATTATGGCCAAGACAGTGGCAGCAGCGATAAAGGACTGATTTCTTTGATCTGAGGATCTTTTTTCAAGCCAAGGCGGTGAAATAAATTACGGACGGTTGATTTGTCCTGCAATCGCCTTGAATAAAATTTGCTTGGGCTATAATTTTATTCGATGTCTTTTTTCAAAGAGACTGATTCTCAATACTGAAATCATCAAAATCTTGAACGGGAAGTCCTTCTGCTGCTTGAGATTACATTGCTACAGACCTATTGAACCAAGGCAATCATGTCAAAGTACCCAAAAAAACCACAACATCTAGTTGCACACATTGTCGTTGCTTGTTGCATGGCAGTCCTTTTCTCTGCCTGCCAAAAAGAAAAACCGGAAAATCCCCATAACACATGGACACACTATGGAGGAAGTCCAGACCAGTCAAAATATTTTGACGCAGGGGAGATCACAAAAGAGAATGTGAGCCAATTGGAAATCGCATGGTTTTATCCTACGGCAGACGATACCCCCTATTTTTTCAGCCCGATTATCGTGGATTCAGTCATGTATGTGATGGGAAAACACTCCTCTCTTATAGCTGTGAATGTCCGGACCGGAAAGGAAATCTGGATCCATGCCAATTTGAATGGACTTACCCGGAGAGGCCTGAATTACTGGGAAAGCAAAGACAAAAAAGATAAACGCCTCATCTTCACGATCAGCAACACGATTCAGGCAATCAACGCCGAAACGGGAGAGTCCATATTGGGTTTTGGAACGGATGGGTATGTGGATTTAAGGGAAGGCTTGGGACGTGAACCAAGTTCCATCCGAAGAATCCAGCCTATGATGCCGGGGGTGATTTTTGAAGACTTGCTTATCATTGGATCTGCACCCGGAGAAAATTACTTCTCCGCTCCTGGGCATGTCAGGGCTTACAATGTAGTGACTGGAAACTTGGAATGGATATTCCATACCGTGCCGCAGCCCGGTGAATTTGGCTATGATACCTGGCCAAAAGATGCCTACAAATATGTAGGAGGTACCAACGTTTGGAGCGAGATTTCTATTGATACCCAAAGAGGTATCGCTTATCTACCAATTGGGTCCCCCACCTATGATTACTACGGTGCTGATAGAATTGGCTCCAACCTCTTTGGTAATTCGCTTGTGGCGCTGGATGCGAGAACGGGAAAGAGATTATGGCACTTCCAAACCGTGCACCATGATCTTTGGGACTACGATATAGCCTCCGCACCGCAGTTGCTGACAGTAAATCACCAGGGCAAAAATGTAGATGCTGTGGCAGTTGCTACCAAACATGGCTTTGTATTTGTATTTGACCGAGTCACGGGTGAACCCCTTTTTCCAATCGAAGAAAAGCCATTCCCTCCAAGCGAGATGCTTGGGGAACAAGCTTGGCCTACACAACCCATTCCCTCTCTACCTACTTTTACCAAACAGGAAGTCACCAAAGAGACTTTGAATCCGTACTTCCCGGACAGCATCCGGCAGGTTTGGTTAAAAAGGTTGGAAAATGCAAAATCGGGAATTTATATCCCGCTGTCAGATAAGCACGAGAATATTGCGATGCCGGGTGCGTTGGGCGGAGCAAATTATGGCAATACTGCGTCCAACCCGACCAATGGTATGATGTACATCTTGACGCAGGAACATGCGTCTATCTACAAACTGAACAAGGTAGAACCACCCAAGGTTGATTTGTCTGCAAATGATCTCCAAAGGGTTCAGACTTTATTTAATTCAACCTGTCAGACCTGTCATGGGAAAGACATGGCAGGGGGGTCAGCGCCGGCCATTAGATATGCGGGACAATATTTGTTTTATGATGATTTTAGAAACACCGTGATCAACGGAAAGGGGCAAATGCCTGGGTTTGTCCATGTGGATGAAGAAACGTTGAAGGCAATGTACCGGTATATCGGCGGCAATCCGGCGACAATGAATTTTCGGAGAAACCTGGAGCCAAAAATCCCCGATGGTCCAGTGGTGGCATCTGGTGGCGCTACGATCAAACCTGATCAAAACAAAGTAGCGCCGATGTCTGATTATCCTGAAGATATCGAACATCCGGCGGAGAGGTACACGACTGACTACGGTTTGGATTGGCCTGGCTTGGCCGCGCCACCATGGTCATCCATCGTCGCCTACGACCTGAATACCGGTAAGATCGCTTGGAGAAGGCCTGTCGGTCAGGATTCGCTCTACGTGCAGGGTGACCAAAGCAAAGGTGCCCCAGGCGGCACCCTGAGGAAGGGGATGATCGTCACTTCGACGGGAGTGGTCTTTGCTACCGCAAAAGGGGGGAAATTATATGCTTTCGATGCCGACAATGGTGAGTTATTGTGGGAACAAACGATGAGTCATGAAGTCAATGCCCAACCCAGCATGTACATGCTGGACGGAAAGCAATACCTTGTCATCAACGCAACGTCAAATTTCACAAGAGACAGCTACAACCATTCCAAAAAACCGGGCGCAATGCCTAGGGGATATGTAGTCTATGCTTTGCCGGCTAAGAAATAATAAAAATTTGTCAAGTTAGGTGTGAGCGTGACCTCCCAAAAAGCACCGAGTGGGTAGTTTTTGGGAATTTTGAAAAATATAACCAAACCCAAAGGACCTATGAAAAAGATCTTGATTTTACTGTTTCTGAGTATCAGTTTGCAGGCAGCGGCCCAAAAGCTCAGCGAGCGGATCATCCCGAATGACCCCTCAAAATACAGGGAACTGTCCGCAGTACACCAAGGTGCCGGTAAAATGGGCTTCACCCAATTGATTGGCCGAAATGACTTGGCGACGAATTTCCTCTATTTACATGCGGGACAAATCCAGGCAAAATCTGGGATTGGCCATCATTTTCACCATTCGATAGAAGAAATGTTTGTCATCCTGGACGGGGAAGCAGAGTTTACCGTCAATGGCCGTACTTCCAAAATCAAAGCGCCCGCAGTGGTACCCTGCAAAATGGGAGATTCCCATGCGATATACAATTCTTCAGATGCAAACCTGACCTGGCTCAACTTCGCCGTCAGTCGCACGAAGGGCAAGACGGATGCCTTTGACCTTGGGGATACCCGTGTGGGTGCTAGCCTCGACCCGGTTCCCGCCTTTGTCAATGGTAGGCTGGAAAAAGAAAAGCTGAAGCCGAATAATCCAGCCTATTCTGGCGAAGGGGTCCTGTACCGGAGGATTCTGGGGCCGGAAGTATTTACGACCGATTGGCATCATGTCGACCACGTAGTCATTCCTGTGGGCGGGCGGGGAATCACTCGGAAACTTGAGGGTTTTGAAGAGGTATATTATGTGACCAAGGGGAAAGGAAAGGTTAGCATCGGAAATGATACCGGAACTTACAAAGCCCATGATGCTTTCTGGGGGGCATTGGGAGAGAGCTTGAGTTTTTCAAACGATGGGCCCGAGGATCTCGAACTATTGGTAATCGGCATTGCGGCACCCAGGCAAAAGAGCCTTGCTATCGAGAAGCCACTGATTGCCCCAAAAGCCATGGTACTGCAGATGGAGTTTGTGGTTGATAAGGAAAACGCCAAAGCCTTTGAGGAAATGTATTATTCGATTTATGTCCCGGCAATGGTCGTCCAGCAGGGGTATTTGGGTTCTAAGTTACTGCGTTTATTCCATGAAAATTTATCCAAGGAAATCCAGGCAGAACCGACTACTTACAATTACCAGATCATGATTTCTTTTGATACAGAAGAAAACAGGAGGAAATGGGTCGCCAGCAAACAACATGATATTGCCTGGCCTGCGGCATCCGGGCTTGCCAAGGAATTTAAATGGAAAGGCTATGACGTGATGGGCGATGATGACCAACGTTGACGACCGAATTTGAAACAAATATCCATAACCATGAATACAAAAGCATTTATCCTCTTTTTCAATCTTGTCCTGATTACAGGATGGCTATCTGCACAGACCATATCGAAGGAAGAGATGATTTTCCTGACCTCAGAATGGAAAGGAGAGCGTTTCCCGGATGGTAGACCTAGAATCCCCGATGATTTGTTGGAAAGGGCAAAGCGCATCATGATCGACGACGCCTGGAACGCCTTGCGGAATGAGGGATACTACAATCAATTTGAAGGTGGCTGGAAAATGGTGAATGAAACCTTGATGACGGGACGTGCTGTCACCGCCATGTATCTCCCAAGCAGGCCTGATGTCGAACGAAACATCAAAGAGAGAGGTGCCAGGCAGGGCAGAAAAGGCAACACCAATTCATGGCCCATCGATACCCTTGTGCCAGGGGACCTGTATGTAGCGGATGCCTATGGCAAAATTGGGGGTGGACCGATCATGGGCTCTACCTTGGCCAATTCCATATTCAGCAAATCAGGCAACGGCGTGGTTTTCGATGGCGCGGCTAGGGATCTTCAGGAGATCAGGAATATGAAGGGATTCAATGCGTTTGTGCGTGATTTCCACCCGTCCTTTACGGAAGAGATGGTGTTGATGGGACTCAATACACCGATACGCATTGGAGGAGCGATCGTGCTGCCTGGTGATTTGGTGATCGCCACTGTCGAAGGTGTGCTTTTTGTTCCGGCGCATTTGGCAGAACAGGTCGTCTCTGTGGCCGAATTTGTAGTCAGGAAAGACCAATTTGGCTTCGAAATGGTGAGGAACAATATCTACAGCACCGGAGAAATAGACAGCCAATGGACAGACGAAATCAAGACTGCCTTTCTCAAATGGCTGGAAAAACGCCCCGACCTCGGTACCATGACAAGACAGGAATTGGACCAAATGATGAGTAAGCGGACCTGGTGAGAATATCACACACACCTTTAGATGGAAAGATCACAATACGTCAACAATCCCATCCTTACTCATTTTCCTCCAACTACAAATAATTCACATATCCCTCCTTATTCGTCCTGATTTTAAACACCTTGCTGTAACTGACTATATAAAGGGTCTTCATATCCTCATCCCCGAAGCAAAGGCTTACTGGGAAGGAAGGCATGTTGATCATCCCTACAAATTTTCCTGTTTTGTCAAATATCTGCACGCCGTAATAGGTCGCCACATAGATGTTGCCTTCTTGGTCAATCGCCATACCGTCCGCTCCCGAGGATCTGCCCCCTCTTTCCAACACATCTTCGGTTAGGTGCACCTTTGCAAACTGCCGTCCATTGCTGATGCTGCCATCGGCTTGGACATCATAAGCCCAAATGTAATTGTCCTTTTCACTTTTGACAGGGTACCATTCTTCTTTGTCGAAGCAATTGTTTATATAAAGCGTCTTGCCATCTGGAGAAAGCAGTATTCCATTAGGCATGGCAAATTCGTTGGGTTTGGTGATTCTTGAAATTTCGCCTTTTGGAGAAACATAATACACCGCTCGGCCGGGTTGGAATTTTTCAGCTTCCATCGTGAATTGAGGATCGGTGAAATAGAATCCGCCTTTTGTATCAGTGATGATGTCATTTGGCCCATCAATGGGCTTCCCTTCATACCGATCTGCAAGCACGCGCAGCACCTGTCCATTTGTATTCATTTCCACTACCCTATGGCCCATCATGTCACACACGATCAGGTTGCCATTCTTGTAGGGATACAGCCCATTTGTTTGCATCTGACCTTGGACAATATTTCGATAGCTGCCATCGGGATTCATCACGACAGTGGAGCTTTTTTTCGGATCTCCATTGTAATCTTTATCGAAGTACATATTGGAGAAGTAAAGCTTGCCATTCATCCACTTCGGCCCTTCGGAAAAAAACAGTTCGGGCTTTGTTTTTTTGCCATCAATAACCAATTCCAGCGTGGCGTCTTCAGGGATGAACTCGCGAAATCTTGACATGCTTTCGCTTGCCTTTTGCGAATAATCGGGTCGGGAAGGCCAAAAAATATCCAAGGCATCCGCACCAGAGGATCCGATGTTGGCCCCATGCACAAAATTGCCAGGAATCCGAACCGCATCATGGGCTTCCATGCGTTTGGTTTCATCCAGAAGGATTTCATCCACAGCACCTCTCAGCACAAACATGATTTGTTCTTCGGGATGGATATGATGTCCAAATTTCGAATCCGGATCCATCGAAATAAAGCTCAAGAGCATATTCCTTCCCGAAATCAGCCTTGCATGCGCGCCAGGAGCAAGTTCAGTCAGTTGAATGTCGTAGAGATCGTAAATCTTGTTAGGTTCCAAATTTGGAGAAAGGGGATTTTCGATATCCGAAATATCTGAGGGAAGGTTTTCTATACCTGCAAGCTGTAGGTAGTCCAAGCGCAAGGGGCTGCATACCTCGAAAACCTTCGCCCCTTCACTGCCACTTTGAATGGAATATTTGCTGCCCTTTTCCAGGTAGACAAAGTCAATCCTAGGAGTACCGTTATGGATTCCGGTTGGAGCCTCCCTTTTCTTAGAGGTCATGGTCATTGAATTCCCATTGATCTGAATGGTGGCCGCTCCATCGATCAGAAACACAAACAGGTCTGATTCAATCGTTTTTTCAGGAATCACTGCCTCTGGATCTAGTCTTAGTTCGGCCAGCATGGCCCCTTTGCCCCAAAGAAGCTTTCCAGTTACTCCGGGATGTAGGCTAAAATCCCCCATTGAATCAAAACTTGAAATCCTTCCATCTCCCAACATCGCCGAAATCTTGGTATCGGAAACATCGATGGGCTGTCTCACCGTAAGGCCATACTTTTCGATCAGTTCGGCGTTTCTTTTTCCCCATTCGGGACCTGAAGGTGAACAACCAAAAAAAACAACAATTAGTAATCCAACAAGGTGATGGCAAATTCTTCGGTTCATAGGTTATTTGGATAGGTTTATCACTCAAAAATTAACCAATAAAAAATTCAGAACATCAACCACTTATACGAAATCGCGGTGAAACACTTCCTTTTTACGTAGGACTTTTGATGCCGAATCTAGGCTTTGGAAATGAAAAAAGCCGCTCGACGGCGGCTTTTTTGGGTTTAATTGTTCTGTTGAATATGCTTAATTGCCTTCAAGCGCGTTGGCTCCGGCCACGATTTCAAGGATTTCACTTGTGATGGCTGCCTGACGGGTTCTGTTGTACATCAACTTCAATTCCTTGAGCAGTTCTGCGGCGTTTTCGGTTGCCTTGTCCATCGAAGTCATCCTGGCGCCGTGTTCAGAAGCATTGCTTTCCAAAACAGCCTTGTAGAATTGGGTTTTCAAAGCGGTAGGAACCAAGTCCTGTACCACATATTCTTTGGATGGTTCCAAGATATAATCCGTCGGCTTCGCCTCGGTTCCTGAAGTATTCAGGGATCCCATGGGAAGAAACTGTTCCACGGTGATATCTTGAGTCGCGACGTTGCGGAAGTGGTTGTAAACCAATACAACCTCATCGAATTCACGTTTGATAAAACCTTCCATCGCGAAGGAGGCGATCTTCCTTACTTCCTCGTAGGAAACATCCTTGAAAATCTCAAAGAAATCGCCATTGATCCTGAAATCTCTCCTCGTGAAAAATTCAAAGGCCTTTTTACCCAAAGGCAAGACGGTCACGTCTTTTCCCTTGTACTCATTGCTGACCAAACCACTTGTGGTTTTAAGGATATTGGAATTAAAAGCACCGCAAAGTCCCTTATCCGAGGTCATCGCTACGATCAAGACCTTTTGGACCGGCCTCTTTTCGGCATAGGCGATTTCCAATTCTCCACCCATGGACGATACCACCTCATCCAAGATCGCGGTTAGTTTTTGGGAATAGGGACGCATCTTCAGGATACGTTCCTGGGCCCTTCTCAATTTGGCAGCCGCAACCATTTTCATGGCACGAGTGATCTGCTGTGTTGAGGCCACAGAATTGATCCTTTGCTTTACTTCCTTCAGGTTAGCCATAGCTCAATTGTGTTCGAAAAGGATAACCGAAAGCCGAAACAAATCCGGCCTTCAGCACCTACTTATTCAAATTAGAGTTTTGTATACTTTGCAGTCAGATCTTTTGCAGCCTTTTCGAGGATTTTCCCTGCAGCGTCGAGATCGTTTTTGAGCAACAATTCCAGTGCTTCGGGGTAGCTGCTTTTCAACAGATTATAGAATTCAGTTTCAAACTGACGAACTTTATTCACTGGAATGGTATCCAAGAAACCCTTTGTAGATACGTAGATGATGGCTACTTGGTATTCGACCGGAACTGGAGAGTACTGAGCTTGTTTAAGTATCTCTTGGTTCCTCCTACCTCTTTCGATTGTCCGCTTTGTGGATGCATCCAAATCAGAACCAAACTTGGCAAAGGCTTCCAATTCACGGAATTGCGCTTGGTCCAACTTGAGCGTACCTGCCACTTTTTTCATTGATTTTATCTGCGCGTTACCACCTACCCTGGATACGGAGATACCCACGTTGATTGCAGGACGGATACCGGAGTTGAACAGGTTGGACTCCAAGAAAATCTGTCCGTCGGTAATGGAAATTACGTTGGTCGGAATATAGGCAGAAACGTCACTTGCCTGCGTTTCGATAATAGGGAGGGCCGTTAGCGAGCCGCCCCCTTTCACCAAATGACGAATAGACTCAGGAAGATCATTCATTTGTTGGGCGATCTTGTCGGAGTTATTGATTTTAGCCGCTCTCTCCAACAATCTTGAGTGCAAATAGAACACGTCACCTGGATACGCTTCACGTCCCGGAGGTCTTCTCAACAAGAGGGAAACTTCCCTATATGCAACGGCCTGCTTGGACAAGTCATCATAAATAATCAATGCAGGTCGGCCGGTGTCACGGAAGAATTCACCGATAGATGCTCCTGCGAACGGGGCAAAGAATTGAAGTGGTGCAGGGTCAGAGGCAGAAGCAGAGACAACCACAGAATATGGCAAGGCTCCACCTTTTTCCAAAGCTGATACGATACCTGCTACGGTAGAAGCTTTCTGTCCGATTGCCACATAAATACAATAGACTGGTTGGCCTTTCTCGTAATATTCTTTCTGGTTCAGGATAGTATCGATAGCCACGGCTGTCTTGCCTGTTTGACGGTCACCGATGATCAATTCCCTTTGACCCCTACCGATCGGAATCATGGAATCGATCGCCTTGATACCTGTTTGAAGTGGCTCATTGACCGGCTGACGGTAGATTACACCTGGAGCTTTTCTTTCCAGCGGCATCTCATAAAGCTCTCCTGTAAGTTTTCCTTTGCCATCGATAGGATTTCCCAATCCATCAACAACACGGCCCAACATGCCATCGCCAACTTTAATCGAAGCGATTTTCTTGGTCCTTCTGACGTTGTCTCCTTCTTTAACGAGTTTGGAGTCACCAAAAAGCACGGCGCCCACATTGTCTTCTTCCAAGTTGAGTACCATCGCCTTGAGGCCGTTGTAAAACTCCAACAACTCACCAGCTTGTGCCTTGGAAAGTCCAAAAATACGGGCTACACCGTCACCAACTTGAAGGACGGTTCCCACTTCTTCGAGTTCAGCTTCTGTATTTACATTGGAGAGCTGCTCTCTCAATATGGCTGAAACTTCATCAGGTCTTACTTGTGCCATTATATTTTCAATTATTTGTTTCTGTTATTAATACAATTTGACAAAATACCGTTGGGCAAATCCCAATCTCAGGTCTCTTAACTTGCCGCTCAGGGAATCATCCAAGACTTTGTCGTCGACTTTGAGGACGAAACCACCAATCAGGTTCGGATCGATTTTCTCCTCCAATTCAACCTTGGCTTTACCAGAAATTTCCTTCACCACGGCTACGAACTTGGAGCGAAGATCGGCAGTTAGGGGTACTGTGGTAGTCACTTCCGCGATCTGGATCCCAAGATGCTGGTTGTATTGCCGGATAAATTCCTTGGCGGTAGCCAACAGTACATTGGATCTGTTTTTCCGGGTAACGATATCAAAAAAATTCATCGTGATCTGGTGTCCGTCCTTTTCGAATAGTGCCTTTAGTACATTGCCCTTTTTCTCGGTATTTACGATAGGACTTTCAAACATGAGCACCAAGCCTCGATTTTCGGACGAAAGTGTGATCAGTTTTTTGACATCCTTCAAAACCGGTTCGAGTGCATTTCTCTCGACTGCCAATTCCAAAAGCGCTTTTGCATATCTAGACGCTACTTTAATCGCAGTCATAATCAGTTCATCTTAACGTCTTTCAACAACTCATCCACCAAGGCCTGCTGTGCAGCATCCGTGGCAAACTTTTTCTTCAGGAGCTTTTCAGCGACTTCAAGGGAAAGCATACCTACTTGCACTTTCATTTCTTCAAGCGCTGCCCTCTTCTCAGTTTCAATAGCCGCTTTGGCATTTTCCAGGATTTTCCCTGCATCTGCCTGAGCCTTTACCCGAGCTTCCTCGATAATCTGCTTGGCTGTCTCAGAGGCCCTGTGCAGCATCTCGTCGCGCTCGATCTTTGCCTCGTGGACAATTTTTTCGTTTTCAGCCTTGAGGTTAGCCATTTCATTCCTTGCTTGCTCGGCTGACTTCAAAGCCGACTCGATGCTCTTCTCACGTTCGTCCAAGGCCGCCAAAATTGGCTTCCAAGCATACTTGCTGAGAAGGAATAAAACGATCAAAAATCCGAGTGCAGACCAAAAGATCAGACCTAAGCCAGGTGTAATTAGTCCCATAGTTTATTATTTAATGCTGATTTGTTCAATAGTTGAAAGGAGGGGACTAACCTAGCGTCAGTCCCCGCTTCTTTGCTTAGAAAGTGTAATTACCCAATGCAATCAGCAGACAAACTACCACTGCAAACAGGGAAACCACCTCAATAAGAGCCGCGATGATCAGCATGGCAGTCTGGATTTTACCAGCTGCTTCAGGCTGACGGGCGATGCCCTCCATAGCTTGCCCACCGATTCGACCAATACCCAGACCTGCGCCAATCGCGACAATTCCGGCACCGATGCCTGCACCCATAAGTGCAAAACCGGCAGTAAGTAAGATTGAAGTTAACATACGTGTTAGGTTTTATAAATTGAACAAAGAAATTCCTGATTAATGGTGGTGCTCATGCTCCGCTACCGCCAATCCAATGTACATGGCAGAGAAAAGGGTGAACACATATGCTTGAATGGTGGCGACCAATAGTTCAATGAAGTTGATAAATACAACCATGATTGTACTCGCCACGCCAACTGCGTAAGATTCAAAAACGAATATCAGCGCAATGAAGCTCAAGATCACAATGTGGCCCGCAGTGATGGCCACAAAAAGACGGACCATCAAGGCAAATGGCTTGGTAAACAAACCAATGATTTCGACCGGAACGATGATCAACAACAGTGGGGCCGGTACGCCAGGTGTCGCAAACACGTGCTTCCAATAATCCTTGTTACCATTCAAGTTGGTGATGATGAAGGTAAAGATCGCCAGTGTAAACGTCAGAGAAATGTTGCCCGTGAAATTCGCCGCCTCTGGAAAAAGACCCAACAGGTTGCCTATCCAAATGAAAAAGAACAAGGTCAACAGATAAGGCGTGAATTTCAGGTATTTCTTGTGGCCGATGTTTGGGAGCGCAATTTCATCCCTTACAAAGACTACTATTGGTTCAATGAAGGACGCTATGCCCTTTGGAGCTGTTCCAGGACTGTTGCGGTAATGTTTCGCCGCCGAAAGCATTAAGAAAAGAATCACTGCCATGATGATGAACATCATCGCCACGTTTTTGGTAATCGAAAAATCATAAAAAACCCTGGATGAATCTGCTGCTTTTAGCTTGTATGTCTTGTCTATGTAGTAGCCGTTGACGACTACGTTTTCGCTGAATTCGTGGGTCTCGTGGTCGTGAAACTGTGAAGACATAAACACTTCCAATCCTTGGTCCGGAGAGTAAACAATCACCGGAAGCGGCAAGGTGACATGGGTGTGGCCAATGGTTGCAAAATGCCACTCGTAATTGTCCATCACGTGGGGCAAGATAAAGCCTGTCTTGCTTTCACCATCCCCCGCGGCCAAAACCGGAAAAGAAACGTTCAGTAAAATGACTGATAATAAAAGACTTATTGAAAGAAATTTGCGGAGCATCAGATAATTCTTTAGTGCCTATCTCGAATTCGGGCGCAAATTAGCTATAAGCATGTATATATCAAACAATAAGTAAAGGAAATAAACGATAAAGAAATTGACGATGAACAAAATAATATTTTCAACACCAAGCATTAACATGACTGCCACGAAACCAATACTGGATAAGAGGCGCAGTCCAATTCCGCCCAACAGGATGCTCACAGAATTTTCTTTGCTGAGTTGTAAAAGGTAGTGGGTAAACATCCCAGTAATCCAAGTCAGGATAATAAAAAATGCCATGATGGTCCACATGCTTTCATGGATCCAGGCAGGCTTTATGTATTGCTGGATCACGTAAATCACTCCTCCCAATAACAGTGAAAGAAGTATCAATTTGAGGGTAAGGATTTTGATTGCCTTCATGAAAGCTTGGGTGAAGGCGCAAAGCTAGTCTTTTTTGTGCTTTTGTTCAGCACGCTCGTCATTTTTCAGACTTACGTAGAGTTGGTAGAATGCAATCACCGTAAATAGCAGACAAAATAAAAGTATCCACAGTGGAAACTTCATGCCACTTTTTTGCTGAATCTTCCAACCTATCCAAGTCCCGAGGCCAATCACAGCAAAAAGCTGGAAAGAAAGCCCAAAATACTTCAGAAAAACAGGTGGGCTATGCGGAGACGAGCTGTTTTTGGGATTTTTCTTCATGCGGTCCCGATTTGGAATTCATGCCTGCTTTGGCATCCATCCTGCAGTCGCCATTGAAGGTAGCTCCATTTTCGATGACCAGCTTTTGGGTGCTGATATTTCCAAGGATGACGGCCGTCTTGGTAAGGTACAAAGTACCCGAACAGGTGACTTCGCCTTCCACTTTGCCGGAGATTTCCATTTCGGGGGATTGGAGGTTACCCTTGATGGTGGCCGAATCGCCTATGACGATCTTGGTTTTTGATTCTACCAAGCCTTCCAATTGACCTTCAATCCTGATATTCCCAGCTGCCCTGATATCACCTACTATTTTGGTCTCTTTGGAAATCACGTTGGTTGAACTCACCATCTCTGTTGCCGATTTTTTTTCTTCTAACTTGTTGAACATACTAGTCGAATGTAATGAACTCCTTTGGATTTAGGGGGGTGCCTTTGTACCACAATTCGAAGTGGAGATGCGGCCCGGTCGTCAGTTCGCCCGTATTTCCTATCACGGATACGATTTCGCCTGCCCTCACCACATCACCAGTGTGTTTCAATATTACCGAATTATGTTTATAAATCGAAATTAAGTCATTGGAATGTTGGATGCTGATCACATACCCGGTTTCCAGCGTCCAAGATGTCCAAATGACCGTTCCGCCTGCAATTGCCTTGACAGGCTCATTTTCCTTAGCTACGACGTCAACTCCAAAGTGGTCATTTTTCGGGGAAAAAACTGCCGTCAAAACGCCCTTGATTGGAGGAAAAAAGTAAGTCTCCATAAACGTGCTATTGCTCACCCCAACGACGGGAGTAGACTCGAGGGGCAATCCCTGAAACTCGTCCAGAATACTCTGTGTACCTGCCGAAGGCTGATATACCAATCCCTCTGGCTTTTCGACTTGTAAACTTTCTTCCGTTTTGGGGGCTGAAAGATCCTCCATTTCCGTTACGTTGCCCTCCATGATCTTTTCGAGGTTGGCGAGGTAGGTGTCTTTTTGGCTCACCGCCATGGTCAGCGAATCCACCATATCTGTTAGCATCAGTACTTTGGCTGTATTCTCCGTTTCCATAAACATCGGGTCAAACCACTGCCTGAGAAAGGTCCTTGCCAAAATCAGGGAAAGGCCAAAAACGATGATAAAGGAAAGTACGCCCAAAATCAGAATCCTGAAAATCGATATATTGACCGATCCCAAGACAGAAAAATCCTGTTTCTTCCGGACGACAACCAAGTATTTTTCATTGAGCCTATCGGCCCATTTTTCTCTTAAACCCACACTTGCAAGATTTCGGTAAAGTCTGTAAAAATATTATATTCCGCCGAAGCGTTTACTAATTTACACCATTTACAGTAATTTGGAAACCCAAAGTCTACGGCTAAGCCATGAAGCAAAAGATTTCCCCGTTTGTATTTCTGCTTTTTTTGATGGCCTGCTCTTCTGAGCGGAACACTTTTTTGAACCGGGCCTTCCACAATACAACGGCAAAATACAATGCCTATTATTATGCCAACGCAAAAATCCAGGAACTTGAGGCTGGCATCCAGGCCAATCACCGTGAGGATTTCACACAGGTACTTCCTGTTTTCTATCGCATTGACAGTGCTTTTATCAAGGAAAACAAAGAACTGCTCAAGGATGCACGAGGGTTTGCTTCCAAGGCCGTCGACTGGCACAGAATATCCAAATGGGTAGATCCAAGCTATTTCCTCCTGGGCATGGCGGACTATTACGAGGCACAATTTGACGATGCTTCCAATACATTCAAATACCTCAACGTCAATTCAAAAAAGAAGAAAATCAGGCACAGAAGCCTCATCCAACTCCTTAGAATTTCCACCGATTTGGGAAATTTCGAAGATGCAAATTATATCATCGACTATCTCACCAAGGAAACAGGGATCAGCTCCGACAACAAGTTCCACCTGTACAAGAACCTGGCATACTATTACGACAAAAGGGGAGAAATCAATGGCAAACTCGGGGCATTGGACCGGTCACTTGCTTTCACGAAGAACAAGAAAGAGTTGTCCCGCACCAACTTCATCATTGCCCAGCTTTACCAGCGGGAAGGGCTCAATTCTTTGGCTTTTGATTATTACCAAAAATCCCTACGTGGAAATCCCCCTTATGAGCGGTACTTTTTTGCCCAGTTGTATGCGCAGCAGGTTGCCGACCTCAACCGCGGCAAAGACGTAAAGCGCGTCAGGAGTTATTATGACGATCTTTATAAGGACACCAAAAACAAGGAGTTGCGTGATGTGATCCTTTATGAGAAGGCGGTTTTTGAATTGAAACAGGGTGATGTCGAAGAAGCCGAGAGACTCTTGATCCGTGCTGCAAAGGAAGATGGCAACAATCCAATACAAAAAGGTTATATCTATTCGAAACTGGCGGATATTGCATTTGAAATCAGGAACGATTTCGTCACTTCCAAATATTTCCTGGATAGTGCCGCCACAAATTTCCGCCCAGTCGACCCTCCGTATGAGGACATTATGGCCCGCAAGGAAGTCTTGGATAGATATGTGGAAAATTACCTGACGGTCAGCAGAAACGACAGCCTTCTCCAGCTGAGCGAACTCAGCCGCGAAGCGCAGGAACGAATTGCCCAGGACTTCATCAAAGCAGAAGAAGAGCGCCTGCTGAAGATGGCAGCGGAGAAAGACCAGCCCAAGGCAACCGGCATCTTCGATAATTTGTTAGCCTTCAGCGGCCGTGGTTCTGGACAGTCATTTTATTTTGAAAACGCCCTTGCCATACAGCAAGGCAGCATAGATTTTTCGCGAAACTGGGGCAACAGGCCGCTGCAAGACAATTGGCGACGGGCGAGCCAAAGCTTCCAAACTCCAACTTCCAGCCAAGGCAATGTGATTGGCCAAACCGACAGTCTTGGAGCGGAGCCGGAAAACCCCATTCTTTCCCAACTTCCGGAACTGGAGACGCTGCTTTCCAAGATCCCGAGCAATCCCGAGCAAATCAACCAAATGCGACTGGACCTCGAAGAGGCTTATTTTGAGCTTGGCAAGATCCTGTTTTTCGATTTGAATGTTCCGCTCATTGCAATCGAAAACCTCGAAAGCCTGATCACCAAATATCCAAATTCGGTGAAAAAACCCGAGGCCTACTACATCTTGTATCTGGCCCAAAAGGAAACCGGCGGAAATGCAGACATCTATGCACAGCGGCTAAATCGGGAATTCCCGAACTCGCCCTTTACACTTTCGATCAACAATCCCGAAAAAATATCGGGAAACCAAGCGTATCTGGAATCTTCCCGTGGTTACAAAGAAGCCTACGAGCTTTATCAAAACAAGCAATACACCGAATCGAGACAGAAAATCCGCTCGACACTTGAGCAGTTTCCTTTGACAAAAAACACCGATCGGCTGCTGCTGTTGGATATCATGGTCACGGGCAAAATCGACTCGAAAGACCTCTACCAAGAAAAATTGGAAAACTTCATCCAAACCTCGGAGGATGAGCCCTTGGTAAATATGGCAAGAAATATGCTTGGACTATTGACTGGGCCGGAATCTGCCGAACAAGAAGCAGGCGAAAGCGAGCCCGAAGAGCAGTCTGCGGAAACTACCGAGGAAGAAGTCCCCGTCGAAACTGAGGCCGAGGAAGCTGAAAGCCCTTACAAAGATAATCCTAACCAAACCCATATATTTGTGATCGCAATGGACCCGGAGAAAGCGCGGGAATCCAAAAACCTCTTGGGGGACTTGGAACTGTTCCACAGCCAAAATTTCGCAAGCTTCAAGCTGCGGACCGGCAATATGAACATGGGGAGGGAAAATGTTATATTCATTATCAGCCCTTTCAGTAATGCCGAAAAAGGGATTACCTACAGGGACAAGTTCATGTCCGATTTCCAGTCCAACATCCTTTCAGATGAAGAAAAGGGTAACTGCTTTCTCATATCAATAGAGAACTTCCAAGAACTCAACCGAAGGAAAAACCTGGACGAATACAGAAATTTCTACAAAAAGGCGTACTAAATACCTTTCCGATACTTTCTACAATGGCGAATATCACCACCGAAAAAATCATCAAATACATTTGGATAGCGTTTGGAGCAGGATTATTGGGCTTCATCATCTTTGTTTGGGCAGTGAGCGCCAATTTTCTGGGCCTTTTTGGTGAATTGCCCGATTTCAAGGAGTTGGAAAACCCCCAAAGCGAACTTGCATCCGAGCTCTACACTTCCGACGGAATCTTGTTGGGAAACTATGCCCGCGAAAACCGTAGCCCGGTGAGTTATTATGAACTTTCGCCGAATTTGGTCAATGCCCTGATAGCCACCGAGGACGTACGCTTCCAGGACCATTCAGGAATTGACTTCCAAAGTATGGGAAGGGTATTGTTCAAATCCATCATCCTGCAGCAAGGGGCAGGCGGAGGAAGTACGCTCAGCCAACAGACTGCAAAAAATCTTTTTAAGACCAGAAACCAAGACAGTCAGGGGATTCTCAGCCGAGTGCCCGGCCTGAGGATGCTCATCATCAAAACCAAGGAATGGATCGTGGCTGCGAAGCTCGAAAAGTCCTATACCAAGGATGAAATCCTGACCTTGTACCTCAACACCTCAGAATTTGGAAGCAATGCCTATGGTATCAAGACGGCATCCAAAACCTTTTTCAACAAAGAACCCATTGATTTGAATATCCAGGAATCGGCGATTTTGGTCGGCCTGCTCCAGGCACCTACGCGATTCAGTCCTGTTTTCAATCCAGAGAATGCCATCCGAAGGAGAAATACAGTTTTGGGTCAAATGGAAAAATATGATTTCATTTCTGAACAAGCGCATGATTCGCTGACTCAGCTGCCGATTGAGTTGGATTACAAAGTCCTCAACCAAAACCAAGGTTTGGCGACTTATTTCAGGGAAGTAATCAAGGCGGATTTGATCAAATGGACCAAAGAAAACCTCAAACCAGACGGTACTCCCTACGACCTATTTGGAGATGGCCTTAAGATCTACACGACGATCGACAGTCGCATGCAGCGCTATGCCGAGGAAGCTGTCGATGAACATATGCGGGAGCTTCAGAAAAAATTTGAAAAGGAAATGGGTACGCGCGATCCTTGGATTGACAACGGCGGACGTGTAATTCCCGATTTTTTAGAGACCGCGGTCAAGCGTACCGATGCTTACAGAAACTTGGTAAAGCAATACGGTGCCGGGTCCGATTCCATCCAAATCATTCTTAACCAGAAAAAACGGATGCGTATTTTCTCCTGGCAAAAAGGTGAAATCGATACCACGATGAGTACGATGGATTCACTGAGATATTACAAAAAACACCTCCAGACGGGATTTGTCTCCATGGATCCACATACTGGTCACATCAAGGCCTGGGTCGGAGGTATCAATTACAAATACTTCAAATTTGACCATGTCAGGCTCAGCAAGCGTCAGCCAGGCTCTACCTTCAAGGCCTTTGTGTATGCCGCTGCGATCGAAAATGGCTACAGCCCTTGCTATACGGTCATTGACCAACCCGTCGAAATCAATATTCCCGGACAACCGACCTGGAGCCCAAGCAACGCCGACGGCAAATTCTCCTATGAAAAAATGACCATTCGCTTGGCAATGGCCCAATCCATCAATTCCGTGACGGCATTTATGATGAAAAAACTCGGACCAAAAGTCATTGTGGAAACAGCCCATCGATTGGGTATTTCAAGTGACTTGGAAGAGGTGCCGGCTCTTGCATTGGGTACAAGCGATGTGTCAGTATTGGAAATGGTAGGTGCCATGGGCACCTTTGTGAATAAAGGAGAGCATATTACTCCGTTTTATATTGACCGCATAGAGGACAAAAATGGCAATGTCCTCGAGCAGTTTACGCCGAAAAAACGACCCGCAATGAGTGAGGAACATGCTTACCTGATGACATACATGCTGAGGGGTGGGTTTGAGGAATCCCAAGGGACAAGCCAAGGAGTGCCCTGGACCCTTCGTGAAGGCAACCAATTGGGAGGAAAAACTGGAACAACCCAAAATGCCTCCGATGGATGGTATATCGGGATGAGCAAAGACTTGGTTTCTGGAGCTTGGGTTGGCGGCGATGATCGGGCTATACATTTCAGAAGCTGGATTTCAGGCCAAGGTAGCCAAACTGCGAGACCTATTTGGGTAAAATATATGGCCAAAGTCTATGCCGACGAGACCTTGGGATACACAAGGGGACCGTTTCCACTGCCGGAGAGACCATTGAGCATTGAGATTGACTGCGCTAAGTATGAGTTGGAAAATCGCGGCTTTACGGACTTTGACTACGATCCGAAGAAAACCGATTTCTAAATCTACCGTATCTCAAGAATTTGCAAAAACAGCCTACCCGGCTGTTTTTCTATATTTGTAGGCTATGTTGACCAGTTCGTCGTTCCAAGCTTCAGATTACAATTCACTACCGGATTTGCCTGGGGTTTATAAATACTTCAATGCCGAACAGGAACTGATCTATGTAGGCAAGGCAAAAAGCCTTAAAAAAAGGGTCAGTAGCTATTTTGTAAAGGGCACGGGTCTGAATTACAAGACCAGACGGATGGTCAAGGAAATCCAGAAAATTGAAATCACGATCGTGGAAAACGAGCTGGATGCGCTTTTGTTGGAAAACAACCTGATCAAAAAAACCCAGCCAAGGTACAATATCCTTCTAAAGGACGACAAGACCTATCCATACCTCCTTCTGACCAAAGAGCCATTCCCCAGAATCTATCCGACCCGCAAACTGATACCCAATCGCGGAACCTATTTCGGACCATTCGCATCCGTAAAGGCGATGAACAACGTATTGGAACTGATCCGCAGTATTTTTACCATACGCACCTGTAGACTGGATCTCAGCGCTGAAAATATCCAAGCAAAAAAATTCAAGATCTGTTTGGAATACCATATTGGCAACTGCCTCGGCCCTTGCGAGGGATTGCAAAAAGAAGAAGATTACCTCAAAGAAATCGAGCATGCCAAGCATATTTTGAAAGGAAACCTAGGCGCAGCGAAAACCTTCCTCAAAAAAAACATGCTGGAGGCGGCTGAATCATTGGCATTTGAACGGGCACATTATTTCAAAAACAAACTTGACCTCCTCGAAAAATACCAAGCCAAATCCTTGGTAGCAAACCCATCCATCCAGGACTTGGACGTTTTTGGGATCGAATCCGATGAGAAATCCGCCTATGTGAATTACCTCAAGGTCAAAAATGGAGCCATCATCATCACCAAAACCGTTGAGCTGAAAAAGCGACTGGACGAAACGGAAGGCGAACTTTTACTTACGGCAATCATCCGACTCAGAGACCAGTTTAATTCTGACGCAGAGGAAATCATTGCGAATATCCCCTTGGAAGAGGAGTTTGAGGGAATGAATGTAACAGTTCCAAAAATTGGCGATAAGAAGAAACTTGTAGAACTATCTCTAAAGAATGCGCGGTATTACCGAACCGAAAAACTCCTCAGCGCGGGTGAAGTCAAAGACAAAAAAGACAGAGTCATCAAACAACTACAGGCTGACCTTTCCCTCAAGGAAATCCCCAGGCATATCGAGTGCTTTGACAACTCCAATATCCAAGGCACTAATCCGGTAGCCAGTATGGTCTGCTTTCTCAACGGAAAACCCGCGACAAAAGAATACCGCCACTTTCATGTAAAGACCGTCGAAGGGCCCAATGACTTTGCGAGCATGACGGAAATCGTGGGTCGTCGCTACCGTCGGCTATTGGAGGAGGAAAAAGACCTGCCCAACCTGATTGTAATCGACGGAGGAAAAGGACAGCTCTCTTCAGCAGTGGAAGCGATGAAGGAATTGGGGATTTATGGCAAAGTGCCCGTGATTGGTATCGCCAAACGCCTGGAGGAAATCTATTTCCCTGAAGATCAATATCCTCTTCACATCGACAAGAAATCTGAGTCACTCAGGCTCCTGCAAAAAATCCGAGACGAAGCCCACCGCTTTGCCATTACCTTTCACCGACAGGTACGCAGTAAGAAGGCTTTCAATACCACGCTCACGGACATCGAAGGGATCGGCGAAGCAACGGCCAATAAGCTTTTGAAACATTTCAAATCGGTCAAAAAGATCAAAGAAGCCGATGTGGAAAGCTTGGCAGCAGTGATCGGGACAGACAAAGCGGAAAAAGTCTTCAACACGATACAACAAAAAAAGAGCGGGGATTAGCCCGCTCTTCTTTTGGATTTTTTACCATTCCCATAGTCCATTCTCGAAGTCGAGTAGCTTGTGCTCAAACTCCAGAGAGTTGAGATAGGCCTGCAGTTCCGGATTCGGATGGTTTGGATTGACCATATCCGCAATGTAAGCATTGTCTGGATTCGTGTATCTCCTTACTACTGACCTGAACAGCCTTTGGTCAAATACCTGATCGTAGGTTAGGTTTTTGGCGGAGTTTTGGAAAATCAGCCACCTAGCTTCCGGATGTTCTTGGAAGTGGTTGTAGAAATCCTTGAACCGGATAAAGCCGATGGTTTTCTGACCAGCATTGGCATTTGTCTGTGAAGGCATCACCAATTCGATGTGTTTGACATCAAATTTGATTTGGGAATGATGCTTGTCGAAAACAAAATGCTCCATGAAATCCAAGTAGTACAGTTGTTTCACGAAAATACTGTCTCCATTGGCAGCAATCCAGAAATTCTCTTGGAATTCAGAAATGGACAGCGGGCGGGTAAACTCTTCATCAGCGAATACCTCCAAGGCATTGTCTTCGACGATTGCTTTGTAGATTTGGTTGATGATCCCGTCATTTTTCGTATCACCTGAACCGTACAACGGCTGGTTGTACTTTTCCCTCAGATCGATCCTTCTCCATACAGAGATTTGGTACATTTTGTCGTCCTCGCGGATCGGATGGGCTGAAAAAACAGTATCCATCTTGAATTGCCTATCTCCAGCCCTCGAAGGAGTCACGCTGGTAGCACCTTGGCCCATGGCATCGACACCAAGGAGCAACAAGGAAAATAGACCGATGATTTTAGGATAAATTTTCATATTCCTGAATTTTTGGCCGGATCATTCCGGCCTGTGATTATTTGATCGCTATCCTGTAGATTTCAGGTTGATTGCTCTTGATCTTGTTGCCACGGAAGTTGGTTCTTGTTACTTCCGTTACCCTTATCACCAAGTTGTCACCACTTTTTGCAGATGCCAACAGGTTACGAATCGCTACGTTTTCTCCCGTGATGTTCACTTTTTCCCGAGGAACTTCATTTCTCAATAGGATAACCTCACCGCCAGTCACTTCAAACTTGGCATCTTTCGCCATGGTTCTTCCAAAGTTGGCTTCTGGGATTGCCCTTACCATCAATGTAGAAGGACCTGGTGCAGGATAAGCCACGCTCAAGTCGATTTGTCCACGGCCGTCAAACAACCTTACTGTTGGTGCAGGAACTGGCTTGATATCGTAGTCAACGTTTCCTATTTTGTTTCCACCGCTGCTTACGCCGATCGTAACTTTTCCGGAGGCTCCAGGAATTACAGTCACTTGGCCTGGTTTGCTTCCTTGGATAAAAGTACCGTTGCTAATCGTGAAGGCAGGTGCGTAGGTATTTCCCAAAGCGGGTACATCAATCATCAGGTCATTGGCGCAGTCCGCATAAAGCTGGTTTACCACTTCAGAAGTAACTTTGATGACAGGCTGAGCGATGAAATATTCGTATTCGATTGGCAATACCTTGTCTTCGCCGCCTACGTTTGTCACAATCTCGCCTTTCAAGACTGATCTTGCCAATCCACGGTCGTCATATTGACTTGCAGGCGGAACAGTGAATTCAATTTTTCCAAATCCATTTTCTACAGGAACATCTCTGCCGTTGACACGCATAACTGGAGTCGCTGATGAAGATGAAGATGCGATGAACATGTCACCTTGAAACTTGGTACCGGCTGCAACCACATTGGAGAGTGCAGCGATTCTAGCCTCAACGATATCTGCTTTGTAGTAGAACGAACCGATTGAACCGAAAATTGCATTCAGTGACTCTGCTTCGATGTTCAAAACTTCATTTTGGTATTGGGAAATCAAAGCCATTACGGCACCTACTGGAGACTTCACAAAGTTCAAGAACACGAAATTCTTGTTCCTGACATCAGGGTCGTTTTTGAAGATGTCGATATCCTTGGCGTCTTTCGCGATGTCATTAAAAGACATTTCGATATTCAACCCTTTAAGAATTTCAGATATCTCCTTTGGATACGTATTCAACTTCTCCTGCATCTCGAAACCCTTGCGGTTGTTGTTGAAAATGTTGCCGGCAATGTCCACGTTTTTCAAAGCGGAGTTTTTGAATTGACCTTGATCATTTTTCGCATCGGACACTGTCAACAATTCTGTTTTCAGATCTTCCAAATACTTATAGACCTCTGAAGTCTTTTCCCTGACTTTTCTTGCCGCTTCTACCTTGGGCACGTCTCTTACGTTGTTGCCCTGCTGTTCTACTGCGCCTGCGATGGATGCTACGGTGGACTCGTTCTTCGCAATAAAGTTTTTCGAAGTCCTTTCCATTCCATCATTCAAAAGCACAAACTTCTGGAGAATCTGGTTACTTACCTGCAATGCCAGCAACGCTGTCAATACAAGGTACATCATCCCGATCATCCGCTGTCTAGGTGTCTCTTTACCTCCTGCCATAATTTCTAAATACGTTTGATGAATTATGAATCAGGCTTAGCCTTTCATGGCTGTCAACATGCCACCATAGATTTTATTGAGAGAGCTCACGTTGGAATTCAATTTGGCCAACTCGCTCTTAAACTGTTCTGTTTCTTTTCCAGCTTCTGTCAAGCCTTCCATTGCAGTGGCCACGTTGGCATAAAACTTATTCAAAGTCTTGAGGTGTGTTTGGGCATCCAAAAGCTCCATTTCGTACACATTGTTCAATGCAGAAAGGTTTTTGGTCACAGTGACCACTTGATTGTGATATTCTTTCGCATCCTGAGAAGCGGATGAAAGTTCTGTCAATGCCATTGCTGTCTTTCCGTAAGACTGATTGATATCAACCAAGGTTTTGGAAGCGGTCTTTACGTTTGTAGCATATTCATTTGTAGCTACTGCTGCGTCTGCAATAGTGCCCATTTTTTCAGCTGAGCTAGCTAAGTTTTGGATTCCTTTTCCAAGGCTGTCGATCAGTTCCGGACCAACTTTGGCGTTGGCGAGCATTTCGTCAAACTTAGCCGCGAGTGGATCTTTTGCTGCAGCTTTGGATGCCTTTGGTTGGGCGGGCTCTTCACCAGCCAACTCTGGATAGACTTTTGTCCAATCTACCTCTTCGTGCCTTGGTTCGAAAGCAGAAAGGAAGAAAATCAAAGCTTCTGTAGTTAGACCGACACCAATCATCAAGCTGGCGAAAGGCCAGTCAAGGATTTTGAACATTGCGCCGAGGATTACAACTGCTGCACCGATACCGTAGATTTTTGGCATGATGACGGTGTAGAATTGATGTTTGAAGGAGTGTTTGTTGTTTGCCATAATTGTGTAAAAGTAAAAGGTGATAGAGTGATTAAGGTATCTTTAGAGTTTATCTTTTTCTTCTTCTGTTGTTGCTTACATCCATGGAACCTGATCTGCCCAAATAGGTCATGGCAGTACGGAAACCGATGTGTGCAGTCTTTACGTCTTGGAATTCATAAGTACGGGTACTGGTTTCCAAATAGTGTGCAATGTCTTTCCAAGAACCGCCGCGAACGACTTTTCTTTTCTCGTTGGCATTGTCATACCTAGGATCCAAATCCCAAGTCAAGGCACCTGCAACAGGGCTGTAGGCATCGAGTACCCACTCGCCGACGTTTCCTGACATGTTGTACAAACCAAAGCCATTTGGAGCAAATACATCTACAGGTGCTGTGTAAGCAAACCCATCGTCGATGTAGTTACCTCTTCCAGGCTTGAAGTTTGCCATCAAGCATCCACGCTTGTTTTTCAGGTATGGACCACCCCAAGGATACTTGGCAACTTCTTTTCCGCCTTTGGCCGCATATTCCCATTCGGCTTCTGAAGGCAAGCGGAATGCAGGATAGTCAAATTCGTACTTGTCGTTTGCGTTGAGGTGATAGGTTCTCCACTGGCAGTACATTTGTGCCTGCTCCCAGCTTACGCCTACTACCGGATAGTTGTCAAATGCCGGATGGTCAAAATAGAACTCCATCAACGGATCTCCATAGTGGTAGGTGAAGCTCGTGTTCCATACAGTAGTATCAGGCAACACGGTGTTGAGGTCGAAGGTCGGAGCGTCCTTCAAAGTCGTTGGAGTAGCATATGCATACTCACCGGCACGAACTGCCTCTACAAATTGCCTGTACTTGTTGTTGGATACTTCATACTTATCCATGTAAAACTCGGAGATGGTCAATTGCTTGTTCAAAGACGACTGCGAAAACGCAATGTCCTCGTCGGCTTGGCCCATCCAAAAAGTCCCTGCCTTGATAGGCACCATGTCCATAGGTAGGAGTTGTTGCCACACAACTCGCTTTGGTACGCCCGTGACTTCACCTCTTCGGTTAGCTTTTTCACTGGCAGATCCCTTCTTGCCCAAAAGTCCGCAACTTGGTAGTAACCCTACCACCAAAAGTGCCGAAATTATGCTCAAAACGCGTGAATTCATTTTTTTAGACATAAATTACATTAAACCATTTACCAAATTTTAACCACTTTTTTGAGTAGCTACAAGAGCGAAAATTAAAGTAAAATCTTAGAATTACACAAATCAGTTGGGCAAATTTCCAAGATTTTTTTTTAGAACCGGAACCTCGGAGTCCTTTGTATCGTACGTTGGAAATCCCTGGTCACGTCGGGAAGCACATAGGATAACATGAACTCGTGACTCGTCGGAGCCTTTGCAGGCTGCCCACTGACAACCAAGTCGAAGGCATATCCCAAACGGAGGGAGTTGTCTCGAAGGATACTATAACCTAGCAACATTGATACCGATTCCTCTCCCCTGAATGCTACACCAGCGCTTACTTTCTGGTTGTACGTGGCAATAACGCTCAAATCATAGGAAAAATTATTGAAGGAGACAGATTTCACAAGGACACTCGGTTCGAAGGTCCATTGTGCAAAGGTCTTGATGCGATACCCTGCCAATAGATAGGAGTGGTTCATAAGTTGATTGTCAACTTCACCGCCCGCGAAATCAAACACCGGCTGGTTGATGTGTCGGCTACCCAGGGCGAAGTAATATTTTATCTTATCAAAGAATATACCCGCTCCATAATTGATATTCATCTGTGTTTCGCTGCCGGTTTGCGGGATTTTTGGATCTGGATTGACCGAGAAAAGCTCATCAAATTTGATCGTACTTGAATACATCCCTCCAGAAGCTCCAAAACTGAGTTGGCCGCGTCGTAGACGTATGTGATACGCCAATGACACATTGAGCTCTTGGTTAGTAGAAATTGCGATATTGTCGTTTACGAAATTGATCCCAAGGCCCAGCTTGGTATCATTGATCCTTGCCGAACCAGTAAGGAGTTGTGTAATTGGCGCCGGACCATTTGTCCCTGTATAATTCAACCATTGGGTCCTGTGCAATGCCGAAAATCGATAGCCCCCATCCTTCCCCGCAAATGCAGGGTTATAATAGAGGCCGTTGTACATGTATTGGGTAAACTGTGCGTCCTGTTGCCCATGTGCGAGAACCGCCAAAAAATTTGTTGCCAAAAGCAACCAAAAACCGGTGGACAAAAAACTGTGGATTTTACTCATGAATGAATAATTCTCTTCGTGAAAACTCTATTCTACACATTTAAACTCATTTTCACCAGAAAAGATTAAAAACTTCACAAATTATTGGCCTTTTTGATATACAATTCCAAGGCACCGGTCATACTTGGCGCATTCGGCATGGGTGCCTCGATATCCAATATCAATCCTTGGGCGCGCACTTCGTTGGCAGTAGTAGGGCCGAAGGCAGCGATCCTGGTGTTGTTTTGTTTGAAATCGGGGAAGTTTTGCTTCAAGGATTTGATACCCGACGGAGAGAAGAACGCCAAAATATCATATTTGATGTCCCTCAAATCCGACAAATCCGCCGCCACGGTATGGTAAATGATCGCTTCTGTGTAGGCGATATTATTTTTTGCCATGTATTCCGGAATCTCGTCCTTCCTGATGTCGGAACATGGAAACAGGTATTTCTCGGATTTGTGCTTTTTGAAATAATCAAACAAATCCGCAGCAGTCTTTTGTCCCACGTACAGCTTGCGCTTGCGGATGACGATATACTTCTGAAGATAATGTGCTGTCTGATCCGAAATACAGAAGTACTTCATCTCAGGCGGCATCTCAACCTTCAATTCCTTGCAGATCGTGAAAAAATGATCTATCGCATTTCTGCTTGTGAAGATAATCGCCGTATGCTTGAGTATATCGATCTTCTGTTTTCGGAAATCCTTTACGGAAACCGGCTCGACCTGTATAAATGGCCTAAAATCTATCTTGAGGTTGTACTTTTCCGCAAGTTGAAAATAAGGTGACTTCTCGTCGGTTGGCTTCGGCTGTGACACCAAAATACTCCTGACCGGATTCAATCTGTCTTTGGTAGATTTAGTCATAATGTACTAAGCCTTTAACACGTTTGCATCGAATCAGCCGATGACAATCTTGGAAATTGCCAAAAGAGGCACCAATTCGGTGGTGCAAATGTAAACAAATAAATGGTAATTTTTAAAGGGCACCCTATTGCTCATGATCCAATACAGGAGAAAAACACCAACCAAATAAATCCAAAAAAAGGCATATAACGAATATTGTACGGTAATTTCTAAATCGATGAAATTATTTAAATGTATCACAGCGACAACAAAAGCGATAACGAATATTGTTATGGAAATAATGCGAAGCAAATAAAAGAAATGGGGAACAACTACTTTTTTGAGTTCAAACAGGAACCCGAATGCCTGCAGAAATGAAAACTTAAGTACACCCAACCCGGTAATGACAAGCGACCCGAGCAGCCAATATAGGAACAACTGGTTCAGATCGCCTCTTACTATAAAAAGCAAACTTTCCCTATCAGTGACATCGACTAGCAGCATAAGCAACAGAAAGGCGGCCATGTTGATGATCAACAAAAAGAATATGACGTCCAAGGAGAAGAACTTTTGTAATCCGGTACTTTCGGAAAAGTCCTCCGCAGACACCACCGAAGTGGGGGTGATAATCATACCTAATACGAATGGATAAATCAATTTGTAAATGGCCACGAGCAGCAACACACTCACCAGGGCAACGAAAAAGAAATCGGGAAACGCAGACTTTATCCTGTACTCAGGCTGTAGAGGATCTACCTTTCGGGGCATGATCAATACCGGTGCCGCCGCCTGTTCTTCATTTGAGAAATACCCCTTTTGCAGAATAACCGCTCCAGGGTTGATTTCGGGGCTAATGATTGTGAGCTTATTTTCGGAGGCCAAATTTTCGCCCACAAATTCAGAAACCAACGTCACCGGCAGGACGATCGTCGTGTCACTTTTTGCCATGATCCAGAGTCGATCCTCCCAAAATACAACCGCGCCCTCTGGCAGCCCGACCTTCAGATCGGATTTTGGAAAAGATCGGAGGTCAACCATGACTTCGATTTGATCATAGGCACCTATCCGAGTGGCAGAATAGTTCTCCAAAATCCTAGGCCCATAATTTTCCAGGACCTGCGAAAAGGCTCCGCCGCATCCGATCATCAGCACCCATAAAACAGCCACTATTTTTTGCGCCATTGCCATGAATCAAAACCTGCCAGTATATCCAAAGTGAATTTTTGAAAGATTGAATGCGAAATCTTGCGTATTTGATCTGCCCAGAGCGTACACAAAATTGAAAACGCCATTGCCGGTCTCCAGACTCAAACCCATCCCAGCAGAAAAGGTGTTGTCCCTGGGAAGTGACAAGACCGCGTTCTCCATACTTCCAAGGTCGGCAAAAATCATAAAATATGAATAGGTATCAAAATAAAAACGCGGTTCTACATTGAGGAAAAGGTATTGATTCGCAAAAAAGAAGTTTTCATTGAAACCCCTGATCGTACGAAGGCCTCCAAGGCGAAATAGGTCGTTGAGGAATAGATTCTCGTTATCTACCACCCCACCCGATAGCCTTGTCCAAATACCCCATTGCGGCCTGAGATAAAAATGTTTCTCAATCATGGCGGTCAAATAATACTGAAGGGTCTTCATTTCGATGTCGGCATACAACTCAGAAGGAATTGCGGTGTTCTGAAGGATATTTTTGTTGCCAATCGAGAACTCCAAGGCCGCTGCCATTCCCCTTCTGGGGAAAAACACATCATCGAGCAACAGATGCCTGTAGTTCACTCCATAATTATTGAACCTGAAATCCCCCGAATTGGGTAATTCCGTCAAGTTTTCCAGTCCATTTACAGCCAACAAATCCCCTGCCTGTCTTCGTGTGAAAAACTTGAGGTACCCATCCCGCAGAATTCGGGATCCAAATTCCAATTTAAAATCCCTATTCAGAAAAGTGGTGTCTTCCTTCAAGAGTGAAAAACTCAAGCCCATGTCTATCGGCGTTCCCAATAACAAAGGTTCCCACCCGGAGACAAGCAAGGATTGGGACTGCTGGTTGAATCGCTGCCAATGGAGCTCATAATTACGGCCCCTGCCTCCGACGTTGTAAAGGGCGATATCGACCTGCCCCGTGATGAGCAATTTGTTTCCATCCAATTCGTTGGGCAAGAAACCTATGATACCGTCCAAGGAGTTGATCTTTCTGTCTGCAAGGGGGAGGTAAAGTGTGGCTTGTTCATTTTGAAAGCTGAGCTCCGGCGTGTCTTCCCAACGCAAATAAGGCAGCGTTTTGATTTGGGAGATCCCTTCCGTAACTTTCTTTTGGGAAAAAGGCTCGCCGTATCTGATCTGAAGGAAATTGGAGAGAAACTTTTGTTTGATGCGTGAGTCTCCGGTTACTTTGACCGAATCAAAACTAATGAAGGGTCCTTCCTCCAGGTGCAGACTCGCAGCGAAGTCAGTTCCCGATCTGCGGAGGCTGTCAAGGCGCAGGGCTGCAAAAGGATAGCCACGGTTTTCTGATTCGGCAATAATCGACTCCATCATCCGTGCTACTTGCCGATAATCCAGCGGCTTGTTGGAAAACCTTCTCAGGTCCACGCCTGCTTTTACAAGGAGCACAGGATCGACATTTCCAATACCCAACTCTATCCACGAAAACCGATCGCCCGAATCCACCCTAAGCCAAAGGGAATCCGCCGAACTCCGGACCACTTTTTCCCGGGGAACCAAAAAGCCAGCCTGATGCAATTCTTGGTATTTGCTTTTTACAAAATCGCTCAAAACCAATGAATCCCTAAAAAAATGCTCCTCTTTTGCCTGCATCGCGCCGGTCACTTCCCAACGCAGCCATTTTTGGTTTTGGGCGTAAGCCGAATGGATACAAGCAACAATCAGGCAGCAGCGCAGAAGGAAATCTCTTTTCAAAATGGAGGAAGGGTTTACCTATCTTTGGGGCTAAAAGTAAACAAATTGTCCGGCATCTACATCCATATTCCCTTTTGCAAGCGCGCCTGTCACTACTGTGACTTCCACTTTAGCACCAACTCGAGCCAAATGGAAGTGATGGTTTCGGCGATCTGCAAGGAACTGGAGTTGAGGAAGGATTTTCTTGGATCAGACCAAATTATCAAAACGGTCTACTTTGGCGGGGGGACGCCCTCTCTGGTTCCAACTGATTTGTTGAAAAAGATCATGCAGCAAATCAGCACCTACTATGAGACTGACTTGGAGGAAGTGACTTTGGAAGCCAATCCGGACGACCTTTCGGATAAAAATCTGGAAGAATGGAAGGCTCTCGGAATAGATCGGCTGAGTATCGGTATCCAAACGTTTGATGAAAATGTGCTCCGATTTTATAACCGTGCGCATACCCGAGAGGAATCTCTCCTCGCTATTCAGCGTGCCAAGGCAGCCGGCTTTGGCAAATTGTCGATCGATCTGATCTATGGCTTTCCCGCCATGGACCATGGGATATTTCTTGCAGACCTTGACATTGCATTGGAACAAGACCCCGGACATATAAGTAGCTATTGTCTGACCGTAGAGCCAAAAACTGTGCTGGGCAATTGGGAAATGAAAGGGAAATTCCAATCCGCGACCGAGGATTTTGCTGCCGAGCAGTTCGAAATCCTCCTGGATAGACTGGAAGGCGCGGGCTACATCCAATACGAAATCTCCAATTTTGGTAAGCCCGGGAATTTCGCCCTTCACAATACCAACTATTGGAAATCTGTCCCCTACCTCGGTATCGGCCCAAGTGCGCATTCTTATGACGGAAAAAACCGAGGTGCTAACATTGCCAACAACGCCCGGTACATCAGAGGGATGGAAAATGGACCTTCTCCCTATACCGCAGAGACTTTGGCTGGTGCAGATAGGGTCAATGAATATATATTGACATCGCTTCGGACGATTTGGGGCCTTGACATCAATCTTGTGTCGTCGCTTTCCGGTGTGGATTTTATGGCTAAAAAAGCAAAACTGCTTGACAAACTTTATTCAGAACAATTGGTGCTCTTGAAAGACAATCACCTATTTCTGACCAGAAAAGGAAAGTTTTTGGCAGACAGTATCGCTGCGTCACTGTTCATCGGATAATTTGAGGTAATTTTGAAGTATGGAAAACAGAGGAAGCGGTAGAAGAAAAGACGCTGCACCCCTTCAGGAGGCATTTGAAGAATTGCTGAAAGCCTACCGACTGAAGGACAAGTTCGATGAAAGGCTGCTGATTCAGGCTTGGCCCGAGCTGATGGGGCAGACCGTGGCAAAGCGGACCTCGGGGATCTTCATCAAAGACAAAAAGCTGTTCGTCAAGATCAGCTCTGGCCCGGTCAAGAACGAACTCAATATGAACCGCTCCAAGGTGATGGCCCTGATTGAGAGCAAGTTTGGAAAAGGGGTAATAGAGGATTTCGTGGTCCTTTGATCAATCCTGCTGCGCAAAAACCTTTTTCATCAAGTCGCTCGTCCTTCCCAAAGGATTTTGCCTGATATTTTTTTCTTCTTCTGCAATCAATACAAATAATCCATCTATTGCCTTTTGGGTCACATAAGCATTCAAGTCAGGATCGATTTTTTGCCTCGTCAGGGGAATTTTGTTATAGGTGCTGGCCAAATCTCCATAGTATTTCGTCGCTCCCACTTCATCCAAAGAAGCTTGGATTTTGGGTTTGAAGAGTTCTACCAGTTGGGCATTGGTGGTCCTTTTTAAAAAGTCTGTGGAAGCTGTAGGTTCTCCTTTCAATATGGCTAAGGCATCCTGGATATTCATTTGCTTGATTGCATTCACAAAAATCGGCTTTGCCTCCACGGCTGCACGCTCCGCGCCACGGTTAATCGCTAACAAGGCACGGTCCACTTCCCCGCCCAAGCCCATTTGCCGCAGCGTCTTTTCGACTTTTTGGGCATCCTCGGGGAGCAATATTTTGATTAGGTCATTTTCGAAATACCCGTCTGTCTTGGAGGCCAAGTCGGTCCCCTTGACGATTCCCTGCTCTAGCGCTTCTTTGAGACCTGCGGCAACTTCATCTTGGGAAAGGGACATCTGACCTGAAGTGACATCTTTGAGCAGCTTGTTGATTTGGGCGGAAGCACAGCTGGAAGCAAAAACAAGGAGAGCAAGCAGGGCAATTCTATAAACTCGCATAAGGTCTTTTTACAGTTAATTGGACAAATGGCATTTTACGCGGTCGCGATAATTAAGTTAGTTTAATTATTATTGTGTCTCCGACCTATGATGTTCAACCTTCCGCGACTAAATATTGGCAAAGTAAGTTTGTTGCTAGCCATTCTGACATGGCTGTCGCTGCTGTTTGTGGACATCACGAGGATTTTCCAGTTCGTAAACGGCATGGCGCCATCCATGTCCCCCGAGATTTCCTACACACTGGAGATCCTGTTTTTTATCCTTGTCTACGTTTTTTACAACGATTCCTTACAGAAAAATGAGAATACGGATTTCCTGAACATGATTTGGCGTGGCGCATCCACGGGACTGTTGGCCTTGATAGTTGCATTTGGGGTCAATATGTTTTACAAAATGCTCGGAGAAACCAGGCTGGCCCAAGACCCCTTACTTTCCAACTTTTTCTACCACGTGATTTTTGCTTTGGTTTCAATCTTTCTGATTTCGAATGCCCTGCTGTGGCGTCACTTGATCCTCTATCAGAAAACCAAGAAAGTCGTCCAACAGTGGCAGGCCTTTGAAGTGCTGCTGTTGGTCAGTATGTTTTTTGTGTACATCAATGGCAACGTCATGGATTACAGCTTCCTTTTCGGGCTGGTATTCTTGGGCATTTTCTCGGCAACGCTTTCCATCAATCTGAAGTGGATACCTTATCTGACTTTCAAGGAAAAGTGGAAATCGATCCTCTTCCTTTCCATCATCATAGCGAGTACGAGTTACCTACTCTTGGAACTTTTGTCCTATAGTGATTCGGATATTGCATTTGTCAACCTGACGGACAGTCTATTTTTGATGGGGCTTTCCACCTTTGTGTTCCTTTACGCACTTTCGAGCTTCCTTGTCACCTTGTTCAATTTGCCGACTTCCTCGGTCTTTGAGCAGAAGCTCGTCGAAGCGATCAATTTCCAGCGTCTCAGTCAATCAATCAAGCCAGGCCAGGACGAAAACCAAGTCTTGGATATTTTGGTGGATTCCAGCATGAGTGCTTCTTACGCGGATGCCGGCTGGCTGGAAATGGTCGCGCCTGGAAATGAAAAACAAATCCTGCACGAGCGCTTCATTGATGCACAAATCAGGTCCGAAATCACCGAACTCATCGAGCGTACAAAGCCATTCTCGGATTTTTCATGGTCGGATTCCGATAACCTTTCGAAAAAATACCTGGGTAAACTCCGACATCCGATCTATCAGTCAGCATTCATCGTCCCTTTGGTGGTCAACCAGCAAACGATCGGCAGGCTCATTCTTGCCAAAGAAGTCAAGGACGGTTTCAACAAAGAAATGGTGAACATCATCACCACCTTCGTGGGGCAGGCGTGTATTTCCGTCGAAAACTATCGTTTGCTCAGCGACGCCATCCGCACGGAGCGGTATAAGGAAGAATTGAAGATCGCCCAAAGGGTACAGCGAAGCCTTTTGCCGCGGGTTTTGCATCACGACGAAACTTTTGATATCTGCGGCTTTTCTCAGGCAGCGGACGAAGTCGGCGGAGACTATTACGAAACCAAGGAATTGGACAAAGGCCAGTATGCCATCATCATCGGTGATGTATCGGGCAAGGGTACTTCAGCGGCATTCAATATGTCACAGATGAAGGGTATTTTCCACAGCTTGGTACAGACAAACCCCAATCCGACTGAATTCATCGAAAAGGCCAACGTCGCTTTGGGCAGATGTCTCGAAAAAAACCATTTTATCACGACTACGTACTGCCACCTTGATACCAACAGGAAGGAACTCCGGTATTGCCGTGCCGGCCACTGCCCAACGCTATATTACAATGCCAAATCGGAAAACGCGGAATACCTGAGTTCGGATGGCCTCGGCTTGGGCATCTTACGCAACAGTCAATATGGGCGCTATATCCACGAGTCATCTATCGGGTATGGACCGGGTGACATCTTTCTGATGTACACAGACGGTATCATCGAGGCAAAAAACAAAATGGGGGTGGAATTCGGTTATGAAAGACTGAAATCAGTCCTAAAGGATTCGCATCGACTCGCGGCCGCGGAAATCCAACAATACATCATCAGCCAAGTATTTGATTTTGTCGGGGAGACGGGAATCCCAGACGACGACTTCACGATGATGGTCATCAAGTTTCATTCATAACCACTAACCTGAAAAAGCGTATTTTAAACACATGCTTACAATCGAAAAAACACACGAAAGTCCCAATTGGATCCTGAAGCTGACTGGTGAAATCGACGCCAGTAACTCAGTGAATGTGGATTCAGCCATACAGGAACTACTTAAAAGTGGGGCCAACAACCTGTTGGTGGATTGTACCGATCTGGAATACATTTCCTCGGCGGGCCTGGGGGTATTCATGTCCTATTTGGAGGAATTTCAGGAAAAAAATATCGGAATGGTCATTTTTGGGCTAAAGGACAAAGTGTTCCAGGTGTTTCATATTCTTGGACTTGACCAATTGATCCGCATCAAACCCGATAAATCCGCTGCCTTGGCGTCCTGAAAAATGGAAAAGACGATGAAACTGTATTGTGATACCGGTCGACTTGTGGAATTGAGGGATTTCTTGCAGGGAATCCTTTCAGGCACCACCATGTCTGAGGTAGAACAGCATCAAGTCATCCTGGCGGTAGAAGAAGTGGCCGCCAACCTGATTATTCATTCCCACGACTGCAACCCCAAGGAATTCATCGAGATCAATGTGAGCCGCGATAAAAAACTCCTAAAGATTGAGATTATCGATTCAGGGGAAAAATTCAATATTCTCGAATACCAAGAACCCGATATCACTGAAGTCATAAAATCCAAACGCAAGGGTGGATTGGGTATAATACTGGTGAAAAGGATTATGGACAAAATTGAATTTGAGTCTTTCCAAAACAAAAATATATGCCGATTGTATAAAATTCTGAAATCCAAATAATTGTTAATAAGACCATCAAACTGCCGGCTTCGCCCCACATTTTTCAATTTAATTTGTAACATTGCAGTGATTTTCGGGAATTCATTTATGTTCAATCATTACCGTTTTCTTTCAATTCTATTGATAGCAGTCATTTCTTGTAGTCCGAAAACGACCATACAACCCGTGGGACCTCAGGAAGTAATCAAAAAGCCGCTGCTAACCGTAGGAGACGAGGAAATCCCCGGTGAGGAGTTTTTGTACATGCTCTCGAAAAACCGGCAATTCAAGACGGCGGAACAAAAAATCGACTCCGCAGACTTTTTTACCAACCTCGAACTTTTCATCAATTACAAGCTAAAGGTGCGAGAGGCAGTCAATCTTGGACTTGACAAAACGGAAGAGTTTTCACGGGAATTTGAGATGTTCAAGGATGACTTGACCCAGCCTTTTTTGATTAAGAATTCCCTTCAGGAAGGTGAGTTGATGAAAGCTTACAACCGAATGAAAGAAGTCATCAAAGCCAGCCATATTCTCTTACAGTTTCCACCCAATGCCTCCCAAGCCGATACGATCTCGGTGCTACGCATGGCGCTGAAGCTCAAAGAAGAAGCAGAGGCGGGAGCTGACTTCAACCAATTGGCGGTAGAGCATTCTGACGACCCGTCTGCCAAGGATAACAGAGGCAGTTTGGGTTATTTCACTGCCTTACAGATGGTTTCTGCATTTGAAGATGCAGCCTACAATCTTCAGATCGGGCAGATCTCGGATCCGATTCTGACGGATTATGGATACCATATTATCAAACTCGAGGACCGCATGCCAAATCCGGGGGAGATCAAAGTTTCCCATATTTTGGTCCGCTCACAGGGTACCGATCCAGTTTCCGAGGAAAGAGCCCTGAGAAAAGTGAGTGAGATATACACCGAACTGCAGAAACCCGAAAGCTCTTGGGAGGAATTGTGTGCACTGTATTCCGAAGATCCGGGGACAAAGAATTCCGGTGGGTCATTGCCTTGGATCAGCTTGGGTACCGTGATTCCAGAATTTGAAAGGTCAGCGTTTTCCCTGCAAGAAGAAGGTGAAATATCCGCCCCGACGCGAACGCCGTTTGGCTATCATATCATCAGGCTGGAAGAGCGACGCCCTCTTTCCAGCTATGAAGAGATGGAGCCAATGATCAAATCCCGGGTTCTCCGTGACACCCGCTCCACCTTGATCCAATCCCAAGTCATAGCGATACAAAAATCACGGTATGGTTTCCTAGAAAATGAGCCCAATGTCGAGGTTGTAAATCAGATTTTCAACGGCAATTCCCAAGCGGAGGCCAGAAAACTGATCGAAGAGCGTGGATTGGGTTCATCGGCACTGTTTGTGGTGAGTGGCGAAACAAAAACCGTGAAGGATTTTCTGGATTTCTTGGATGCAGAGCAACTTTCCGTAAAGGGCAGCCAAAAAAGTGGCTTCACCAATCTTTTTGATCGCTATGTATCGACAACTCTGCAAGATGCAGAAGTCAACGATCTCATGACCAACAATGAGGAATATAAGCTTCTCATTCAGGAATATCGCGACGGCATCTTGTTGTTTTCTTTGATGAATGAGCAAGTTTGGCAAAAAGCGATCGAGGATAGCCTCGGTCAGGTTAAGTTCTACAATGAGCATATCGACAGATATCAGTGGAGCGAGCGTATCCAAGCTCTGATTATCACTATGGGCAAAGCGGAGAGCATCCCGTCAGTTCGTCGGTTTTTGGCAGACAAGAAATACCTGCCAAACCTTTCATCTAGGTTGGAAAACACCTTTTTGATCAACAATCCACTTGCCTTCACTTACGAAGAGGGAGTTTACGAGTGGGCGCAGCATCCGATTTTGAAAAAATTGGATAACGGCAGAAACTTCCATGAACTGACGCAGGACGGGAAAACACATTTTGTTGTTTTCGGAGATAAGGTACCTCCGGGACCGAAAAAATTTGAGGAAACACGTGGAAAAGTCATCCAGGAGTACCAGGAATTCTTGGACAAATCCTTGGTGGACCGGCTAAGGGAAACCTACAGTGTCCAAATCAATGAGGAAGAAAAGAGGAAACTTTACCAGACTGCCGTTGGAAAATAGGATTTGGATTTTGGTTTCGGCGCTGCTCCTCAGCTCCTGTGATTTGTTCAAATTCAGGTCATTAGACAGCGAAGGAGAAGATCCACTTGTTGCTTCCGTGGGAGATCAGGTTCTCAGACAGTCCGACCTTTCGTTTATAAGCAGCCAAGGAGGGTCGAAGGAAGATAGTACAAATATTGCGGAGGGATATGTCCAATCTTGGATCAGAAAACAACTCATGATTCGGGAGGCAGAACAAAACCTGGAAATCGATGAGGCTGAACTCAACAGGAAACTTCTCGATTACAGGTATGCCCTGATGGTGTACGAATTCGAAAAAAAATACGTTGAGGAAAATCTGGACAGGGATATCAGCGAGGCGGAAATTGAAGGCTATTATCGGGAAAACCAACAAAATTTCAGCCTAAAGGAAATCATTGTCCGTACCAACTACCTGAAGATGGAAAAATCTTCCCCACAGATTAGGCAGGTAGAAAGGGCAATGGCAAGTGGACGGCTGGAGGAATTGAAAGATCTGGCGGGAAAATATGCAAGCAATTATTTCCTGGAAGATTCCACATGGGTAAGGCTGGATGAAATCCTGGGCGGAACGCCTCTTTCATCCCATCCCAATAAGGTAGAATTGGTGAGAAACAACCGCTCTATTTCTGCTGAGGATGAAGGTTTTCGCTACTACTTTAGGATTTTGGACTACAAATTGCAGGACCAAGTTCCGCCGTTGGAATTCGTAAAGGATGAAATATCCAAAATCCTGATCAACAAGAGGCGAATTTCCCTTGTCGAAGATTTACAAAAAGAAATTTACAACAGAGCCAAAGACAACAATGAGTTTACAGTTTATGAATAAACACAAGTTTGTGTGGATGAGCCTCTTCGGCATTATGGTATCTTTTGCGACGATGGCGCAAGAGACACCCGCGACCCAAGAAGCGCCGAAGGCAAGCGGCCAAGTCCTCGACAAAATCGTGGCCAAGGTTAATAACTATATTCTCTTGGAATCTGAAGTCCAAAAAGCTTATATCGAAGCCATTGCAAGCTCGCGCCAAGGATTTGAAGCGCCGACACGATGCGATGTTTTCGAATCCCTTTTGATCAACAAGCTGATGGTGGCCAAAGCGGAAATTGACTCTGTGATCGTGTCCGATGTGGAAGTGACGTTCCAAGCGGACCAACGCTTTGCGATGGTGATGCAGCAGTTTGGCGGCGATGAAAATACTTTGGTCGAAGTATATGGAAAAACGGCAGAACAACTCAAAGCCGAAATCCATGACGTCATGAAGGAGCAGATGATCGCCCAAAGGATGCAGGCAAAAATCACAGAGGGATTGACCATTTCACCTGCGGATGTAAGAAAATTCTACAATTCAATACCAAAAGATTCACTTCCATTCTTCTCAGCCGAAGTGGTTGTGGGACAAATCGTCAAAAAGCCGGAAGTCAGCCGCCACGTCAAGGATTCTATTGCCAACCGATTGAAATCATTCAAACAATTGATCCTAGATGGAAAATCCGACTTTGCAGGGCTCGCCAAGCAATATTCACAAGATCCAGGTTCGGCTATTCAGGGTGGGGATTTGGGATTTTTCAGAAGGGGCGAATTGGCGCCAGAATACGAAGCGACAGCCTTGGGCCTGCAATTGGGAGAGATTTCCGATCCCGTGGAGACGATGTTTGGGATGCATATGATCCAATTGTTGGAGCGTAGGGGAAATACATTTAACACACGTCACATCCTCATCCGTCCGGAGGCTACAGAAGCCGATATCCGCGACGCGGAACGGTATCTGGACAGTCTGCGCAAAGAAATCCAAGCAGGACGCATCGACTTTGCAAAAGCAGCCAAAGACCACTCCGACGACCGCGCCACTTCCGACAATGGTGGATTTTTTACCGACCCCCAGACCAATTCGAACCGACTCACTTTGCGTACGCTTGAAGATCCGGTATTGTACTTTACTTTGGACAGTATGAAAGTCGGATCGATGACTCCACCCATCCGCTTCGAAGATGAGCGAGAAGGGACCAAAGTCAGGATCCTTTACTACAAAGAGCGCTTTCCCGCCCACCGCGCCAATCTGGAAGATGACTATGAAAAGCTGAAGACAGCCGCGAGAAGGAGAAAAGAGGAAGGCATGCTGAGCAAGTGGTTTGTCACAGCAAAGGAAGACGTATTTATCGATGTCGATCCAGCTTATGACCGCTGCAACGTGCTTGAGGGGAAATAGGTTAAAGAAATCGAAAAAACCCACTTTTTCATAGTTTCATGTTTGCGGCTTACTCGGTGGCCTTCACGATACTGGCGGTAAACTGTATATTGAACGAAATAAAGCATTTCGTCGGCGAAATTCACTTTAAATTAGCTAGGTTGGCGAAATCGGCAGGTTTGATGATCGAGAATTTAAATGAATGATTAAGCCCGAGAAGATCATTGTCACCTGTGACCAAATATTTGGCTTTCGCTTCCAAAGCAAGTTCCAAAAATTTATCGTCATCGGGATCCCTAGAAAGTTCGATCTTGATGCCCGGCTCAAAAAAAGTAACGAGGTTTGAAAATTCAGAGATAATCTCAAACCTGATTTCCCGAGAAAGGTATCTATCGAATTTTGATCGAAGCAATACATCTTGCAGTTCAGCAAAAGTTTGGCGGCTTACCGCCAGGTTGAAAGTGTTTTTCGCTTTCTCATAAACACTTCTAGAAACTGATTTTTCCAGCAAGAAAGCGCTGATCAATGTATTCGTGTCAATAACGATGAATTCAGTCCTCATTCAGTATCTTCTCGAGGATTTCTTCGCTCAATCCATTTCTTTCAGCCTCTTCCCTTGCTTTTTCGAGCAGCTCATCGAAATTCTTTTGGTTGATTTTGAACAGCAGGTCACTTACACTTGCCTCTAAAAATTTCTCGATTTTGGCTTTTTGCGCACCTGAGGTTTTGGCCCATTTCTTTGCCAATTCATCCGACACATTGATGTTGATCTTTTCCATGGCGTTTTTTATTCAAAAGATTTGTAGTAACAACGATAAATATACGGGTTCAGTCTAAATGATGAAAACCAAATCAAAATTCAAAAAATTATGAATCAGCATTATCTGGCATTTTTCAATGATGCCTATCGTTGTGCCGTTTCCCAAAACGAGCACTTTCAATATCAACAAACATGGGGTTGAAAGATAAAATAGTTGTCTTCTTCGTGGTTCATCACAGAAATGCTTTTAACTTAGCGAAAACCCCAAGTATGAAAGAAATCATCGATTCGAATTTCAAATTGACTTCAGGCGGAATTCACCTTACCAGAAACAGATTCACCTTTTTTTTGATCCCCTATGCAGAAGTCGATAGCGCTAGTCTGAATATCGGCAAATCGGTGAAAAACTGGGTGATTGTTTTCTCTTTAGGCATTGTCGCTTTACTGCTTGCGTTGCTAATAATGGCAATACTTACCGGGACATTTTCGATTGATGAAAAGCCAATTCGGTATTTCAATTTGTTCGGTCATGGCTTGATCGTTGTGCTTGTTTTAGGAGTGATTGGGTCAATTTCTCTTTATGGTTCCTTGAAATCGGTTCCGATTATTAAAATCAACACAAAAGAAAAGACTTACACGCTGAGAATAATAAAGAATCAAGAAAGCTTAAAAGACATAATCGATTTCCTAGAGGTTTTTGGGGTCAAGGTTAATAAATAGTGACACTTTTTCGCAACTATAGATTCTCCAACAATGGAAAAGCCAGGTTGATCAAAGACCGATATCCAACCTAGAATTCAAACTTCAAAAACCATAAATGAGCGCCTTTGCTCACACCCTCTCCAAAGCCTGCGAGATATCCCAAATGATATCCTCGTGGTGTTCGACGCCAATAGATAGCCGGATCAGTCTCTCGGAAATACCCATTTCTTTTCTGTCTTCCTCTGAAACATCACAATGCGTCATCGTTGCGGGATGCTCGGCCAAAGACTCAGTACTGCCCAAGGATACTGCCAACTTGATCAGACGCAGGTGATTGAGAAAGACAAAAGCCTCAGCCTCTCCTCCTTTGACCTCAAAGGAAACCATCGCCCCTGCACAGCTCAACTGCTTTTTGAATATATCGTACTGCGCGTCTCTGGGCTGCAAATGGCCGAGATAAAATACCTTTCCAACCTTCGGATGTGACTTCAGAAATCCGGCAACTTCGACCGCATTTCGAGCTTGTTGGGTCATGCGCACTTTCAGCGTCTCCAGGCTCCGCATCAGCAGCCAGCCAGTCCAAGGGCCAGCCATATTGCCGAGGAAGGTCCTGAGGGTGCGGACCCTTTTCATATGCTTGGATTTTCCCAACACCGCTCCTGCGATCAAGTCCGAGTGTCCACCGATATATTTGGTGGCAGAATAGACCACCAAGTCCACGCCGTGCTTGAGCGGATGCTGCCAAAGCGGTCCCATGTAGGTATTGTCAGCTACGACGACGACTTCCTTTTCCGCCGAAGAAAAATTGTCGGCAACTTCGCGGCAGATTCCAAAATCAAACAAGGCATTGGTGGGATTGGCGGGAGTCTCGACGTAGACCATCTTCAATTTAGAAGCCAAGCCAGCATCTTTCACCATTTGTATGACTTCTTCTGCCGACTGCGAATTGGTAAAACCTATCCCATGGATGCCATATTCCGGCAAAACTTTGTTGATAAAATGATCCGTGCCTCCATAGACAGGCTTGCTGTACAAAATCACATCCCCCGGTCTCAAAAACTCCAACATCACGGTAGATATTGCAGACATCCCGCTTTCAAACACCGCACATTCCTCCGCCTCATCCCACAAACAAAGCCTCTCCTCCAGAATCTGCAAATCAGGATTGTTGAGTCGGCTATAGATAAGTCCGAGTTCCTCGTTGGGTTGCTTTTCGCGCTGCCCGTAGGCTACTTGGAAAAACGCTTTCCCTTCCTCCGCGGTCTTGAAAACAAAAGTACTGGTTTGGAATATAGGGCATTTTACGGCCCCTTCGGAAAGCTCCGGCTTGTATCCGAAAGTCATCATTAGACTTTCCGGATGAAATTGGCGATTCTGCATGGTATTTGGGTCTATTTGGCCCAAATGACACCAAAAAGCAAGAAATAATCAAGCCAATCAATGAAATAATATTCTGAAAAATTGAATAAAAAATTAATAATATTCTTAGAATCCAACATTAAATATGGCTAATTGCATTCTGGTAAAATGAAATATCGCCGCCTAGGCATTTTGGAGTTCTCTCAAAATAGTAAATTGGGCAAAAACCAAAAACGCTTATTTCACAACCAGTTTTAGAGAATATTCCTGTTCACGGCTGCTGACCGAGATTATATACATCCCCTGAGTCAATCCCTCAATCCGGACTTTGGTTTGACCTTCTTCGGGTAATACCGAGAGCCGCTCTTTGCCGAGCATGTCTACAGCCCGAATCGAACGTACACCCACAATTCCTTCAAAATCTACCCAGGTTTCTCCATTGCTTGGATTTGGATATAGCTTGATTCTGGAGGGATTGATCTCTTTGCCCAAACTTGTGATGATGTTGACATTGACATCAAAAGTGCTCGAAGGGCCTGCATTGCAACTGTTTGTTGGAACAACGGTTACTTTGAAATCTCCCTCCCGTTCCCAGCGTATCTTCACACTATTGGTACCTTGCCCACTGATTATCCTTCCTCCACCTCCGGAAACAGACCATTGGAAATTGACTCCCGCTACTGCAGTCACAGAATAGGTCTCTTCTGTCAATGCGACGCGATTAGGACCGGAGATATCTGAGGGTTTTTCGGGTGGAGAAATCACCGATATCGTTCTGTTGAATTTTTGTCCTTCCCCGCAAGGGTTGCTTGGCGTCACTGATAGGTTTTGGCTGGCAAGCTCGTTCCACTGCACCCGAACGCTTGCCGTACCCTGCCCTTGGAGGATAGTGCCGCCGGTGACTTCCCACACGTAAATTGTCCCCGGAACGCTATTTACCGAATAATCCATACTGCCATTGATACAAACCACGCCGTCACCTTCGACTTGGGAAATACTCTGCGGAAGGGTCGAGACGACAACCTCCAGCCCTTGGGTTCCACCATTTCCACAATTATTGGTGCCACGCACGAGAACAGCGTTGCGTCCAGGCGTATCCCAGCGTACTCGAATTTTGGTAGTACCTTGTCCAGACAAAATCGTCCCACCATCCACACGCCATTCATAAGCAATATCTGCTACCATGGGTTCCTGGATTTGGTATTCATACTCACCCAGACAAACATTTGATTCCCCGAATATCAAGGTCGGCGTATCCGGCACCTGGCAACTGTAATTGAGCAAAGTACCGTTGTCGCCCACCGCATATCCGCTGCTCAAATCCCCAAAACTGATGCGATTGATGTGTTGGAAAGTGCCTGTTGGCATCTTTTGCCAAGTTTGTCCTCCATCGCGGGAATTCATCATCAGCCCATTTTCCCCAGCTAAAAATCCAATGGACTCGTCCAAAAAGTGTGCTGTTCTCAAATTGGTGGTTTCGCCAATATTGAGCTCCGACCAGGTTTTTCCCCTGTCTGTTGATTTAAGAACTGTGCCGTTGTCGCCTACGACCATGGCGGTTTGGGCATCCAAAACAGCAAATCCCCTGAGATTTTGGGCGATTGGATTCACCGCATTCTGCCAAGTTAAGCCCCCGTCGTTTGTCCAAGCAATGAAACCATTTTCCCCAAAAACAAATCCCTCATTCAGATCGAAGAAATGAACATCCCGAAGTAGGCGGGTGGTATTGTTGACGGATATCTTTTGCCAGCTCACTCCAGAATCTACAGTCCTCGCCATAAAACCATTATTGCCGACTGCAAATCCGTTGGTGTTGTTGAAGAAGAAAAGGCCGAGGATTGGATCCGTTGTTCCAGGATTGAGCGAGGTCCAATTGGCACCCGAATTGGAAGTCCGCAAAATTGTGCCCTCATCACCTGATATGTAACCAAAAGCATTTGTGGTAAAGGCAATATCCCGGAACGTCGCCGAAAGTGGTCTTGTGCGATCCATCAGCGAGGTTCCTCCATTGGATGTTACAAGTACCAACCCATCTTCACCTATTATATACCCGAGTACCCCGGTTCGAAATTGTGTCGCTGTGTAATCTTTCGCAAAACCGCTCAGCCTGACCGTCCAACTCCCCCCCGAATTGGTAGAGGAAACAATTACCCCATTGGTGCCCACGGCATACACTATATTGGAGGTAAACCGAAAATCAACCGAAAGGAAGCTCTGGGTATTGTTGATGTTGATGCCATCGAAAGTGGTGCCACCATTGATCGTTCGGAGTATCGTCCCCGTATCACCCAAAACAACTCCCAACAAAGGATTTGTCCGATTGAACGCAACTGTGTTGAGGTTTCGTTCGGTACCAGAAGTGACTTGTGTCCAGGTCTGCCCGGCATCAGTGCTGCGCAAAATCGTGCCGAGCTGTCCGATGGCGTATCCGTTTTTTGCATTCGTAAAATACACATCGTTCAAGCCATTGGATTGGCCGGTATTTACAAATGCCCAGTTGTTACCACTATTGAAAGTCCTCAGGATTCGGCCATCGGCAGCCGCGACATAGCCTGTATCGGCATTGGCGAAATGCATACCATTGAGATTTACCGTAGATCCAACGGATTGTTTGGCCCAGCTAGACCCGCTGTTGGTCGAACGATATACTTCACCGGATTCGCCGACAATATAGACACGGGTTTGGTTGAGAAACTGAACGCTTTTCAGGGTCTTATCTGTCGGAAGTTTGATCAAAGACCAGGTTTCGCCGCCATTTGTAGTCCGGAATACCTGCCCATTTTCTCCCACCATCAATCCGAGGTTCTCATTGAAAAAATCAAGCCCATGCATATGGGTTTTGACCGGCGCCAGTTGTTCTGTCCAACTTAAGCCACCGTCGATTGTCTTGAGTATGATTTGATCGCCTGATACAAAGCCAATCTGTTCGGTCACCCAGTCAATGCCTGTAAGCCGATTGCCCCAGGCTCCGACCCTTTTCCAGGATTGGGCTTGCACGGCGACATGGAATAGCACAAAAATGAGAGAGAAAAAAAAACTTCTGTTCATGAATTGGTGATTGAGAGCATACAAAATTAGGAGGAAATACCAAAAATGAAAGACTTTAGGAATCGCCCCCGCGCCTATTACCTAACACCTTATCCGACATCACCCACAAACGACAATATTGATTTCATGAATTCATCTTTTACTGCTATTTTTAGAAGTGCCAAGCCAGAAAAAAATGAAAAAAATCTTAAAATTTTTGATTCCAATCAGCATGTTAATGGCCTGTGGCTCAAATGAAAGGGTCAGTAAGGAGGTTTTTGAGGAAGCCACCAAGAGCATGGAAGTCAAGAAAATCAGCGAAGCAGACATCGTGCGTGAGGCGATGAAATGGGGCGACGAAATCAGTACTGAAGCCCAGCAGCAGTTGCTCACGGTACTGCAAACGACCATTTCAGAAAAGGGTGTTCCGGCGGCTATCGAGGTCTGTCACACACAGGCGCTTCCCATCCTGAAAGATGTCTCCGACAAATATGGGGTCCAGATAAAAAGAGCATCGTTCGCTTACCGTAACCCACTTGATATGCCGGATGAAGCTGAAAAAGCCATTTTGGATGCCTACACTTACAATATCGAAAACCAAATCCCCAACGAACCGAACATTCAGAAATTGGAAAATGGTGATGTACTGCTTTACACCAAAGCCATCCAAATCCCTAACGCCCTTTGCCTGAACTGCCACGGAAAAAAGGGTGAGGATATCAAACCCGAAACCCAGGCCGCACTGGACCTAAAATATCCTGAGGACAAAGCGACAGGCCACAAGGTCGGCGACCTCCGGGGAATGTGGAGCATCAGGATTCCCAAAAAAGAAGTAGTCAAGAGAATGTAGAGCGCTATGAATAAACCTTTCAAAAAATACTTTTTGATATGTTTCCTCTACTTTTTAATGGGGTCCATGTCCTATGCGGTTTCAGACAATGTGATTGTGTCTGGAAAAGTACTCATCATATTGGCACATCCCAATGTCGAGAGTTTCAATCATGCAGTCAGCAAGACCGTCTCAAGAAGGCTTTCCAATAAAGGCTATGAGGTGAAGACACGGGACTTGTACCAACTGGGTTTTGATCCGGTTTTGTCTTTGGAGGAATTGAAAAACTACGAAAACGGCGATTTTAAACATGCTCAAGATATCTTGGCCGAACAGGAGGCAATTCTTTGGGCGGACCATTTGGTGTTGGTTTTTCCTACATGGTGGTGGTCTCCGCCTGCGATTTTGAAAGGCTACTTGGACCGTGTGTTTACGCCAAATTTCGCGTTCGCTTTTGATGAAAATGGAATCCCAAAAGTCTCCCCACTTAATGGGAAAAAGGTCAGTATCATACAAACCACGGGGGCGGATGAGGAATTTGTCAAATCCGAAGAAATGGACGAAGCGGTAAAGAAACTTTTCTCTACCGGCATTTTTGGATTTTGCGGAATGGAGGTCGTCCACCACGAGTTTTTGATGGGAGTTTCCGGAAAAAGCTATGAGGAACTCAAGCAGGTGCTTCAAGAAGTGGACATGATGGTGGACACTTGGTTTTAATGAAAAGAATGGTTGGCGAAACAAGAAACCTTGGAAACTGCTATTCAGGAGACCTTATTTCACTGCACCCCATCTCGCTCGAAACTTGGTTTTTCATCCTGATGTATTCGACTGATCGTTATCCGAAATATTTCCTCCTGACAATCAATCGGCTACATTGAAAGTATCATCAGAGAACCCGATTTTTCCTATATAAAATGGTAATCTAATTTTTATTTCTTTATCTTTTTCCTAATTAAGACCTAGTAAATTTCCATTCTATGCCAAGAGCAAAATCCGATAAAGACCGTAAAATCTTTGTGCTGGATACTTCCGTGATCCTATATGCACACAACTCCATCATGAACTTTGCAGAGCATGATGTAGTCATCCCGATTACTGTATTGGAAGAGCTCGATCAGTTCAAAAAGGGGAACGATACCAAGAATTTCGAAGCGCGGGAGTTTATCCGATTGTTGGATACTCTGTCAAAGGACCAAATGATCCACCACTGGACACCGCTCAATGGGAAAACCCGAGGGTTTTTTAAAGTGCTGATGAATCCGGAAAATTCGATGAACGCGAATGTGATCTTTGGGGAGGAAAAAAATGACCATAAGATCCTCAATGCAGCCCTGCATCTGAAACAAACGGAGAAAGACAGACGGGTCATCTTGGTCTCCAAAGACATCAACCTTCGACTCAAAGCAAAATCGCTTGATATCCACGCTGAAGACTATGAGACTGGAAAAATCAAAAACCTCGAGGAGCTCGAAAATACCGGCAAATATGTCCTGGAAGGAATCGGCCAAGAGGTCATCAACCAAATTTATGAATACAATTCCGTCGAGGCCAAGCATGTCTTGGGTACAAGGAAACGAAAGGCAAACGCTTACTACATTCTGAAAAGCGAGAAAAACTCGGTTTTGGCATACTACAACGCTGAGGACAACACCATGGAAAGGGTGGACAAGAAGTTGGCTTACAACATCAAACCGAAAAATGCGGAGCAGACTTTCGCAATGCATGCAATTCTTAACCCTAGGGTAAAATTGGTGTCGATACAAGGAGTGGCTGGTACCGGAAAAACCTTGTTGGCTTTGGCTGGAGCATTGGAACAGCGTAGGGATTACAAGCAAATATTCCTGGCTAGGCCAATCGTCCCGCTCAGCAACAAGGATATCGGCTATCTTCCTGGCGATATCAAGTCAAAGCTGAATCCTTACATGGAGCCACTTTGGGACAATTTGAAGTTCATCCAAAACCAATTCAAAGAATCCGACAAGGAATACCAAAAAATCACCGAGATGGTCAATCAGGAGAAATTGGTGATTCAGCCCTTGGCCTACATCCGTGGACGCTCGCTTTCCAACATTTTCTTCATCGTGGACGAGGCCCAAAACCTGACTCCACACGAAATTAAGACCATCATCAGCCGTGCGGGAGAAAATACCAAAATCATCTTCACAGGCGATATTTTCCAGATTGATACGCCGTACTTGGATAGCCAAAGCAACGGTCTCTCCTACCTTATTGATCGGGTAAAGGACCATCCGTTGTATGCCCATATCAAGTTGGAAAAAGGTGAGCGGTCCGAATTGGCCAATCTTGCCAACGATTTGTTGTAAACAAAAGCTGATTAATTCTCCCGATTGCGTTTTCTCGCCAAATTCAGGATTTTGTTCTGTGTTTTGGAGAAAAGATTCGGGAGAATTTTTCATTTTAGGGCAATACGAAATTTATTACTGTATTTTTCCTTCTTTTTAATTCAATTCAGAATATAATTCGGATTATTTTGACATTTTAACCTTTTTTTAACGTTCCCGTGTAACCTTTCACCCCCCAAAAAGAGTTATCAAACTGTATCAATCCACGCAACAATATGTACGGTATCGTACACACTTGTTTGGCATTCAAAATTATATTGTATTGATTATCAGTTATTTACAAAATTGGAGCAGAATTTGGCATAAAGCATACATCTGCCGAACAGGGCGGACGGAAAAAGAAACCAACTATTATTAATTACATAAGATTATGAAACCAACTATTTTAACTCAGAAAAATGTATGTGCCTTTTTAAGTTTGATCATGGCACTTACCATCTTGTGGGCCGCTAAGGTCGAGGCGAAGTCTGACATTGTCAGCGTGGTCATGCCGATGGATTCCATCGAGCGTGTAGAAGGGATAAAAGAAGAAGTTCCCGCTTTTGAATTGGACCTTTCTGACATCAGGGAATTCCCAACCGTTACTTTGATAAACAAATATGGAGAGGTAGTGGCCGAATTCTATGGAAGCAAAACAGAACTTGAAAAAAGATTCAAAGAGGTAATCGACAACGGTGATTTCTTGACGACAGTAGGAAAACAGGAGTTTTACCTCGTAAGATAGTTTAGTTGATTGTTTGGTTTTTTGAATAAGCAAAAAGGTGGATTTTGTCCACCTTTTTTTATTATCTCCATCAGCAGACTCATCAACTTTCCGTAATGGTGTTCAATTTGGCTAGAAAGCTGTTATAGTACTGTCGCCCTACTTGGACAACTGCACCCATCCTCAGGTTGATGTCTTTTGTATTGAAGCTTTCGATTTGGGAAAGCTGCACGATAAATGATTTTTGCACCCGGAGGAATAGATGTGGAGGAAGCTTTTCTTCCATATCTTTCATGGATTTACGGATGGTGAAATTCCTTCCTTTTGTATAAATGGTCACCATGTTGCCATTTGCCTCCACATAGTAAATATCCTCGTAGGGCACGCGCTCGTACGCGTTGTCCGCTTTGATAAATACTGCGTCAGTGACGAGATATGGGCTTTCGTCTTTTGCACGGACCGTTACTGCTTCGGCAGCCGGCTTTGTGCGCTTGTTGTAAAGCACAATCTCAACAATCGCATGGATGTCATTTGTGTTGAAAGGCTTTACGATGAAGCCTGCAGGATTGATTCTTTTTGCCCTTTCGATGATGGTAGGATCGGAATAGGAGGTCACGTAAACCAAAGGTACTTCTACCATTTGCTTGATGATCTCACCCAATTCAATACCGTCTTTGTCACCTTTGAGCTTGATATCCATGAACACCAAGTCAGGTTTGTATTTCTTTACAACTTTGACTGCTTGGTTGGCGGAGTTGGCAATATCGATATTGACATAGCCCAAAAGCTCCAAAATCTCCTCTATATTCTCGGCAATGTTGACATCATCCTCAACAATAAGAATTCTTTCCTCTTTCATAAGTTAAATGGGGAAATATTGCGTTTTAGTGACAATTAAATAAATTTTTGATGCAGTGAAGTGATTATTGGGCTATTTACAAATTTTAGTTTTCTGAATCAATATTTATCTCAATTTTTCGCCATGCCGATAATTCCGCTCACTACAGGCTCATCATATCCTTAAATCTTGCTGCCTGACGCCTACTTACCTCAATCCGATCGCCCCCTTTGAGTGTAACAACCAGTCCTCCATTGAACCATGGTTCGATCGCTTCCACCCAGCTGAGGTTGATGATATGCTTTCTGCTTGCGCGGAAAAACGATTTTTCGCTCAATCTTTCATCCAAAGCATTGAGTGACTTATGGATCATGGGTTTAAAGTTGTCGAAATATACCTTGATATAATTCCCGTCGGATTCGAACAGGCGAACATTGGACAATTTGACAAACCAGCACCGATCACCGTCCTTGACAAAAACCTGATCATCCAATGTCAGTTTTCTGTTTGCCATATTGGCGATTTCCTCAGTGCGATCCTGATTCTCATTGAGCTTTTTGGAAAGTTTTTCTACCGCTTCGCCGAGCCTTTTTGGCTCGATGGGCTTGAGCAGATAGTCCAAGGCATTTACCTGGAAGGCCTTGATCGCATACTCGTCATATGCTGTGGTAAAGACGACGTGGGGGACATTGTCCAGTTCTTCCAGGAGATCAAAGCCCGTCTTTTCGGGCATTTGGATATCCAGGAAAACAACATCTGGCGCCAACGCCTCTATTTTCTCTTTGGCATCGTCCACGTTATTGGCTTCTCCCACGATTTCAACTTGTTCGTATTGGGACAACAAGGTGATCAGTTCCTTTCTCGCCAGTCTTTCGTCATCAATTATCAGTGCTCTCATGTGCATGAATTTTAACCTAATGTAAGGTTTTGTTTTGGAATTTTAAGTTCAGTTATTACAAAATCGTTCCCGGAATTGTATATTTTAAAGGAAGCCTTTTCTCCGTAGATTAGTTTCAGCCTTTGGATGGTATTGCTTATGCCATGGCCTTCACCGTCCCGTTTTCTGCCAAACGCATTATTTCTCAATTGCCCGCTGTTTTTGACCTGGACGATCAAGTCGTCGGCAAGACCCTCCCTGCATTTGATTTCGATCAGCCCTCCCCTTACTCTATTTGAAATCCCGTGTTTGATTGCATTTTCGACAATTGTCTGCAGCATCATGGGAGGGATCTTGAAATCGAATGCTGAAGGCTCGATATCATACTTGACCTTCAGGCGTTCCTCAAAGCGAATCGTCTCCAAATTGAGGTAGTCCTTCACCGTATTGATTTCGGATTCAAAATCGATCGTTCTTTTTCTATCCATCATGAGCGAAAACCGCAAGATGTTGGAGAGCTGCGTAATGGCAAGCTTGGCCTTGCCGGGATCTTCGTCGACGAGCGCCCTCACGGAATTGAGTGCATTGAAGATAAAATGCGGGTTAAGTTGGCTTTTGAGATGATTGAGCTGGATTTCGTTGATCTTCGCTTGATACTTGAGCGATTGGTTGTAATTATCCAAAAAATGGTAAAGGAAATACACCATCACCCACAGTAAGTAATATATAAAGGAAACGAAAATATTGCCGGAGACGACAATCCATCGAAAATCTGTTTCGGGATTAAGCGTTCCGAAGATCCAGTTGATGATAAACTGGGCGCCGGTGTTGAGCACACCCAAAATCATCAAGGCCAGTAGCGTACGTGCCAACAAGTTGGGGAATCCCAAATTGAACCAGTCGTACTTCTTGAAAACCAAGCGCAGGCCATGGGTAGAAACCAGGAAAAATAGCGCTAAGGAAACGTAGGCTCCAATTTGAATAAGCGTAATCCTGCGGTCGAGCGAAACCAAAAAAAGGTTGATAAGGGCATAGCCCGACCAACCCAAGATCTGCAAAACCCAGTATAATCGCTTTCTATTCATGGTTAGGCGCCAAATATACTACGGGGCTTCCATGAGGGGATATTTTTTTTGGGAAGGGTAATTTACCGTCCGTATGAGGCTATATCCTGTTACAGACTTAATTCCATCTTCAAAAACCGTGCAGTATGGCTTTCTGGGTGCAGGGCTACCTGCTCTGGAATACCCGTCGCGATGATTGTACCGCCTTTGTCCCCACCTTCCAATCCCAGGTCCACAATATGGTCCGACACTTTGATCACATCCATGTTGTGTTCAATAATCAGGACGGTATTCCCTTTGTCCACCAAGCGATTCAAAACCTCCAGTAGATGCTCAATATCCTGGAAATGTAGCCCTGTGGTCGGTTCATCCAAAATGTAAAATGTCTTTCCGGTGTCTTTTTTCGAAAGCTCCGTCGCCAATTTCACACGCTGGGCTTCGCCGCCTGAAAGCGTGGTTGCATGCTGTCCCAAAGTGACATAGCCCAAGCCGACGTCATTCAGCGTTCTGATTTTTCTCACGATGCTGGGCTGATTCTCGAAAAACTCGACTGCTTGCTCGACGGTCATGTCCAATACGTCCGCAATCGACTTGCCCTTGAACCGCACTTCCAAAGTTTCCCTGTTGTAGCGCTTCCCCTTGCAGGTCTCGCAGGGCACGTGGACATCGGGGAGAAAATCCATTTCGATCAATTTCATACCCGCCCCCTCACAATCCTCACAGCGGCCACCTTTTACGTTGAAGCTGAACCGGCCGGGCTTGTAGCCCCTTATTTTAGCCTCTGGAAGTTCGGTAAATAGCGTCCTAATGTCCGAAAATACACCGGTATAAGTGGCAGGGTTGGAGCGTGGTGTGCGACCGATCGGTGATTGGTCCACTTCGATGACCTTGTCGAGATGTTTCAGTCCCTCCACTGCATCGTAGGGAAGCGGCTCTTTCTTTGCGTTGAAAAAATGCTTGTTCAGGATAGGATAAAGCGTCTCATGAATCAGCGTGCTTTTTCCACTACCTGATACGCCGGTGATACAAATCATCGTACCAAGCGGGAGCTTGAGATCGACGTTCTTCAGGTTGTTTCCATTGGCACCCTTTATTTCGAGAAACTTTCCGTTACCGATTCTTCTTTGCTTTGGTACCTTAATTTTCAACTCACCTGCCAGGTATTTGGCAGTAATGCTTTTCCTTTTTAGAAAATCCTGGGGCGAGCCCAATGCCACGATTTGACCGCCATGTCGTCCTGCGCCCGGACCAATGTCCACCACGAAGTCAGACTCCAACATCATATCCTTGTCATGCTCGACGACAAGCACCGAATTGCCCAAATCCCGCAGATCCTGGAGCGCCTTGATCAGCTTGACATTGTCCCTTTGATGCAGTCCGATACTCGGCTCGTCCAAAATGTAGAGCACTCCGACGAGTTGGGTACCGATTTGGGTAGCGAGGCGGATACGTTGCGCTTCCCCGCCCGAGAGGGTTTTCAAGGGACGATTGAGAGACAGGTAATCCAAACCAATGTCCATCAAGAAACCGATTCGCTTTCGGATTTCCTTCAAAACTTCCCGCGCGATCGTATTCTGTCGCTCACTCATCCGATCCTCCAATCCAAGGAACCAAGTCCGCAACGCAGCGATATCCATCATGGCCAGCTCCCCGATATGGTGGTTGTCAATCTTGAAATGGAGCGCCTCTTTCTTCAGTCGATATCCATCGCAATCAGGACAGATTTTTGTCTCGGTGAATTCATTGACCCAATCTTGGATCTTATCGGTGCCGCCTTCCTGTTGCTTTTGGAGAAAATTCACAATTCCTTCGAAAGTGGTGTTCCACATCGTTCCGGGATACTTCACAGAATCCACGGCCACTTCGACCTTGTCCCCATACAAAAGGACATGCACGACTTCCTCGGGAAGGTTTTCGATGGGCGTGGTGATGCTGGCTTTGTAATGCTTAAGGATCGCCTCGATCTTCTTAAAAATCCAAACGTCCCGGTACTCTCCCAAAGGCGCAATCCCACCACGGCTGATGCTCAGACTGCGATCGGGAATGATGTTTTCAATCGTAATTTCCTCGATTACTCCCAAGCCATTGCAAGTCGGGCAGGCACCGTAGGGGCTGTTGAACGAGAAAGTATTGGGTGCAGGCTCATCGTATGAAAGCCCCGTCAGGGGATCCATGAGGTATTTTGAGAAATGATGGACTTCACCAGCCTCATCCCGCAGCATGATGACACCTTTTCCGTGGTGCAGGGCGGTCTTGAGGGATTGGCTGATTCGGTAGCGGTCTTCTTCGTCTGCGACTATCCGGTCCACCACGATCTCAATATCGTGTATCTTGTAGCGATCCAACTGCATCTTGGGCACCACATCCATTACCACGCCGTCGATGCGGACTTTTGAAAAACCCATTTTCCGGATCTGCTCAAACAACTCGCGGTAATGTCCTTTTCTCCCCTTGACAATCGGTGCAAGGACATAAAGCTTTTGTCCTTTGAACTTTTCAAAAAGCTGCTCAATGATTTGGTCCTCTGTCTGCCTTATCATCCTTTGCCCACTCAAGTAGGAATAAGCTTCTCCTGCGCGTGCATAAAGCAAACGCATGAAATCATAAATTTCCGTCACAGTACCTACCGTCGAGCGGGGATTCTTGGAAGTGGTCTTTTGCTCGATCGAAATCACGGGTGAAAGCCCATTGATCTTGTCCACATCGGGGCGCTCCATGCCACCCAGAAAAGACCGTGCATAAGCCGAAAAACTCTCCATGTAGCGGCGCTGTCCCTCGGCATAGATCGTATCAAATGCCAGTGAACTCTTCCCACTGCCGCTCAAGCCGGTGATGACCACAAGTTTGTTGCGGGGAATACTAATGTCGATATTTTTCAGGTTGTGTTCCCTGGCACCAAAGATTTCGATGGTCTCTTCTTTGGTATCAACTTGTGCGTCCAACATTGAGGGAGGTGTAGGTTTGTGAAGCTTGCAAAAATACGAACTTGTGAGCGGGATTCCCAGAAAGGCCCGAGCTTAAAACAGGCTGACAGCAGGAAGGTTTTGAATTGTGAAGTGATTTGAATCAGTACCTTTCTCTACAAAAGCCCAAAGTGACATTAAGAACCTTTTGCCTCCTTTTTTGCTTGTCGGGCAGCTTTTTTTTCCTCTTTGGTGGGCTTTTCACTTGGATCCTTCTTTTTGAACAAGTGAAGTCCCTTTTTTTCCTCCTCCTTTCCAGAACGTTTGTCAGCCTCCTTTTTCTTCAATTCGGCCAAATCATCCCCCGAAAGTGTCGACTTCAAACCTGAAAAAATCAACTTCCACCAATAGGCAAACATGGATTTGTGGGTTTCCCGGATAAAGTAGATGCTTCCTTTGTTCAGGTTTCCATTCTTTTTGGGATTGGAGGAACGAATGACGATGGTATTGGCCATAAAGGCCCCAATTTTCCTAAGGAGATTGTTGTCATGCTCGTAGTTCTTATTGAGCAATTCCAGCTTCAAGTCATCATATCGGATGATCAACTCTCCCTCACCGCTGTAGTCATTGCCAAGGATGTTAAAATCCAACCGATTGAGTGTGCCGGATTTGATGCTTGCCTTTGCCTCGGGTTCGATCATGGTATTGAGCTTCCCAAGGTCCATTTTGCCAAGTGTTCCTTTCATGGTGAATTTACCCTGTTCATCTTCCAAGTCATAGCGAATCGCCGCTTTGAGCAAGCCCTCACCCATAAGTTTGGCGTCTGCATCTATTGAAATTGTCCTGTTTTTACCCCGTCTTTCGAGATAGTTGGACACGTTGGTGATATGCGCATTCATATCAGAAAAAAAGAGGTGGGCAAATCGATTTGACGCGTTTGCCGGTCTTTCCTCGATCATCACATGGGCTCCTTCAACAAACACATTCTCGATATGGATGATTTGCTTCAAGTTTTGGATGGCCTGATGCACCATCTGTGGTCTTTTGTTAACGTCTTCGGGCTTAAACTTGTCCACGAATACTTCAAGTTTGAGGTTTTTTGCCCTCAAGGTATCCATCTCCACGACCCCATTTCTGAAATAACTCCCAAATCTTACCCCGCCCATCTCCATTTGCGCATCCCGAATTTGCAACCACGTTTGTCGCTGTGGAAACTGCGAGGTGTATTGCAATTTGCCCTGCTTATTGAGCAAACTCAAACTTCCCACGCTTAGCTTATTGGTATATGAATCCAAGATCACATTGTTGACCAAGGCATATTGTCTGAAACGGTCAAAATGAAACTCGACTTGCTGTATACTTCCTTGGACCACATCGACGTGAAACAAGGATTTGGCGTTATCGATATCACTTTTTGTTAATTGGAAACCTTCGGCTGAGATATCCATGTCCACCAAAGCCAATCTTAGGGAATCGTAGAGATTGTTTTTGACACTGACAGAGAAATCCTGCAAAACGACGTCTTTGACCTCTATCAGATCATAATCCTTCCCCTTCTTGGGCCTTTCCTTTTTTGGTTGGGGTGCGCCGGTGAAAAGCGAATCCCAAGGCGGAAATGAAGAAACGATCTCCATCCCGTTCAGGTAAGCCGAATCCATGGAAATCGTATTGTCAAAAATCAATGGACGCCATTTGAATCCAGTCAAATGGAGATTTTCCGCAAAAAGATTGATCTTGATATCATCCTCACCCAATACATTTGAAGGGCTTACCACAATGCTGTCGATCCTGAGATAAGTGCCAAAGTGGTCGTAGTTCAATTCAATTTTGCCAAAACTCACCTCATGTCCGCTGAAACTGCTGGTCCGGGTGATGAGTTCAGTGAGGATCCTCGACGCATTGGCATTCAGGTACTTGTTGATGAAAAAAGGCAGACCCAATACCAAACATCCAAGCAGGACAGCAAGAAACAGAAAAACATAAAGGACTTTTTTCATAAAATCGGCAATACCCGATTAAGTTATCAAAAAATGGACATATCCATTTGGTTTGGGGGATTTTTCAATTTTCGACAGGAAGTTTGATGAGGTAGCGCCTACCGCGCCTTACGGGAAGTTTCCTATCACGTAGCCATGGATTGTACATTTTCAGCTCCTTGTAATTGGAGCCGTGGCGAATCGCCCAAGCAGCAAGATCAGGAATGTCCTGGTCTACTGCCAACTCCCGAAAAACAGGCATGTGGTAGAAGTCCTTTTCACCCAATTCAAAACCGTATTTTTCCGGATTTTCGAATATTTCCTTGAATGCCAAAATTCTGAACAAATACCGGCTGGTCTCTTCCACCAAATGCAGGTCAAAGTAATTGTTTTTGTGCTGCTCTTCTTTTCGCTTACGGATACCTGCGATTCCGGCATTGTAGCTTGCAGCCACCGAGGTCCAATTCCCAAACTTTGCATAAGCTGACTTGAGATATTGGCAAGCGGCCTTGGTCGATTTTTCCAAATGGTAGCGCTCGTCCACCTCATCACTGACTTCAAGGCCATAGTCTTTAGCCGTTCCCTTCAGAATTTGCCAAAATCCCCGTGCATCGGCCGGCGAGACCACGTTCATCAAACCCGATTCGGCCATCGCCAAGTATTTAAAGTCATCCGGGATTCCCTGTTCCGCCAATATTTTCTCAATCGTCGGCAGGTATTTCCCCGACCTTTTCATCAACAAAATCATGTTGGATTGCCAATATACATTGACGTAAAGCTCGCGCTCAAAGCGCTCCCTCACGTCCGGTAATTTCATGGGTACCTCCTCACCGGCGAAAGTCAACGTTGCGGGTATCTCGAAAATCCTGGCCTTCGGTTCGGGCATCGTAAAACGCAATGATTCGCCCTCCGCCGTTTGGATGAGGATTTCCTCCTGGTTGGCTTCTGGATTGCCCTTCAGTTCTTTCCAAATTGCCCAGGCCAACAATATCCCGACCAATCCATAGAGTACGATCAAATGAAGCTGTTTCAATGTCCCTTTCCTGAAGTATGTGAATACGATTGATGCGCATGAATCACCGGCATCTTGGCTCGCCTACCGCCAGCTGTCATAACGAAGCCCAAAATAGGGCTTAAACTGGGTATTCAAAACCCAAATTCCGTTTTGGGCAATCCATGTCCCGAATGAAGTGTATTTGCGGGACTCCGCAAGTCTATTTACCTTCGTTGGCTTTTCGCAAGACAATATGAATCTGGAGGAAAAATCGAAGGAAGTCAGACGGGTGTTTCAGGAACTTGACCGAGAAATCAAGGCATTCCTGGGAGCCAGCCAACTCACCTGCCTTCCGGGTTGTGGATTCTGCTGTTCCAATCCCAAAGTAAGCGCCTCGGTGCTTGAGTTTTTGCCTTTGGCTTTTGACTTGTACGAAAAAGGAAAAGCGGAAAAAGCCCTCGAATTGCTTGAATCCAAATCCGATTCGGACTGGTGCATCATTTACAAGGCGACCTCAGCAGATGGCGAAAAAGGCTTCTGCTCGGACTATCAAAACCGGGGACTGATTTGTAGACTCTTTAGCTCTTCCTACCGGACCAACAAAGCCGGAAGAAAAGAAATCATCACATGCAAAAAAATCAAATCGGCCAACCCGGAGCTTTTTGAAACCGCCGCTGAGCAAGTCAATATCGATATGCCGATACCTTCGAGCTCAGGTACTTATGCGCAATTGTACAATATCGATTTCCAACTGACCAATGACCAAATGCCGATCAACCAAGCGATTCGCAAGGCCCTTGAGCTGGTTTTGAACTATTGCTACTACCGGGACATGGAGCAGCAAGATCCCAGCGAAAGTTTATAAAATAGGCTTTTTGCCGTATATTGTATGTAAATTCTTATTCCCCAAACAACAAGACCATGCTGAACATTTCCGAAATCATACAAACGGTCCGACAGCTCATCGATGTCCGCATCCAGATGATCAAAGAGGAAATCAACCAACAATTGGCAGCCGTCCTGGCACGGATATTCCTCCTGTTTTTCATTGGTCTGGTGCTGTTGCTCATTTTGATTTTTGCCAGCTTCACCTTGGCCTACTTGATCAGCGAGTGGGCAAGGACGCCGTACATGGGATTCTTGGTGGTATCACTGCTGTACGTGTTGGTATTGGTCGGCCTTTACATGATGCGCAATTCAAAAAGATTGATCGGTGGAATCCACTTTATCCTTACCCAATTTCTGTTTGGTGGAAAAAACAGCTAATGATCATGAAAGAAGAGCTAGAAAGGAAATCCAAAGAGTTGGAACAGACGCTGCAAATGCAGCTGGAAGTAGCCAAAAAAGAATCTGAGGAATGGGTCAAGATAGGCGCCGTAGCTTTGGCGAGCGGCTTGCTTGCATTTGGACTTTACCAAATATTCGGCAAAAACAAGGAAAAGAAAAAGACCAAAAAGGTCATGGAAACCCTGGCAAAAGAAGGCCTGCTGGATGCCGAGATTAAGAAAAAACTGACTCAAAAAGCAGAACCTGGATTGCTTGGAAGAGTGGGGATAGCTTTGCTCCCGATGGCTTTGAATTATGGCAAAGAGCAACTACTCAGCAAACTGCAGGAATCCGCTACCAAGAAATCCGATGAACCGCAAAAATAGAGTTGGGACTTTTTTGGAAGAACTGGCCAACTCCGCCAAAAAGGGAATTGCCTGGCTCATCGACCCAGATGATATCAGGACGACCGAGGATTTGGAAAATGCAGCAGAAGCCGCCATACGGGCAAAAGTTGATTTGCTTTTTGTGGGCGGCAGTATCCTGCAGCGCAATCATGTGGACCAGATTCTTTCCCATTTGGCTTTGCTGTGCCCGGAAATCCCCACCGTACTTTTTCCTGGAAATGCCCTTCAGTTTTCTCCAAAGGCAGATGCACTGTTGTTTCTGTCCCTGATTTCCGGAAGAAATCCGGACCTTCTCATTGGGCAGCATGTTCAAATCGCTCCTTTGCTGGAGAAATCGGATATCGAAATCCTGCCGACCGGCTACATGCTCGTGGATGGGGGAGAAAAAACCAGCGTGCATTACATCAGCCAAACGATCCCTTTGCCCAACCATCATCCGGACTTGACGGTGGCGACTGCCTTGGCTGGGAAGTTTCTGGGGCTGAGGTATTTTTATTTGGACGCGGGCAGTGGGGCACCACAGCCCGTTTCGATGGAATTGATCAAGGCTTTCAAGAAGCGAATGACGGAGCCGCTGATTGTCGGTGGGGGACTCAATAGCCTCGAAAAGATCAAAAACGCATTTTTTGCAGGAGCTGACTTGGTCGTGGTCGGCAACGGGATCGGAAAAAACCCAGAGCTGCTCGCTGAAGCCAAAGCCTTTGTGGAATCACTGCGGGTGATGGCGAATTGAGGATGAAAAAACTATCGATTCCCCTCCTCCAGCAGATTCATAAACCCATCTAAAGATAAAACTGAGACACTCGGGAATTGTATTGAAGCCAATACTGAAAAATGCCTGTCTTCAGTAACAATAAATGCGGCCCGTGACGCGATCGCACAATCGACATACTTATTGTCTTCAGGATCCGCCGCTATCAGATTCCATTTGAAATAGGTGTTGGCATAATGAACGTTTGGGAGCTCCCTAAGCAATGAGATAAAGCTGCCAGATGTTCGTACCCCATATTTCAGTTGGATGATTTCTTCATACTCCAGCAAAATCTCTTCAGTGACTGCCAAGTCGAATTTACGTTTCACCAAGGACTGAAAAACCAAATGATATGGAGACCTTGAAGTCAAGCACATCACCAATATGTTGCAGTCAATTACAATGACCATATCTGGCTAAGCCTGTTTTCGAAAATGCTCCTTTTTCCATTTTTCGAAAATAGCCTGCGGCTCATGCTGTTTATCGAAAGCCTTGTCAGCTTCCCTGACCACCTTATCTGCAAGGTAAGTTATCAGCAATGATTTCAATTCCTGTAAATCTTCTTCTGATTGTTCGTGGCCAAAAAGCCTCAGGATTTCCAGTTGAGCTTCATTTAGGGAGTTTGGCATGGCAATGATTAATTTCTGGTAACGGAATACACCGCTAATTTAGCAAATCTAGCGGGATTCTTGATTCGAGTGTATGCACTTGGTGGAATGACAAAAAAAACGCCCCCATTTTGGAGGCGCTGGAATCTTGTCTACAGTAGGGGCCGAAACTGCCGCAGGAAACGCACGTCGTTTTCGGTAAACAAGCGCAGGTCGCGGATTTGGTACTTCAGCATGGCGATACGCTCGATACCCATCCCAAAGGCGAAGCCGGTATATTTTTTTGAATCTATCCCGCAGTTCTCCAAGACATTCGGGTCGACCATCCCGGAACCGCCAATTTCCACCCAACCTGTGCCCTTGCAGACGTTGCAGCCTTTGCCGCCACAAATCAGGCAGGAAATATCGATCTCGGCACTCGGTTCGGTGAACGGGAAAAACGAAGGCCTGAACCGCACCTTGGTTTCCTTGCCAAACATTTCCTTGGCAAAGTGGTACAGCGTATTTTTCAAATCCGCAAAACCGACATTCTCATCCACATACAGTCCCTCCACTTGGTGAAAGATGCAATGTGCACGGGCCGAAATGGCCTCGTTGCGGTACACCCGGCCCGGGGAAAGCGTGCGAATCGGTGGTTTTTGGTTTTCCATCACGCGCACCTGCACGGATGAAGTGTGGGTGCGCAGGGCGATATCGGGATTTTTTTCCAAAAAGAAAGTGTCCTGCATCTCGCGCGCAGGATGGTTTTCGGGAAAATTCAAGGCCGTGAAGTTATGCCAATCGTCTTCGATTTCGGGTCCTTCGGAAAGGTTGAAGCCGATGCGCTCAAATATCTCGATGATGCGCTGCCGGGTCGCGGTCAGGGGGTGAATCCCGCCCGCAGGCGTCAGGACAGCAGGCAGCGTCAGGTCCAAATCCTTGGACTTGGATTGTTTTTTGGATTGGTTGACGGTTTCGATCAGGGATTTGAATTTCTCCTCGGCCAAGTCCTTCACCTCATTGACCAATTGGCCATAGGCACGTTTTTGGTCATTGGGGATATCCTTCATGGCAGCGAAGAGTTCGCCGACCACGCTCTTTTTGCTGATGAACTTCATCCTGTAAGCTTCCAATTCCTCCTCGGTGGCAGCACTGGCTGCGGCAATGGCGGATTTGATGGCTTCGATTTTTTCCTGATGCATGGGAATCTGGTTTTTCGAAGCCACAAAGCTAAAATAATTGGCAGGATATGGAGGTAAATCAGGGGGAAATTTGAATGGCAGAGGGTTCCACTTCTCAGTTTAGTATAAGCTTTCGCCGATGACTGGGTGGAATTACAAATTCCAAAAAAATAGAAAAGCGTAGTCACATCCTCGAAAGACATCGGAATAAGCTTAGCGTCTGCGCCAATCTATGCTAATGGGGGCCAGCCCGCATTTGCTTTAGGCGATGCTGGCAAACATTATTTTTTTCTTTTCACTTTCAATTCTGTCTCTTTGTCCTCAGGGTCATCAAATTTTATTGTGAAACTTTCATTGTCAAATTGAGTAATTTCAAAACATCCGCAGCATATACATTTAGTGTCTGGTGTCGGATATGTTTCTGTTTCGTCTTTCGAGAAGTCGTGAACTACAATTTTTGAAGATAAATCCGTGTAAGCTTCGTAGACTCCAATTTCATTTTCCTTGTCAATGTAGAATGGATAGTTTCCAAGCCATTTGTCTTTACCTGTCTTTTTGTTGATTACTTGGAGTTCCTCAGGGTTTCCTGATCCGTCGCCACGATGCTTCACGAGTACGTAGTTTTCAAAGTCAGCACCTAATTCTGTATAGCCGCGAAAGTTGTCTTTGTATCGAAGGTCGAGTTCGATTTTGTTCCCATTTTTCAGGGTCAATATCATTCCTTTGAATAAGGTGTCACTGATATAGAAAATCTTGGCTCCATTGGTCAATTGGTTAGTAGAGTCGACATGATTTTGGAAATTGTCAATTAGCAAATCGGCTTTGTCGCTGTCGGTTTCACTGATTTGTCCATACGAGACGGTCGAAATGAAAGTAAATAGTATGTAGAAAACTGTCTTCATGTTAATGTTTGCCAACGGTATGTGTGTATGTAAAGTAGCGGATTCGAAGCACTTTACTGTCCACCGAAACCAAAGCTGGCTGCAGAGCGAAAGCCTTGCTGAAAGCCATTTGCCCGCCATTAGCTATATGCGTTGTTTTGCATAGTTCTTTATTTCTTTAACGTCTTTTTCAATTGCCGAAAGATCAACTAATTTCTCTTCAAATTTTGTTTCTTTCTTAGTTTTTTTCCAATAGGGAAACAACCAAGTCATTACCGTTCCTAAATTCTCAAATTCTGAGTCGCTTAGTATAAGTTCAGTCTTGCTTTTATATGGAAAGCTGCCCTTGTAATATCTAGTTATTCGCTTTCTTTTAGTCAGCAGATTGAAAAATCTATCAATTGCATTTTGAATGTCATCATATTCTGGGTCAAAATGTTGGTGTACCAAACCATATCCAACTGTCAATTCTCTTTCGTCACAACAAATCCATATTCCTGTTTCACCAATTGATAGGTGGTCACCGTCTTCATATTCTCTTAAGTCACTTCCGAAATGGTTTTTCAAAAGTTCCTTAATCTTAGAATATATGGCTTGGTGTTTTTTCATTTCAAATTATCATCAACGTGATTCAGCTTGGAGAAGGCGGGCTTTCGGAGCCGTTCTAATCAAGCCTACTCCTAACTTCTTAAAGATAGCAAACTTTCAATTTACCTTAAACCGCCCGCTGTCTTCCAAGGTGATGTTATAGCGCGTATTTCATTTTTCAGATTTGAATGGAGATTTTCGCCTTCCCACCTAGACTCTTTCCCACAATTTCATAAAAGGTATTTAGTCTTGAATTACTTCCATTGTTTTCAACTCTTGAAATGTAGGTTCTCTTGTTATCTACCAATTCCGCTAATTGCTCTTATGGTAGATACTTATCTCCTTTTGCCTGTTTTCAATTTCTTAACAATCCAAAAATTAAAATCGGTAAATAACTTAACAGAATATTTAACAAAGCTATGCTATACTTAAATCTTTGAATTTTAGCTACTCCGATAATTAGCAGACAAAAGGACCAAAGCCAGAGCAAATAAATGATCCCGTAATTAAGATTTTCAAGACTTGGTTCAAGTCCGAACACAAAAATTGAAATTTGATAAATTAGGACTAGACATAACGGGAATAACGAAAGGGAGCAAACATTGACCATTTTTCTTAATGTGGATTTTCCCATCCAAATCTTTCCAAATAACTTAATAAGTCCAGGGATAATTACGCCAAGCATCAAGAAAGATAATCCAATACCTGAAGGCAATGCTAGAAAGAAAGCCCACACTCTTTCTCCTTCATCAAAAATAGAGGCTATATCTGGATATGCATCCAGCCCGAAAATTAAACCGGTTGCTATAATCGGCAAAACCAATAATGGTTGCTTTTCTCTATCTGCTAATTCTTCAAAAGTAGCTGTAGGTTTAAGCCAAATGCTTTTGTATAGATCCATGTTTTATTATATGCGCTATAACTTGTAAACCCTGACGACTTTCAGGCCTAGGATACCGATTTTTGGCTGCTAAGCCTTATTCCCTGGCCGTATTTATCAGGGTTTATTAAAACTATGGAATTATTAAACATCATCAAAGGGTTAAACACTTTTCTGTAAAGCTGATCATTTTCCAACTCTTCCAGAAATCCCCCCAAATCCCCCATTTTTCGGATATCGGCGCAAAATACCTTAATATTGGCCCCTGATGTTTCCGGTCCAACTCATCCTTTTTGCATCCCTGTCATTGTTGTTCCTGACGGTAAGCTACTGGGCAGTGAAGCAGACCCTGCTTTTTGGAAAATGGGAATACTGCATCTATATCCTGCTGCTGTATTTTCCGGTGTATACGGTGTACCTAAGTGTGGCCTACGGCGTGACGGCTTCGGTGCCTGTAGTCAAGGGCTTACAGTTGTACAAGGACCTGATCGTCCTGTTTGCGATCGGGGCATTTGTCCTGTACCAGCGGGATTTTTGGGCATATCCCTTCAAGCTCAATGCGCTGGACAAGGCCTATTTGGCCTTTATTTTCCTGGCCGTTGTCTTTCTTTTCCTTCCGGTGGGAGAAGCTTCCTTTGTCAACAAGGCATTTTATCTGAAGGGACTCCTCATCCCGGCTTTGGTGTACACGATGGGCCGGAATACCCGCTTTGCGGACGGGGAAATCAAGTGGGTTTTTCGCATCATCTTCGGTGTCGTGATCGCCGCCTTTTTGGTCAATCTGGCGGAAATCGCATTGGACACCCATTTCCAAACCCTGACAGGCTACGCCAATTTCAACCAAGCCATCAACGACGTAGCGCCCTCGGGTAATTTTGGCCTGACTTGGACCTTTGAAACGCAGGCGGTCACCAAGCGCTTGGGTTCGCTCTTTTCCGACCCCTTGGAGTTGGCGAGTTCGGTGCTCTTGGGCTTTGCCGCGGGACTTATTTGGTACCTGACAACAAAAAGGGAAGACTCCGTCCCCTACCTCATCGTGATGCTGTGTGCGTTGGCAAGTTTGTTTCTCGCCTCCTCACGGGCTGCATTTGGGGCATTTTTCATCATGCTCTTTTTTGTGGCGATCATCTTCCGGCTGTACAAACTCATCCTTTTTGGGGCAAGCATGGGCGTGCTGTTCGTGGTGTTTGTCATCTTCTTTGCCTCGGAGGATTTTTATTTCTTTGTCTTGGACACGATTACCTTTGAAAATGCCTCCAGTATGGGCCACCTGATTGAGTGGCTGGTTGCCCTGGATTCCATGATTGCCAATCCCCTCGGCATCGGCCTCGCCATGAGTGGCAATATGGGCAGCGTCACGGACGATGTGCGCGTGGGCGGGGAAAACCAATTTCTGATCTATGGCGTGCAGATGGGTATTCCTGGCATGCTGCTCTATATCGTGATGCTGTACCTCGGCATCAAACTTTCCATCCGCGTCTTTCGCAGCAGTGACAATGTCATGACGGCACGGGTGGCCTTCACGGGCGCTGCGGTCAAAGCCGGACTGCTGCTGCCACTCTTTACTGCCAATGCCGAAATGTACGCCTACGTGAGTTGGATATCCTGGTGGATGATTGGCTATGCCCTCAACCAAAAACCGAAAGTCGTCGATGGGAAAGCCTAGGATATTGGTGGATGCCTATTACCTGCACGTAGCCCAAACAGGGATCAAAACCTACATGGTGACGGTCTGCGAAGAGATCTTGCGGCATGAAAATTCTGAGTGCGACTACATCATTTCCCCCGATTTTCGGAAGATCAAGGAAAATTCATTCTTCAAGGGCAAGACTTCCAAATGGAAAAACCTCCTTTTTCAAGTGCTTTACTTTTGGAGAAAGCAAGTCGTGCTTCCGCTGCTTTCTTATGTTCACCGGGCGGATGTGGTTTTTTGCCCGGATATCATGGTGCCGTTATGGGGTCGGGGAATCAAGGTCTCCGTGCTGCACGATACCTTTTTCTGGGACAATCCCGAGCATTACCACCCCCTGTGGCGAAAATATTACCTGTACTTTTTGGAAAAAGGCCTCAGGCGTCGCGGCCGAATCATCACCGTTACTGACTTTTCCAAAAACAGGATTCAGCAATTGCCGGGATTTGAAAAGATACCCGTGCATCGCGTATATCCGGCATCGGGAATTTCGCTGAGCACAAACACTGCCGACAAAATGCAGGTTTTGGATTTCCCATACATCCTGCACGTAGGGGTATTGGAAAAAAGGAAAAACCTCAGCCTGCTAATTGAAGCGTTTGCGTTGCTTGCGCGGGACCCGGCATATGCAGATTGGAAACTTATCCTCGTCGGACAGCGCGGCCCCAGAAAGACCTTGGATGATTTTGACCGCCTTCAGGCATTGGTTTTAAGTTTGGGATTGAAGGAAAAAGTCCTGTTTGCAGGATACGTCTCCGAGCAAATGCTCGCGGCCTATTTTTCCCAAGCCAGGATTTACGTCTTTCCCTCGGCCAATGAAGGATTTGGATTGCCGGTGCTGGAGGCTTTTTCCTTTGGGCTTCCAGTGATCATTTCCAACCAAGGCGCACTCAAAGAAGTAGCCGGCGATGCGGCCTGGGTTTTGGAATCCGACACTCCGAAGTCCTTGAAATCTGCGATCGTCCACCTGGACCGACATTACGATCTCATGAGCGACATGCGGCAAAAAGGCCAAAAGCGCCTGCAGGAATTCGGTACGGAGAAGTTTTTCCTATCTTTGGACCACACTTTTAAAAAGATCCTCCATGGGTAGTTTTCTCGGAAACACCATTTCCAAGCTGACAGGCAAAGACTTTCGCAACCGTTTTGGTTCGGATTGGGATGGTGTTTCGACTTTGGGAGCATTGGCGAGAATGGCTTGGTGGATGCTGCGGGGCTTTTTCGTACGCTGGCGATTCGGAAAGGCAAAGGGATTGTTTCTGATCGGAAAAGGCGTCACCATCCGACAGGCATCGTACATCCGCGTCGGGCGAAACTTCATCGCCCAAGACCACTGCGAGATCAACGGCCTTTCACAAAAAGGCCTTGAATTTGGGGACAAAGTCACCATCGGCAGCTATGCGATCATCCGTCCTACCAATCTTTATGGCGGCGAGGCTGGTGTGGGATTGAAAGTCGGCGACAACAGCAGCATTGGCCCGTATTGCTACATCGGTTGCTCGGGCTATATCGAAATCGGCAACAACGTCATGATGTCGCCGCGGGTGAGCATTTACTCGGAAAACCATAATTTTTCCAATACCGACCAACCCATGATCGAACAGGGCGTCACCCGCTCATTTGTCAAAATCGAAGATGATTGTTGGCTGGCTGCCAACAGCCTGATTTTGGCAGGTGTGACGGTGGGCAAAGGGGCCATTGTCGCCGCGGGGAGCGTGGTGACCAAGGATGTTCCGCCCTACGCCATCGTCGCAGGCAATCCAGCCAAAGTGATCAAATTCCGCACAGAACCACAACCCTGACATGGCTTCGATCCTGATGTTGCATGGTTCTTCGGATTTGTATGGGGCGAGCAAAATCTTCCTCCAATCCGCCGCCGCCCTCCAAGCCGCAGGCCATCGGGTGACGGTTGTGCTGTCCGAAGAGGGACCTTTGGTACAAAATCTAAGACAAAAAGGCCTCGAAGTTCATATCCATCGACTCGGCATCCTTCGCAGAAAATACTTCAACCTCCCTGGACTGGCCAATCGCGTCTTGGCGCTGCGAAAAGCCAGGACTTTTCTGGAAAAACTGGGGAGGGAAAAGCAGGTTACCCATATATATTCCAACACGTCGGCCGTATTGGTCGGCGCACTGGTGGCCAAACGCATCGGCGCAAAGCATATTTGGCACCTGCACGAAATCCTCGTCCAACCCGCTTGGTTTGCCAGACTCATGGGCAAGATTGTCGGCAGGTCCGCGGATACGGTCCTGGCGGTATCCCAAGCGGTGAAAGACCATTGGCAGCCCTTCATAGATCCTTCCAAAATCCACCTTTTGTACAACGGCATTGACTACGAAGCCTATCTGGAAAACCATCCTGATGTGCTGCGCGACCTGAAAATCCCCACAGAAAGCCTCCGAATCGGCATGATTGGCCGTATCAATACCTGGAAAGGCCAAGGATACTTCTTGGAGATTGCGGCGAAACTTTTGAAGCAAAACCCAAAGCTGCACTTCATCATCGCTGGGGATGCATTTCCCGGCATGGAAAATTTGGTCGGGGAAATGCTCCAAAAAATCAGGGATTTGGGTTTGGACGAAAACGTAAGCTATTTGGGTTTCAGGAATGATATCGCAGCCCTGATGCAATCCTTGGATTTGTTTGTGTTGCCCTCGATTTTACCCGATCCATTTCCGACAGTGATTTTGGAAGCGATGGCATCGGGAAAGCCTGTCGCGGCTACAGCCCATGGCGGTGCCTGCGAGATGCTGCTGCACGGCGAAACGGGCATTTTGATCCCTTGGGACAATGCCGAAAAAGCCGCAGCGCTGATCCAATCCATGCTTCAAAACCCAGTGAGATTGCCGCTTATGGGTGAAAAAGGAAGGGAGCGGGTGTTGGAAAAATTTTCCACCGAAGCCTTCGAAAGGAGGTTTGTCAAGTTTTTTGAAGATGATTGATAAAGGAAAAAAGCTGAAAGTCTGCATCCTCGGGAGCAAGGGCTACCCCTATGTCTATGGCGGCTACGAGACTTTGGTCAAAGAGCTCTCCGAACGCCTCGTCAAAAAGGATGTCGAGGTCAGGGTGTATTGCCACCGTTCGCTTTTCAAGGAAAAACCGAAGGAAGTGAACGGTGTCCGCTTGATTTACACTCCTGCGATCGAGACCAAAAGCCTCACCCAACTCAGCCATTCCTTCATTTCGATGGTCCATGCCTGCCTCTCGGATGTGGACGTGATTTTTGTGGTCAACAGTGGAAATGGGCCTTTTGGCATCATTTCCCGACTTTTCCGTAAACCCACCGCCATCAACGTCGATGGATTGGAATGGCTGCGACCCAAATGGAAAGGACTCGGTGCGAAGTATTTCCTTTGGGCTTCCCGGATGGCTACCAAGTGGTACGACCAAATCATCAACGACTCGGACGCAATGCGGGACATCTACCTCGAAATGTTCCAAACCCCATCCAAGGTGATCGCTTATGGCGCCAATATCTCCCTGAGCGCCGATCCCGAAAAAATCCGCAAATGGGGACTCGAGCGGGAAAGCTACTTTCTGATTGTGGGCCGACTTGTGCCTGACAACAACGCCGACCTGATCATCGAAGGGTTTTTGGCTTCAAAATCCAAGCGCAAGCTGGTCGTGGTGGGTGATGTGCCTTTTCAGGATGCGTATGCCAGCCGGCTAAAAAATATGAAGGATGAACGGCTGCTCTTTACGGGTTATGTCACAGATCCTGAGGAGCTCAAGTCGCTGTACCATCACTGCTACGCCTATTTCCATGGACATGAATACGGTGGTACCAACCCGGCCATGCTGAAAGCCCTGGGCTATGGCTGTGCGATTTTGGCTTTGGATACCCGCTTCAACCAAGAGATGTTGCAAAACGGCAAGCACGGCTGGTACTTCGCCAAGACCGCGGCATCCGTGACCGATACCATCCATCGGGCGGAAACTTCCCCGGATGTCCTATCCCGATTCCGCAGCACCGCCCGCGAAGGCTTGACATCCCGCTACCAATGGGATACCGTTGCAGAGCAGTATTTGGAGGTTTTTAGGGAGTTGGGGAAAAGAATCAAAAAAGTGTAATCTGAAAAATAACAGGGTGTAATTATTTCTTTTTCATGTCTTCTTCCTAGAACACTCAGTAATTTTTGATAATTTGAATCACATATGTATCGGAGAGAATCAAGTTCACCGTGGTCTGATAGTCTTCATTTTTGGCATATGTAACCATTGGAAAAACATTTCTAAGAACATTAGACACTCTCGCGCCAATACACCTAGGAATCATCACAAATACTATTCGATATGAAAAACTTATCAATTTTCCTCCTCTTTCTCTTCATTTCCTCTTTTGCCAATGGTCAGTCGATCAAAAAACTGGATAAAATAACCAAAGATGCAAATGAAGCCAAAGCCGCATTTCTTGAAACCGATCCTCATCTCCAAACCCTATTCGAGAGTTCACACGGTTATGTAATCTTCCCGAATATCGGAAAAGGTGGACTTGGAGTGGGAGGAGCCACAGGCAACGGGGTTGTATGGGAGAAAGGCCAACTAGTAGGTTATGCGAAAATGACCCAATTAACACTTGGCTTCCAGGCAGGTGGCCAAGGGTACAGCGAGGTGATATTTTTCCAGAACAAGGAAGCTTTTGACAGATTTACGAGCAATAAGATCGAGTTTGGAGCGGAAGTCTCGGCGGTTGCGATTAAGCCACAAGCATCGGTGGGTGCGAAGTACTTGAACGGCGTATTGGTATTTACGCAGAGCAAGGGGGGGCTGATGTATGAGGCTTCCCTGGGCGGTCAAAAGTTCAGCTATACAGCAAAGTAGACGCGAATTTATCAGGATCTTAATCTGGGATCTTCGGAAATGAAAAATTTCGTCAAGCATACGGCTTTTTGAAGAGCCGCAGCCTAGTGACAAAGTCTATCCAGTAGTGGAATAGCAGTTGGCGTTTTTTGCATGGAAGGGACTAGGGAACCCGGACGGCTATTTTTTGGGTCAAAAGCAGGAGCATTTTGTTTTCAAATTGAAAACTTTTTGCTAAATTTATGCGTTACTAAATACAACTTGAAAAACATCATTGCGGTCAGAAACCTAGTCTTGTTTTACCTCAAGCATCCTGATGCCAAGGCGAGCATTGAAACATGGCTAGCCATCACCAAAAACGCCTCATGGCAAAAACCATCGGATGTTGTGGCTTCATTCCCCGATGCGGATCCGGTGAAAAATAATCGGGTAGTGTTCAACATCACAAGAAACAAGTATCGGCTAGTCGCCCAGATCAGTTATGAGAGACAATGGGTCTTCATCAAGTTTATTGGGACACATGCCGCCTACGACAAGATTGATGCGAATACAATTGAACAGTTTTAATTCGAAGCCTATGAAATGGGATAAAATCATCACAACGGAATCGGAGTACAATTTGGCATTGGCGAGGCTGACAGAAATTTTTGATACCCATCCAGGCAGTGCGGAGGGAATGGAGGCCGAATTGCTCGTCACGCTCATCGAAAAATATGAAAAGCAACACTATCCAATTGCACTGCCGCATCCCATCATAGCGATACAAGAAACAATGGAAAAAAGGGGGTTGAAAGATAAAGACCTTATCCTCGCTATCGGAAGCAAAACGACCGTAAGCCTCATCCTGAATAAAAAAAGGGCTCTGACCATCGACATGATTCGAAATCTCTCCGAATTGCTGGGACTGCCTGTGGAGGTATTGATCCAACCCTATGAACTGGATCGGGAACGGGTATTGCAATAGAAATCAGATAGATCTATTTCAAAATTGACCTCAGTTTGAAATCAAACATGGCTGATTTTGCTGGACAATCATCGCTTGTTTTTCCAAATCTTCGGATTTCTACTGGTCTGGATCACTCGTCTCATTGCTGACAATTTTTTCAACCACAAAAGAGACAAAAGGATGCTGGTGATTCAGGTCTTTTGTTATCTCTTTTACCTTTTGTGGTTCCTGTTATTCTGTCCGTTTCGCCGAAAGTAAAGAATCTGCGCCACTTGCTCTTCAAAGTTTGGGTCATTTTGCCAATAAGTATACATTCAAAGTTGGCTTGGCTAAATCCACAAAAAAATGTTTTCCCGCTTGCAAACATTGGGATACACATATTCTATAACTTCAGAGATGTCAATTTTCGCTTCCGGAAGAACTTTCAGCCTATAGTTCATAAATTCTTCTCCAGCTCTTTCACAACATCATTCCAATCCAAGGCTTTTGTTGGATCCGCATGATAAGAAGCGATTCTGTCGTCCAACAGCGTCTTATGGGCCTCAGATAAATGGCTTTGATGTTGGTCTTTGAGAGCGAGTAACTGCTTGAGCGTACTATAATCCTGAAGCTCTGTAAGCCAATGGATAAGGTCGATCTTTGCTGCGTGAATGTCCATGGAATTTTGAAATGAATGATTAAAGCTAGGGATTTAACGCCAACAAGACAACGGATAGCATCGTGAGACTTGGACAGGCAAACAATCCCACCGATAGACATGATCCGAAATCTATCCGAATTGCTGGGACTGCCTGTGGACGTATTGATCCAACCCTATGAATTGGACCGGGAAAGGGTAGTCCAATAGTTTTGCGCCAAGCAAGCTTCGCAGAAATCCTGATCAAAACACCCCCATTTTTTGCTACATTTCCGCATTTCAAATAGGCTACTAGTATGAATGGAAGGAGACTTTTTGTCAAAAGAACAGCCCTGGCAGCCGCAGCACTTGGTTCATGGGGATTTGTACAAGCGCAGCAGCCAGTCAAAGAGTCTGCTTGGATTTCCGTGTCCGGACGTGTCAGAAGCGGAGGTAAAGGGCTTTCAGGTGTCCGGATTTCGGATGGCAAGTTTGTGTTTGTAACCGATAGCAAGGGTAATTTCGAATTCCAAACAGATCGTGATTTTGTTTTCCTCTCCTATCCTGCGGGTTACGCTTTCAACTTGCTGGAAAACGGCTCTGTGGATTTTTTCAGAAAACTGGACAGAAGCCGACAAAACCAATCGCTCGACTTTGACTTGCTGCCATTGGGACAGTCAGACGACCGGCACCATTTCATCGTCCTAGCCGATCCGCAAGTGCAAAACGATGAAGAGGCGGATCTTTTCCGAACGGAATCTTGTGCCGACATGATCCAAACCAAATCAGAAATCGCCGATCCAAACCTCTTTGGCGTAGGTTGCGGGGATTTGGTTTTTGATCGCTTCGAATTGTTTGATTCCTATAACCGCGCGCTGAAATCCACCGGGATTCCTTTTTTCCAAGTCTTGGGAAACCACGACATCGACCTACAGGCACGCTCCAACGAATCGGCGCAAGCTCCCTATTTGGCGCAATACGGTCCTCCGTACTATTCCTTCAACCGCGGCAAGACGCATTATGTCGTGCTTTGCGACGTCTATTTCATGGGCAATCGGCAATACTACGGCTACCTATCCGAAACACAACTGGGTTGGCTGGAGCAGGATTTGGAAGGAGTGGAAAAAGGCTCAGAAATCGTTGTATTTCTACATATCCCCTCCTTCTCGGATATCGTGCGGCTCAATCCCGGCCGGGATGCCAACAAAGAATCTATCGTCAACCGGGCTGCCTTGTATGAAATCCTCAAACCCTACAAAGCGCATCTGATCTCCGGTCACGTGCATTGGAACGAAAATCGGGAGGAAGGAAACATCTTTGAACACAATACCGCCGCCATCTCGGGCGCCTGGTGGTCGGGAATCTGCTATGACGGCACACCAAAAGGCTACGGGGTCTACCAATCCAATTCAGGAGAAATGTCTTGGCATTACAAGAGTGTAGGCAAAACCAAGGATTTTCAGTTGAGGGTTTATCCTCCGGGAAAAAGCGACAAATATCCCGACCATTATTTGGTCAACGTTTGGAATTGGGATCCAGCTTGGGAAATCCAATGGACCGAAAACGATCGGGTCGCAGGTTCGCCGACCCCCGTGGAAACCGTCGACCCAATGGCAGCGGATATCTATGCCCCCGACAAACCCAAAAACCACCCTTGGATCAGCCCCCAGGTCAATGGACACATGTTTGCCTTCAAGAAAATCGATCCTAGGACCAAAATTAAAATTCGCGTAAAGGACAGGTTCGGGAATGTTTATGAGGAAGTTATTTCCTAACTTTTCATTCAAATTCGAACTTTCATGAGCGATGGAATAAACCCGAAAATCCAGGAAATCAGGGATTCTTTGGAGGGTTTGGAAAAAAAGATGGACCGAGAGGTAAAGAATAACAGCACGCTGCTGAATTCCCTCCACCCATCGCAATATCAGGCCGGGAAAAACCTCTTGGAGTATTTGACCACTCGGGCGGAGGATTTGAGAAACCTTCAGGATGAGCTTCATATCCATGGGCTCTCCTCATTGGCGAGTTCTGAGGGACATATCAGGAGACAAATCCAAGCGATTCAAGAACGCCTTGGTAAAAAATACGTCGAATCGCAACTCGACACCTGCACCTACAGATTTTGCAAATCGTCCATCAAGGAAAAAAGCAAGAAGCTCTTTGGTCCGAAACCAGAGGAGCGGATACCGTCCCTGATGGTGACATTCGATTCGGGTTTTGCCGATAATTATGCCTTGATAAAAAGTCTGCTCCAAAATGGCATGAACGTGGCCCGTATCAATTGCGCCCACGACGACGAAGCTACTTGGTCCCGCATGATCAACAAGCTCAAAAAAGCCTGCCGCAATACTGGGTTGGAATGCAAGGTCTACATGGATCTTGCAGGACCAAAAATCCGAACAAAACTCCTCGCCAAAGGAAAAACCAAGGGCAGGGTTAAAGTGGAAGAGGGACAGCTGGTTTGGCTCGCCGAAAACGACAAAGATTTTAAAAAAGAGGATGTCGTCATCAGCCCAAATGTGGAAGGAATTATTCCATCTTTGAAAAAAGGCGATCGGGTATATTTGGACGACGGGGTGATCAGGGCTTTGGTGGAAAAAATCAAATCCGACCGTGTCGGTATCCGGATCACGCGGATCTCGACGGAAAAGAAACAAATCAAAAACGGCAAAGGCATCAACTTCCCTGACACTCCCTTGCAGATTGCTTCCTTAACGGCCTTTGATCGTGCCTCACTTCCCTACATCTGCGAGCATGCCGACTTGGTGGGGTATTCATTTGTGAAAACGGCCCAGGACATCCGGGACTTGAGAGAGGCCATGAAAGGTATTACCGAGAATCCACCTTCCATGATCATCAAAATTGAAACGCCCGAAGCAGTCAGAAACCTCCCATTTCTCCTGATGGAGGGAATGATCGATCCCTATTTCGGTGTCATGATTGCCCGGGGAGACCTTGCCGTGGAGATAGGATTCGAGAGAATGGGTGAAATCCAGGAGGAAATCCTGTGGATTTGCGAAGCCGGACATGTTCCCGTCGTTTGGGCGACACAGGTATTGGAAAGTCTCAACAAATCGGGCATGGCTACCCGTTCAGAAATCACCGACGCCGCCAACGCAGCCCAAGCCGACTGCGTCATGATCAATAAGGGCGACCATACGGTCGAAGTGATGGAAACGCTCAAGGATATCCTCTTGCGGACTGCCAGCCACAGGATCAAAAAACGCTATACATTCCGGCCACTTCAGATAGCCCAAAGGTTTTTTGAGTCGCAGGAAAAAGAAAAAGGCCAAGCGTAACTCGGCCTTTTGATTTTTTTTTTCAAGGGATGATTACTTTTTGTAGGGAATATGATTGAGAATGTGTTCGGCTGCAGCAATCAATTCCTCTTCCCGTGTGTCTTTGTCTATTTCTACCCAAGGTGCGAAATCAGTACTTGTCTTTTCAAACATCGCGGCTTTGTGCTGCATGTATTTTTTGAACATCTTCGGGGATGCGGAAGTCCACCTCTCGGCCTTCCATCTGTGCAGCGGGGACTTGGTCAGTTCTTCAAACCGATCTTCCTGTTCGTCGGGACTTACCGTAAAGTAAAACTTGAGCAAAATGATACCGGAATCGACGAGCATTTTGTCGAAGTTATTGACCTGTTCCATAAACCGCTCATACTCCTCCTGCGTGCATAGCCCACCAATCGGCTCAAAAAGGGCCCGATTGTACCAACTCCGATCCCAAAAAACCATTTCACCGGCCCTTGGCAGTTTTTCGATGAACTTCCTGAAGTAATAGTCATCCTTTACCTCACCGTCCTTCTTGGGAAGGTTTACCTCTATGCGGAAGTGACGTGGGTTGTTGTGGGAAAGAATCTTCCGGATAATCGTACTTTTCTCGGAAGAGTCCCCGCCGTGGAAAAGCACCAAAACCCGCTTATTGTTGGCAATGACCCAAAGCTGTAACTTGACCAGTTCCTCTTGTATCGCCCGAAACTTCAATTCATGGCGGGCATTTTTGAGCACTTTTTCCAACTTGATTTTTTTGTTGGCGAGGAGGTGTTTGAGACCAATTTTGGAATTCAACACCTCCATATCCTCGGCCGTAAGCGCTATTTTGCTCATAAATCAAATTTTTCGTTTTTTCTGTAATACTTGAAGACAACGTTTGGGTCAAACTTCAGACTGACTTTTGTCTTTCCTTTGCCCGGATACTTGAACCGCGAAAGGACATAGCGAAGGCTTTCCAATCGGGCTTCCTCTTTGTTGTTGGTGTCCACGATTACCCAAGGGCTGAAACTGGTGTGTGTTTCCAGAAACATCGCCTCCTTGTAGTCCGTGAAGTGATCCCAAAGTTCCTGACCCTTGAGATCAACTGGACTGAATTTCCATTCCTTCAGCGGATTTCCCCGGCGCGCATCGAAGCGCTTCTGCTGCTCCTCCCGGGTAATATCAAACCAAAACTTGATCACTGTGATACCATCTTCATAGAGCATGTGCTCGAAGTTGGTGACTTGCCGCATGAATATCTCGTACTGTTTGTCATTGCAAAAACCCATCACTGGTTCCACGACTGCCCTATTGTACCAGCTTCTATCGAAGAACTTGATTTGGCCGGGATTGGGAAGTACCTCGATGTACCGCTGAAAATACCATTGTCCTTTCTCGATCTCGGTGGGTTTGGAGAGCGCTACCACTCCACTGGCGTTGGGGTTGAGGTGCTCGACGAAGCGTTTGATGGAACCGCCCTTGCCTGCAGCATCACGGCCCTCGAAAAGGACGGCAACACGGAGTTTTTTCTTGGCGATGTATTCGGTGAGCAGTGCGAGCTCTGTTTGCAAGAGAAGAAGCTCCTCCTCGTATTTGGCACGTTTGAGGGGCTTTTTGACATCTACGCCGATCTCCTTGGCCAGTTCGACCAATTGCTTTCGGGTTTTTATGCCTACTAATTGTTCTGCTAAAAACATGGATTGTGCTGTTTTTCTATTTCAATAAAAGGTAATGATTTGCCGTCAGTTAACAAAGGTTTTCTTCTTTTTCGGCGACTTGCAGCCGCCTCGGTCACTTGAGATACCCTTTTCCTAACACAGGCTGTTTTGATTTTGGCTTTTTTTACTTGATAACGATCCAAGTGTAGCCGTCGGCCGGAATTTCGATCCTGAGCCTAAGCTCCTGCCGCTCGTTGAGGGGAAAACCCTGGAACCCCTTATCCTCAATACTGACTTCGGCTTGTTTCTTGAGTCCCGAATAGTATAGTGGGATCACCATATCCTTGGACATCGGTTCCTTTGAAGGGTTGAAGAGCATGACGAAGGCCTTTTCCCTGCCTTGGGGATCCACGTGCATCCAACCGTCCCAATCCCTTCCGTCTGCACGGCGGAGTCGGATGATGTCGGCATTGAGGATATCACGGTACTTCTTGTACCAATCGATCACCGAAATGACCATTGCTTTGGTTTCCTCGGTATCATACAATCTCGGTCCCCGGTAGCAAGCTTGTACACCTGCACCATAGTATTGCATCATCAGTTGCTTGTAATCATCCAAATGCTCGCTCAGCGGCTCCAATACCGCTTCTGGCCCTCCACCGTGATATGCTGTCAAGGGCACGAATCCCCAACCCATCGAAGGCGTCTTTTCCCAGGTACCGTCGTGGATGTTTTGCCTATTCAAGATTTTTTGTCGCTCTCTCGGCAGGGAAAAATTCACCTCACGATAGCCCAAAGCGATCTTGTGTGTCCCATCCAAAAAGTACCAATCCGGCGCATTGATATAGATTCCCCGTGCATTCATCCATTGGTAAAGTCCCTTTTGGAGATTGATCTGTACCCACTGCGAATCGTGCAGACCCTTGTGACCGGGATGGGAAGTCGAAGCACAGACATCGCCAGGATAGGGCCCGTCGTTTTCGAAAATATCAAAACCGGTATTTTCGAAGAAAAACTTCAACTTGCCCAAATACTCCAAGCCCCATTGACTGGCCATACAGGGTGCATTTCCAAAAAAAGCTCCTCCTGGCCTGAGCGTGAGCGGACTGATGACGTCATGCTCGTCGCTGATTTTCCTCGAACTGAAAAGGGAATAACCCCCGATTTTGATCCCCTTTTGATGGGCATAATCTGCCAGGCCTTTCCAGCGGGCAATATTTTCCGGAGAAATATCCTCCATGTTGATATGGCTTCCAAAGCTCAGTATCAAGGCTTCATATCCTGTGGCCACACATTGGTCGATGGCCGTCCTAACCTCAGCGTCGTTTTTGCTCACCAAATGCATGAAAATGGGATTCTGCAAAGTCCAAGGAGCCAAAGCCCGGTACATTTTCCTCCTCGCCAAACCATTCCGTTCCCGGTCATAACTGTCCAAAACCAATTCATAAGTACGGATAGACTGGAAATTTTCTCCAGGCATTAGGTCAATTCCAATTCCTCTTTCGGGGTAGACTTCGAGGATGCTTGGTGTCCGCAATTCGTAATTGACCTGGGAAGTGTAGCTGGAATCCGGCTTCCAATGCGTGGCCTGACTGCTGAGTTCGGCATGCATGGCGTTGTTGAAGGCGAAGTTGTTTTCGATATACAGTTGGTACGGCTTCTTCATCTTCTCCGTACTCCCGACCACGGCGGATTCTTCCTCCACGATTCCAAGAATTTCATTGACAACCTGATCAATACGGATATTTTTCCGACCCCTGTTTTCAAGGGTGAGGTATTTGCCCATGAGCGGAATGTCATCGAAGAGCTCATAATGGACTTTCAATAGGAGGTTTTCGAAATCCGGATGGGTATAGGAAAAACTCACTTTCTTGCCTGTGGCATCCTTTTTATGGCCTGTCCAGAAAACTGTTTTGGTAGGAAAATGTGGGGTAATCTCACCGATTTCGTAGGACTGGTATTGGAAATCTTCAGGAGAGGATTTCATGTCGTCCAACCATTCTTTGCGAAAATATCCCCGCTCCTCTTGACCGATGAGCCCTCCAATGCGGTAAGTTTTCCCATTGAGTATAATCCGGGCCTCTGGCATGACGGTCCTGAGCATTTGCTCGCCAGTCATCAAGTTCGTGAAATCAAAACATGCCAGATTGGGTGTCAAAACAAAACTCCTGCGGATTAGGCCGTTGTCCAAATGGATTTCCTTCGCCTCCAAAACGGTGATTTCCGCCCTTCTACTGTTGCCGTCCACCAACCAATCGGCGTTTTCGGTTTGTGCCCCTACAGACCCACAGACCCAAAAAATGACGATCGTTAAGACAATTCCAAACAGTGAAAAATGCGATGTGGTCGAAGTGTGCATGGAGAGGGCAGATGTTTTGCTGTCTACAATTTATAAAAATGCACGGAAAAGGCATTGTAGGACAAAAGATCAAATCCCCGAAATCTGGCATCGGGTGATGATGCCGGGCTCGGGAAGCGAAGAAGTTATCGGCGGCACATCGGAAATCCAGACCATTGCGAACAAGTTGGATAACCTAAAAAAGGGACTCAAGCGTCTCAACCAATGCCTTGGAATCCATGTATTGGTTGACGCGTTTTTTCAAGACAAAATCACCATCCAAAAACACCATCAAAGGTGGGGCGAATGTGTTGTTTTGGCCATTGAACAGCAACGCCAGATCGTGCAATGGATTTCTGCTTGTTTTCAATTGTCCATTGGAAAAAATCCGCCCATCGAAATCAACGTCTCCCGGATATTCTGCATCAAACTTCACAGCGTAAAATTGCGTCGAAAACTGTTCGACGACACGCGGTTTTTTAAACACCTCGGCCTCCATTTTGCGGCAATACGTGCACCAATCGGTATGAAAATAAAGAAAAACGGGCTTGGGGTTGACACGCAAGGAGTCTTCCAACTGCTCAAACGTCAACCAAAAGTCCGTGTTTGATTCCTGAGCGGGGCAATTCCCGCTCAGGAAAAGTACTATTACCAGGGCAACAATTGATTTCATCGGTGGAAGTGGCCAATCTTGATACCCATGAAGAAGGTCCTGGGTCTCAATGGCCCGTAAATAAATCCTGCATCCCGCGTCGGTCCTGTGTCAAACTCGCGCTGATAGCTGTCAAAAATGTTTTGGACGCCGCCGCTGAATTCCACGTTGAACTTACCTTTGGTCTCGACACGGTAAGCAAGTCGCAGGTTTACGTCGTAAAAGGCGGGCGTATTGACCAACTCGATAAACTCCACGTCATTGACAATCAGGGGTACGACCATGGACCCGGTATACAAACCTGTCAAGTCCAAAGAAAGCTTCTTGTTGGGAGTCCAGCTACCGCCAAGGAAACCGTAGGTATTTGGCGTACGGATAAATTCCGAGACAGTGATTTGGGGAAATTCCGTCGTTCCTTCTTCAGGTTCGAAGAGCACCTCGTCTTCATTGTAAAGGGCACGTTGGATGGTTCCCCCGGCTTGGAAGGAGAAAAACCGCGAGGGCGAGAAATTATACTCAAGGTTGACTCCAGATACGGTCGCCCCGCTTCCGTTGCGCTTTTCTTCCAAAAAAGCGCCGTTTTCCTGCTGCCCAATGCTGACGCGTTGGAATTGGTTGTTGAGCCGGGTGTAAAAGCCCTCGATCAAGAAGTTACTTTGGACAATACCCGTGTTTTTACCGAAATTCAGCGAAGCCGTGAATGCATCGGAGGTTTCCATTTGCAAGTCTTCGGCAAGGATGACAAACTTTTGCTCCCCACTTACAGAAGAAATGTGTAGATCTTCGTCAAAGGCCTGCGGTGCCCTGAAGCCCCTCGCATATCCGCCACGAAGCTGGGCTCCCGGCATGAGGTCATACAGAAGTGTAAATCGGGGACTCAGCACGCCGTTGTTGAAATCAACCGCGCGATTGATATCGCCAAGTTCATAGACACCGTCCACTGTGACGATGTCGTAGCGTGTGCCCATGAAGAGCGTCAATTTATCCGCTGCTTTCCATTCAAACTGACCATAGAATCCGAGGGTGTTTACCTGTTGGTCGATCAACTTTTCATAACCTGTAATCTCGTCCTGTACCGAGTTGCCTTGGTACTCGATCCCGCCGACGAATACATTTCTTCCTTTGAAATTGTGGGTAAACTGGCTCCCCAATACGCCAGCCAAATCATTGGTCAAGCCATAGGCACTGGCTGCCGCCACACTGTCCGCCAAGGTACGCCCACCTCCAAGGCCTCCGTAGAAACTCCGCCTCACGCCCGAAAGCAAACTTCCGTAGGTGGATACCTTTGTCCTTCGATCCTTGCTGAACTGATCATAGGTCAATCCCACATTCAGGATGTTGTGGTCGAGCTGCTCAGCGATATCGGTCATATGCGGCGGCAGGGATAGCTGATCACCACCCCGGCGAAACTCATCGATGGCGTTGAGATCGAGGGTAATCTTACTTAGCTCGGTCGGTTTGTAAAATGCCTTCGCACCAAATGTCAGGTTATTCAACTGCACAATTTCCGTAAATCCATCCCCATCAGCATCGAAACCTCCCCGGTCTCTTTTCATTCCATAAAATGTCACCCCACTCTTCAGGTCCTCGCTCACGACCGATCCATTGAAGCTGAGGGTATTGTCAGGAACATCTCCTCGCATCAGTCCAAAGTTGGAGCCAATTTGCCAAGTGTTTTCCACTGGTTCCTTGGTGATGATATTCACTGTGCCGGCGATCGCATTGGAGCCAAAAAGCGCGGAACCCCCACTCCTGACTACTTCAACGCGTTCGATCATATTGGCGGGAATCATTTCCAAGCCATAGACACCGGTCAGCGAACTGAAGATCGGCCTGCTGTTGACCAAAATCTGGGAGTATGGTCCGTCCAAGCCATTCATCCGCAATTGGGTGAAACCACAGTTCTGGCAGTTATTTTCCACCCTGATTCCCGGCTGGAAGCTCAAGCCCTCGACCATCGATACTGATTGGGTGGCGTTGAGGATTTTGGAACCGACCACAGAGACGAGGTTCGGCGCATCCTCTCTGTTGAGCTCGTAGCGGCTGCTACTGACTACGACCTCGTTCAATCCAATCCTGTCTTCATTGATTTGTTGGGCAAACTCGGTGGTTTTGCCCGCCTCGACGTTTACATCGAATACAGAAGTAGCGTAACCTACCGCCCGAACCTGAAGCCTGTAGCTTCCGACGGGTACATTTGGTATACTGAATTTGCCATCAAAATCCGATACGGCACCGAGATTTGTACCTTGGACCAATACCGTCGCCTGCACCAGAGGGCCGTCCACACTAGTCAAACTGCCTTGTATAGATCCCATTTGTTGGCCCATCAGCGGGTTGACAATCAGGAAAAGTATATGTATCAATAGTATGCTCTTTTTCATGTTTTCAAGGGTTTAATAAAAAAGGATAAATACACCCGAATGAGGATTGAGTGAATGTGCAACACAGACACACGATCCCGCGGATTCGGGGTTAACAGAACTCACTTTGGATTAGAATCGGGACGCGGTAGTCATTAACTGATTCCGCAAAGCATAAATGTCAAGAAAAAGAAGGTGGGCCACGAATGTGCCAAGCTGAACCGGAATTGTCTTCGTATTTGAAAAGAATCGAGGCGATTGAATCATTTGATTCCGCATGGAACGGACTCAATACGAATTCAAAAAATTCCAATTCCAGCCTGGGGGTATTGGAAATCAAATCGTAGAGTTCCAGTTCTTCCTTGCTATGGGAACCATCGTCTTGGCCACTGGGACTTTCGGAATTGAACTCGTAAGGGTGGGCGTGTACGGCGACCAAATGTCCATTGTACCAGTGCGAGTGAAAAAAGATGATTTTGTTGAAAAGCAAAAGCAAGTGCAACAGCATGAACATGCCGAAGCCAACCCGCCTGATTTTTTGAAAAATGCTCTCCAACGCCGAAACAGTTTTGACTCAGTAACTTGAAATGCCCGCTTTTGTTTTCAATCCCACAGAAAACAAATCAACTTCAGACCGTTGATTTGACTCCCACTGCCAAAAGGATTGGCAATCAGCGCAGCAAATATTGCAAAAGTGAAACAAAGTTGCAATCTGATCAAAAATCCTTCACCCTTGCCCTGGGGGGACATAGCACGAACCGCAAGTTACTTTCAACTCAAACGCCGTACTTCAAGACCAAGGCCAATTGACCGGCATGGTAAGCGGTATGCGTGGTGATTCTGCCGAGTGCTTCGGCTTTGGTCTTTTTTCCAAATTCTTTGGTTTCGATGATTGACTCCCAATCGGATTGGTTTTCAATCGCCTTTTGAAGTTGGATACCTGCTTCCTGTACCAAGGCGGTCAAGGAATCCAAATCGGTCCATTCTCCCGTATCTCTTCCGGCTTTGAGTGTCTGGGCATCGACTTTCACTTCCAAATTCCCGAATACATTCTTGGCAAAAAGCAGCTCCACCTCCGCCACATGGCGAATGAGGAAACCCGCCGAATTGGGGCTGCCGCCGAGTTTTTTTGGGAGGTCTTCAGGCTTGATGTTGGCCAGCTGATTGGTGAATCGGGTACGCCCTTCTTTCCAGAGTTCTACGAGTTGTCTCATATCCGAATGTACAAAATCCGCCGGAATAATTTGGTCGGAAAGATATTCATCGTAATATTGCAATATATTTAAATGATACTCACTGCGTGAGAAAATAAAAACCAGCATGCAGGGAAAATTCAGATGGAGCCAAATATTTGGTTTGATGAACATATCCCAACCAATTTCCAAACAGTCTAACCTCTCGCCTCTAAAGTCTGAAAAATGGGTGTCACAAAAACAGATCTCTTCACCGAACAGCAAAACGAACTGGCCAAAGTCTCCAAGGTATTGGGACATCCTGCCAGAATCGCAATCCTCCAACACCTGATTCAAGCAAATTCCTGCATCAATGGGGATTTGGTACAGGAGATTGGGCTGGCACAGGCGACCATTTCGCAGCACCTGCGCGAACTCAAGGAAATCGGAATCATCAAAGGCAGTATTGAAGGAGTCTCTGTCAACTATTGCATTGATCCGATCCGCTGGGCCGAGGTCCAAAACCTTTTCCAAGGATTGTTTGAGGGCTTTCCGAAGGTTCCGGGCTGCTGTTAGTTTGAGACGCAAGACATTAGACACAAGATTCAAGACTAGTATCCTTGTAGTCTTAAGGTTTATGTCTTTAAAAATGAAAGTAAATTAAAGAGAGCATTCTTATATAAGTTCACCTATTCAGATTAGTCTAGATCTAAAATTCGAGCAGTCTAGTGTCTTGCGTCTAAAATCCAAAATCTATTGAAAATGAAAACAAACGAATTCACCAATATCCTTCAAGAAAACCCCGAAAAGGCGCTTTTCTTCGAATACCAAGCTGGCCAGTATGTGCGGCCGGACTTTCACATCACGGAAATCAAGAATGTCAACTTCGATACGGTGGACTGTGGCGGCGTACGTAACCAATGGTCAGAAGTACATGTCCAATTGTGGGAAAATGAAATCCCGGAGCCCAACCATGCGGTAGACACAGCGAAGGCACTGAAAATATTTGAAGTGGTCAACCGCGTCCGGGAAACGTATCCAGCCTCCGAAATCAAGTTTGAATACGGCAATTCCAAGTTTCCGACGGCAATTTTGCCCATCCACCAAATCAAGGATACCGGCAATGCTTTGATCGTCCAATTGGTACCTGACCAAACCACCTGCAAGGCGAAGGACCGGGCAACTACCCCGGAGGAAAAAGCAGCCGCCTGCTGTGCGCCTGTGACCGAAAAACCAAAAATCAGGATTTCCCTTGCTTCCCTCCAGGCAGCGAACAGCTGTGAACCTGGATCGGGATGCTGTTAATCATTGTACCATGTACCAAGAATGGTGTAATCTTGGTACTTCGTACTTGGTACATGGTACCTAAAAAAACACGATCATGACCCTATACCCACAACTCGCAGCCAGCATTGAGAAGGCCAAAAACCTTCCGATTCCCGAAGAGCGCACAGAAATTCTCCAAGTCCTAATCGATTACGTCCAAGAAAAAATCGACAAAGGCAAGGAAATCAACTTGAACTTCATTTGTACCCACAACTCCCGCCGGAGCCAATTCTCCCAGATTTGGGGAAAAGTGGCGGCAGCCTATCATGGCATTGAGGTCAATTCATTTTCGGGTGGTGTGGAAGTCACAGCCTTCAATGAAAGGGCCGTATCATCCATCCAGCGCTTTGGTTTCAAAGTGAGCAAAGAAGGAGAAGGCAATCCCAAGTATTTTGTGTTTTACTCCAACGACGAGGACCCTATCGTCGCGTTCAGCAAAGTATACGACGACCCGGCCAATGCGCCTGCACGGTTTGCCGCCGTGATGACTTGCTCCCATGCCGACGAAAACTGTCCTTTCATTCCGGGTGCCGAGGCCAGAATTCCGGTGCGCTATGAGGACCCAAAAGCATTTGACGATACGGCCCTGGAAGCAGAGAAATACGACGAGCGGTCTTTACAGATTGCTTCGGAGATGTTGTATGTTTTTTCCCGTATCAAAAAGTAATGAATACCAACAAAAAGCAGATCGCCTTTTTCGAGCGGTTCCTCTCACTTTGGGTTGCCTTGTGCATCGGTGCGGGAGTCGCTATCGGCCATTTTGCCGGGGATACGATGGGCATATTGGCGAAAATGGAAATCTACAGCGTCAATATTCCGATCGCCATTTTGATCTGGCTGATGATCTATCCCATGATGCTTCAAATAGACTTTGGATCGGTCAGGGACGTGGGCAAAGCTCCCAAAGGTCTCATGTGGACGGTCGTTATCAATTGGCTGGTCAAGCCCTTCACGATGGCATTCTTCGCTTGGATTTTTTTTGAAAAACTGTACTCCGCTTACATCCACCCGCAAATGGCCGGGGAATACATCGCGGGTGCAATTCTGCTAGGCGTGGCACCTTGCACGGCAATGGTGTTTGTCTGGTCCTACCTAACTGATGGAGATCCGAATTACACCTTGGTTCAGGTTTCGGTCAATGACTTGATCATTTTGGTGGCTTTTGTGCCATTGGTTGGACTGCTACTGGGCATTACCAACGTAACGATTCCCTATGAAACCTTGGTGTCCTCGGTGGTGATTTTTGTAGTAATACCGCTGTTGGCCGGCGTGATTACCAACAAATCGCTGATTCGACAAAAAGGAGAAGAATGGTTCAAAAACGAATTCCTCCCAAAGTTTAAGCCTGTCAGTATCATTGCCCTTTTATTGACATTGGTTTTACTATTCGCTTTCCAAGGACCAAACATTCTAAACAACCCACTTATCATTGTGCTGATTGCAGTTCCACTTATCATCCAAACCTACTTCATCTTTTTCTTGGCATGGTATGGGGGCAGGAAACTCAAGCTGGCACACCCAATCTGCGCGCCAGCGGCCATGATCGGAGCGAGCAATTTCTTCGAACTGGCAGTTGCAGTCGCAATTGCCTTATTTGGATTGCAGAGTCCCGCGGCATTGGTCACGGTAGTCGGAGTTTTGGTAGAGGTGCCAGTGATGCTGAGCTTGGTGGCTTTGGCGAATAAGTGGAGGTATTGAATCGAGATTTGATTGTCTACCTTTTAGATTTTCATTTCTTACCGAAATTGAATCGTAATTTATAATTGACATTGATGAATAAAGGAAAATCATTGTCTGCTCCATAAGCTGAAATACTGGCTGCATTTCTTATGTTAGGATTTTTTGTTTTCCACTCAGCTTCAAGTTCCATCATCAGGCCTATTCGCTGGTATTTATTGTGTAAAATAAAAGAATCAGGATTTTCAGGATCAGTGTAATCATAATTGAAAAGAACTGATTGTCCGCCTAACTGCAGGGAGGGGCCGGCGGCAAAAGCCAATTTAAAACCGGAATCACGCTGGAGGATATCATATTTAAGCATGGGAGTAATAAAAATACCAGAAGATTGATCCATACTTTTTTCGCCAGGGAAGACTTCTTTGTTTTCCAGATTTCCTAGAGATTGATAAAATGAAATTCCGGCATTCAGGGAAGTTCTTTTCCCCAATCTATAATTGACCTCATTGGTCATATTCAAACCCCAAAGCTTGTTGCTTCTATCAACAGAGACGCCGCCTCCGATCGAGTATTGAAATTTTGGTTTTTCTGTTTGAGCCGAAGAGACTATAGGCGCAAAACCCAAAAAGAAAAGGGGGAGAAACCGTAGATTTGTTTTCATAATAAGTACCAATTAAAGTTTGAATTTCAAATGTCAGAAAACTTAATTATCCGGAAAACTAAATTTAGATTTTTTAACTAAGCATTTGTTAAATAAGCTGAATTAAAAACTATGGCATCAAGTTGGCAGGAAACGATTTGCTCATTCGTTACTTCATTTTTTTAATGACCCGGTCAAAAAAGTCTCCAGTTTTCGGTATGATAGGAAGACTAGTGGTATTTTTGGGTAGATTAAGCAAATACACATGACATAAAATTGGAAAAAGGTCTCGTGTCTAAATGCCAATATTCATTCGGGGTTTCTGATAATTCAGAAACTTTCCCAAAGTTTTTGACTTTGGGAAAGTTCTTCATCAAATCAAAAAAAATGACCGCAATTGAGTTAGATTCAAGTGATTTCCTTTTAAGATACTATTTTACTTTTCCTTAGTTTTTAAACTTTGGAAAAGGTCTACTTATCAATAAAAAATCACCGTCTTGTTCCTGTAAGCCAATACCTTCCGTTCGAGATGGTACTTGATGGCTTTGGAAAGGACGACTTTCTCCACATCTTGGCCGATTTGGACCAAGTCGGCAGGTGAGTTGTGGTGGCGGACACGGGCGACCTCCTGCTCGATGATAGGTCCCGCATCCAGTTCCTCGGTTACATAGTGGGCAGTCGCACCGATGATCTTTACACCCCGTTCGTAGGCCGCATGGTAAGGCTTGGCCCCCACAAATGCTGGCAAAAAGGAATGGTGGATGTTGATGATCTTATTGGGGTAGTTACGGATAAATTCCCCGCTGAGGATCTGCATATACCGTGCAAGAACGACAAAGTCAACCCGATGCTCATTGAGTAGCTCAAGCTGTCTTTCCTCGGCATCTTCTTTGTTGGCCTTTTCGACGGGTAGGTAATGAAAGGGTATCCCAAAAGCTTCAACCACCTTTTTGTGATCGGGATGGTTGGAGATAACCAAAGGAATCTCGACTTCAAACTGCCCTGAATAGTACCTGCTCAGGATATCGATCAGGCAGTGGGAAAGCTTGGACACAAAGATGGCCATCCTTGGTTTCCGATAATTGAAAAACAAATCAAACTCCATGTCGAATACCTTGGCTACCTTGGCCTCGAAGACAGGTTCGATTTCCTCTTTTTTCAGGGCAAAGGAATCGAGTTCCCAAGACACCCGCATAAAAAACATACCTATCTCCTGGTCTACATGTTGGTCAATCTCAAGGATGTTTCCGTGATAGGAAAACAAAAAATCGGACACTCTGGCAACGATCCCTTTCTGATCCTTGCATTGAATAATCAAAATCGCTTTTTTCATAAACTAAAATTTATTCCAACAATGCCTCAATATCTTCTTTGCTGAGGCTTTTTACAAAACTTTCTTCGGTACTGATCAATTCTCCCGCCAAGGCCATCTTGCGTTCTTGCAATGCCATGATTTTCTCTTCGACGGTATTTCGGGTGATGAATTTGTAAATGATGACTTTGTTTTCCTGACCAATCCGGTGTGCACGGTCAATAGCCTGCGCTTCGACCGCGGGATTCCACCACGGATCAAGGAGAAAAACATACTCCGCCCGGGTCAGGTTGAGGCCAACGCCGCCGGCCTTGAGGGAAATGAGAAACAATTTGATGTCTGGATTCTCCTGAAATGCCTTGACCTGTCCTTGCCTGTCTTTGGTAGCGCCATCCAGGTAGGCATATTGGATATTCTCCTCCTGCAAAAATTCTTTCACAATCGCCAAATGCCGCACAAACTGGCTAAATACCAACACCTTGTGCCCTTCGCTGACAGTGGCTTTGATCATATGGGTGATATCTTCCAGTTTCCCCGAATCGCTTGTGTAGTCTTTATCGGTAAGCTTCGGATGGTTGGCCATCTGCCGGAGCTGCGTCAAACCACGCAACAAGGTGAACTGTTGGTTTTTCATGCCAGGGACACCCAGCTCGCTCACAATTTTCTCGCGGTAATAACCCTTCACTTGCTCATAGGCCTTTTCCTGAGCCTCGGTCATGGTAGAATACTTCACATTAATGACCTTTTCTGGAAGCTCGGTGGCCACTTGACTCTTAAGCCTACGCAATATAAAGGGCTTAATCATCGCGTGGAGCTTTGCGGCCTTGTCCTTGTCATTCATCTTTTCTATCGGCAACAGAAACTGTCGCTTGAAGGTATTCTGGTTTCCCAAAAGACCGCGATTGATAAAATTCATTTGGGACCAAAGGTCCATCGTTCCGTTTTCGACCGGTGTGCCTGTGAGGATCAGCCTTTGCCTGCAATTCAACTCGTTGACAGCTTTGGCGATAATGCTACCTGGATTTTTGATTGCCTGCGATTCGTCCAAAATCACATAATTGAAACGAAAATCCTTCAAAACATCCAAGTCCAACCTTGTGATCCCATATGAAGTGAGCACCAGATCATAATTGGCAAACTGTGCACTTTCCTTGATGCGTTGACCGCCTGTGTAGACGAGTATGCGGAGCTTGGGTGTAAACTTCCGCGCCTCCAATTCCCAGTTGTAGATCAGCGACGTCGGCATGACCAAAAGCGAAGTGGACTCTGGAAACTGTTCTTTCTCATGGGCCAGCAGCGCGAGTGTCTGCACGGTTTTTCCCAAACCCATATCGTCCGCCAAGCATCCGCCAAACTTATATTCCGCCAAAAACCGCAGCCAATTGTAGCCGGCCTTTTGGTAGGGACGTAGGGTTCCATGGAAGGAAACCGGCATTGCATAATCATCTATCTGACTAAAATCCTTCAGCTTTTCGAGTTTTCGACTTAGGGTCAGTTGCAGGAGGTTGTTGGATTGGAGCTCTTGGGCGAGCGCGATGTGGTGTTTTTTGAGAACAAGGGCGTTTTCCTCAGATTCCTGCTCCTCCATAAAGGCAAACATTTCCGAGTAATTCACAAACCAGGAATTGGGTATCACCGCCAATTCCCCATTGGGAAGTTCAAATTCACTTTTCCCTTGTAAAAGTAGCTTTCGAATTTTTTGAAACGAAATTTCATACGGTCCGAACCGGATCACCGCATGTACATCAAACCAGTCGATGTTTTCCTTGATCTCAACCGAAATCGCGGCATGGCCGATGAAGTACTTTTTCCCTTTGCTCGAAGTCTGCTGCACTATTTTAACCCCGATATCTTCAAGATTCTCCTTGTAGCTGCTGATCCAGCCAAAAGCCTTGGACTTGGCCAAGGCAATCTTTCCGTTGGAGATCTCCAACCTAAGATTTTGGAGGTAGTTTGCGTAGAATTTTTCCCTTGACAGATCGCGTACCACTTTATGAAAAACATATTGGTCGCCCCGTTCCTCAAGTTCGACATTGTTTTCAATTCTGTTCTCGGCCCTAAACGTGTAATCGCCGTATTGGAATTGCAGATCAAACACCATTTGGTCTTCCACATTTTCCTCCAAAGCATTCCCAAAAAGATCCGTCTTCGGTTGCGAGGGCAACTCTGTCAATACAAGAAGCGGCTTCGGTTGCGAGTGCTCGACCTTAATATCAAAGCCCACCGCGTACACATCAAAAGAGGCCACCAATTGGGTCACGAACTTTTTGTAGTATTCCTTTTCTACTTTCTGGGGAATAACAATAAACTTTTTGTTGAGAAAAGGTTGGAGCTTTTTGCCGTCGACACCTTTGGTGAAACTGTATAGGCAGCTATCTACGATCAGCCAAGCAGGCTCATGGCAGATCAGATAGGCGTTTTTGTATTGCCATTCGAGCTTTTCCCCACCATATTTGATCGTTGGGAAATAGTGCGTATTGTCTTCGTTCTTTCTGAAATGAAACAAAACCGTGGCCTTCTCCGGCATGATGTGGATTTCGCGCCAGATTGGATTGCCGTCATTACCCATCTCAAATAATCGCTTGCCAGCGAGGTTCTCCAAAATCTTGGCACGTAGATTTTCAAGCCTCGTCTCCAAAAGTTCCTGTACAGGTTTGTTCCCGGATTTAGGATCGTAGATTTTACGAAGAAATTCCTTCGGCTTGAGCTTTTTGGGATTGTACTTCTTGATCACAGCTTCCTGCTGCATTTCATCCATCCATTTGATCAGCTTGTAGTCAGTCTCATCCAAGCCCGCGTCAAACTCCTTGGCGTTAAGGTGGGAGATGTTTTGGTGGGCAAAAGAGAGCCTTCCTTTTTCGTCAAGTTGGATCACAAACGATTCAAACAACAACCCCAAAAATTCGTGGCTGAAAATGGCATAAACGATCTGAAAAGGCTGCTCAGGGGATACAATCATTTGCTATTCTGAAAGAAACGAACCAAATCCGTCAACAAAACACATTTTTCCTAAATAAACTAGTTCGAAAAATACAGATAAAATCGGGATTTGAAAACTTCATTTAGCGCTATTTTCGATCAATTTTTAGTCCGTGTCACAAAATCAAAAAAAGCATATTTGAAGGAAAAAATCGGGTAGGGGAAAAACTGCTTGATTCAAAAATTTTTTTTTGGAGCTATTGTGTTTTTCTTCTTCTCCTAGATTCGGATTGGTTGGATTTTAACTCAAAAACGAAATATTCATCTCTTCGAACAATGAACCTGGAAACCACTCGCCAAGCCAATTTTGTATTGGGATTTTTAGCACGAAAGGACAAAGCCTCCATGAAATAAAATCCACCTTTGATTTCCCCAAATTTTGGTGAATCTTGAATTTTGGATTTATTCCTAACATTGCAAGTATGGCTTTAAGCAGACAAATGGGTTTGGCTGGTCTCGTCGCAACGGGGGTCTGTTCCATGATTGGGGCATCCATCCATGTCGTACCCTTTATGATTCAGCGGCATGTTCCGGGCATTGGTCCATATGTGCTTTGGGCTTTTGTTTTTGCTGCTTTGCCGGCAATCTTGGCGGCCTTGGCTTATGCTTCGCTTGCGACTGCAATGCCGAGGGCTGGTGGAAGCTACCTGTATGCCAGTCGCGGCCTGCATCCTTATTGGGGATTTGTGGCGAGTTTTTCGCAGTGGTTTGGCCTGTCGATCGTCATCGGCGTGGTGGCTTATGTGACGGTTCCGTTTTTGCGGGACGTCGCTGCTGCCATGGCATGGGAGCAATTGGCACAGGCACTTGATTTGGGTTGGGTACGGGTCGTGTTGGCTTTGACGTTTCTGTGGCTTTTTGTTTGGGTAAATATCCTGGGCACCAAATCCTACGAAAAGGCGGTGTTGCCCATGATGTTTTTGATGTTTGCTTTGGGCGCGATCGTGATCGTGGCGGGATTTGGTAGTTCCCAAGAGGATTTCCTAGCGGCATACCAGGAACGGCATGGAGCGTCTTGGACAAATGATACTACGGCAACTTTTAGCTGGTCCACATTTTTTTCTGCCGGAGCGATTCTTTTTGCGAGTTTTATCGGCTTTGATAGCATTGCCCAAGCTGGCGGCGAAGCCAAAAACCCAAGCAAAAAACTTCCTTTGGCCATTGGCCTGACGATCTTGGTGGTGGGTGCTTTTTATCTGCTGTTTACCGCGGCGGTCTATCATGCGGTACCATGGGCTTTTGTGGCCGAACAGGCGATCTCGGCTGACATCACGGCCCCCGGACTGATGGGATACATACTTCCCGCCGGTTGGACCATACTGATTTTGACTGGCGCAGCCGTTGCCTTGCTCAATGACCTGCCTGCCATGCTGCTGTCGGTCTCAAGGTTAATGTTTGCTTGGGCAGAGGATGGTATTTTTCCCAAAAAAATCTCCACCATCCATCCTCGCTACCAAAGCCCGGTCGTGGCATTATGGGCTAGTGGCCTAATTGCGAGTATCGGAATTTTGGGAAGTCATTTCGCTGGGGATTTCTTTCTCGGGATTGATATTATGGTGACCTCCATGATGGTCAACTTCCTGTTGATTTGCCTCACGCTAGCGGTGATCGGGCAGAAAAACCCTGCATTGGCAAAGGAAATCAAGTTTCTCAACAACCCAAAATCCCGCAAATTCATCGGGTGGACAGGTGTTGTGGTGATGCTGTTTTTCCTTGGCATCCATACCGCCAAGGATCTGCAAGCCACGCGTGAGGCTTGGTATTTCCATTCCACATGGGTTTGGCTGGCGGTCATGGCAATCGGATCCTTGATATTTTTCTTTCAAATGCAGCAAATGAAAAAGCGTGGAATAGATGCCAATAAAAGGTTTCAGCGTCTGCCTGTGGAAAATGGAAAAACCCAAATCAACTAACCGATGAAAAAATGAAAGATAGATATATAGAACTAGCGCCGGGATTTAGGATTTCTACGGTCCTCACAGGGCTATGGCAGATAGCCGATATGGAAAGGGATGGAAATACCCTCAATCCCCTAAAAACGGCACCTGCGATGACCCCTTATGTCGAAGCAGGGCTGACGACTTTTGATATGGCCGACCACTATGGCTCGGCGGAGGTGATTGCAGGGACGTTTCGGAAAACGCATCCTCTTGGCTCCCAGTCCCAAATGCTGACCAAATGGGTCCCCAAGCCGGGAAAATCCTCTTTTGCCGAAACGAAAGCCGCCGTCCAAATGGCCATGGACAGGTTGCAGGTGGGAAGCATTGATTTGATGCAGTTTCACGCCTGGAATTATCCCGACCCGGTTTGGTTGGACCAGTTGTACTGGCTCAAGGAACTACAGCAGGAGGGCTGGATCAAACATATCGGCCTGACCAATTTTGATGCGGCACACCTGCGAATCGCCTGTGCGAGCGGAATCCCGATCCTGACCAATCAGGTTTGCTTTTCCCTCCTCGACCAAAGGGCCGCAGGGGACATGCTTCACGTTTGCGAGCAATATGGCGTCAAGCTTTTGGCCTTTGGCACCTTGGCGGGGGGATTTCTATCAGATCGATGGCTGGGACAAGCAGAACCTTCGCTGGAAAACGGTGCCACTTGGTCCCAAATGAAATACAAACGCTTCATCGATGTTGCCGGTGGCTGGGGTGTGTTTCAGGAATTGTTGAAGACACTGCATGCAATCGCCATCAAACATGGCGTTTCCATTGCCAATATCGCAACTAAATACATCCTGGAGCAGCCGCATGTCGCTGGGGTGATTATCGGGGCAAGATTGGGACAAAGCGTCCACGTAGAGGAAACCTTGGAACTTTACGGTTTTGACTTAGACGATTCTGATTTGTCCAACATTCAGAAATCCCTGTCGATCTTGCATAAAATCCCTGGAGATTGTGGCGACGAATACCGCAAGCCGCCATTTCTGACGGCATCCGGTGACTTGAGCCACCATTTGGAAAACATGCCAAAACCTTACGAAGCGGTACAATATCCCGACGGAAGCCTCAAAGTGTTCAGCGGTACGCCTTGGGAAGGGATGGCAGGCTACTGCCGGGCAGTGCGCAAAAGGAACACAATCCATGTCTCTGGAACCACAGCCACGCACGGGGACAAGATGATAGGCGGAGAAGATGCCGAAGCCCAAGCACATTTTGTACTCGACAAGATCGAGGCAGCGGTCACTTCACTTGGGGGAAAGCTGGAGGATATCGTCCGCACCCGGATTTTTGTCAACAATATCAATGACTGGGAACCTGTAGCCCGAGCGCATGGCAAGCGCTTTGGTTCCATCCAGCCCGCCAATACCCTCGTCGAAGCCCGGCTCGTCGGCGAAGGCTACAAGGTCGAAATAGAAGCTGAGGCCATAGTGGAAGGGTAGGGAGTGAGGAAGTAAAAAGGTTGGGAAGGCTAGAAGGTTACCACATTCCTCTGTCTCACAGTATTTGATTGATAATATAAGAAAAGATCATTGCCCATCGGTGTAATCTGTGGTTCGAATTTCTTTATTGCAGAATGCGCAGATTTACACAGAGGATTTATGTAGTGTTAACTCTTTCTACGACGCAAAAATCCAATTTGCAGCAAATAGATGTTGCTGTTTTGTATCTTGTTCCCATCCTCCAAGACCAAAAAATCCATGAAAAGATTCATCCCGCTGGTTGCCCTTTTGTTCCTTCAATCGATTTGGCTTTTCGCCCAAGAAAAAGAAGCCCCAATTCCTGACCCTGTAGTTTTCACGAGCTCGCATCAGGGCAGCTTTCATGGAAAAAACATTGCCTACAAGGCGGTTTCGGGGGAAACCCACCTTAAGAACGAATCCGGCGAACCTGTGGCAACGCTTTGGTCAACGGCCTACATCAAGGATGAGGCAGACCCATCCAAGCGGCCTGTACTATTCATATTTAATGGCGGACCCGGCTCCGCTTCGGTTTGGCTGCACATGGGCGTGTTTGGACCGAAAGTGGTCCAAGTGGACTCAGATGCGAAACAGGACGATGGCGCAGCACCATTTGCAGTCAAAAACAATGAGCTCTGTCTTTTGGATATTGCTGACTTGGTTTTTGTCGATCCCATCGGAACGGGATACAGCCGGGTGATTGGAAAAGGGAAGGAGGAAGATTTTTGGGGTCTGACCGAGGATGCCCGCTCAATTGCCCAGTTTATGCGGACGTGGATTTCCCAAAACCAACGCTGGCCGTCTCCTAAGTACATTATCGGCGAGAGTTTCGGAACGACCCGTGCCGCTGCTGTCACCGCGGCCTTGGAAGGCGGCGGCCAAGCCATGGCAGTCAACGGCCTAGTACTGATTTCCCAGGCATTGGACTACCAAGGGTCCACCTCGGTGCACGACAATATTGCTTCCTATTTCACCTATTTGCCCACCATGGCCGCCACAGCTTGGTACCATGAAAGGGCTGGTCAGGGAAAATCGCTTGCAGCTTTTGTGGAAGAAGTCCGTCAATTTGCCTACAATGAATACCTGCCTGCACTGTACAAAGGCAACCAACTGCCCCAAACCGAAAAGGAAAAAATTGCCGAGCGGCTTGCCTATTTCCTCGGTTTGGAGAAATCCTACATCCTCCTATCCGACAATCGGATCCTTACCGGCAGGTTCAAAAAGGAATTGCTGCGCGCGGAGGGAAAAACCATCGGCACGCTAGACGGGCGCTATCTCGGCACTGAAGGCGATCAAACCGCCGATCGGCCAACACTCGGCGACCCCTCCAACTATGGGATCGACGCAGCCTATACCGCCGCACTCAACGACTACCTTTCCCGCGAACTGAAAATCAAATCCGATCGGCCCTACCTGACATCCAATGGCAAAATCGGTGGGAAATGGAACTGGAGACCCGTACCGCAGGGGGCATATTGGGAGCCTTCCTACGTCAACGTGGCCCGCAGCCTTGGCGAATCCATGCGCCGCAACAAGGACCTCAAAGTAATGGTCGCAAATGGCTACTATGACCTGATCACGCCGTTTTTGGATGCCGAATACACCTTTGCGCGACACGACATCCCGATGGAAAGGATACAAATGCAATACTACGAAGGTGGCCATATGATGTACAACCACAGACCGGATTTCGAAAAATTGGTCAAGGATATCCGGGAATTTCTTGGCAAATAGCCCCTGCAGGCAATCCATGCTAATGTTCCAAATTCCAGCAGAAACAAACACAAGGGTGAAATTTATTCGAGGACTATCCCAGATCAAGAAAACTGCCTTGTTTCACTTCTTCTTTGGTCTTCCTATTGCATTCGGAGAGGAAAGAAAAGTCAATCACCATCACACGAAGGGATTGAGGAAGATTCCATCAACCGTGGTGGATTTTTCTAATTCTTCCCAAATCTCAAAAAACCCTTCGTCTTTGGAACAATGGTTTTTCTGGCCCGGCGCAAGGTCTTTCCCAACCGGTTTTTGATTAATCTTTTCAGGACAGAACCGATCAGTGGCTTAGTGACCACCTCTAAGCCTTCTCTTTGTTTTCTGCAGGAGCATGTCTCGTCACAAGGATGTCCCGCCACCATCAAAACAGGAATTACTTTACTCCGCTTTTCTGGATTTAGGCAATCCATCTTTCCCAACAGATCCATCGCATCGATATCGGGAAGGTCACTGTCCACAAAAATCATTGTCTTCCCACGCGTCTCTGGTTCTTTTGCCAAATCGTCGAAATGCCGGTCCAAAAAATCAGCAGCTTGTTTTGCATCCGAAAACAACTGGATATCCCCTTTAAAACCAATGAGTTGTAAAACTCTTTTGTTGACAAAATTGAGAACAGGGTCATTCTCAATCAGGACTGTGGTGTCCCATTTTGAAAGATTAGTCGCATACATAAGCGAGACAGGATAGGTTTGAAATTGTATTTAACCAAGGACTGGTATGAATGCAAATTTCGTTCAGCGCTAACTTTTTGAAAACCTAATTTTTACAGAAAAATCATAAACAATATTTATGGATAAATTTTAAAAACTTATTTAGTCATTTAATAAAATAAAATGGTAACTCAGCCGACAAAAATGTCTTTTTTTAACAAAAAACTATAGGAAACCAATGTGCTGCGCTTTAGTCGTTTTTACATGAACGGGAAATTCGAACATCGAGAACCGTCTGGCATACGTCGAATTGGTACAAGCGAAAGGAAAAAAATCGATGATAATGAACCACTTAACAAGACTGAATCGCTAAATACTAATCCAGAAAACCAAAATCTGGGTTGTCAGGACCTTTTCGCAAAAAACAGCGGTCCAATAAATCTGATATCAAAGATCTGGTAATTGGTTTAGATACTGCTTCTATCCTTATATCCAGTTTTTGATACGCCATCAATTGACCTTCTGCGCAATCTTCCACCATCAATATTGCAAGCAGGCTTTCGCGATACGGGATAGGTGAGATTGAAAGAAACTCAAGCAAATCAAATACACCTTGCCTTGGAAAATTCATATCGATGAAAACCAAATTGCCCGAGGGTTCGCTCGGATTATTTGTTTGCGCGAAAAGTTGCGAAAAAAATCCGAAGGCTTCGTCCAGATTCCGGATGACGTGAATGGCGCCCCCAAAACCAATAAGCTCGAGCACCCGTTTGTTCACCGAATTGAGCACCTCGTCCTCACCGATTAATACAACACGCTCCAATCTTGATAGGCCACTTATTTCCGCCATTGCTACTCTGAAATTGTGTTAAACGAAACCAAACAACTGTGTAAACAAAATAACTTCAAGATTTTTAAAATGTTTGCAGTATACTTTAATTGTCAAATCACCAAAAAACGAATTTTATATCATCATATTGCTTTTTTGCTATTTTTATTAGAAAAATTAAATGATTGCCCCTGATGTAGTTTTTTTCCAATAATGAATTGAACAAAAAAAAATCTCATTTTTTTAACTGATCTGGAATGAAAACATCTCTTTTCTATGGGTAAGAATAAAAAATAGGCAAAACCGCTATGCAGCCAGCATCTACCCAATGAAGTCAAAGGTTGCCCCCTAATCAGTTAATTCAAAAGAAAAAATTGAGGAAATCCAAGTGAAAAAAACGATTTCTATCAATCCCAAGCTACGGATTTAGATTTGATCTTTCTCCATTCCCCATCATCAGTCCAAGCAAGCATCAAGCCCTCGGCCATAGCTGTAAGTTGGGGAAAACCACTGCCACGCTTACCAGAACTCACAGAGACCAGCATCGGGTCACCTTTTTTGCCATCTTGACCGACCCAGCGTAGGTAGATGGCGCCTTCTTCCATCCATGCAACCCAAGCTTTGCCTTTGTCATCCAGCGCTATAGCTACCCTCCCGATTGTTTTCCCCAAATCCACGGGAATCGGCTTTCCAAAATCCTTCCCCCCATTATTTGAAAAAACGAGTTGAACCCTGGGCTTATCCTGGGCACCTGTGTACCAGGCCACCGCCGTTAGCCCCGATCTCGAATCAATTCTCGGCCCATTGACCGGACAGGCTGCGATTTCCCAAAAATCCGCATGGACGGGCATCGTCTGCGTCCAAGCTTCCCCAGTCCATCGGACGATTCCGATATCCCTGACCTCGCTTTCCGATCGATCCCGGAATATGACCATCGGACCCTCAGAGCCCATTGCCACACTTGTCTGGCAACAATCGCAGACCCGGTCGTCGAGTTCCCACTCGGCCAGTTTGTTGCCATTGGAATCCAACCGAGCGGCGCGCAAAGTCATTTGGCCATGGTGGCCATGGTCGTGGGTGTCCGCGGTATGGTCTGTGCCGCCTGTATTTCGTCCGTCCAGCCATGCGATCAAAAGGTCATTTTCCCAAGGAATCATCGAAACGAACCCATGTTCGGTTAGGGTGCCATCATCGTGCAGAACGGTTGGTTCAGTCCATTCGCGGCCATCCTTGGAGAATGTGAGCATTACGTCATAGGAAAATGTCCCGGGACCACTTTTCTGTAGAAATACCGCTACGAGCGTGCCATCGGACAGCATCTCCATTTGGGGATAATCCGCCCAATTCACAAACCAATCCTTGCCAGATGCGATCAGTTGAGGACCAGTCCAATTATTCTCCTCCCATTTTGCATAAAAAAGTGTGCTTAGGCTATCGGACTTTTCGATCCAAGACAAAAAGACCTCACCTGAGGGCGAGGTGAAAAGATAGGGTTCCTCGATATGCTTTCCAAGGGCGACTATTTCCCGGGGCTCCGACAAGCTTGGCAGGTTCTTCTTTACTCTCTCCTTGCAGGAAAGCATTGTGCAGGAGACCAACACACAAAACACTTGGAATGTAAACTGTCGTTTCCCCTTGGTTTTCATTCCGAAACAACCATTTTGAAGCCTTCACCGTGTACCGTGATGATCTGTACCTTCGGGTCGTCTTTGAGGATTTTGCGGATTTTGCTGAGGTACACGTCCATGCTTCGGGCATTGAAATAAGAATCATCTCCCCAAATCTGCTTCAAAGCATGGCTGCGGTTAACGAGCTTGTTGATCTCGGAAGCCAACAAACGAATCAATTCATTTTCCTTGGAAGTCAATTTATGGTCGCCGCTTGGACCTTTGATAAACTGCTCGTCATAGTGTAGTTCAAAGGACCCAAACTTGTAAATCTTCAGCGCTTGTACTTCTTCAGACTTTTGGGTGCGTTTCAAAATCGCAGCGATGCGTAGCAGCAACTCCTCCATGCTGAATGGCTTAGTGATATAGTCATCAGCACCGATTTTGAGACCCTCGATGATGTCTTCTTTGAGGTTTTTGGCAGTGAGGTAGATGATGGGCAGGTCTTCCTGCACCTTCTTGATTTCCTTTCCGAGGGTGAATCCATCCTTTTTCGGCATCATAATATCTAGGATGGCCATATCGTACTTGTCCTTCTTGAATTTTGCCCAGCCTTCTTCCCCGTCCCGGCAGAGCGTACTTTCGTAGCCTTTCATGATGAGGTATTCCTGCAGGATATCGCCCAAATTGGGATCATCCTCTACTACCAAAAGTTTTGCTTTGCTCATAAGTTTTTGGGGAGTTTGATGGTAAATATACTTCCTTTTCCGGGTTCGGACTGTACGTTGATTTCACCCTTGTGGGCTTCCAGCATGGTTTTTACATAGGAAAGTCCCAAGCCAAATCCCTTCACATCGTGTAGGTTTCCGGTAGGAACGCGGTAAAATTTGTCGAAAATCTTTCTTTGGGCATCTTTGTTCATACCGATGCCGTTGTCTTGAATAGATATAAATGCATGCTCCCCCTCTTCCCAAGCCTTGATGCGGATCACAGGTTTTTCTTTACAATACTTATTGGCGTTGTCAAGAAGATTATTGAAAATATGGCTCAAATGGAAAGCATCAGCCCTAATCAAGGGGTATCCCAATTCACTCTCGAAGGTGATTTCCCCACCCTTGTTTTCGACCTGTAATTCAAACTGCCTGCGGGCCCCGTCCAAGATTTCCTCTAAGTTTATCTCCTCCAATTTGAGCTTGAATTCCTTTTTATCCAAGGTAGCAGCTTGGAGGACCTTTTCTACCTGCGAACCCAAGCGCTTGTTCTCATCCTTGATGACGGAAATATACCTTTTTCGAAACGCCTCTTGATTCATCAGATCGGGATCCTGAAGGGCCTCCACTGCCAGGCTGACCGTTGCAATCGGCGTCTTAAACTCATGCGTCATGTTGTTGATGAAGTCGTTTTTGATATCCGAGAGATTCTTCTGACGAATGATGACTTTGATCGCATAGACAAAGCAAAAAATCACAATCCCGATAAAAAACAGCGAACTCAAAACCGGAAGCCAAATTTGGCGGAGGATGAATGCGTTTTTATTGGGGAAATGTACCATCAGGAAGTTTTCTTTGCCCAAAATATCCCCAGGAAAAAGCCGTGCCTGTACACCTTCACTCAGCAGTTTCTCAGGAAAATCAGTCTGCGTGATCGGTATGATCTGTCCTTCATCGCTCAATACTCCCAAATCAAAATCCTGGACAATGCCTCTCTCCTTGAGGTTATTTTGCAGCAACTTTCGCACAACTCCTGTGTCCATCCGAGAAAGAATGTCCCGCTGTCCTTCCAACATTTCCTCCCAAGCCCGATTCATCAGCTCGATTTTGATATTGGCATTTCGGATTTTCTCCAGTGCATCCCTTGGGATATTGTATTCCTCTATGATGTCAGGAGAGAAAAACCCATACCTACTCCTGAAGCTACCCTCGGCCTGACTGAGGTATTGGAGCTGCCGCTCGCGCTCTTGAAGTAGAATTTCCATTTCGTCCGGAGTAAACATCGACGAAGCCACCTCCGGGGTCAGGTTGGTAAAGAAGTTGTCCAAGTCGTTGAGAACACTCACATCGATGCCCCTTGCCTCTATCAGCCTTCTAAATCGTTGGCTAACTTGGGGGATTTGCTGCTGCAGGAGAGAATCCCGAATCGAAGGCCTTCTTGGATTGGCGGGCCGCTGCCTTACCTGAACCACGATGGGTTCGATCCTTTGGAACAAAGACTGTTGCAAAAGGGTATCTGTAGCCAAATAGCTCAAAAAAATATCGCTCGTTTCTCCCTTTTCCAACTGCGCCACGGTATTGGCCATGGATTGGTAGACCATTTGCTCAAAGCGCTCCTCATTGATCCGAAGCGCATTGCGCACCCAATAGTACTGAAAGCCCAATAAGCCAATGCTGGCTATGGACATCAATAGGATAATCAATTTCATTTGGGTGCTTGACATGGGTCAAATTTACGGCTTATTCAAAAGGCCGCCCGTTGGGTTAACAATTTTTAACGGCAGTATAGACAGGAGATTTGAGACACAAGAATCAATACACAAGACCTGATATCGCGGTGGACTGTTTCTTGGTACATCATAATTTGTACTATTTCCCGGTCTCAAATCTCAAATCTCCCTTCTCGCGTCTGTTTCGCCACCATTTCCTATCTTTGCCGCTCAATCTTCGATCAGATGGAAATTCAGCACGAGCAATACAGGATTCAGGGAATAGCCCTGACAGATTTGGCAGCAACTTATGGCACTCCTTTGTATGTATATGATGGGGAAAAAATCCTTCAAAAGGTCTCCCTTTTGCAGCAGGCTTTTTCAAGTGTCAGCTTACGTATCAAGTTCGCCACGAAAGCGCTTTCCAACATCAACATCCTCAAGCTGCTCAAAAAAGCAGGCACTGGCGCCGACGCCGTATCGATCGAGGAAGTAAAGCTTTGCCTCCATGTTGGTTTCCAACCTCATGAAATCATGTACACGCCCAATATGGTTTCCTTTGCCGAAATCCAGCAGGCAGTTGACTTCGGCGTGATGATCAATATCGACAACATTCCGATGTTGGAGCAGTTTGGCGCCTACTACGGTGGGCAGGTGCCCGTCTGCATTCGCCTGAATCCCCACATTTTGGCCGGAGGCAACGCCAAAATCTCCGTAGGACATATCGACAGCAAGTTTGGGATTTCGATCCTGCAACTCAAAAGTGTGCACAAAGTGGTCGAAGCCTATGGCATTCAGGTGACAGGCCTCCACGTTCACACGGGTTCGGATATCCTGGACGCGGAGGTGTTTCTGAAGGGTGCTGAAATTCTGTTTGAAGCCGCGATGGATTTCAAGGACCTCAAGTTTTTGGACTTTGGAGGTGGATTCAAAGTGGCTTACAAACCCGGCGATATCGCCACCGACATATTGGACGTGGGGGAAAAAGTCTCAGCGGCATTCAAGGATTTTTGTCGACAGTATGGCAGGGAATTGGAGATTTGGTTCGAGCCGGGCAAGTTCCTCGTGTCTGAAAGCGGTTATCTCCTTGTCCGCGCCAATGTGGTGAAATCCACACCAGCTTCCACTTTTGTAGGCGTGGACTCCGGTCTCAACCACCTGATTCGCCCGATGATGTACGATGCCTACCACAGTGTCGTCAACGTCTCCAAAACCGAAGGCCCTGAGCATGTGTACACGATCGTCGGATATATTTGCGAGACGGATACCATTGCCGCTGATCGTAGACTGAAGGAAGTCGAAGAAGGGGACATCCTCGCCATCAAAAACGCGGGCGCCTATGGCTTTACCATGTCCTCCAATTACAATTCAAGGCTCAGACCGGCGGAAGTATTGATACTCGATGGCAAGGCCCGTCTTATCCGCGACCGTGAAACCTTCGATGATATCCTGAGGCACCAGATCGATGTGGGGATTTGAGTGACTTCGATTTCAATTCGTCAGGTTTAACTCGGGAGTTCCAAGCAAATTCGACCAGATTCTTACCGTTTGATCCTGTTTATTCTGTCCGTTGGAAGATGGTTTTGCCTTCTTTGAGCGTTTCCAAAATGAGGATATCCTTGATGGAATCGGGTGCTACTTTGAGTGGGTTTTTGTCCAAAATGACCAAATCGGCGCGTTTGCCTACGGCTAGACTTCCCTTTGCATCCTCCTCTTGATACTGGCGGGCGACATTGATCGTCATCGCTTGCAGCGCTTCATAGGGGCTGATCCTTTGTCCAGCGCCAATGACCTCACCACTTCGGGACACCCTGTTCACCGCAGACCAAAGCATAAACATCTGGTCCAACGGTGCCACCACAAAATCAGTATGGTTGGTCGGCTTCAGTCCTGCGTCAATAGCGTCACGCATGGGACTGATGTAACTCGCCTGTTCCAAGCCCCGGTTTTCAATGTGTGCATCCGCGAAATAATAGGTATGCAAGGTGTAAAAGGAGGGTGTGATCTTGTATTCCACAAATTTGGGGAGTTGGTCCTTGCGTGCAAACTGACCATGAATGAGCGTGATATGCCGGTCTTTGGTAAGATCTCCCGCTGCCACTGTCTCATGTGCCCTTAGGAATGCATCGATCGCACCGTCGCCGTTGGCATGCAGGTTGAGAGGAACGTCAAGATCATAGACTTTCTTCACAAAATCATTGATGAACTTCTGTGGAAAAGTCAGCTTGCCAAGCCAATCTTTTTCGCCTGCAGGACCACCTTTAAGGTAGCGGGTAGTGAACGCGGCCGTGCGACCTTGCGGAGAGCCGTCAATGGTAACTTTGACGCCGCCGATTTTGAGTTTATTCGAATAGCTTCCCCAGCTACTGACCGGGAATTCGGCAAGTATCGAGTCCAGTTCAGTGATAAATGGATATACAATGACATCGATGATGTTTTTATCCGCTTTCGTTACGCGCGATATCACCCGTATGTCTTTCAAATGCGTCGCACCATCGTGTGCGGTAGTGATGCCGTTAGCCGCGTACATCTTCTGTGCGGCAATGGTCCATTCGATTTCTTGAGACTCATTTGGAGAAGGAAGCGCCCCGAAAATCGGCAGGAACGCGGTTTCCATGATCAAACCATAGGGCTCGTTTGTTCCCGGTTTGCGTACGATTACGCCACCTGGAGCGGTTTCCGTTTTTGCGCTGATTCCCCAATTTTCCATAGCAAGCGAATTCAGCACACCCCCATGCATGGATACATGGTTGACCAGCACCGGATTGTTGGGCAAGGCCCGATCCAGGTCATCCCTATTCAGCAGGCGTCCCTCCGGCATCACGGAGTCGTCGTAGCCATAGGCTTGGATCAATTCTCCATCAGGAATATTATTCTCCGATTTGAAACGTTTGAGTTGTTCAATGATTGTCTCAACATCCTTTCCTGGTCCTGCGGGTGGCGGATACAGATTCAACTGGTTGGCGATCGAGAGAGAATTGATGTAATGGCTGTGGGCATCCAAAAAGCCTGGAAGCAAGGTTTTCCCGCCCAGATCCTTCATCTCGGTACTGTCACCTTTCATTTCCATTGCCTTCGACATTTCCCCGAGGAAAATAATTTTACCATCCCGAACCGCCATGGCCTCCGTATAGGAAGCAGTATCTCCTTCCATCGTCAGGATGTCCCCTCCGAAGTAGATTGCATCTGCCATGTTTGATTCACCTTCCGTTCCTGAAGGGCTGCTGCAGCCGGCGATTGCCATCGAAACCACCGCCAAAAAATTGATTAAGCCATTTTTCATATCATTTGCCAATTAATGTCTAGCTAAACTTTACGCGAAAAAAACTCAAATTCAACCCACTCCGAAGCGCAAATGCCGCTTCCCAATGTTTCAACAGTATTCTAAAATTACTTCCAGAAGAGCACCTTTTTCAAATACTCCAAAAAAACATATCCCAACCCATCCACGCTGCACGGAAACAGATCTCGTTTTTGAAAAACTTGGTAAGCAACTGTTTTTGACACTCAACTAGCGCCGATTGGGATAACCAGCTGCACGTTGCTCCATTCAAAATACAGCAGCGCACCTCCATCAGGTCCAGCTTCGATGCGGGTGGTAAACTGCTCCACGGGAACCACTGGCCGGGCAACGGGGACTTCCGTCACCAGGACATCCTTGCTGTAGTCGGGCTCCCAAGCACCCCAGTTTCCCAATGCGGAATTCAAGCCGACTTTGAAAGATTCTGCGCCGGGAATCGCATACATGCTGTAGGTACCAGCCTTTAGTGGTACACCATTGAAAGTCACATCTTTGCTAAAGGTAATCTCGGTAGACTCATTGGCACCCAAGCGCCAATAGCTCCCATAAGGTTGCAGCGCTTCTTCTTCCTCGGTACCAAAAATCACCCGACCCCTGACCGAAGGACGGCTGTAGCTGACAGCGATTTGCAATCCATCTACGTCCAATTCCGCTGTGCCCGGAGGACTTAGGGTTCGGTTGCGATGGTTGGCATAAAAAAACAAGGCTGTAAGCGCCACAACCAAAATTCCAAGTCCAATGAGTACCTTTTTCAACATGACGTTTTGTGTTTGAAGTGTAGGGAAATGTACGAATTAAAAGCGGTTGTGACAACGTACCAAGTTATAGTGTGGAGACCATACGAACGGCTTGATGGACATTGGAATCGTCATCGGGTAGATAGATTCACAGCCAATGAGAAAGTCGTTCTTGTCCCAAAAATATTTTCCCCGACTGATGCAACCTGGATACATCTATCAACATCTTCCAATCATGAAACACAATTGTCCAAATTCGTACATCGCTTACAATTTAAAATGAAAAATAACGTATTGAAAATCAATACTTTAAAAATATGGGCGCGCAATTTGGACGTGTGCTGAAGTCCTTTCTTTCGAAGGCATGATGATACTAAACCAACTTAAACAAATCAAAACCATGAAACCAACTGTTTCACCTCAACATCACGCCGGTGCTTTTTCAGACCGGATCGAATCATTCGCCAAGCCAAGTGCAGGAGCACGCCGTTTTGGACGACTTTTCCTGGCTTTACCCTTGATGGGGCTTACGCTGCTATCGGCCTGCAGTCCGGATGAAGACGTCGCACCTCCAGCCAACGACAAAATGGAACACCGAATCGAATTCAGCATCGCCAAGGCCAAGGAATACAACGAATCCATATATGACGAGGCAAAAGCTGAACTCAATCTGACGATTTCGATCGAGGATCTACGCAACGGCAGCAACACGATTCTTTGGGACACGGTGTTCAGTCTCCGCCATCTCAGGGAATTCCCAGCACCGGATGCCCCTTTGGTCATCAAAAAAGACATTTCGCGCATCGCAGCTGCCCATGAGGCGCTCCGCCTTTCCAACAGCACCCGCTACTTTGATCGCAACAATACCACTTGGGCAGCGGCAGAGAGCGAAATCGTCCCCAGGGACTTTCCGAGGGCAAAAGTGGAAATCGTGCTTTAATCCACTGTTTCCGCAGTCAATAGCCAAAGTCTGAGGATTTAAAAATCAATCACTTACGAACTGTTAATGTGAAGACCATGAAGCGCAATTTCTTCATTTGCATTTGTATTGCCGTTTTGGCAGCCTGTAGTCCCATGAACCTTGCGCTGCAGGGTGAGGATTGGGAAGGACACGATATGCTCGCCGTAAGCGGGCGCACGGGAATTCTAGTCAACCAGAAACTTGCCTTCGGCGAATACCAAACCTTGGATGTCCGTCGGTCTTGGACCAAGGGCCCAAATGGGTATTCCGGGATTGGTTTTGGGAACTATGGCACGGGGGAATACCTGAACATCATCGGCCGAGAATACATTGACAGGAAACAGACGATCCGATTTGACCTTTCCGATGGCGCTGACTTGGGGTCCTCGGTGTTCTGTGTTTCCAAGTTCCAAGCTTCAAACCTGCTTATTGGAGATGATCGCGGGCTTCTTTCCGTGGGAATAGACCTCCTGGAGCTCAAGAAGGGAAATTCCTCGAGTCTGTTTTTTGCCCAGATCTACACACCTACTGCTGCTGAGCCATGGCAACTCATCCTCAACAACGATCGGGTGCAGCGCCAGCCACGGGATTGTGCGGGCACGATTTCAAGAAGCAATGGGGATTACTACACGATTTTCCCGGTTTCGAGTGTGCTTGGCAAAAATGGCCAAGCGCTCCAAATGCCTTTTGGCGCGATGGGACTTGAGATCAGGGACGCCACAGGTCGCCCGCTTGCCGCGGTCAACTTGGCCGAAAAGGGTCAAGTCTATCTGGCCCAAGGTCTCGATCGGGAGGAAAGATTCCTGATGGCCAATATCTGCACAGCTTTGCTGCTGCAGGAGGTAATCGGCTAAATCGCTAGGAAAACAGGCAAAACCGCAACCTCGCCATAAAGGCATTGGAAATGAAGATTCTCGTGACTATCCATCAAAACTAGCCAAAAAATGAAACCAACTGCTTTAAACCACAAAAAGGATGATGCGACTTCCAAAATGGGATTTGCGTTTTCCGCCAGAATGAAATGGATGATCGCAATTGTGATCTCTATCAGCGCATTTTTCTCGTGCCAACAGGATGATGACTTGAAACCAATTCCTTCATCAATCAACCACAAGGTGCTGGAGGAACCGTTTCCGGTGATGAACCTGAACGCTTATCTGCTCGATCTCAACGAGGATGGAATCCAGGACTTTTCGATCAATGTAATGTCTGTTGGATTCGACAGGGGGGTAAGAAACTACTTCCAGATCCAGTCCAATCGGGATGCACGGGTGATGCTGTCGGAGGAAGAAATAACTCCCTTATCATCTGGCACTGCGATCGGCCCTGAAACCGCCTCCGAGGTCTCCAAGTGGAGTATCTTCACAGGTGCCCTGATGGTAAGGATCGTTACCGAAAACCAACCTGACCAATGGTCCGGGCCTTGGGCTCCAGACAAAGACTTCTATGCCGGGGTCAGCATTAGGGTCGATGGCGAATACCACTACGGTTGGGTGAAACTCCTCGCAGATAGGGAGTCACACGCTGTTTTTGTCCAGGAGTACGCCTTCAACGCAAAGCCAAATCAAGCTATCAAGGCTGGCCAAAGGCAGTGAGGGGACATTTTTTCTCCCTTGAAAACAATGTTTCCCTTTCAGGTATCCGTCGGCGGTTGAATCTGACGGATACCATAAACTTCCTTTCATCATTCACATCCTACATTGGGTTTGACGCCAAGCCCGTATTTTCCCGAGTTTCCAAAATAATTCCTCACATCCACAACTACCACCAACCATGAAAAGTACATTATTCCTCCTTCTATTCCTGTTTTCCGCACAGCTAGTGGCGATCGGTCAGGAATTGAATCCAGCGCAGAGAGAAAAACTGGATAGTTTGTTTGGGCTTATCGAGTCCAATCGCAAAGGCATGGGTGGGATTTCGATTTTCAAAAATGGACAAGAAATCTACTCTCATTATTATGGTTTCCGCAGCCTGAAGGACAGCCTTCGCCCAAATAGCGAGACGAAATACCGCATAGGATCGATGACCAAAATGTTTACTGGCGTAATTATTCTGAATCAAGTTGCGGAAAATCGCGTATCCTTGGACACCAAATTGGGGAAGTACTTCCCAAATGTTGCCAATGCAGATCAAATCACGGTTGAACAGTTGTTGGCACACCGCAGTGGAATTCCCAACTTCACCGATCTTCCAGACTACGGTGCTTGGAAAAACAACGCCCAGACAAGAGCTGAAATGCTGGAAAGAATCCAAGCCCTGCCCAGCAACTTTGCCCCGGACGAGCGGTTCGAATATTCCAACACCAATTTCCTACTGCTCTCCTACATCGCAGAGGAGGTATCTGGTATGGACTATTCGACACTACTCCAAAAGTACGTTTTACAGCCTGCCGACATGAGGAATACCTACATTGGTGAAAAAATCGATCCCAATAAAAACGAAGCATTTTCCTATGTGAAACTGCTAGGTTGGGAATTGGATCAGGAAACCCATAGCTCCGTCACGCTTGGCGCAGGGGCAATCTCTTCTACTTCCCAAGATATCAACCTGTTTTTCAAGGCGCTTTTTGGCGGTCAACTGGTAGATGCGGCATACCTGCCACTCATCAGCACATTCAGGGACGGACATAGTCTGGGTTTCCAGGAATTTGTTTTCGAAGGGCACAAGGGAATTGGCCACGGCGGCAGGGTCGACGGCTTCCAAGCCTACGGCACTTACTTCCCGGAGGAAGCAACATCCCTCGCGTTTACGGGAAATGCGGTGCTGTATCCCATGTTTGATATCGTCACGGGTGCGCTGCGCATATTGTTTGACTTGGATTACACCTTGCCTTTGTTTCCCAGATTGGAAGAGAAGGACTTGAAGAAATTCACGGGATCCTATGCCAACGAAAATTTCCCCTTCCAATTCAACATCAATGTGCAAAACGGTGAACTCGTCGCCGAGGGAGGCGGGCACATGTTTGCCTTGGAGTATGTCGAAGGCCACACCTTCAAATTCGACCTGATAGGCCTAGTCTTGGATTTTGTTCCAGATGAGGGCAAAATGATATTCAAGCAGTCAGGGGGTGAGTTTGTTTTCGAACGAAAAAAGGAATAACCCTACGGGATCGCCCGAAGAAATGGCCTGATGGGAGTTTTTTGCCCCTCAGGCCATCTTGGTTTCCTTTGGTCGCTGGCATGCAAACAGACCGCAGATCTTCGCCGCATCTTAGATTTATCCTTTTACATAATGAAGGTTGACCACTCCCGTTTTAAAGGATTTGGCATCCTTCAGCTGCCAGTTGGATTCTATTTGATTTCCAGGAAATAGCGGTATCCCCTCCCCGAGAATTGTCGGAATAATGGTCAAAATGAGCTCGTCCAAAAGGTCCTGTTCCAAAAAATGGCTGACAAGATTCCCTCCACCGATCAGCCAAATATCCTTATCAGCCGTGGTTTTGAGATTTTTCACCAATTCCCCCAAATCCGAATGGATCGGAAAAGTATCAGGCGTCGTGCAGCGATAGGCCGGGTCGCTTGATGCGACATAGGACTGCAGGCCGATATAGGGCCAATCGATCCCAAAGCCAAGAATCTCCTCATAGGTTCTTCTACCCATGATCGTGGTCCCGATACCCGCGAGAAAATCGGCGTAGCCGTAGTCCAGTCCGTTTGGGTTGGGATGGTTTTCCAACCAATCCAGCCCGCCATCACTGCGGGCGATCTTCCCATCCAAAGAAATGGCGATATAGAGGATGAGTTTGGGCATGGTGTTCGGTAATGCAAATTGCGGACAAAGGATCCGAAAAATTGCCATGTAAATGGAAGGTTTTCAATCAAATGGCAAGCAAAACAGTCTACATAATTCCGTAAGTAAGTCTTTTTTGGGTGGCAATGTAGTTAATCTTTATTCCAGTATTCGTGTCGCAAACACTATCTATCAAACATTTCTCAGATGCCGACTTTGTCAAGATCAAGCTGTCGCAGAAATCCGCGATCAAGGATTGCACAAGTCTCGATTTCCAAAAATCGAAAAAAGAAAATAGAAGGGCTGCCAAAAAGCAAAAAAGCGTCAATTGACGCCTTTTTTCGGGACCTACCAAGTCCTTCCTCCGCCACCGCGCCAAGGCATACCCCCTTGGTTTTCTTGTTGGGTTTGGGGCTTGAAGTTGCCGATGTTATAAGTGAATGTAAGCATGGCATAGCGCTGCAGCACGACTGTAAATGTATCCTCGATTGCCACGTCGGTCACTGTCCTCCCGATGGCGTTGTTTTGGTTGAGCAAATCAAAGACCGTCATCTTCAATTCGCCCTTACGGTCTTTCATAAACCTGTAGCCCGCCTCGATATTCCAAAGCCATACAGATTGGTCTAAGTTTGCGGAAAGACCACTGTACAGTGAGTTGTTAACGATATTGGAGATAAATAGCTTCCCTTGGTTGGGAGAGTAGTACAAGCGGATATTGGAGTTTTGGATATAGTAGTTTTGATCCAAGGTCGGCTGTAGGGTACTGTTCACGATGGTGTAAGTACCAGTCGTTGATACCGTGAAATCCAGATCCTTGCTGATATTGCTCGTGAGCGTGATTCCTTGGCTGAGGTCGATGTTGTTGTTGAAATTTTTCTGCAGGTTGATAATACCCGGCGTCCTGTTGTAGGCGATACTTGAATTGAGGTTGAACTGTGACTTCAGCTTTTTGATGGGCGTACCGTAGGTCACAAACAACCTGGATCTGAAGTTCCCCTGCAGGTTTTCCGGCCTGCTGATTTGTCCTCCCGAGCGCAACAAGACTTCCCCGTTGATCAGCGTATCACTCTGCGCCACAAAGGTACTGGTACCGATAAAGTCCTGGTTGTAGTTTGCAAACAGGAAGGTGAAGAAGGTTTTAGACTTGGCAAGGTTGATTTTGGAGAAATTGGTGAACACGTTGTGACTAAATGACTGCCCCAAGTTTGGGTTACCGACCGACAACTGCAGCGGGTTTTGGTTGTTGATCACATTCTGCAGCTGGTTGACGCTAGGCTCTTGGGTGTTGGTCCTGTACCGCAAGCGGAAGGAAGTTCCTTTCTCCTGATTCCGGTAATTGGCGTTGAGTCCGGGAAGAAAATTACTGAAGCTTTGGTTAAAAGTCCGCTCCAAGGGGAAAAAGCTCTCATTGTTTTGGACCGCATATTGGTAATCTAGGTTGGCATTGAAATTCCAATCCTTCAAGCGGTAGCTGATACCAGCACTCGGTCTTTGGACGATAAACTTGTTGTCAAAAACGTTGCTCAGAGCAGTATCCAAGACCATAATACCCATCTCCGGCATTAAGCTGAATGTCCTTTGGTCAGCCGAGGTTTTGTTGTTCCCGACCTGATAGGAAAGCGTAAGGAGCGATTTATCGCTCAAAGCTTCCGTGAATTGAAGCGTTGCCCGGTAATTGAATCCGTCAGAAAGTCCGAATGTCTCCTGATTGATCGTGTCGTTGATGTCGCGGATATAATCCCTATTTGCAGCGATCAGGTCAGAAAGTTGGTCCCTTTTGTTCCAAGATGTGAATACAGTCGTGGAAAGTGTCCGGCCTTGTTTGTCGAATTTGTACCTGTAGACAAAATTGTTGGAAAGCGCGTAGCCATCGGTGGTGGCATTAGACCTCGAAAGTGTCGAACTCAAGGGTTCCCTATTCACATTGAAGTTAAATCCTGCCCGGTCGATGAAAGTTGAATTGCTTTGAAAATTCAAAGACGGCGTGACAATAATGGCATGCTTCGGAGTGATGTCATATTCAATCCTGGCATTGACACGGTGGTTGTTGTTTTTGACCGTATTGATGAGGTCCTCTTCGTAGTACTGCCTGTTGGTCTCAGAAAGAATAATCTCCCGATTGGTAAGTTTATTCAAGTTGTTTCTGGTCGAATTGAAAAAATAGCTACCGGTGAGATTCATTTTCTGCCCAATCTTGTCGCTATAGTTAAGACCCAAAGCGCTCGTGGTGATGATACCTTGGTCTTGGCCTACGAGGAAGTTGTTGTTGCCTCCTCCCCAGCCTTGGCCTCCAGGACGACCCCCTCCTCCGCCGGGTCCACCGCCACCTGGGCCCCGGTTTCCACCGGAAGCTCCTGCATTCACTCCCACCAAATCCTGGCTGGAGAAATTCTGCTGGTTGATGTTGTTGAACATCCCGATTATCGAAATACGTCTGGCACCTTTGAAGATGTTGTAGTTACCCCCTGCCGAATACCTATCGTCAGTACCATATCCACCATAAATCCTTCCAAACTGCCCGCTGTTTTTGTCAGGTCTGGTGACGATATTGATCGTACGGGAATAATTGCCGTCATCAAAGCCCGTAAGCCTAGACTGGTCGGACCTTTGGTCCAAAATCTCGACCCTGTCTACCACGTCAGCAGGCAGATTTCTCAAGGCCATAAACGGATCGCTTCCGAAGAACTCCCTGCCATCAACCAATACACGTTGCACCTGTTCGCCTTTTGCCTGGATCTCGCCGTTTTGGATCGTTACTCCCGGCAATTTTCTGACCAAGTCTTCAGCGTCTGCATTTTCACGGGTTTTGAAGGCATTGGCATTGAATGAAGTCGTGTCTCCCTTGACTTCACCTACTGGCACCTGACCCTCGATGACGACTTCGCCAAGCAACTTGGTGTCCTCCACCAAAAGGAGTGTTCCCAAATCCAGCGGATTTCCTCGGTTGTGGGTTTTGCTGATCTTCTGATAGCCTAGAAAAGTGATCTCTACAACTACGGTAGGAATGAATGGTCTGCTGACCTCAAAGGTTCCATCAGCACCCGTGACTGCGGAAACCAACAGGGAGTCGGTGACTGTCTTGACCTGCACCACCGCGCCAATCATCGGCTGCTGGTTGGGTCCCTCGACCACCTTTCCTTTCAATAGAATATTTTGCTGTCTGCCCTCTCCTCTTTGTGCCTGCAAATCAGCGGCATAGAAAAATGCCAAAAACAAGAAAAATAACTTAATGGTAGAAACTCTCATGGTTCTTTGTTTTTCAATCCATGTTTAGACATAGCCAGCTCCCAAAAAGTTTAAGGAATTTTAACAGTTATTGTGAGTGGACTAAAACTAGGTTAAATGGTGATGGCACTTGATATAAACCTTCACTCCTAAGACAGAAAAGTAAACCCCCTTTTCGCGCCACTGATTGGAGATGAAAAGGGGGAAGAAAGATTGGTGGTTTGAGCCTTTACTTGGTAGCTATCGCAACTTGAATCGACAATTCCTTCAATTGCTCCTCGGCAATAGTGCTTGGGGAATCGATCATCACGTCCCTTCCCGAGTTGTTTTTAGGGAAAGCGATATAATCCCTTATGGAATCCGAACCGCCAAAAATCGCGCATAAACGATCGAAACCGAAGGCAATCCCGCCGTGCGGTGGAGCTCCGTATTCAAAAGCCTCCATCAGGAAACCAAACTGCTTTTGGGCTTCCTCGTCCGTGAAACCGAGATGCTTGAACATCAACTGCTGCGTGGCCCGATCGTGAATCCTAATTGAGCCACCGCCGATTTCGACCCCGTTGATGACCATATCGTAGGCGTTGGCCCTAACGGCGCCCGGGTCAGTCTCCAGCATCGGGATGTCTTCCCTTTTTGGCGAGGTAAATGGATGGTGCATGGCATGGAAGCGCTTGGTCTCCTCGTCCCATTCCAACAATGGAAAATCAACCACCCAAAGTGGCTTGTACACCGACTTGTCACGCAGGCCGAGGTCTTCGCCCATCTTCAGCCTGAGTTCGGACATTTGCTTGCGGGTCGCTTTTTCTTCCCCACTCAGCACCAACATCAGGTCGCCTGGCTCTGCGCCCATTACGTCTGCCCATGCTTTCAGGTCTTCTTGGGAGTAAAACTTGTCAACAGTCGACTTCAGCGATCCATCTGTGTTGAATTTGACATAGACCAAGCCTTTGGCGCCGATCTGCGGTCTTTTGACCCATTCGGTCAATTCGTCCAATTGCTTGCGGGTATAATCGGACGCACCTTTGGCACAAATGCCTACGATCAGTTCCGCTTGGTCAAAAATGGAAAATCCTTTGCCTTTTGCCACAGAATTGAGTTCCGCGAACTTCATATCAAAGCGCAAATCAGGTTTGTCGTTGCCATAAAATTTCATCGCGTCTGCGAAGGTCATCCGTTTTACCTCCTCGAGCTCGATGCCCTTTACATTTCTGAACAAATGCCTTACCAAGCCTTCGAAAGTATTCAGGATATCCTCTTGTGTCACAAAGGACATCTCGCAGTCAATCTGAGTAAACTCCGGCTGCCTATCCGCACGCAGGTCTTCGTCACGGAAACATTTGACGATCTGAAAGTAACGGTCAAAACCACTTACCATCAACAGCTGCTTGAAAGTCTGTGGGGATTGGGGTAGGGCGTAAAATTCACCTGGATTGACACGGCTGGGGACGACAAAATCCCGGGCACCTTCGGGTGTTGATTTGATCAAGACGGGAGTCTCTACTTCGATGAAGTTTTGCCCATCCATATACTTCCGCGTCTCCTGCATCATGCGGTGACGAAGTTGCAGCTTTTCACGGACCACGTTTCTTCTGAGATCCAAATACCGGTATTTCATGCGGAGCTCATCCCCGCCGTCTGTCTCATCTTCAATGATAAATGGAGGAACCTTGGCAGGATTCAGGATTTCGATAGCCGACACACGGATCTCGATGTCGCCGGTAGGCATTTTGTCGTTTTTGGCGGCGCGCTCTACGACTTTTCCTTTTGCCTGAATGACAAATTCCCGGCCGAGCGAAGCCGCTTTATCCAACAGCTGCTTATCGGTAGAGCCTTCCTCCAAAATCAATTGGGTAACACCGTATCTGTCCCTCAAGTCGACCCAAATCAGGCCTCCTTTATTTCGCACCTTCTGCACCCAACCGGCAAGCGTCACTTCCTTATTGGCATCTGAAATCCTTAACTCTCCGCAAGTATGTGTCCTCAACATGTTTTTGAATCGTATTTTTTGAAGTGGACAAAGATAAACAAAGCGAAAGGACTATTCTAAAATGCCCCTGACAATGAGAAAAGATTTTTCTGCCGCTGTACTTCAAGGTCTATGCATTTCCCAAGCAGATTTTTGCAACTTGTTTCATCAAATTTGCCCTTGAATTTTTCTTGTTTAAAATTGCTCTTTTTCAAGACGCTGATATCAAATTCTTTACCTTGTAAAATTTGATTTTTATTTGGATTTTGGGCTTGAATTGAATTCCTTTGAAAAAAACACCTCATTTCACCCAGATTATGACTAGAAAGAATTGGATTTTTACAGCTTCAGTGATCTCCCTAGCGGCGGTATTTTCAGTTTATATTTTCCCAAAAAAGTCTTCTGAACAAGAGATTGTTTCCGAACAACCGCTCCCCGAAATCGTCGAACAGGAAGAGTTGGTATACGGCATCAATGTCAAGGGTTTGGACGTAGTAGAAGGCGTGGTCGGAAAAAACCAGACCCTCGCGAGCATTTTGGCTCCATTCAATGTGCCCTACCAAATCATCGACGAGATTGCCCGAAAATCCAAAGATATTTTCGATGTCAGGAAAATCGCCTTCAACAAAAAATTCACCATTCTTACAGACAAAGACAGCTCGCTTGCGCAGTTTTTCATCTATGAGCCAAATCCGGCAGAGTTTGTGGTTTTCAAGTTGGATGAGGGGGAAGTTTACAAAGAAGAAAGGCCGGTGGAGTGGAGAAAGGTCGAGCTCGGTGGTGAAATCTCCAGCAATCTCTATGTCAACATGACGGAATTGGGCATCAGCCCGGATTTGATTGACCAGTTTGCTGATCTATACGGCTGGGTAGTAGATTTCCAAAGACTTCAGAAAGGCGACAAGTTCAAGGTGGTGTTCTCAGAGAAGGTGGTCGAAGGTCAGGTCATCGGCATCGGTGATATCGAAACTGCCTACTTCGAGCACATGGGCGAACCATTTCACGCGATTCCTTTCGAGCAAAACGGAGAAAAGTCGTTTTTCGACCAAAATGGGAACAGCTTTAAGAAGGCCTTCCTTAGAGATCCTCTAAAGTACACCCGCATCAGTTCCCGCTACAACCTCAATCGGTTCCATCCAGTGCAAAAGCGCTACAAAGCACATTTGGGTACAGACTACGCTGCTCCGACCGGAACTGAAATCAGGTCTGTGGGAGATGGGACAGTAGTCGAAGCAAGGTATACCAGCGCCAATGGAAACTTTGTGAAAATCAAACACAACGGAACCTACACTACCCAATACCTCCATATGTCCAAAATTGCCTCAGGCATGAAACCTGGTGCTCGTGTGAAACAAGGGCAGGTAATAGGGTTTGTCGGCAGTACAGGTTTAGCCACAGGCCCACACCTTTGCTTCCGCTTCTGGAAAAATGGGAAGCAGGAGGACTGGTTGAAGGAAAAAATCCCACCTTCTGATCCGATTTCAAAAGATAACCGTCTGGCTTTTGACCAGGTCAAGATGGAGAAAATGCAGCAAATCGCCGCAATCCCATATTCCAAAGCTGATGGGGCCCTGTTGGCAAAGAACACGATTCAATAGTCGTTTTTACATTACCAAAAGGAAAGCATTTCGGAAACGGGATGCTTTTTTTGTTCCCCCATAGCCAAAGCCTGCGGCCTTTCCAGTGAAATAGTATAATCAAGCGCCAACTTGGGCGTATCCTTTTTTGATGCAGACTTGTTACTTGGATTCATCTTCGTTTGGACATAAAAAAAGGACCTCCCAGAAGGAGGCCATTTTTACTTATCTATCTCGCAAGTTGAAAAAATAAACTCTTACATATCTTTAGTTTCCTTTTAGGATCAGTTCCGTCCTTCTGTTTTCCTGATGCATGGCTTCGGTACAGGCTTTTGTGCCACAATCATGTATCGGTCTCGACTTTCCAAACCATTCATATTGCAGTCTCGATGCATCCACTCCCTGCCTGACCAAATAGTCCATCACTGCTTTTGCACGCCTTTCCGCCAACTTCATATTGTATGCTTCATTTCCCCTTTGGTCCGTGTGACCTGCCAGGTAAAGTTGCAGATTTTCCTTCGTTTTCATGACATAGCTAACGCGATCCAAGTCCGTCTGGTGCTGCGGTCTGATCGCAGCCCTATCGAAATCGAAGTAGATATTCGGAACCGTGATCAATTCCTTTGACAACAAATCCGTCAAGGGGCTTAAATCACAAGGATCTTCCAACTCAAATCCACTAGGCAAACTGTACTGCTTGTTCTTGTCCGAGAAAGCCTCCAAAGTCAGCTCGCTGCGACGGTTTTGTTGGTGCAGATTTTCCGGACATGGCTTACCATCCCCACAATCATTCACCGGCTGCTCTTCACCAAACCAAGCAAGCGTTATTCGCTCAGGTGCAATTCCCTTGGCTAAAAGGAAATCACTGACTGCCTTCGCCCTTTTTTCACTTAATTTTTTGTTGTACTCATCCGTGGCACGTGCATCCGTATGGGATCCCACTTTCAAACTCAGAAAATCATGCTTCAACATCAGGTCAGCCAATTTTTCCAAGATATCCTCCGCCTGAGTTTTGAGGTAAGATTTGTCGAGATCGTAATACACGATGTCCGACCAAACCTGTAAACCATAAGGAATCCGCGTCAAACGGTACTCCCGCCGAAGCGTATCACCCTCAAGTCCGATTGTAGTCAAAGAACTATCCTGGATGGAAAAGAATCCGGGCTTGGAAATTTGAAGCCAAAAATCCTGCTCAGGCTCCAAGTCCGCGGATATTTCACCATTTCCCATTCTGCGGGTTTCAACAATTTGTCGGGTATTTGCCTGACCTAACCTAACATCGAGATCCTCTGCAACTATCACCCCGTCACAATCCAAAACTTTGGCCAACAAAATTTTGTAAAGGTCCTGAATGAAATAGATATCATCCATACCCAAACCACCTTCCCGATCTGAACTCAAATACCTTTTCCCATCCGACGCAACGTAGAAAGCGAAATCATCACGCGTAGAATTGAAGGGAACACCCAAATTTTGGACATCTGAAAATACTCCCCCGCTCTGGTCTGCACTGAAAATATCCATTCCGCCCACACCCGGATGACCTTTTGAGGAAAAGTAAAGTTTTCCTGCCTTAATAAATGGATGACTTTCGTCTTCCAGGGTGTTAACGCCAAGACCCAAATTGACAGGTGATCCAAAATTCAGGTCTTGGTCAAAAGTTACGTAATATAAGTCAAATCCACCAACACCGCCCGCCATATCCGAAGCAAAATAAATTCTGCCTGCTTGCTCGTCTACAAAGGGATTTTGTATCCCATGTACCGTGAAGTTGTTGAAGGGAAACGGCTTGCTTCCCGAAATCTGTCCATTGTCTCCAAATGTTCCGAAAAAGATTTCCGGTTGGATTGTGTATGCCCGTTTCTTTTTGATCTTCCTGACATCTCTTAGTACAGTGTAGAATAACAAGCCCTTACTCGGCATCGGCGCGAAGTCAGCCACATGGGCAGCATCGGCCAAGTCTGATTGCAGGGTTGTTGCTTCACCATTTTCACGTTGTTGATAGATTTGGAAGAAAGGACGCTCATTGAAGTTACTTTTATCCCCACTTGGCAAGCTGCTCTTCGCATCTAATCGTATGCCCTTTTTCTGGGTCGGAGTGATGGTCCCCCGATCGCTTGAGAAATACTTCGTGCCGCTTTCATCCAATTTCAGCCCTTGATCGGAACCATCAGAGTTTACTCCATCGACGGGAAGCAAGGCCACCCTTGCCGTTCCTGCTTGGAGCTTTCTGATCAAATCAAAATCCAACTCTGGGAAATCCGCCTCAGTGAATCCAGATTTGGACAAGATATCCTCAACTTCGGAAAGTTTGCCGAGCTTCAAAGCAGCTTGAAGGTAGGCTGAATAATCGGTCCGCTCGGCCTCAGCGAATGCCACTGTTTTTTCCCACCATTCGAAAGAATTGTTGTAGTCCTGAATCGTTGTATATGCCTGGGCCGCATTTTTGGCCGTGGTATATTTTGGTTTTCTCTGATATGCCTGGGTGTACACCTCAGCCGCATGGGCGTAATTTTCAAGTCCAAGCTGCTTGTCGGCATATTTGAGCAGGCGGTTTTGGCCTAGGACCGGTGAAACCATCCAAGTACACAGAAGTGAAAAAATCAGAACGTATTTTTTCATGCTTAAAACCATCTTGGATTTTTCATTGTCACCTTCCTTGGCGTTAGATAGTACCCTACCGAAAACTCATGGGAATTATTCCTAGCATTTTGGAGTACATTGAGGTTTTGGTCGTAGGCATATCCCACCCTCAGACTCTCTGTAGCAAAAACCTCCACAATAAAGGCGATCGCATTTCTTCTACTCAAAGAGCTTTCCAAATCATCATTTCCGACATGCATATTGGTCCTGTAGGATGCGCCGACCCAGATTCGTTCAGAAAAAAGCACCATGCCGTTCAGGTCGACATTTGTTGGTGATCCTTTTACTTCCTTGATCAGAAATGAGGGCTTGATCTGAATTGCGTCCGTAATGGGGAAAATTCCGCCCGCTGTCAAGAAAATATGGAAGTCATGCATCGAAAGCGCTATATCCTCCCGCTCGAGTGTATTACGGCCGATCAAATTAAAGGCACTCAATCCACCATAAAACCGATTGTTGTGGAAAAACAAACCCATGTTCATGTTCGGGGTAAACATATTGGTAATTCCTTCGGGAATCAAAATATCACCCTCATCTATTGGATTCATTTTGTCACTGTTGAGCTGGTATTCCGAAACCCCCGCACTCGCACCGAGTGCCAGATACGAATCGTGACCCGTCTGTATTCTATAGGAATAAGTCAAAAGTCCGGTCGTCGTCCTCGTCGGGCCCAATTGGTCTGTCAAGATCGAAGCCCCAAAACCCATCATTCCCTCATTCGCACTCAAGTCCGCCGTGACCGTAAAGGTCTGTGGTGCACCCGGGAAATTCATCCATTGCTTTCTGAACGTACTTTGTATGTAGCCTTGGTTTTTGTACCCCGCATATCCTGGGTTGATGTGCAATCCATTGAAGATATACTGGCTGAATTGCGGCAATTGTTGCGCAGAAGCTGACAAGGCAGTCATCGCCACCACAACCAAGCTGAAGTAAATGTGAATTGCTGATTTTTTCATCCCCTCTATCGATTAATCTTTGATGACTTGAATCCAACCTTTGAACTCTTGAACCTGACCATTGCTGTCAGTACCACGTAACACGAAGAAATAGGTCCCTGCTACCAATCCATCAGCCGTCCAATTGTTGTCGTAGTTTCTTTGCTCGTACACGTGGTCTCCGTACCTGTTGAGGATCACAATCTCGTTGGATGCAAACTTATTCAAGCCTTGGATAACAAATCTGTCGTTTTTACCATCATTGTTTGGCGTGATCACATTTGGTATAAAGAACTGTTTCACGGTGTTTACATCTTCAGCGGTATTATCTTCCGGATTTACATCGTTTTCTTCTGCCTCTACATTTACCCGGTTGACGATTGTATTGGAAGCAGAACCATTAAGCTGATTGGCTTTAACTTTTACATAGATTGTCACGATCGCGCTTGCGGGCATTGAAGGTATCGTGTATTTCAATGTCGATCCTGAGAGCTCTTGGTTGACCTGAATTCCGTTCGGATTGCTTTCAAACCTGCTGCTGACATAGGTCACGCCACCTGGTAGTTTGTCTTCGACGACCACATTGGTTGCGGGCGTTCCGCCGACGTTTCTGACCAGGATCTCATATTCAAACTCATCTCCCTCAAAAATCTCCACACCGTTGGAAGTCTTTGTCACACTCAAGTCCACATCAGAGCTTACCAATCGGAACGTTATGATGGCGTCGTCGGTATTGGTTGGATTCAAGGCTTCTGACAGGACATATCTCAGTCGGTATTCCCTTGCCTCGTTGAGGCCAGGAATCAAGCTCAACTCGCCCTTTTCATCCAGAATCAATCCGAGGATACCATCCAAGTCAACGATCTCAAAGTTGACATCTTCCCAATTGACGGCCTTGCCATCCAATAGGTCATTGGCAAGGATATTACCCAACACGCCTCCGTACACTACCGGGAATTCACCGAAATTATCATCATTCGCAATGATTTCTTTTTTACCTGCATTGACAGTCGCTGTGTCGGTATTTTCGACTGTGTCTCCTTTTGAATCTTCAGCGGTGACAAACACGGTATTCAAAACTGAACCCCTTTCGATATCTTCCAAAGTGACTGTGTAGTTAGTCTGGAAGGTCACGGACTGTCCAGGTGTTAATTTTTCGATAGGCTCTTCCAAGCCAGTCAAAGGATCTTTGACGAGAACGTTGGTAAGGGTCGTATTTCCCGTATTGGTTACTGTAATTGTGTAGGTTACAACTTGACCCACCGCTGTGAATTCGGTAACGTTCGCAGTTTTCTCCACCGCAATTGCACTATTGAATTCAGCTGGAACTTCCACACTTCCTTCTTCCTCGAGCTCTCCTGCTGTAGCAACCGCGACGTTGAGGATGCCGCCGGCATCTATATCAGCTTGGCTGACGGTGTAGGAAGTTATGATGTTGGAAATAGCGCCCGGGGCAAGGCTCACAATCGTAGAATCCAAATCCGTCAAAGGATCACGGACCACAATTCCGAACAGTGTGACATCTCCTGTATTTGTGATAGTCAATGTATAAGTTATCACCTCACCGACTTGGCTCACTGTGCTCTTGTCCGCTACCTTGACAATGCTGATTCCGGGGTTGGTAACAAAAACCTGTACATCGTCATCGGAAGCAGAAACTTCATCACCATTCACGGTACCCGAAATGGTTGCCACGTTGGTAAAAGAACCTGCGTCAATATCATCCTGTGTCAAAATATGCTCAGCGGAAAAAGTGGTGCTGTCAGTTTCACCTGGACCAAGAATCGCGAGTGGACCTCCAACGACAGTAACTATAGGGTCAGTCAAAGTGATGTTCTCAACTGGTACAGTGCCTGTATTTTTGATAATAAAGGTGTAGGCAATTTTGTCCCCGACGTTGGTCTTTCCATTTTCATCGACATCAACAAGCGAGCCCTTTTTCTCCAACTCAAGCCCGCAGGTATTTACTGAGATAGTCACGAGAGCCCTTTTTCCAAGGCAGTCAGCAGATGGACCTTCGGCAACCCAAACTTGGGTTGTTCCAAGGACAGAACCATCAACAGTGAAGTCTTCCAAGGCCTCTCCACCTGTTTCGGAAGCAAAGAAAAACACGGTGAATGCTTCCTCGCTATCAGCGTTACTTGCGTGAATAAGATTCTTGAGTGATGGAATGGTCGCTCCTTGGCAGAAAGTCAAGCCAAATCCTTGTGGAACATTGGGAACTGTATTGACATTGGTCACGTGCAACCTAAATTCATACACACAGTTGCTGGAATTTGCAGGGATCGCATAGTAGGTGCCGCTGATTGCAGGGAATGGGTTTTCCTCTGTAATTTCCTGATCACGGGTCCGATCTGGTCCTTTAAAGAACCGAACGCCCACAGGGAATGATCTTCTAATTTCACTCAAGGGCACACCAGCTTCGGAATCAACGTTGCAAAAGTTAAAGTCCCGGAAAAGTTCTGTTTCTGAGCAGTTCTCCAGAACCCACTCTGAAGCTCCGGAGATCTTCACTACGATGGCCTCCTGAATCGGCTCACCTGCGCAGGCACCATCCAAGAATCCTTGTGTCAAAGAGATTCCGTCGAAAGGCGTTTGGGAAACCCCACCTTTTCCTGAAATCAAGCCATTTACTGAAACGAATGGATCGCAATCGACCTCAGATAGTATAAAACAATCTTCCGTTGTCTTGAGGGTGTAGAACAACTTGGCCAAAACTGTATTCAGATCTTCGGCCAAAGGCAACTCTCCCAATTCCCAAACTATCGCACCTGTTGCTCCCAAGTTTGGATCAAAATAAGGAGCTTTGGCAGTTGTCGGTTCAAAGTAAATCTCATGTCTAGCACTCACAAATGTGGCGGTAAACGGAATCGGAATGATGACTTTACCGTCTTGCACATGCTCCGTTCCCAAATTTTTGATCTCCAGGGAATATGCAATCTCTTGGCCAGGCTGAGCTGTTAGTTCGGTACCTGGAGTTTCGCCATTGATGGCTTCTATTTGATTGAATCCTTGGATTTCGGGAACATAAGCATCTACAGCAAAAGCAATGGTGTAGATATTGTAGGTATCCTCGTTGGAACCGTATCTAAAAGTTGTCGAAGTCTGACCATTGGCGATAATGGAGTTATCCGGGTTAGGCACGTTCCACATCGCAATGTCGATTCCGGTGCTGTTGTCCAAAAACGGATTACGTGGATTGTCTACCAAGTTGTTGTTTTCATCCAACACGGGTGTATAAATGGATGAATTGAAAAAGTTATTCGGGCTGTTAAGTGCATGCTGTAGTCTTACCCATTCGGTATTGGCAGCATTTCTGACTTCGAAGAAATCCCCGCTCAGTCCCCTATCGCCTTCACCGACCATCACACCAAGCTTAAGGTTCACAGCACCATTGTCTGCTGCCTGAAATCCACTGATTACAAACTCCTGACTTACCGGTTCGGCTTCGAAAGTGGGCCTCATATAAGAATAGCCATCAAAAATGGTCACATCCCTCCAGTTCATCTTGGAGTTTTCGTAAACCACGATGATGCCCCAATGACCGAAGTATCCAACTGCACCGCCATTGCCTTCCACCAAGGCTAAGTCGGCTACGGTGTATTCGCCGATACCATGTAGTTTGACATATTGTGTAATGTCCGCATAGCCTGCGTACATTTCTTGGAGCTCATTGACCGGGAAAAGAATTTGATTATTTGAAGCTGAAACTGTGGAATAGGAATCGGCTCCTGGGCCTTTGATTTTCACTTTGGCTTTATCCAAAGTGACTTTGTTCTCAACGATTGGATAAAATATCCCTTCGACGGTGATTCTGGCAGAAAAATCCTCAGTCTGAAAATCAGCGGTAACTCCTTCTGTCCTGGTATTTCTTTGGAACTGATCAATCTTGATGGTCATGCTGCCATCTTGGATCACAATAGGTTCGAAAGTTGAAGTTCTCAGCGAACCATTGATCGCTGTGGTTTGGTTGGGAATCGAGGTGTAGGAACCTGAAGTACCGACCCTGTACCTGACGGGATTGTTGTTGTTATTGGAAAATTGAAACTGGTAGGTATCGCCTCCTTTTTTGGAAATAAAAGAATAACGTGGATATCGGGATCCTTCAGCACCATTTCTATCGATCACCAATGTGTAATGGGTATTGGGCAAATCGAACGAGTGGTACACCACATGGTCCTGTTTTTCGACTTGGATGGGTTCGCCATCCCTTGTGCTCGCTACCACTTCAAACGTCTGACCGATTCCAGGCTTTGCACGGCCCGACCAGTACAATCCCGCATAAATAATCTCTGAACAATTCGGGTCGGCGCCGTTTTCACGGGAAAACACCAAGGTGGACGAAGATGAGTTTACAGTTCTTTCGTCATTGTCCACGTCTACGTAGACCATGGTATTGTTGGAGTTGTCCACCCTGTTTTCATAGTCCAACAAAGTCATGCTGGTATTTCCTATGATGGTGAAGTCACCCTTGATCTTAAAAATGTTATTCTGTGGCGCTGGATTGCCAACACGATGCTTGAAAGGAACCCGATTCACTTGTTGGCCAAATGCACCTGATACGAGCATAAATTGGGCTACAAGCAGGATAGCGAAAAAACCGAATTTTTTGACGGAATTTGTATAAAGCGTTTTCATGGGATTTCGTGTTTAGTGTTAAAAATTGGAGACTACCTGAAACAATAAAACGATATCGCCATCTTCATACCCCGAGACCATGGCGCTTACTTCAGAAGGCGTCAGGTCCACTTGGGATTGAATGAAAACATATTGCAAATTTATGAAAGAGGCCAAAGTGCTTGGGTTTAACCTTACCCGTCCTTTTTCATCAGCATTTTCAAGATTGATTTGGAGGAATTTCACCGCACGGTTTTGTGAACTTTCACCCTTCAGAATTGTGAGTGACACAACGTCGGTGACAAGTTTCTGGGCATTTTGAGGTGCATCAGCGACTATCATGCCTTGCTTCCAAGTCGCAGTGGGCACATTGTCGAAAACAAAACCCCTGATGACTTCAGAGTTGTTGGAGTTTTCTTCCTCAAGAAATTTTCCTAGTTCAACAGCATCCTGTGCAAAAACAAATACTGGAATTGCCAAGAACAGCACAGACAATACAAAAATCTTTAGGAGGGTTTTTTGTAGAGACACTGAATCCGCGAGATAGTTAGAGTTCATCATGACTTGATGTAATTAAGGATCAAAATGGGTGGCCTAGTTGAGATAGATTAGAGCCGTTAACTTTAAATGGATGACAAAGGGTGTTGTCTAAGCATTTATTTGCACCAAAAATACACTTAATTGTTTTTTATTTCCAAACGTTTTACAAAAAAAAATTCATGAAATGCATTTTTTTGCATTTATCCTGACTTTAAATTTTTAGTCAACAATTAGATTAATCAATTATATTTTTGCAATAAAAAAAGGGCTTTTTAGCCCTTTTTAACTTTTGAAAGTTTTTCTTTTTTTAATTGCTGAAGGTATTCTTTGATAACCCGCAGCCGCTGATTGTCTCCCAGAAATAGTTGAGGAACAATCCTGTCCAAGCTCCACTGCATATGCTACTGAATTAAGGTGATACTGCTCAAACGGTTTTTCCGTGGATTTGGTTATTTCGGCACATTGTTAGAAATTGATTTCAAATCCAAAAAACCATGTTACTCAACCAGGAAATCGATTTATTGGAATCCAAAATCGGTAAGCTCTTCGATTTACAGAAAAGGCATTCCATATCATTGCGGAAAAGTACGGTTCATGAGCGCTTGGGCCACATCAAGCGGCTCCGAGAATGGGTGGTGTCCCACAAGGAGGATATCCAAAAGGCGCTCTTTGCCGACTATCGCAAGCCTTACACCGAGACCGATATCACGGAGATTTATCCGGTTCTATCTGAAGCCAAACATTATATCAACAATTTGGCCCATTGGATGAAGTCCAAGCGGATGCCCACCCCCCTCACCTTTTTGGGTACCAAGGCACAAGTCCACTATGAACCAAAAGGCGCCAGTCTTATCATCGCTCCGTGGAATTATCCATTCAATCTAGCCATCGGTCCGCTCGTTGCTGCCCTGGGTGCGGGGTGTACCGCTATCGTCAAACCTTCCGAAATGACTCCCCATACTTCGGCATTGATCAGGAGGATGGTGGGCGAACTGTTTGATGAGCGATTGGTCACCGTGGTAGAAGGCGGCGTGGAGGCTAGTCAAGTTCTTTTGTCAAAGCCATTTGACCACATATTTTTTACAGGCAGTCCCGCTGTCGGCAAAATCGTCATGAAAGCCGCCGCCGAGCACCTGACTTCCGTTACCTTGGAACTTGGAGGAAAGTCACCGGCCATTATTGCGGAAGATACTGACCTGAAAGATGCTGCGGAGAAAATTGCTGCTACCAAGTTTCTCAATTGTGGCCAAACTTGTGTTGCGCCGGATTATGCCCTCATTCACCATTCCAAATGTGATCCTTTTCTGCAATATGTGCGGGAAGCGATAGATAAGATGTTCAAAAGTGGCAAAAAGGGCGTCGAGAAAAGCCCTGACTATTCACGCATTGTGAATGAAAGGCACTTCAACCGAATCATGCACCTGCTTCAGGACGCCAATGGAAAAGGGGGAAAAATTGAAATCGGGGGAAAAAGTATTCCCGAGGAGAATTTCTTGGAGCCCACGGTCCTAGTTGACGTAAATCCGGATATGCTGGTCATGCAGGAGGAAATTTTTGGGCCAATTCTACCCGTAATGGTGTACGAAAACTTGGAACAAGCCTTGGCCTTGGTCAACGAAATGCCAAAACCTTTGGCTCTCTATGCATTCGCCGACAGTTCCCGGACGATTCGTCATATCTTTGAACAGACCTCCTCAGGCGCTTCCGTAGCCAATGATTGTGCGTTACATTTCTTGCATCCTGAGCTTCCCTTTGGCGGAGTCAACAATTCCGGTATCGGTAAATCGCATGGGGTTTTCGGATTTCTGGAGTTTTCCAACCAGAAAGCTGTCTTGGAACAAAGGGTTGGCTTCACCGCAGCGAAGCCACTTTTCCCACCATACAATATGGCCAAGAAAAAGATGATCGAGGGATTGTTGAAATGGTTCTGATGAAAACAGGCGGCATCCCTTTCAAGATTCTGTTGTACCTCACTCTATCAATGGGTATGATTAACCAGGCTATGGCCCAAGGGCGCACAAGGGATTTTGGCATCCGCATTGGCATATTGCCAACGGGCAGCCAAAACGCCATCACCGATGTCGCAGGCATCAAAGTGGGGCATTTGACAAAAATCGAAGGAACCAATATCCGAACCGGTGTCACGGCTATTCTTCCGCACGGAGAGAATCTTTTCCAAGAAAAGTTACCTGCCGCTGTCTTCGTCGGCAATGGCTTTGGAAAGCTGGCGGGTGTCACCCAAATCGAGGAACTCGGCAACCTAGAGTCTCCCATTATCCTGACCAATACACTGAGCGTCGCTGCAGGCATCACAGGGATAGTGAGCTACACGCTCTCCCAATCCGGAAATGAAAACGTCCAATCAGTCAACGCAGTCGTTGGCGAAACGAATGACGGATACCTGAACGATATCCGCGGAAGAAGTATCACCGAAGCCGATATCTTGACTGCCATCCATAGCGCTTCGTCGGGACCCATAGCCGAGGGGAATGTAGGCGCAGGTACGGGCACGGTCTGCTTCGGATTCAAAGGCGGGATAGGAACTGCTTCCCGGCAAATCCCTGCCTCCTTAGGTGGCTACACGGTCGGCGTCTTGGTCCAAAGCAATTTTGGAGGTGTGCTGCAAATCGATGGGGTTCCAGTAGGCGTCGAATTGGGACAATACTCATTTTCAGAGCACATCACCTCAGCTGATGGTTCTTGCATGATCATCGTCGCCACCGATGCGCCTGTATTGGAAAGAAACCTGAAACGGATGGCACAGCGGGCCATGATGGGCCTCGCCAAAACGGGCGGTATCGCATCCAACGGTTCGGGTGATTATGTCATTGCGTTTTCGACTTTTGGAAAAAACCGTATCCCGCACCAAAACCCCACACTCAAAGCCCTCCATCATGAAGAGCTGGCGAATGAGGACATGAGCGCACTTTTCCTTGCGGTCATAGAAGCAACGGAGGAAGCTATCATCAATTCACTGTTTGCCGCGCAGGATATGGAGGGAAAAGATGGAAGAAAAATCAATGCCCTTCCCAAAGAAAAAGTCCTCGAAATCATGCGGAAATATGGGAGGATTGAGTAGTTTCAATCGTTGAAAACAACTGACAAACACAAGTTATGAGAATATTATTGGTCATCCTGTTTGGACTAGTAAGTGGGAAAGTCTCTTCACAGACTAATCCGGATTCGTATTCTGCATTCAAGTTAACTTCCGAAGAAGCAACAGTGTTGAATTCGGTTTTTCTTAGGGAAAGACAAGATTTTGATTTCAATGGGAAAATCGTCGCTTTTTCAGGTGGAGTGCATGGTAGTCAGCTGGAGGAGAAAACACCTTTTTTTGATAGATACGTTAACCCAATAATTGAAGTCGAAGGCAAAAAAATAATAGGTTTGATCGTTTTTAGCCCTGACGAAAAATCTAATTCAGGTGGCTTTGATGCTGTGGTATTATCGCCAGTGAAGATTTTTACAAAGAGTGATAGAGAGAGATTAATTTCTTTATTAAGTGAGCAAGTAAAAACAAAATCTGAATTCTGAGAATAATGCTGTTTTTATAGATGTAGTTATTTGTAACATCCTTTGACGGAGGGGGGACTTGAACAAGTATCGTCCCAATTACAAATCATCCAACTCCCCCAAGTACTTCTCTGCCTGATCGAGTATTGCCTGTCGGTCCTTCATTTTCTCCCAAGTCCTGTACATCATTCCAATCCGGGGATTGGTGGCAAGCTTATCGGCATGCCGATGGTAAAAATGCCAATAGAGGCTGTTGAAAGGACAGGCGCGGTCTCCAGTTTTCTTGGTTTTGTTATAGAAACAGGAGCTGCAGTAATCCCCCATTTTGTCGATATAGTTGGCGGAGGAAACATAAGGCTTGGTACCAACGATGCCCCCATCCGCAAATTGGCTCATGCCCCGGGTGTTGGTAATCTCGACCCATTCGATAGCGTCGATGTAGATGCCCAAGTACCATTCGTCCACAGCATCGGGGTGGATTCCCGCCAACAACGCGAAATTTCCCGTCACCATCAGCCGTTGGATATGGTGCGCATAGGCATGCTTTAGCGATTGCCCAATGGCATGGCGCAGGCAGTTCATTTTGGTCTTTCCGGTCCAGAAAAAATCAGGCAGTGGACGCTCGTGCGCAAAGTAATTTAGCCCTTTGTACTCCGGCATTTTGGCCCAATAGACGCCGCGCATGTATTCCCTCCAACCAATAATCTGCCTGATGAATCCCTCCACCTGCGCTATCCCAATGCTGTCCTGGTGCCGATACCAATATTTCTCCACGTATTCTACGACTTCGAGTGGGGAAATCATCTTCGTATTGAGTCCAAAACTCAGCCGGCTGTGAAAAAGAAACGGATCCTGCCTGAGCATCGCGTCCTGGTATTCCCCAAAATGCGGGAGCAGCTTTTCGCAGAAATATTCCAACATAACAAGACACTCCTGCCGTGTGACAGGCCAGGGGAAGTTTGTAGGGTCGATTTTCCCGATTGTTTTTATGCCTTGTTGCTCGATCATTGTCAGGATATCGGAAACGTCCCTTGGGAAGGTCTTGGCTTCCTTGAGCAAAAGTGGGTCTTTGAGCTTGTTCCTGTTGTCACGGTCATAATTCCACTGACCTGTCAACGGCTGCGAACCGTCCATGAGGATTTGGTATTTTTTGCGCATTTCCCGGTAAAAGCTCTCCATGAGGTAGGTCTTTTTTCCCTTGAAAAAATCCGCCAGAAATCCCCGCTCAGTCAAAAAATGCTCCGTATCGTAGGCTTTTGATGGAATTTCCAGTTGGCTGCAAAATGCGACAAGCTGTTGGTCCAACCGATATTCGTCCGGAAGTTGGTATTCGAACCGCTCGATTTTCTGCTGAGCAATGATCCAATTCAGGTTGGCCGTAAGGCTTTCCTGCTGTTCGGGATGGTCGAGTGGCCAATACAAAACCATGTGGCCCTGTTCCCGAAGTTCCCTGGTAAACTCCCGCATCGCTGCGAAAAAACCCACAACCTTTTGGATATGGTGCCGGACGTAATCGGTCTCCTGCCGCATTTCCATCAGGAGATAGAGCACGTCGCCGCTCTTTTCAGAAAACCAGGAATGTCGGGAATTGAGTTGGTCGCCAAGGATAAGGCGCAGGGTTTTGGCCATGTTGCATTGGATCTTCCAACATGGAAAAGCATTTGCAAGCCAATTTGTTTAGCGTATCAAGGTCAGCGTACCGGATTCTTGGACCGTTTCCCCGGCATCCGTTACCAAACTGATCTTGAATACATAGCTCCCGGAGGGTGCTTCCTGACCCATCACACGGCCGTCCCAGCCAATTCTTTCGGATTGGGAACTCGAAAAAATCAACTCACCCCAAGTGTTGAATATATCCATGCGGAAAAATGAGTAAGCTTTCAACTTGGGCTCAAAGGTATCGTTGAGACCGTCGCCGTTTGGAGTGAAGGCATTTGGAATCAAGATAACTTCGCTGGATTCCTGTACGCTGATTTTCTCTTTCTGCACAGATGAACAACCAAAAATGTCATAGCCTTTGAGCACGATCTCAAACTGTCCCGGAGTTTCGTAGACGTGTATGGGGTCTTTTTCACGAGAAACCGTACCGTCGCCGAAATCCCATTCCCAAGCGATGAATTCCTCGGATGCCAAGCTTTCGAACTGGAGCGGATCCAAGACTTCGATTTCAGTTCCGTTGACCTTACGGAGTTTTTTGTATTCAAATGCCAAACGATCTGCGGAAAGTACCTGCCCGTAGTTGACGGATTTGGTTTCGGTTACTTTACAGCCATTGGCATCTGTGATTTCTACGCTGATTTCATTTTCTTCCAAAAACTCGATCTCATTGCCGGTTTGCTTTCCGTTGAGCCATTTGATCGTGTAGGGGGCCTTACCGCCTTGGACACTGACCCAGGCTACACCTTTGGCCTCGCCACTGCTGCAATCCACGTCCAGCATCGTCTCTATGCGGGCCTGTAGTTTTTCGGGGGCACTGATTTCAATGGACTTTTCGATGCTGCAGCCATCGGCGTCGTTCACCGTGACCACATACAATCCGGCGGACAATCCAGCCAAATCCTGTGTTGTTGCGCCATTGCTCCAAGAGAAAGTGTAAGGGGCTTTTCCACCCTGCACCTCCAGATTGACATAGCCATCAGCCGACTCGGCACAGGAAAGATCAAGACTGGCTTCTGCGCTGACTTCCATTGCTGCAAATGCATCGATCGTATAGGACTTGGAAACTGTGCAGCCATTGGCGTCTTTGACGGTCAGTTCATAACTGCCTGCTTCCAAGCCTTCGATTTTTTCGGTGGTTTTTCCATTGGACCAAAGGAAAGAGAATGGCGCTTTTCCCCCAGCTATGCTGACAGAGATGGAAGCTTTTTCCTGGCTGCAGGAGATCGGCACGATGTCTTCTTTGATCGTCATACCCTCCGCGCCCGCGGGTATTTCGAACGAGAGCGTTTGAAAACACTGGTAAAAATCGGAGACTTTTACGGAGTATGTGCCCGGTGCGAGGTCTGTGGCTTCGAGGGCATTTTTCAAACCATGGCTCCACTCGATCGTGTAGGGCTCTCCGCGGCCGAATTTGATATTGATGCTCGCTTTGCCATTGGGTGTATTGCCGCAGGAGGCGGGCTGGATGTCCTTCATTTCGACGATAAGCGGAAAGGGCGGCTGCACCACAATCCGTTCCATGATTCCATTTCCTTTGCTGTCTTTTACCCAAACGGTATAGGTACCGGCGTTGAGATTGTAGCGATTTTGAACGGTTTGGAGGTTGTTCCATTTGAAGGTATAGGGAGGAAATCCCCCAAGCACGTTGAGGATGATATGGCCTTTGTCGGAGGAACTGCACAGCGCCAACTTACCCGAAACGATAAGGGTCATACCCGTTTCGCCGTCACCGTAGGAAAAAGTCTTGGAAACCCGGTACTGGTGTGCAAACTCCGAAAATGGGTTCCTGTAGCCCGGCGCCGAAATTTCTTTCTCTTCGATCCTTTGGGCCAATGAAAAATGGGCAAAAAGCTGAATCAGCATTCCAACAACAAGAATCCGATATGTTTGCCTGGCCATTTTCATGGATTTTCAGCAGCCGAATACCTCTTTGCACCAAGTTTTTTTGCCCTTGAAGGACAAAAAAGTGTTTTTGGTGAAATGAAATATTATTTTATGCTTTTTGAAATAAACAAAATGATATTAATGAAGAGAGATAGATTTGATTAATAAAAGGTATTTTATTCCAAAAAAGCAAGCGAGAGGGGATTGGAAAATAGAAAGATTGAAAGATTGAAAAATTGGAAAATCTGGAAATCGGTTTTCTACCGGGAGCGGTTTTCACAAAAAAATCCCCCGAGCCCAGAATCACTGGAATTACAAGCTCGGGGGTTTGAATTGAGGCAGCTTGGATTATTGCACACGCACCAATGGTGCAGGCTTCCATGTGCCGTTCATGGCTTCTTCTTTTGGCCAATACAAACGCATAACCAAAACAAAAGGCCCTTTTGGAGCGGGAAGCCAATTGGACTCCTTGTCTTTACCGGGAGATTCATGTTGGATATAGATCGTGATGCTGTCGTCAGCGTTGCGCTTGAGGTTTGGCAGCATCGGCGAATTGATCAAATAGCGGTTCAGCGGATTGGCAACCAGCAAGCTGGCTGGCAATTCATACATAGTAACCGACCAAAAAGAATTCACCGGGGGCAATTCATCGGCCTTCATCGTTAGGGTATACTTGTTGGTCGTGGCATCCAGGCGCTGTCCATCAGCATCGGTCTGATAAATGGGATAGAGAGCTTCCTCTTTCGAATTGCCATAAATCCCCAATACCGCCCCTGCGAATCGGCGCAGGTAGTTGTTTTGCAAGTATTCCCTTGTACCAAATACATCCCCGCTGTTGAGTTTCCCGGTTTTGATCTCCTCAATGTTGAATGTTTCGAATTCCTTCCAGGCATCTTGGATACCTGCAGCCACAGCCTTCTTGATCTCAGGAGAAAGAGTTCCAGGCTCAAAGGTTTGACCCGGCACTACACCGATTTTGGCAAAGCGTTCGAATAGTTCCTTTTCGGAAGCATGCACTGTGCAGAATTGCAGCCAAAAATTCAGCTGGTTGAAAAAGAGCAGGCTGGACCTTTGTTCCTCCCTGCCGAGGGGCTTCAGGAACTCGATGGCTGCAGGTTGGCTGGGCGTTGGCTGGCCGAGGTAGGCGGAAAGCGGCTGTATGAGGTAGCCAGACTGGATTTTGGCTACATTTTCCAAATCTTCCGGCGCAAAAAGCTGTGTCCTGAAAAAGGCAAACACGAGGTTGGTTTCCGTCTGGATGACCTCATCAAAACCCTCCGGTTTTTCCCCCTTCCAATCCGGGCCTATGAAAAGGAATTTTCCTCCCTTATTGCCGGTGGTCCGGCTACCGATGTAGTGAAAATTATGCGTAAATCCATCGACCATCTGCACCGAAAAATAACGTCCCTCTTCAATTTCAGGAATCGAAATCACGACCGGTTCGGCCCTTAGATCAAGTGCGCCCATGGAATAAGGCGTGTCTGAATTCGGTGTTTGGATTGCACGGTCTTCGGATGTGTAAACTTTGGGTATGTTTTTGATTTGATTGAAATGTGCTTTGAATTCCGGATCTGATTCATCCACAAAGTAGGAATAGAATATCCGATAGTGGTCCACGAGTGGATTGCCATAGATATAGGCTTCCTTGGCGATGGCACGGGCTTCTTCTGGTGTGACTGATTTCTCTTTTGGCGCACATTGAGCAAGGAGCCAAAGTGACAAAAATGCAGCCAAGAAAGGATTGTTTTTCAGGGTTTTCATTTGAAATATTTTAAATGTAAAGATCGAAATTGATGTTTGGATTTCCGTCTTTTTCTTGGTGTCAATTCCGGCTATCATACTTGCAGAAGGCAATTATAATCCAACGATTTATACCCGCAAACAACAACTGATTCGCAGAACCAAAACAAATCGTGCTGGCTACCAAGCCACATATCACATCCCAACCTATAAATCTGTGAAAAAGAATTCTGTGATACTAAACGCCACCGTACAATATTAGACCAGAGGCTTGAATCAATGGAAAAAGTCCCGATAGATCCAAAAATAACAGTGGATATTCGGCCAATAATTGGGCGGCTGCAGAGCGTGTCTGCAAAGGTTCTAGTGGAAGTTAAGGACTTTGAAGCCGGTAAACGCTTCCGACATATTTATCTGGCTGGAGAGTTGGTGAAAAAGCAAATCCAAAAAAAGACGGCTGAAAAACCCACAATGCATTCTCTAAGGTCAAGATGATATCCAGTTCAAAAGTCCCATTCATTTCCCCCTGGTTACCGTATTGCGGGGAAATGCGGGTAGGTTTGCCGTCGGCCACGGTAGGAAAATTCATCAGAAGTACCGGCAAACTTCCCAAATTTGAGTTCGATACTTGTAAACAAAAGGGGTATAGCAGATTCTTATTTACGAGCTGGCTTCAGTCCTCGAGGGGTTTTTACATGTTGTTGACTCGGACAGCTCTGCGTTTTTTCCTGTTTTTTGGAGGAGTGCGTGTTGGGAAGAGTCTTTGAGGCAGGATCGTAGGAAGAAATGAAATTGCTTGTGTATACCCATTTCCAGATTTCACTGGAGTTTCATAAACTCACTCATGATGATAAGGCTCATTCCTGAGGATGGTAAACGCCCTGTAGAGCTGCTCGACAAAAAATACCCGCACCATCTGATGGGAAAAGGTCATTTTGGAAAGGGATAACTTTCCATTGGCGCGTTGATACACGGCTTCAGAAAACCCGTACGGCCCGCCGACAACAAAGACCAATTGCTTCAGCCCTGTATTCATTTTTTTCTGGAGAAAATCGGAAAACTCCACCGAACCTATTTGTTTGCCCCTTTCATCCAACAGTACCAACTCATCCGCAGGAAGGACTTTCTTCAGAATCAATTCGCCTTCTTTTTCCTTTTGGTCGGTCTCACTCAGATTTTTGGCCTGCTTGATATCGGGAATGATATCCAGTTCAAACCGAATATAATGTCCCAAACGCTTCATGTACTCATCCAAGAGCTGCTGAATGGCAGAATGGTCTGTCTTTCCGATCGCGATCAGTTTGATTTGCATACTGCGAAGGTAATGGATGGGAAGCAAGCTGAATTTTTTTTCCCAAAAAATGCGTATCAACGGATTAATACTTGAGATGAAAAGCCCCATTATAGGTATCAAAAATTTTTAACAATTTTTTATAACTAATTGAAAAACAAACACATGTATAAATTGATTCTGTATCCATAAACCAAATTTCAACACCACATGAAAAAATTACCGATTGTATTTGCCATGGTCATGTTAATGGTGACCTCATCTTTCACAGCCAACAAGAATGCCAGCTTGCATGCTGATGCTGACATCGTTGACTTAGCCGTGAAGACCGAATTTCTGTCCACACTCGTAGCCGCTGTCAAGGCGGGGGATTTAGCAGGTGTCTTGAAAGGTGAGGGACCTTTCACTGTATTTGCACCCACAAACGAGGCGTTTGCAAAGTTGCCTGCTGGAACCGTAGAAAACCTGCTGAAGCCTGAAAACAAGGCGCAGCTTGTGAAGGTGCTGACCTACCACGTTGTTCCTGGAAAAGTTTATTCAAAGGACTTGAAGAATGGTATGAAGGCGAAGACGGTACAAGGCTCCGAGGTGACGATCACGCTTCAAGGCGGAAAAGCAATGGTGAACAAAGCCAACGTCACTACTGCTGATATCGAAGCTTCCAATGGTGTAGTCCACGTAATTGATGCCGTTATCCTTCCTCCGATGTAATCCAAGGCAATTGGAAATGAAAAGGGCTCTTTCTGTTGAAGGAGCCCTTTTTTTTATGCCAAATAGCCTTTTCGTTTCAATATCGCTTCCACGAATTTCTTTTCATTTTCCGTATTGAAGATCTTGAAAGGCAAGTGTATAAATTGTGCCTTGGAAATGGTTAATACAAATGCGTCTTTGGTGACTTCGGCCTTTTTGATCATATCCCATTTGATAGGCATTCCTTGGGTAGCGTTGAGTTTCATCAGGATTTGACGGCTATCAATTTCATAGGACATCTTTTCAAATATGGCCTTGTTCTGCTCCATTTGGCTGACTCCGGCAAACTGGATTAGCCAAAACAGCCAATACAGCAAGTAAGCCAAAATCGCCATGCTGATCCACCACCAAGACGGAATCCAAAAGTATCCACAGGCAATTGCCAAGGCGATCAATGCCACCCACCATTGTTCCTTGAGGATATTGGTAAGCCCAAGTTTGATGTAGGTTTTGGATTCGAGTTGGTATTTTTTAGTCTTAACAATCATCGGTCGAAAATTTCAGTGGGCAAATATCCGATTATGTGCCTGATTTCACAAATGAATCCCAAAAGCAAATGAGAAAATCGAAAATTCTCAAATCAATTTTTTCCCTGAAAAGTTAATCCATTGACTTCTACATGGTTTTGTAGTAAATTATCCGAAAATTGTTTCAGTATGAGTAGCTTGGTGGTGGATCTTATTTTGGTTGGGTTGGCCTATGTGGTGCTGATTTATTTTATCGCCACCTTGACCAGGAATAAACTTAGCCGCAACAAAGGCAGCAACGATGATGGAGATGGTGGTGTGGAGGATTTTACTCCGCCAAAAATCGACCTGCCGCCGGGCGTAATTTGGCCGTCTGATGCCCCAAGGAAAAAAACACCCAGAAAACCTGTTGAGGTTTGATCAATTGCACTTGTCGCAGATTCCCTGTACCAATAGGCTTACCTCTTTATTGATGTAGCCTGCGGGCAGCACGATTTTTGGCAATTGTACTTCATCGATACAGATTGTCTTGCCGCATTTTTCGCATTTGAAATGCACATGTTCGTGATCGTGGGAATGTCCACCTGTGTGGCTATGGCTGCAAAGTGCATACTTCGTGGCACCGCTATCGTCAAGCACTTTGTGAATCAGGTCACTTTCCAAAAAAGTCTTCAAAGTCCGATAGATGGTCACGCGATCAAAGTCAGCGTTGAGTTTTTCCTCCAAATCCGCATGGGAAAGCGCCGCCTGCATTTTCAGGAATATTTTCAAAACTTCCTTTCGGCAGTCGGTGATACGCAGCTTGTGTTCTTGGAGGATTTGGGTTGGGTTTTGTGCCATGATCTAAACGTGAAACCGTGTAAAAATAAATATAATTCTCTAACCGCGAACGAACTGGCAAACTGCTCAACGGAAATGATGGCCTGCCGATGGAAATACTTCCAGACAAACGCAATTTCACCTGATAAACTTCTTTGGGATTTATGTGTTCACTAAATTCAGAAATTTCAGAAGCAATATGCCACGGATAAGCATACTTCACCAATCCTGTGCAATTTGCGATGCATATGCCCAAACTATGGCCTGAACAAACATGCAAGAAACCGAGATTTTGATCGTTGGCGGGGGATTGGCTGGATTGGTGGCCGCACATCTTTTGGCCAAGGCGGGAAGGGAGGTTTTGCTGATCGAGAAAAAGGCCTATCCCTTTCACCGGGTTTGTGGAGAATATGTTTCCAATGAGGTTCGTGGATTTCTGGAGCAAAACGGACTTTTTCCAAAATCACTTGTACCCGCTCAGATCAATCGATTTGTCTTGACTTCCACGGATGGCAACCGAGCCGAAACTCCGCTCGAAATGGGTGGCTTCGGGCTTAGCCGCTATGCAATGGACTTGTTTTTGATGGAAAAAGCAAAGGCTGCCGGCGCCCAAATTCTGGAAAAAACCCAAGTCGAATCGCTGGCCTACGACAAACTTCGAGACGGTTTTGAAGCGGTTTTGGCAGATGGAAGGCGAATGCGTGCCAAATACGTCCTCGGTGCCTTTGGCAAACGGTCCAAGTTGGACAAGACCTTGGACCGGGATTTTATCCATCGACGCAGTCCATACATCGGCGTCAAATACCATATCCGAACGGATTTTGATCCGCATACTGTTGCCTTACACAATTTCGAAGGAGGCTACTGTGGCGTCAATCGGGTGGAAAACGGCGTGTACAACCTTTGTTACCTTGGTTCCCAAAAGCAGTTGCGGAAGTATGGAAACATCGCGGCCATGGAAAAGGCCGTACTGTACCAAAACCCCTTTCTCAAGGAAATCTTCGAAAATTCAGAGTTCCTCTTTGACAAGCCCGAAGTGATCAATGAGATCAATTTCGAGCCCAAGTCGCCTGTAGAAAACCACGTCCTGATGCTTGGGGATGCGGCAGGGCTGATTACGCCGCTTTGTGGCAACGGCATGGCCATCGCGATCCATACCGCGAAATTGGCTACAGAAGCGATGCTACAGAACAATGCCCGAAATGCCATCGAAGCCCAATACCGAAAGGAATGGAAAAGTCATTTCCAGAATCGCCTGTGGATAGGACGCCAAATCCAATCCCTTTTCGGTGCCAAATGGGTCTCTGAGTTTTCGGTTGGTTTGATCAAAAAATCCCCTTTTCTGGCGAGACAGATTATTAGGATGACGCATGGGGAGGAGATTTGAGATTGGAAGATTGAGGACTTCACAATTACTCAAAAACCTGCATCACCTGTGTATTTTCCAAGAAGTACCAAGCGAAGAAAAGATTGAGCGCAGTGGCGGAGATACGGTTCATCCACATCGCCCAAGTGTAGTTGATGTACTTTTCCTCGTCTCTGCGCACAAAGGAAAACCATATCAAGAAAAACAAAATCACGGGAAGCATGGCGGCCAAAAAGCCGAAAAGGGCCATTTCTTGATTTCTCCCCAAGAAAAACCAAGCAAAGCAAATCCCCGTCAACAAAAACCACACGCTGGAAAAAAGAAAGGTGCCCTGTTTCCCCAACTTCAAACTCAGTGTCACATCGCCCCGCTTGGCATCCTCTTCATGCTGGTAGATTTGGGTCAGCGGATAGGAACCCCACAGCATGATACTGGTCAACATGCCAGGAACCAGCACATGCGGCATCGCGAATACCTCCCAGCCAAAATCGCTCAATCCCGCATAGGCCATTCCAAAGGTGAAACACCCTTGAAAGAACCCCGCGACCAGCCAACTGCCGTAGGGGTACTTTTTGAGACGGACGCTTGGATGGCTGTAGGCCATCGACACGAGGCTGTAGACCAATAGCATGCTGCTGAATTGCCAATTGACGAGGAATCCAAGCGCCAAGGCAATTAGGAAAAATACGAGCGAAAGGTAATAAAGCCCCTTGGTGACTTTGGGAGGGTTTCGGAGGCCACCGATGCTTTTTTCATCTTTGTCAAAATAGCTGTTGTAGCCATTGCTGGACGGATACAGAAAAAAGTGCAGCGTCACCAGGACAATCAGCAACCGGTCCGGACTCAGATTAGGTGTAAGTGCCAAGGCAAACAGGAATACCGGCAGGAGATAAAAAGAAAACGGAATGCGGAGGTGCTTCCAACTGGCTGACTCAAACATAAATAAGGTCTATGGGTAACTTTTGGGAGATGCTTTGGTTATCAATGCAGCGATGAAGTTAGAAAATTTAGATTAACTTACCTTGATGAACAACCACATCCTCAGTGTCGGTACTTCGAATCCGGGTCCTCCGGTTTCCCAACAGCAGATTGCGGCTTTTATGAAATTGGCGCATGGCTTGGATCATGAGGAAAACCGGAAGCTGCAGTTTGTCTACCGACAGACAGGAATTCACAATAGGTATTCGGTAATCGATGACTTTCGGCATTTGGATGTGGAGAAATTCAGCTTTTTCCCACAGGATCCTTCTTTTGAACCTTTCCCTTCGACCAAAAAAAGAATGGGGCTTTTTCAAATGAAGGCGATGGATTTGGCCATGATGGCCATCCGCGAATGTCTGGAGAAAGGTAGTATATCCACTGCTGAAGTGACCCATATTGTGCTTGTTTCCTGTACGGGTATGTTTGCCCCGGGCTTGGAGTTGGAGATCATCCACCAGATGGGCTTTTCTTCCGATGTCGAGCGCTATGCGATCCATTTCATGGGTTGTTATGCGGCGTTCAACGCTATTCGGCTAGCCGACCGGATTTGCGACAGCGATCCAAAAGCCAAGGTTTTGATCATATCCGTGGAGCTCTGCACCATTCATTTCCAAAAAGACTATACCGAAGACAACCTGTTGGCAAATGCGATTTTTGGTGACGGGGCCGCCGCGGCCTTGGTCAGTCGCCAAGAAAGTGGCTTGAAGATCAAGGATTACAACAGCCGCGTCTTTCGGGAAGGCGAGCAGGATATGGCTTGGGGAATTGGGGATTTTGGCTTTGAGATGAAGCTCAGCAAATACGTCCCCGAGCTGCTGCAAAAGGGATTGGGTGAAATCATGGCTTTCTTGGAATCGAAATTCGGGATTTCAAAGATCAGAAACTTTGCGATCCATCCGGGAGGCAAGCAGATTCTGGCAAAAGTCGAAGAGGCCTTTGGCATACAAAGCCTATCCAACCGATACTCCCACGAGGTGCTGAAGGACTTTGGCAACATGTCCTCGGCGACGATTCTTTTTGTCCTAAAGAAATGGCTCGAAAATCCCGCCGCAAAGGGAGACATCCTTGCCATGGGTTTTGGCCCCGGTCTAACCTTGGAGACTTTATTGTTGGAAGCCTGATGGGGAAATTTGCGCAGCGCAGCTACCAAAAAGAGATCATGGACGATCTGGAGGTCGGGGGTGAAGTGCTGGAGCAGACCTTGCGCGAACTCAAAACCATCAACCGCCTTCTTGGCGGAAATGCGGTCACTACAGAAGGGTTGAAAAAATTTTTGGGAAATAATACACAATCAGGGATCACTATTGCCGATATCGGTTGTGGCGGCGGAGACATGATTGCCATCATGAACGAATGGACGACAGCAACCCGCATCAAGGCACATTTTGTCGGAGTAGACGCAAACCCGAATATCATCCGAAGAGCTGCACAGAATTTAGCACCTCTATCAAACGTATCCTTCAAAGTCCAAAATGTCTTTGATCCGGAATTTCCGCAGGAAAAAGTAGACATTCTTACCTGCACGCTATTTACCCACCATTTTACGCACGAACAGCTTCTCGTAATGCTGGCCTCGTTCAAGCGAAAAGCCCGCATCGGCATCGTCATCAATGACCTTCACCGGCATTGGTTTGCATACCATAGCATCCGCATTTTGACCAGATTTTTCTCCAAATCCCCCATGGTCAAAAATGACGGACCACTTTCAGTTTTGCGTGGATTTCGAAGACCTGAATGGGAGGAATTGCTCCAAAAATCGGGTTTCCAAAAATTCGAAATCCGCTGGAAATGGGCTTTTCGTTGGCAGGTAGTGGCCTGGATTGCTTAATTTAGCGCGGGATAAATCAAAATTTTAAACTAAGTAAAAAAGTCATGGATTACAGTTTGGATTTGAAAACATTGGATTTGATCAAGCAGCAATTGATCGATTTGGCCTTCCAAGTTGGGCCGAAAATCGTGTTGGGCCTGATCATATTTTTTATCGGAAAGTACCTCATAGGCATGGCAAACAAGATCATGCGGAGGGCTTTTGATCGTTCTGAAGTCGATCCTTCCCTTGCCACCTTTCTGCTGAGCTTTTCGCGAGTGGTGCTATGGGTGTTGCTTTTGATCAGTATCGCGACCACAATGGGGGTTCAAATGACCTCTTTTATTGCCATTTTGGGTGCTGCCGGCTTGGCCGTAGGTCTCGCGTTGCAGGGCTCACTTTCAAATTTTGCAGGAGGGGTATTAATCCTCTTGTTCAAGCCTTTCAAAGTAGGCGATACCGTGGAAGCGCAAGGAACAACCGGAGAAGTCGAGAGCATCGATATTCTCTACACCAAAATCAAGAACTTCGACAACAAACTCGTCACGCTTCCCAATGGGATTTTAGCCAATAACCTGATTGTGAACTATTCCCAAAAATCAACAAGAAGGGTTGACATGAAAGTGGGCATTGCCTATGGCACAGATATCAAAAAAGTCAGAAAAATAATCCTAGACATCCTGGAAAAGGACGAGCGTATCCACCATGAACCGGTAGCAGTGGTTTTATTCAACAACTTCGGGGAAAGCTCACTTGACCTCATTATTCGCTGCTGGACCGAAACAGCCAACCTATGGCCAGTGTATTGGGAAAACATGGAAGCTATCAAAGAGGCTTTGGAAAAAAATCAAATTAGCATACCATTTCCGCAGCGCGAGGTGCATCACCTTTATCCCGAGGGAAAAAAGTAAACGAATCTGCCATGTCATTTTATCAGGAATAGCCACCCTGTTAGGTGGCTATTTTCTTTTACAATCTGTCCTGAAACCCTAAGAAATCCTGCTCCAGTTCATTTCGTGTTTTCGTTGCACTTGGATTTGGCGGAGCACCATCGCATTTTCCGGTTTTTCAAAAAGCGGGTCTTCCTGGAGGAGATTTTGCGCGGCATCCCGCGCCATGGTAAGTATCGGGGCATCCTTGCTGAGGTCTGCGATCAGCAAATCCGTCAACCCACTTTGCTGTGTACCCATCAAGTCACCGGGACCACGCAGCCGCAGGTCCACGTCGGCAATCTCAAATCCGTTGTTGGTACGAACCATTGTGTCCAAGCGAAGACGGCTGTCTTTGGACAATTCATACTTTGACATCAGGATGCAATAACTTTGATCTGCGCCCCGACCTACCCTACCACGAAGCTGATGGAGTTGCGAAAGACCGAAACGCTCGGCATTTTCGATGATCATCACCGAGGCGTTGGGCACGTTCACACCGACTTCGATCACCGTGGTAGCCACCATGATTTTGGTTTCGCCCTTTACAAATCGCTGCATTTCGAAATCCTTATCCGCCGCCTTCATATTGCCGTGGATGATACTGACGGGAAATTCCGGAAAAGCCCGACAAATACTCTCGTAGCCATCCATAAGATTTTTGAGGTCCATGACCTCCGACTCCTCGATGAGGGGATAGACCACGTAGACTTGCCTGCCCGCCAGTATCTGCTGGCGCATAAAACCAAAAACCTTCAAGCGGTCCTTGTCATACCGATGCACGGTCTCGATCGGTTTCCTTCCCGCCGGTAACTCATCAATGACCGAAATATCCAAATCCCCGTAGAGCGTCATGGCCAAGGTTCGCGGAATCGGCGTCGCCGTCATCACCAATACATGCGGCCAAAAGCGCTCGTTCTTCGCCCAAAGCTTTGCCCGCTGCGCTACCCCAAAGCGATGCTGTTCATCGACAATCGCAAGGCCGAGGTTTTTGAACTGGACTATATCTTCCAACAGCGCATGCGTTCCGATCAAAATGGGCAATTCACCCTGCAGGAGCAGTTCATGGATGATTTTCCGCTCGGACTTCTTGGTAGATCCGGTCAGGAGCGCGATGCGAAGACCCATCAATTTGGCGTAAGGTTTTAGGCCTTCGAAGTGCTGGTTGGCCAAAATCTCCGTCGGTGCCATCAGGCAGGTTTGTGCACCCGAACTGATCGCGATCAGCATACAGATAAACGCCACCATCGTCTTGCCGCTGCCCACGTCGCCCTGGATCAGTCGGTTCATCTGTTTGCCGGATTTCATATCCGTAAAAGCCTCCCGAATGACCCGTTTCTGTGCACCCGTCAGTTCAAAGGGCAGATGCTCCTTGTAAAATATGTTCACCAATTCCGTTTGTCCCAGTATCTGACCCTGCGACTTCTCTGTGCGGGTAAGCTTCAGCTTTAGCAGACGCAGTTGGAGGAAAAAAAACTCCTCAAACTTCAGCCTGAACCGCGCCCGTTTCAACTGCTCCAGCCCCGATGGGAAATGGATTTGTTGGATCGCAGCCTTTTTGTCGAGCAGGTTGAACCGCTGGATGATTTCGGGGGGAAGCGTTTCCTGGATTTGGGGCAGCGATGCAGGGACCAGGACTTCCATGATTTTGGAAATGCCCCGTGAGTCGAGTAACTTGGCGCGCAGCTTTTCGGTGGTATTGTATACGGGCTGGAAGAAGCTTCTTTGTTCTTGAAGCGAACTCAGCGGTTCCATCTCGGGATGGGCGATGCTCATTTTCCGGCCATATCTGTTGGGTTTCCCATAAAAGACCATCGGCACACCTGGGACGAGTTTTTTGACCACCCACTGCAATCCTTGGAACCAAGTCAGCTCCATTTCCCCGGTTTCGTCCTCGATAGTGGCGACGAGTCGTTTTCTCCTGCCATCCCCGATAGTTTCGATTTTGCGGATTTTCGCGATGAGTTGTACGTTTTCCAAATCCTCGTTGATTTCCCGGATTTTGTAGAACTTGGTGCGGTCCTCGTAGCGGAAAGGGTAGTGTTGGAGCATTTCCCCATAGGTAAAAATATTGAGCTCCTTGTTGATCAAAGCAGCCTTTTGGGGCCCCACGCCCCGGATAAACTCAATTCTGGTATCGAAAAACGTGGACAATTAATTTGCTTTTTGAAAAGGCAAATTAACAAGGGAAGATTTGATAAGCTATTTTTTTGGTATTTCGGTTCATCATTTTCGAAGCCTCGAGTTTTCCTCCGAAGGACACACATGGCGATGTTAGTTGTCAGAGATAAAAAGTAGATTTCAATCTTTTTTTGCCAAAAAGCAGGTAAATTGATGGTCTACCAAAACCAACGCCAAATGAAAGCCCATCTCCTTACCATCATTGCTTTTCTCTCTTTTCATGTAGCCTTCGCCCAGCGCAAGCCCATCGAAGATACACGGCTGAAGGGATTGGATGCGGAACTGCAAGTCCTGCTCGAAACCTGGAAAGCTGCCGGCTTTGCCGTGGCTGTGGTGGAAAAGGACAAGATTGTTTATGCCAAGGGCTTTGGATACCGGGATTATGAAAACAGACTACCCGTAACGCAGAATACACTTTTTGCGATTGGGTCAAGCTCCAAGGCCTTTACTTCGAGTCTGTTGGGAATACTGCGGGAACAGAAGAAACTTGAATTTGGAGAGAGTCCAATAAAATATATTCCCGAACTGAAGTTCAAGACAAATGAGATGAACAACCTCATCACGATCAAGGAACTAATGACCCATAGCACGGGTCTTCCAAGGCATGATTTCAGTTGGTATCTGTTTCCAAGCAATTCCAGGGACAGCCTGATTCAGCGGATTGCAGACCAAGAGCCTTTCGCCAAGGTGCGGGAAAGGTGGTACTACAACAACTTCATGTTTTTGGCACAGGGAGTGATTACGGAGAAGATCACCGGGAAATCTTGGGATGAGAACATCAAGGAGCACTTTTTTACGCCCTTGAATATGACTACATCCACTACGGTCATAGATGGGCTAAAGAATGGAAAGGACGCGGCATTTGGCTATCAAGTCCTAAGTGACAGCATCATCAAGAAGATGGACTACTACGATATCGCCGCGATGGGCCCTGCCGGAAGTATCAACAGTAGCGTGACGGAAATGTCAAACTGGGCGATCACGTGGATCAACGGAGGTAAGTTCCAAGGAAAGCAAATCCTTCCTGAATCCTACGTCAAAGAGGCCATGGGCTCGCGAATGATCATCAATTCGGATATTCCTGACGCTGAGTTTCCCGATATCCAATTCGGCAACTATGGCTATGGATGGTTTGTATCTTCCTACAAGGGCCATTATCGCGTGGACCATGGCGGCAATATCGACGGCTTTTCCGCGAATGTCAGTTTCTTCCCAACCGATAGTGTCGGTATTGTCGTATTGGCCAATCAAAACGGATCCGTCATTCCCAATCTAGTCCGTAATATCATATCGGACCGGATGCTGAAGGAGTCGAAAACCGACTGGAACAAATACTACAAAGACCGGGCGGACAAAGCAAAAGCGGCCGAAAAGGAAGCCTTGGCCACCAAAACCTCCAGCCAAAAGAAAGGCACCAAACCATCTCATCTATTGGTGGAATTTACGGGTGATTATGAAAACCCTGGCTATGGGAAGATGGACGTTTATACCAAAAACGACTCGCTTTTTGCGCAGATGAAAACGAGGAAAATATGGCTCAGGCATCACCATTACGATATCTTTGCGCCCTACCAGTTTGCGGATGGCAAGCCCGATACGACCCAAGCCATCCCTCTTTTCTTCAACTTCCGAACCAATGACCAAGGGGAAATTGCGTCCCTCATTGTCAAATTCGAACCCACTACGGATCCAATCGAATTCAAGCGGACACCAAAAGCGATGGCGATGGAGAAAGCGGATTTGGAAAAACTGGCAGGGGAATATGAATTGGCTGGGATGGTGGCCAAATTCTACCTCAAGGGGGGAAATCCGATTCTATACTTGACCGTGCCCGGACAGCCCGAATATGAACTCGTAGCGGTCGAAGAAAACAAGTTTCTGATCAAAAACCTGGAAGGATTCAAAGTAGAATTTGTGGTAAATGAGGCTGGAACACCGCAAGAAGCCATGTTTGTCCAACCCAACGGCACCTTCAGGGCAAAGAAAAAATAACAGCAAATCCCTACTCAAGCCGCTCAAAAGCGTAGACCAAAAACCATCGGTTTCCCAGAAGTGCGAATCTTCTGTCCCAAAGCATGCCCTCCTTTTTGGACCAGGCCTTCTCGTCTACGGTGTAGGATTTTTGCTTGCGTTTTGATTTGTATATGGACAGGTCGAGACTGTCCTTAGGCGTTTTTAGCATGGTCCATTCGTCGTCTTTCCAGCGGAATTCGTCGCTGCCCTTCATATAGGAACCTTGGAGGGGAAAATAGATTCGAGAAGCTTGGAAAGTACTGTCTGCGAAAAACTGGGCGTAGAACATTTCAAAATCCTCAGTAGGCCCCATCTTGATTTTAGCCATACCTGCGGGGGCAGTTTGGCTGTAGGCGATGACGGGTAGAAAAAGAAGGCACAGATATGCCATGACCATTCTAATCGAAAAAAGCCCTTTTCTGATTTGCATACGTCTCTGAGGGAAATGGGTGATTTTCAGATTTTTAAATCCCTATTTTTTCGTGAATTACATGATGAAAATTAAAAAATGCAACAATCCAAGCCTGTTTTTAAACTAAAACAAGCTTGGACAAAAGAAATACGCTACTAAGTCTTATTGATGATGACCCTCGTCGGTACAGGTCCGGCGATTTTGTTGTTGGCAAAGGCGTCCCTGACTCGTTCCTGTATGGAGAAAAACACGTCCCAATAATGGTCTGGGCTTGCGTAGGGCCTGATTGCCAAGGTTACCATGCCGTCCGCGATCTTCAAGACATTGACGCTCGGTGCCGGATCCTTCAAGACAAATTCGTGGTCCTCCAGGACTTTCAATGCTACTGATTTCGCTGCCGTCAAGTCGGCGTCCGGTGCCACAGCCATGGTGATGTCCACGCGAAGGTTTCCGTGACGGGTGAAGTTGACAATTGTATTGTTGGAAACCGCACCGTTGGCCAAGATTACGGTTTTGTTTTCGGCGGTAAGTAGCACGGTGTTGAAAATCTGAATCTCGGTGACCACGCCGGTTTGCCCGTTTGATTCAATCAAGTCTCCGACCTTAAAGGGCTTGAAGACCAAAATCAGCACACCTCCGGCAAAATTTGCCAAAGAACCCTGCAGTGCCAGGCCAACCGCCAAACCCAGGGCACCAATCACAGCAATAAAGGAGGTGGTCTGAATGCCCAACATGCCCGCCACGGAAATCAGCAAAAGCACCTTAAGACCGACACCGACAAGACTGCTGAAAAATGATTGTAATGAGACGTCAATTCCCCGCTTGTTGAGGACTTTTGAAACCATTCCGGAGAGGTAATTGACAATATAAAGACCCACTACGAAAACGATAATGGCTCCAATCAACTTTGGACCGAAAACTTCCGCCCATTCCAAAAACTTCTGTAAGAAACCTGATGCTTCTTCCATATTAAAAATATCTAGCGTGTTTGGTTGAATTTTGATTCTTGTAATTTATGAAGAATTTTCAACACAAAATCATGTGTTAGGAGGCCTCCTGTAATTATTGGCTAAAAATTAGCAACCTTTTGAAGAACCTATCATACAAGGCCTTTCAGCGGAACAAAGCACCATTGGCCTTGCTTCAGAACCATGAGTTCACGGAATCCAATTTCCAATAGAAGCTTGACGGTCTGTTCAAATTCCTTGGTGATCTCCGAAGGGTGGTGGGCGTCTGAATTGAGGCAAACAGGGATATCCAATTCCCGCATGATTTTCAGGCCAATGATTCCGGGATAGGGCTCTGAAGTGCGCTTTTTATAGATTCCTCGGGTATTGACTTCGACGATAACGTCGGATTTCTTCGCCAGCTGAAGCGTTTCCGTAAGTCTGTCGCGATACCATCGATCAGCTTCATTAAAAAATGGAAACTTGCTGTTGTGCATCTTGATTTTATCCACATGCCCAAGGATGGTGGGCTTGTCTCTCTCCAGCATTTGGCAGGTCAGGGCAAAATAAGAACTGATTGCCTTTTGGACATTGCCTTCAAAAATCTCCCTGAGGCCTTTTTGGAACAGCTCGAGGGTGCCGTCAATTTCCCAAGGTTTGCCATCATCAAATTCCTTGACGAAATGGACTGAACCGACCGTAAAATCCAGTTTGCCCCTATCTGTCCATGATTTGATTTGCCGCGGCCACTTTTCCAAAAAGTCTACTTCCAGTCCCTTGTAGATTTCGATGCGGTCCGAATACTTGGACTTTACCGCTTCCAAATCCCGGAGATACGCAGCAAAATCCGCTTCCTTCATCGACCACGTCGTATCAAACGGCACCGGACTGTGGGAAGTGAAGCCTAGGCTCCCTATGTTTTGCCTGATGGCCTCCTGCACATGTTCTTCCAATTCCCCCACGCCGTCGCAGTATTTGCAGTGGTGGTGGTAATTGGTCCAAGGCATAAGTGTGGGATTCTAACCGTAAATTTCTTCCAAAACCTGCGCCAGACGAATGCCCGCCGCAGTGAGTCGCTCCTCGACGTGGTGGTAGTGCTTGTAAATGTACTCATACCCTATCCGCCCATTTTCTGGAATATCATACATGTCGGGCCTCATTGCTGCGGCTTCCTTCAGCCATTCCGGCGGACCTGCGGATTGGTATTGGGAAATTTTGGCTGGGGTGATGCGTTTTTGGAGTTCTGTGGCGATTTCGGTGTAGCTCATCTTTTTGCCCTCGATCAGGTCAGAATCCCAAATCGCGTGGATGTTGGTCTCTTTGTTGAAAAAAGTCACCTTGACGTCGTTTCCGCCACGGTCTCCCGGCTTGCCTACGTGGAATGGCTGGTGCAAATCACCGACGATATGGATCAGCATGCGGAGTTGGTCTCTTTCTTCCTCAGGGCTTAGACCACCTTTTTTGAGTGTCTCCTTGATTTTCAAAAATGCACTGTAGGCATCTCCCGCCGGTTCCTGAATCGCAGGATCATAGTTTCCATCCGCTGTAGTGACCCAATGCCAGGTGTTGGTATAGTCATATTTCCTGTCCGAGCGGATATTGTCCATCCATACCCCGACGCCGGAAATGGACTCCTGCTGCAGGACGGCCTCCACTTTTTTCACGGTCTTTGGCTTCATTTGCCATTCCGCCAATTTCCCGATCACATAGTGTCCGATAGGTCCCCAGGCAAAGGAATTGATCTGAAGGCCGAGCACCAGTAACAGGGTGAATCCGATTTGTTTGATTTTAAGGAGCATTGTGTTTCTTTCTTTTTGAAAAGGAGATAGGCATCAATTTTTGAGTTCATTTACGGCAATGAAGGCCATCAAGCCCGAGCCGATTTCCAAGGCTTCCTCATCGATATCGAAAGTCGGCGTATGTACTCCGGAGGTAATTCCTTTGGATTCGTTCCGTGTGCCGAGGCGGTAGAAGCAGCCGTCAATTTCTTGGGTATAGTAGGCAAAATCCTCCGCGGCCATCCAGATGTCCAGGTCCAAAACATTGTCTTCTCCCAAATAATCGATCGCTGCCTGCTGGGCTTTTTCCGTCAAGGCATCGGCATTTTTGAGAAAAGGATAGCCCTTTCGGATTTCGAAATCGAGCTGTCCACCCATGCCTTCCACAATGCCATGGGCAATTTGTAGCATGTGTTGGTGCGCTTTGGCCCGCCAGTCTTCATTGAGGGTACGGAAAGTGCCTTGGATTTTTACCTCGTTGGGAATGATATTGGTAGCACCGAGCGCTTCGACGCGGCCAAAGGACAACACAGAAGGGATCTTGGGGGAGGCATTTCTGCTGACGACTTGCTGCAGGGCCACAATCATATGCGAGGCGATCAATACAGGATCGACCAAAGTCTCTGGCATCGCACCGTGTCCACCTTTTCCCTTTACCGTAATGTACAATTCATCGGCGCTTGCCATGTACATGCCCTTTCTAAAGCCAACTTTGCCAACAGGAATCATCGGCATGACGTGCTGTCCGATGATACCCGAGGGTTTGGGGTTTTCCAAGGCTTTGTCTTTGATCATGAGCGAAGCACCACCCGGGATCAATTCCTCTCCGGGTTGAAAAATGAGTTTCACGGTTCCCTCAAATTCATCCCGGATTTCATGAAGGATTTTCGCCGCACCCAACAAGGAGGCCGTGTGCACATCATGCCCACAGGCATGCATGACCCCATGATTTTGGGATTTGTAGGGAACCTCGTTTTGTTCAATGATGGGAAGTGCGTCCATGTCGGCCCGAAGCGCGACGGTCTTTTTCCCGGGGTTTTTTCCCTCGACCAAGGCCACCAAACCGGTTTCAGCCTTTTTTTCCAATTGATTGATACCAAAGGCGCGAAGCTTTTTCTCTACAAATGCTACCGTCTGATGTTCTTGGAATGAAAGCTCAGGGTGAGCGTGTAAGTGTCTTCTAGACTCAATCGTCTCCTGCTTGATTTGCCGGGCTATGGTTTTGATTCTATTGATTACCATCGATTGGCTTGACTTCTGGTAGAACATATCCCTCTCTCACAAACCTATCCTGGATAATTCTGGCCGAAGGGAATTGGGGTTTGAGTTGGTGGTAAAATGACAGGGCTTCGATCCGGTTGGCAAACTTCCCGACTTTAATTAAGTAGCGGGGCTGTTGGTATTGCATGTCGGTCTTGAATTCGGGGAAATAGGTGAAAAGCTCGTTTCTGGTCTTGAATGCCAAATCCCTGTCCACTCCACTGAATACCAAAACCGTGAATCCGCTCCAATACATCTCCGCTTCGTTGGTTTGCTTCAAGCGATCCAAAGCAATTCCCAATTCCTCATCCACCGCCAAAGAACCACTCGGCTTCACCTCTTCCTCCACGTCCTTGGCAAGCTGCTCTTCCAAATCAGGAAATGTGATTCGCGTTTCATCCAAACTTTCCGAATAGGAACCAAACTCATTGGCGGTTGCTGCGGGCTTTTTGAGCAGGCTGCAGGAACCCAATAAAATTACGGCTATGAAAGATAGAAGAAGTGGTCCTTTCATGATGTTTTTGTTAATGTTCGAGGACAACGCATTTGCCGGCAGCTACATCTTGCTCGACGCTTTTAAACTTCACGTCCTTGAGAACCTTGCCATCCGGATACTGTACCGACACTTTGTCGTTGCGTCCATATGAGCGTTCAGATTTTCTTGGTGCCACGATTTGCGGAGGCGCAGTCCTGTTTGCGACCGCGGCTGCCGCCTGCCTTGCTGCACCTGGATTGAGAGTGCTGTGGACTTCTTCCTTGGAAGTCTGGATTTTGGGCTCTTCCCTTCTCGGTGCCTGCGCTGCCTTTACTTGGCTTGGATCTTGGGCAGGCAGATCTGCCTTGGAAATGAATGAAATCGTGTCCTCATTGAGCTTGCCTACAAAGCGCTTAAACATCTCGAAGGCTTCGAATTTGTAGATCAACAGCGGATCCTTCTGCTCATAGACGGCATTTTGAACCGACTGCTTCAGGTCGTCCATATCGCGAAGGTGTTCCTTCCAGTTCTGGTCAATAATCGCCAAAGTCACATTCTTCTCAATCGCCCGGATCAAGTCCCTGCCTTCGTTTTGGACGGTGGATTCGAGGTTGATCACCACGCCGATTTGCTTGAAATTATCGGTAATGGGTACCATGATCTCTTTTACCGTAGCGCCTCTTTGGGTATACACATCCCTGAGTACAGGGAGCGCTTTTTGGAGGATTCGCTGGTTCTTGTTGGTATAATGCGCATAGGCCGCGTCAAACAACTGCTGCGTCAGCACGTTGGCCTCTTTGGTTTTCAATTCATCCTCCGTGAATGGATGGTCGATACCCAAGGAACTGTAAATATTGACCCTGAGGTTGTCGGCATCCAAGGTGGACTTGCCCATGGTGACCAGGTCAAAGGCGACATCGTACATGACATTGAGGATGTCGAGCTCGAGTCGCTCACCCTTGAGGGCATTTCTACGACGGCGGTACACGACTTCCCTTTGGGAGTTCATCACGTCATCGTACTCCAAGAGACGCTTCCTGACACCGAAGTTGTTTTCTTCGACTTTCTTTTGGGCACGTTCGATGGACTTGGTAATCATGGAGTGCTGGATCACTTCGCCCTCTTCCAATCCCATCCTATCCATCAACTTGGCTATCCTATCGGAGCCAAACAAACGCATCAGGTTGTCTTCCAAGGAAACAAAGAACTGTGAGGAACCTACGTCTCCTTGACGACCGGAACGACCTCTCAGCTGCCTGTCCACACGTCTGGATTCGTGTCTTTCCGTACCGATAATCGCCAATCCACCTGCTTTTCTGGATTCGGGCGTCAACTTGATATCCGTACCACGACCAGCCATGTTGGTGGCGATGGTGACCGTCCCTGCCTTACCCGCTTCGGCTACGATATCGGCTTCACGGGCATGCTGCTTGGCGTTCAATACTTGATGCGGAATCTTCCTCAACGTTAGCATTCGGCTGAGTACTTCCGATATTTCAACCGAAGTCGTACCTACTAGTACTGGTCTGCCGGCATCCGTCAGTTCCTTGATTTCGTCAGCGACGGCGTTGAACTTCTCGCGGACGGTTTTGTAGACTTTGTCTTCCTTGTCCTTTCTGATGATGGGCCTATTGGTTGGGATGACCACCACGTCCAACTTGTAAATCGTCCAAAACTCACCCGCTTCGGTCTCTGCGGTACCGGTCATACCGGCAAGTTTGTGGTACATTCTAAAGTAGTTCTGTAAGGTAATCGTCGCATAGGTCTGGGTCGCGTCTTCGACTTTAACGTTTTCCTTCGCTTCGATCGCTTGGTGGAGACCATCGGAATACCTTCTTCCCTCCATCACCCGGCCTGTCTGTTCGTCGACGATTTTCACTTTTCCATCCACAATGATGTACTCAGTGTCCTTCTCAAACATGCAATAAGCCTTCAACAATTGGTTGACCGTATGGATACGCTGCGCCTTGACGCCATAGTCTTTGATAATTTCCTCTTTGCGGATCAGCTTTTCGGTATCATCGATGGTGGTATCTTTTTCCAACTCGGCCACCACAGTACCGATATCCGGCAGGATGAAGAAGTTGGGATTCTCGTTTTTCTGGGTGATGACCTCGATGCCGTTGTCGGTAAGCTCGACGGTGTTTGTTTTTTCGTCAATGGTAAACAACAAGGGTTGGTCAGCCTCAGGCATCATCCGCTTGTTGTCTTGGAGGTAATAGTTCTCTGTTTTTTGGAGAATGACCTTGATGCCAGGCTCGGAAAGGTACTTGATCAATGGCTTGTATTTCGGCATACCGCGGTAAGCGCGGAAAAGCGGCAAACCTGCCTCTTTTTCATTGCCTTCCTGGATGAGTTTCTTGGCGGTGTTGAGGTAGCCCTGAACGAGCTTGCGCTGTTCGTCGACCAAGGTCGAAACCCTTGGCTTCATGTCCATAAACTCGTGTTGGTCGCCACGGGGAACCGGACCGGAAATGATCAAAGGCGTCCGCGCATCATCAATCAGAACCGAGTCCACTTCGTCAATCATCGCGTAGTGGTGCTTACCTTGTACAAGGTCATTGGCGTCACGGGCCATATTGTCCCGGAGGTAATCGAAGCCAAACTCGTTGTTGGTACCATAGACGATATCGGAGGCATAAGCTTTCCTGCGGAGATCGGAGTTTGGCGGGTACTTGTCGATACAGTCGACAGTAAGGCCATGGAACTCAAAAAGCGGGGCGTTCCATTCGGAGTCCCTTTTGGCGAGGTAATCGTTGACGGTGACGATATGGACACCGCGGCCTGAAAGCGCATTGAGGTAGGCTGGCAGTGTGGAAACGAGTGTTTTACCCTCACCTGTCGCCATCTCGGCGATTTTTCCCTTGTGGAGTACCATACCACCGATAAGCTGTACGTCGTAGTGGACCATGTCCCATACCACTTCATTGCCGGCGGCGATCCACTTGTTGTGCCAAATGGCATCTTCTCCCTGGATCTCGATATTTGGTTTTTTGGCAGCGAGTTCGCGGTCACGCAAGGTTGCCTTGACCACCAATTTGCCGTTTTCCTTGAACCTCCTTGCCGTTTCCTTGACAATGGCAAAGGCATCCACCATCACTTTGTCAAGTGCGAGTTCCAAAGCCTCGTCTCTGGATTTTTCCGTTTTGTCTATTTCTGTGAAAAGGGCATCCTTTTCATGGACCTTCTCCGGTGCAAGGGCAGCAATCTGTGCGCGGATGCCTGCAATTTTCTCGTCGATTGACTTGAGGTCCGCGTCGATGATAGCCTTGATTTCGGCTGTTTTTGCCCTTAGTTGCTCGTCATTCAGACTTTTGAGTTTCTCGAAAGCCTGATTGATCAAAGCTACTTTTGGACTGAATTCCTTGACATCTCTTTCCGACTTGGTTCCGAATATTTTTGCCAATCCCTTGGCGACAAATTCTAACATAATTTCTGTCTAGCTAATGCGGGCCTAAAATTACGCCCTTTTTATGAATAATTAGGAATCGAATCCCGGCTTCCCGTCTATCAAATCCTGACTGGAAAACCTGGAGTTAAATACTGCATTCAATCTAAGAAAACTGCCAACTGATCACTGCACGCTGATTTTCCCCTCAAACACTTGCTCTGCAGGACCGATCAGCAGGATATCAGTGAAGCTCCCGTCCGCCGCTTTTGTAAATCTCACACGGAGATTTCCCCCGGGGGTTTTGATGTTGACTTCATTGAGTTGGTTTTGGAAGCCATAGACCAAGGCGCAGGCAGTCACGCCCGTTCCACAGGAAAGTGTCTCGTTTTCCACACCCCGTTCGTAGGTCCTGACAAACAGCTCGCCTCCCAAAAGCGGTGTGATGAAATTGACATTGGTGCCACCCGGGGCATACTCACTGGCGTACCGGATTTTCCTGCCTTCTTCAAACACAGGATAATCCGCCACATTCTCGACATAGCGGACATGGTGCGGAGAGCCTGTGTTGACAAAGAAATCGACACCTGTATTGCTGAGGCTAAGGACGTCCCGCATGCCCAATTCCACCCAATCTCCGGCCATGCGCGCATCATGGGCGCCATCGATGGCCCAAAAGGAAGTACGCTGATCGATGATCCCAAGAAATTTCGAGAAAGCAACCGCACAGCGCGCCCCATTGCCGCACATGCTTTGCGAGCCGTCAGCATTGTAATATATCATTTCGAAGTCGTAGTCTTGCTTGTTTCGGATCAGGATCAGCCCGTCCGCGCCGATGCCAAACCTCCGGTCGCAGAGGCGCTGCACCAAGGCAAGATCCCTTTCGGGGAAGGCTTCGGACCGATCGTCGATCATGACAAAATCGTTTCCGGTTCCTTGGTATTTGTAGAAAGTAATTTCCATGTGAAAACCTTGTTGCGGCAGGATTTTTCTTTTTTCAAAAACCAAACCAACAATTTGACTGTTCTGCAAACATAACCAAGTTGTCAGGAAATAGGACGTTCTGTCCGACTTTCCGTTTCATAATGTGGACGATTTGGTTAACTTGAGCCTCTTTCCATTTTAAACACAAGAACTACAAATCCATGAAAAAGAAATCTTTTGACCCGAATAGAAGGAAATTTTTGGACCAAGGCGCCAAGGCTACCTTGGCTTTGGGGATAGGTGCGGGATTGATTGGACTTCCATCGGTTTCTGCTATTGCCAATCAGCCAAGGAGAAGTCCGAAGTTCCTTGCCCAAACGGGATTTGCGCAGACGCCTTTGGCATATGCCTACAATGCCCTTGAGCCGCATATAGATGCCATGACCATGGAAATTCATTATACCAAGCATGCCGCAGCCTACGCCAACAACCTGAAAGATGCAGCGCGCGACGAAAAGGTGGATACCAGCAAGCCTTTGGAGGACGTGATGAAGAACATTTCCAAATACTCCGTCAAGATGCGGAACAATGGGGGCGGTCATTACAACCACGAGTTGTTTTGGAAAATCATGTCGCCCAAAGGTGGTGGCGAGCCCACAGGGGACTTGGCAAAGGCCATTGCTGCTGATTTCGGTTCATTCGCGGCATTCAAGACAAAGTTTGAAGATGCAGCCAAAGCCCGCTTCGGTTCAGGATGGGCATGGCTTTCTGTCGATGCCAACAAGAAGCTGGTCGTGAGCTCTACACCCAACCAAGACAATCCCCTGATGGACGTGGCCGACGTGAAGGGCACGCCGATATTGGGCTTGGACGTATGGGAACATGCCTACTACCTCAAATACCAAAACAGAAGGCCCGACTACATCACGGCATTTTGGAATCTCGTGGATTGGAACGCGGTGGCGGAGAGATATAAGATGGCAGTGAAGTAGGAAGTACGAGGGTTGGATGTACGATGTACCAAGTACGAAGTACAAAGTACGAGGTGTGCATGCCTGATATAGGTTGACAAAAAAACGTCAACCGTATGAAAAAGCGAGCATCAAAATTGGAGATCAGGAGACACAGGTGTTTTTCTGAGGAATTCAAGAAGATTAAGGTTCAGGAACTGG